>JAPHQV010000007.1 GCA_026197075.1 Gammaproteobacteria bacterium | reverse complement strand
GTCATCGCCCACGCCGTGCTGGATTGCAAGACCTGACCCCAATTTACGCTTATGTTCCAGATGAATGATACAGATTGGTACCAAAAACAGGCCGCTGCTTCACTGCAGCGGCTTCTGCCCCGCCTGGAGGCGCGCTTTGCCGCGCAGGTAGAGACCGATGCCTGGCAGGGGTACCTGCAGCGCCTGCGCGAGCATTTCCCGTGTCTGTTTACCTGCCTGTATCAGCTGTATGGCCGCCAGTACGATTTCTTCTATCATCTGGACAGCATCCTGACCTCGGCCACGGAGGCATGGCACGAGCGCCCCGCGGAATTGAAAGCCCTCGATGCCCTGCGCGAGACCGATCCCCATTGGCACCAGTCGCAGCGTATGCTTGGTGCCATGTGTTATGCGGATCGCTTCGCGGAAGACCTTCGGGATCTGCGCGGGCGTATTCCCTATTTGCTGGAACTGGGAGTCAACTACCTGCACCTCATGCCTCTCTACAAGGTTCCCGAGGGTGACAATGACGGCGGTTATGCCGTATCCAGCTACCGTGAGTTGAATCCGCGACTCGGAACCATGGAAGACCTGGCGGAGTTGGCTTCCGAATTACGCCATCACGGCTTGTCCCTGTGCATGGATTTTGTCTTCAACCATACCTCCGATGAGCACGACTGGGCGCGGAAAGCCTTGGCAGGTGATGCAGAGTACCAGTCCTATTACCGCATGTTTCCGGATCGAAGCGAACCCGATGCCTACGAACGCACCCTGGTGCCGGTGTTTCCTGATGAACATCCAGGTTCCTTCACCTACCGCAACCGGCTGAAAAAATGGGTGTGGACGAGCTTCCACAATTATCAGTGGGATTTGAACTACGAGAACCCGGCGGTGTTCAACCGCATGCTGGAGGAGATGCTGTTCCTCGCCAACCAGGGAGTGGAAATTCTGCGTATGGACGCGGTCGCCTTTGTCTGGAAGCGCCTGGGAACCAGCAGCCAGAACCTGCCCGAGGCGCACGTGGTGCTCAAGGCATTCAACGCGCTGGTGCGCATCGCCGCCCCGGCCATGCTGTTCAAGTCCGAGGCCATCGTGCACCCGGACGAGGTGCGGAAATACATCAGCGAGGATGAATGCCAGCTGTCCTACAATCCGCAGCTCATGGCATTGCTGTGGAATTCACTGGCCACCCGCAAGGTGCGCATTCTCAGGCACGCCATGGAAAAACGCTTCAGTATCCCCGCGGGCTGTTCCTGGGTGAATTATGTGCGTTGCCATGATGACATCGGCTTCGCCTTTTCCAACGACGATGTGATCGAGTTGGGTCTGGAACCGGCTGCCCACCGACGCTTTCTCACCGAATTCTATACCGGTCGGTTTCCAGGCAGCTTCGCCCGCGGTGTGCCCTTTCAGGAAGACAGGGTTACGGGGGAAGCTCGCATCTCCGGTAGTTGTGCTTCCCTGGCAGGCCTGGAGCAGGCGCTGGAAGAGGAGGATGAAGCGTCCATCGAGCTGGCCATCCGTCGTATCCACCTGCTGCATGGCGTGATCCTCACCATCGGTGGTATCCCGCTACTCTATCTTGGGGATGAAATCGGCATGCTCAATGACTATGCCTATGAGCAGGATGTCAACAAGATCGGCGATACCCGTTGGCTGCATCGAGCGGACTTCGACTGGGGGCGTGCCGAGCAGCGTCGCGATTCGGATACGGTGCCGGGCAGGATCCATCAGGGGCTGCTGCGCCTGATTCGCATCCGGCAGCAAAACCTGGCCTTTGATCGCGGCGATACGGAGATCGTTTCCACCGGAAGTGATCATGTGTTCGGCTATTTCCGTACCAATGGTGATCACAGCGTGCTCGTACTTGCCAATTTCTCCGAGCATGCGCAGACCCTGGAAGGCCGCCGCCTTCGGCTGCTGGGCTTGCGCAAGAGCGTGGTGGACCTGGTGGCCGGACGCACCATCGTGGCTACTCACGCCCTGGAGTTGGAGCCTTACGCCTTCATGATTCTGACGCGCCCGGTGGCAAGCTGACCTCGCGAGCCTGTTGCTCAGGTCGCCACCATCACCCGCAGCGCATCCAGGCGCAGTCGGGTGGCGGATAAGGCACTCATGAGCGCCTCCAGCTGATTCTCGAAGAAGACGATCTCCTCTTCGCGCACGTTGGGATTCAGTTGACGCAGGGCCTGGAGGCGCTGGATCTCGCCCACGAGGATGTTGGAGCCCTGGCGCTGTGCTTCCATTAGCAGGGCAGGCACTTCATGGTTGGCCTGTTCCTGGGCAACTGCAATCATGCGGCGCAGTTCAGCCTGTTTGACGCGCACGATCTTGAAGGCGATTTCCCGTTCCACGGGCGTCTGGTTGGCCTCGATGTAGGCGCTCCCCATGCTGTCCTGGTGGGTGCGGCCCTGTTCGTCCAGGACCACCCGCAACCGGGTAGGCGGCAGGTAGCGGCTGGATTGCAGTTCGGCGCGGGCGCCGGATTCCAGCAGGTAGTGGCACTCCACCAGCAGGGTGCCGGGTTTGACTCTTGGATAACGCAGGGCGCTGAGGGAACAATTTCCGAATTCCTGGCTCAGCACCAGATCCAGGGCGGCGTTCACCATGGGGTGGTCCCAGGTGAGGAATTGCACATCCTCGTTGGCGAGCGCAGCAGCGCGGGAATAGGTGATGGTCAGGCCATCTTCCGGCAGGCCGGGAAAATTTCCGCTCATCTGTTCGCCGGGCTGGAGAATGAAGCGTTCCTGGCTGTGTGCCTCGACCTGTACCCCGAAGGCATCGAAGACGGCATCCATGAAGAATGCGAGGTTGGAGTGGGCATCCTCCCGCTCGGCGCGGGCCTGTAGCGCCTGGGCGACCTTTGGCCGGCAGGACTGGTATTCCAGCAGGCGGTCGCGACCCCGCTGCATGGCCTCGGCAAGTACGATGCGCTGCTGACGTGTGCTTTCGATGAGCGTATCGGCATCCTGGTCAGGATGACGCAGGGCCTCATGCAGTGCCGCTTCCAGGGTCGCGTAGATCGCCGCGCCGGTCGGGCAGGTATGAAGAAAGGCATCCAGCCCTTCGTGATACCAGCGCAATAGCAGCGCCTGGGCACTGTCCTGCAGATAGGGTACATGCAGATGAATGTTGCCGCCCTGGCCGATGCGGTCGAGGCGGCCGATGCGCTGTTCCAGCAGATCCGGATGCAGGGGCAGGTCGAACAGGACCAGGTGCTGGGCGAACTGGAAGTTGCGCCCCTCGCTGCCGATCTCGGAGCAGACCAGCAGGGGACAGCCCTGTTCGGCATCGGCGAACCCGGCTGCCGCCCGGTCTCGTTCGACGATGCTCATGCCTTCATGGAAGACGGCGGCCTGGAGGCCGCTGCGTTCACGCAGGGCGGTGGCGATCTCCAGGGCCGTGGCCGCCGTGGCGGTGATCACCAGGACCTTGTGGCCCCGCAGTCGCTCGGCCTGGGTGCACAACCAATCCATGCGGGGATCGATGCGGGTCCAGTGCGGCTGCCCCTGCTGCTCCTGGTAATGGCGTTCAGGGTGCGGCAGGGTCGTCAGTGGCCGTAGCGGATCGTCACCGCGGTAGGCCGCCGGCAAGGGCAGGGGCCAGGCGTGCAGCTGTCGTTCGGGGAAGCCCCGGATGGCTGCGCGGGTGTTGCGGAACAGGATGCGGCCGGTGCCGTGACGGTCGAGCAGGTGTTCCACCAGGCCTTCGCGGGCCTGCTCCCGTTCCGCTGGACAGGTGCCGGGATCAAGCAGTCGATCGAGCAGAGGCTGGTTGTCGCCCTCGGCGAGGGTGGCGCGCAGGGTCGCCAGACTGGCCGCGTCCGGTTGTTCACTGCCCAGCAGATCTTCCACGGCCCGGGCGATGGGTTCGTAGCCCTGCTCTTCGGCCAGGTAGCGGTCGATGTCGGAAAAACGATCGGGATCCAGCAGGCGCAGGCGGGCGAAGTGACTTTCCTTGCCAAGCTGCTCGGGTGTGGCGGTGAGCAGCAGCACACCACGGATGGCGGCGGCCAGCCGCGCCACGCAGTCGTATTCCGGACTGCTCTGCGTCGGTGACCAGTGCAGGTGATGGGCCTCGTCCACCACCAGCAGGTCCCAGTCGCCCGTGGTGGCCTGCGCGAGGCGTGCGGGATCGCGTGCCAGGAAGTCCAGGTCACAGAGCACCAGTTGTTCGGCGTGGAAGGGATTACAGCCGGGATCCTCCGCTTCGAGGGCGTGGCAGCGTTCCTCATCGAAGATGCGGAAGAACAGGTTGAAGCGGCGCAGCATCTCCACCAGCCACTGGTGCAGGAGGCTTTCCGGAACCAGGATCAGCACGCGCCGGGCACGCTCGGTAATGAGCTGCTGGTGCAGGATCATGCCGGCCTCGATGGTCTTGCCCAGGCCCACCTCGTCGGCCAGCAGCACCCGTGGCGCATAGCGATTTGCCACCTCGTGGGCGATGTAGAGCTGGTGGGGTAGAAGGCTGGTGCGCCCTCCGCAGAGGCCGCGCAGATCGGAGCGGCTGAGACGTTGCCGCGCTTCCTGGGCCAGGTCGCGCAGGATGAACCAGGCATCGCTGTCGATCTGGCCGTTGAACAGGCGTTCGCCGGGGCGGCTCAGCTGGATAAAATTGCTGAGTTCACCTTCCGGCAACTCGGCGGGCCTGCCTTGTTCGTCATGGCCGCTGTAGATCAGCAGCCCGTTTTCTTCCCGTACCGAGGCGATGCGCAGTTGCCAGCCCTCGTGGCTGGGCACGCAATCTCCCGGGAAGAACTCCGCGCGCGCCAGGGGCGCACCCTGCTTGGCATAGGTGCGGGTCTCGCCGGTGGCCAGGAACAGGATGGTGACGGTGCGCCGGTCACTGCACAGCACGGTACCCAGGCCCATCTGCAATTCGGCACCGCTGATCCAGCGTTGGCCGGGAACAAATTCCCGCACGTTACGACTTTGCAGCGTCGGTTCCATCATCGTCATTCCGGCGCAGCTGGCTTCCGGCGTACGCCGGGGTGACGCAAATCATGTATCGGGGGAAATACACTTCTGGTGAATTCCAGCGACAGGCAGCCTGGACGGTTCAATTCAAGCCACTTCGTAATGCCTGGCATTTTTTATGCAACTGTTGGAGAAACGTAGCCCATTATCCCAAAAACATCGGCGGATGTCTGCGTGCTGCACCGGCTGCAGAAGGTTTATTCCAGCAAAGGATCGCGCAGACGATCGAAGTCGGCCGGCGCCACGTATTGCAGTACGTCACGATGGCCCTCGTTGAGCATCAGGTCCAGGCCCAGGTGGGGATAGAGCAGGTGGGTCGTGGTCTCGCCTCGGCGAACGATTTCCGCTGGCGGCCCGAAACGCCGAATGGCGATGTCCTCATCCAGGCGGGCATCGGGGATGAAGGTGATACTCTGCAAGGGCGCTGCATGGGCTCGTACCAGGTCTTCGCGCTGCAGATGATACTTGCGCGCGCCACTGTCCAGGTAGCGAGGCAGTCCGGAACGTTCCCGCATTTCCGCCAGGGTGGCAGCGTCCAGCTCGCCGCTGAGTACCAGCTTGCCGGTCAGCACCCCGGCGGTATAACGACTGTAGTACATCTCCAGGGATTCGGGTCCATCGCCGGCAACGATGATGGCCAGTTCCATGTCGGGCCCCAGGCGAGCCAGGACATCCCCCAGGGTGTCACGTCCCAGGGTGTCACGTCCCAGGGTGAGATCGAATACCCGGCTGCTGCCATCCTCCAGTACCTCGACCTGCCAGGGCAGGCCCTCCACGGTTCGTGGCTCAGGGGTTTGCGGGGGTCTTGCCCAGAACAGTACCGCCAGGGTGAACGCGATCAGCACCAGCAGGCTGGTCAGTATCTTCATGAGCGATCCATGGCAGAGATTCCCGGGGTCAGGTCTTGCAATCCAACATTCCGAAAGCAGGTCATTCTGTCCCACCTGTTTCCCGTGATGTTGGATTGCAAGACCTGACCCCGATGTCGATGTTTTGCAGACTGGATTTGCAGCTGCGGCACAGGTACCGGGTACCCTGTAACACACGCCGGTGACGGGTGGTGCTCAGGGCATGGAGCCGGTCCGGGCAGGCGCAGCGATAGGTATACCGTCCCTGCTGGCGCAGCGGGACCCCGGTCAGGTCGTAGGGGGTGCAGGCCCTCGGCGTGGCGCCGAACTGGCGCATCAGGGCCTTCCATTCCCGGCCATGAGGCTTTGCGCCCGGGTGCCGCAGGTGCACGATGTAGTGGGCGACCTCGTGGGCCACGGTATCGGACTGATGATGGGCCAGGTCGGCCGCGAATACCCAGGGATTGTAGCGGATGGCATATTCCCGCTGCCTGCCCTGGCAACGGAAACGGAACTGGCCCGCGGCGCGGCCGCGCAGATCAAAGTGCACGGGGATGGGCGCGAAGGCCTGCTGGTACAGGCGCGCGGCCTCCGCGATGCGGGCGGCGGTGAGGTCGCGGATCAGCTCTTGTTGCGCGGCGGTCAACGGCATCAGCGCAGTACACCTGGCGGCGGGGTGTAGTTGTCCAGCACGCTGATGTAGTTGACCCGTTCGTACGCGGCGGGGTCGATGGCGTGCTGCTGACTCAGGCTGCCTTTGAGCTGGCGCACCGATTCGTATTCGTGCTCGTCCAGCCAGTGCTGCATATCCTCCAGTACCCGTGCCAGGTGTTGCGGACCCTGTTCCAGCAGGGCGCTGCACAGGTGGGTGACGTCGGCGCCGGCCAGCAAGGCCTTGAGCATGTCCTCGGCGGTGTGAAAACCACCTGTGACCGCCAGGGAAAGATTGACCCGGCCGTGTAATAGCGCCGTCCAACGTACCCGCAGCAGTGACTCGTGGGAGCTGGACAGATTCAGGGTGGGGGTGATCTTCAGTGTGTCCAGGTCGATGTCCGGCAGGTAGAAGCGGTTGAACAGCGCTACCCCGGAGGCTCCCGCCTCCTCCAGGCGCTGGATGAAATTCAGCGGCGAGCTGAACTGGGACGACAGCTTCATGGTGATGGGCAGGGATACCTGTTGTCGCAGCTGCCGGAGGAGTTCGATGTAGCGCTGTTCCACATCATGACTGGATTCCGCCAGGTTGGCGGCGATGTAATAGACGTTCAGTTCCAGGGCATCGGCGCCGGCTTCCTCCAGCAGCTTGCCGTACTCGACCCAGCCACCCAGGGTGGTGCCGTTGAGACTGGCGATGATGGGGATGTCGAGTGTTTTCAGCCGATGCAGTTGTTCCAGATAACTGTCCAGGTAGCTATGGTAGTCGGCGGGTACGGGATGGAAGCTGTCGGCTTCCCCATGGCCGATCCCCTGCTGGTGCAGAAACCGCGCCAGCTGTTGCTCCTCCTGCTCGATCTTCTCTTCGAACAGGGAGTACATCACCAGCGCCGGCGCACCGGCATCGCGTAGCCGTGTCGCCGTGTCCAGGTCGCGGCTCAGGGGCGAGGCCGAGGGCACCAGCGGGTTGGCCAGCCGCAGGCCGAGGTATTCCGTGCTCAGATCCGCCATGGTTCGTGCTCCACTTGCGATGAAAACATTCTTGAACCGCCAAGACGCCGTGGGCGCCAGGAAAACATTTTTTGAACCGCCAAGGCGCCAAGACGCCAAGAAAAACCATAGAACGCTATTTGGGGAGCTCTGATTAATGTTCTTCCCGTCATTCCCGCGAAGGCGGGAATGACGAATTAGTCAGCGTTTCTCTAACTCAAAACAGTTTTTCTTGGCGTCTTGGCGGTTCATACCTCTTTCTTGGTGTTCTTGGCGTCTTGGCGGCTCACTTCTTTTCTCTCGACATCGCTCCAGTCCAGATCCGCCAATTGCTTGTAGTGGTGATAGCGTTGCCGCACCTCGTGCTGGGCCTGCTCCAGGAAGGCCTCGGCCGCCTCGGGATGGGTCTGCCACAACATGCTGAAGCGGGTCTCGGTCTCGACGAAGCTCCGGTAGGGGATGGAGGGTTCGGCGGAATCCAGCTGCAGGGGATTGCGGCCCTCGGCGGCCCGCGCGGGATGGTAGCGGAACAGGGGCCAGTGGCCGCTCTTCACCGCCAGTTCCTGCTGCTGGTGGTTGTGGGACAGGTCCACGCCATGGGCGATGCAGGGTGAGTAGGCGATGATCAATGAAGGTCCGGGATGGGCCTCGGCCTCCAGGAAGGCGCGCAGGGTCTGCACGTCCTTGGCACCGTAGGCCACGTGGGCCACGTAGACATGCCCGTAGTCCATGGCCAGCAGGGCCAGGTCCTTCTTGCCGGTGGGCTTGCCGCCGGCGGAGAACTTGGCCACGGCCCCGAGCGGGGTGGCCTTGGAGGTCTGGCCGCCGGTGTTGGAATAGACCTCCGTGTCCAGCACCAGGATATTCAGGTCGGCACCCGAGGCCAGTACATGGTCGAGGCCGCCGTAGCCGATGTCGTAGGCCCAGCCGTCGCCGCCCACGATCCAGACACTCTTGCGGCACAGGTTCTCCGCCAGTTGCAGCAGGCTGCGTGCGCGTGGCTCGTCACGGTCCTGCAAAGCCTCGCGCAAGCGGGCCACGCGCTGGCGCTGTTCATGGATGCCGGCCTCGTCGTGCTCATCGGCCTGCAGGATGGCCTCCACCAGCTCTCCGTCGAGGTCCTCGCGCAGAACCTCCAGCAGTTCCCGCGCCTGGGCGCGCTGCTGGTCGATGGCCACGCGGATGCCGAGTCCGAATTCGGCATTGTCCTCGAACAGGGAATTGTTCCAGGCCGGGCCGCGGCCTTCCTGATTTACGGTCCAGGGTGTTGTGGGCAGGTTGCCGCCGTAGATGGACGAACAGCCGGTGGCGTTGGCCACCACCATGCGGTCGCCGAACAGCTGGGAGGCCAGCTTGAGATACGGGGTCTCGCCGCAGCCGACACAGGCGCTGGAGAACTCGAACAGGGGCTGCATGGCCATGGAGCCCTTGAGGGTGTTGGTCTTGATCAGGCGCCGGTCGTAGTTGGGCAGGGTGAGGAAAAAATTCCAGTTGCGCCGCTCCTGTTCGCGCAGCGGCGGCTGTGGCGCCATGTTCAGCGCCTTGCGGCTGGCGTTGGACTTGTCGCGGATGGGGCAGATGTCCACGCACAGGCCGCAGCCGGTGCAGTCCTCCGGCGCCACCTGGTAGCTGATGCGCAGGCCCTTGGGGAAATCCTTGCCCAGCATGGGATGGGACAGGAAGCCCTCGGGCGCATCGGCCAGCGCCTCCTCGGGATAGATGTTGCTGCGAATGGCGGCGTGCGGGCAGACCAGCGGACATTTCCCGCACTGGGTACAGAGCTCCGGATCCCAAACCGGGATCTCCAGCGCCAGGTTACGTTTTTCATAGGCGGCGGTACCGAGCGGGAAGCTGCCATCGGCGGGCAGGCGGCTGACGGGGATGCGATCGCCGCGCCCGGCGATGATCTCGGCGGTGACTTCGCGTACGAAGGCCGGAGCCGTGTCCGGTACCGGCGCGGGGATGTCGAAATCGCTGTCCGCTGTATCGGGGACGGATATCTCGTGCAGTCCGGCCAGGCTGGCATCGATGGCCTTGTAGTTGATCTCTACGATGCGCTTGCCCTTGCGACCATAGGTCTTGCGTACCGCCTCCTTGATGGCGTCGATGGCCTGTTCGCGCGGGAGGATGCCGGAGATGGCGAAGAAACAGGTCTGCATGACGGTGTTGATGCGTTTGCCCATGCCGGCCTGTTCAGCAACGGCGTAGGCGTCGATGCTGTAGAGCCGGATGCCCTTGGCGAGGATCTGGTCCTGCATGGCCCGCGGCAGGCTGGCCCAGACCTGGTCCGGCGGCGCCGGCGAGTTGAGCAGGAACACGGCGCCGGGCGCGGCCTTGTCCAGCATGGGGTAGCGTTCCAGGAAAACGGGCTGGTGGCAGGCGACGAAGTCCGCATCGTTGTCACCGATCAGGTAGGTGGAATGGATGGGATTGGGGCCGAAGCGCAAGTGCGAGACGGTGACCGCGCCGGCCTTCTTGGAGTCATAGACGAAATAGCCCTGGGCATGCAGGTCGGTGGCCTCGCCGATGATCTTGATGCTGTTCTTGTTGGCGCTGACGGTGCCATCGCTGCCCAGGCCGTAGAACAGCGCCTGGACGCTGTCCGCGTGGGCATCGGTGCGGAAGTCCTCGTCCCAGTCCAGGCTGGTATGTCCCACATCGTCATGGATGCCGATGGTGAAATGGTTCTTGGGTCTTGCCCTGGCCAGTTCCTCGTACACGGCCTTGACCATCCCGGGGGTGAATTCCTTGGAGGACAGGCCGTAGCGTCCGCCGATGACACGCGGCATGACGCGAAAGCGTGGTGTGTCGCCGGCCAGGTCCTGCGCGAGGGCGGTGACCACATCCTTGTACAACGGTTCGCCGTCGGCGCCCGGCTCCTTGGTGCGGTCCAGCACGGCGATGGCGCGTACAGTTTCCGGGATGGCCGCCAGCAGGGCAGCGGCGTCGAAGGGGCGGTACAGGCGCACCTTGATCAGGCCCAGGCGCTCGCCACGGGTGTTGAGACAGTCCAGGGTCTCCTGTGCCGTTTCGGCACCGGAACCCATGAGAATCAGCAGCCGTTCCGGTTCCGCGCAGCCATGGTATTCGTACAGGCGATACTGGCGGCCGGTGAGCCGGGCGAAGCGGTCCATGGCCGCCTGCAACAGACCGGGAAAGGCCTGGTAACAGGGATTGACGGTTTCGCGCGCCTGGAAATAGACGTCGGGATTCTGCGAACTGCCGCGCAGCACCGGGTGCTCGGGGGACAGGGCGCGTGCCCGGTGGGCCGCGATCCAGTCCGGGTCGACCATGGCGCCCAGGGTGTCGTCGGCGAGGGGTATGAGCTTGGCCAGTTCGTGGGAGGTGCGGAAGCCGTCGAAGAAGTGCAGCACCGGGATACGGCTTTCCAGGCTCACCGCCTGGGCCAGCAGGGCGAAGTCCATGACCTCCTGGGGCGAGTTGGCACAGAGCAGGGCGAAACCGGTCATGCGCGCCGCCATCACGTCGCTGTGGTCGCCGAAGATGGACAGGGCCTGGCAGGCCAGGGAACGGGCGGCAATGTGGAATACCGTCGGCGTCAACTCCCCGGCGATCTTGTACATATTGGGCAGCATCAGCAGCAGGCCCTGGGAGGCGGTAAAGGTCGTCGCCAGCGCGCCGGCCTGCAGGGCGCCATGGATGGTCCCGGCGGCGCCGCCCTCGCTCTGCATCTCGATGATGCGTGGCACCGTGCCCCAGAGATTCTTCTGGCCGCGCGAGGACCACTCATCGGCCCACTCGCCCATGGGCGAGGCCGGGGTGATGGGATAGATGGCGATGACTTCGTTGAGTCGGTGCGCCACCAGGGCCGCGGCCTGGTTGCCATCGATGATCAAGGGGCGTGGCGGGGACATGACAGTCTTCCGGAATCCATTAGGGACAGTATACCCCCATTCCCGGCCATGCGAGCCACGGGGCATACCGCAACCCCTTGGCGTGATGGCAGTATGTCAGGGGAAGCCATGTGTCATACCTGCCGGCGGGACGCCGTGAATATATCCCTATAGGCTTGACGGCCGTATCCCTGCGGCCGACACCCGCCGGCAGGTATGACACATGGCTTCCTACCCACGAATGGAGTCAGGCAATGCCCGCTACCGAGCGGATGGCATCGGCGATGTATTCCACCTGTTCGTCGCGCAGCTCCGGGTACATGGGCAGGAAAGTGTAGACGCCTGCGTCGGCAAGGTGGTGGAGCACAGGCGGTTTCGATTTGCCGGCGTAATCGTACGCCTGGCATTCCTTCCCCGTCCGCTTGGCCGTGTTAATCGGAGTTACGGTCCGGGTTGTTTCGAACAGGTGGCGCGTGAAAGCCGAACTCCATGGTCAGCATGCCGGAGAACAGGGCTTCCACGCGCAGGCCGTCGCGTTCTTGCGATATTTTCAGGCCCGGTTGGGGCTGCGGGTCCATGTGGGTGAGCTGCAGCAAGGTCTCGGGATAGCGGATATCCAGGCTGACCTGCATGGGGAAATAGCCGTCGAGAAAGCGGCGATGAAAGGGGCCGCTGCGCAACTGGTACCCACCTTCACCCCGGGCTTCCAGTACCCTGACCTCGGCACGGATGCACAGCCGAGCCCCTTCCTCCACATTGACCATCTGTACGGAATCACCCTCCACCCAGGCCCGCTCCATTCCTTGCCAGGTCTCCAGGCGCAACCCCTTCATGTGCTTGTAGCGATAGCGGACTTCGGACCGCTGGATGGGGTCGAGGCTGTCGTGGCATTGGTACAGGTCCACATAGCCGCTCGTCAGGCTGTCCGCGCCGATATCCAGGCGGTTGTAGAGGCGGTGGATGCGCCTGTCCGGCGCCTTGGAATGGAATTCCAGGACGCCGGTGTTGATATCACGCAGGCGCGCCTCTTCCGCTTCGGCCTGGTCGAACCAGTCCGTCGCGTCCGGATCACTGGCCAGTGCGGGCGTGCCAGCCAGCGCCGCGATGAGGGCGAGATATTTCATATGCATAAAAGTATAACGGAATCCGTGGCATGGCCAGGTTCCGTGGGGCCGAGTGCGTTTGCTAGACTTGTCCGAACAGGGAGGGCAGCGAGATGAAACAGCGGCAGTCATGGCGGGATCAAATCCTCGACACGGCCCTGGTACTGGCGGGCCAGACCTCCTGGGAAAATTTGCGTCTGTTCCAGGTGGCCGAGGCCCTGGGTATCGGACTGGACGAGGTGCGCCAGGAGTTCCGCGAGAAGGAGGATCTGATCGACGCCTGGTTCGATCGTGCCGACGCGGCCCTGTTGCAGGCCGGTGCCGATCCCGGCCTGGGGCGGTTGCCGCTGCGGGAACGTCTGCACCGCCTGCTCATGGTCTGGCTCGATACCCTGGCCGATCATCGGCGCGTGACCCGGCAGATGATCCAGGGTCGCCTGGAGCCGGGCCATGTGCACATACAGGCACGCGGCCTGTTGCGGGTGAGCCGCACGGTACAGTGGTGGCGCGAGGCCGCTCACTGTAAAGCCGCCTATCTCAGCCGCGCCCTGGAGGAGACGGTGTTGACCAGTATCTACCTGGCCACTTTCGGGTACTGGCTCAACGACGAATCCACCGCGGCCGCCGGTACCCGGCGCCTGCTCGACCGGCTGTTGCGTGGTGCCGAGTGGCTGCCCGCCTGGGTGTTCAGCCGCGACCCGGCGAGCTCCCGACCCCTGGGCTCACACTCCGATCCCCAACCACCACCCGTGCAGCCATCCCGGCATACGCCGGAATAACAAGGTTATTCAATGGTTCCCTGCGGTGTTTTGAGCAGGTGGTGCAGGAAGTCCAGGTAGGCCGGTTCATCCCAGGGGCGGCCGCCGAGCACCTGGTAGCGCACCAGGCCCTCGCGATCCACCAGGTAGGTGGCGGGCAGCCCGCGCGGCTGCCAGGCCTCGGTGCGCTGGCCGTCACGGTCCATGAGGGGGCGGATGTCGGGGGCATGGCCGGCGAGAAAGCTGAATACCGTTTCCTCGTCCTCGGCGGTGTTGATCAGGGCGATTTTCAGGCCTTCCCCTTCCATCTGTTGCCACATGCGCTGAATGGCGGGCATTTCGCGGCGGCACGGGCCGCACCAGCTGGCCCAGAAATGCACGAACACCACGGACCCCCGGTCTTCCTCCAGGGCATAGGGTTGGCCATCCAGGTCGTCGAGGCGGGTTTCCGGCGCGGGGAACGGTTCCAGGCGGATGACGCCGGGCGGCAGGGGCGGTTCGGCGGCCTGCAGGGAACCCGGCGCCAGATACAGGCAGACCAGTAGCAGAAGGTACAGGCGGTTCATGGGTTGACGGCGCACTCCACGCGATCGAATACCAGTTGCACCGGCGGGCCGGCGCGATCGGCGCCGGTGTCGAAGCGCGCCTGGATACGCAGGGGCTTGTCCAGGCGCGGCAGGATGAGATTGCCACCCTCGCGTTCACCGGGCAGGAAATCCAGCTGTTCCGGCAGCAGCGTCCAGCGGAAGGTCGACTGGTGGGCCAGGGGGATCTCCATGGCCTGCCAGCGTTGCCGCCAGTGGTGCCGATCCAGGCGAGCCACAGGACCGTCGGCGTTGGAGAACTCCCAGTGTTGCAGGTCCAGCCAGAGGATGTCCTGGCTCTTGTTATGGATGAACACGGTGAGATAGCACTGCTGGCGCAGCACCTCGATCATGTCGGCCTGGAAGCCGCGTGCCTCGTAGAAGGCGGCGATCTGCTCCGGGGTGCGTGGGCCGAGCTGGACGGTCAGGATCGGGGAGTCATGGCGCAGCTCATCGGCCTGGATGGTGGGGATGAGGAACGCGAGCAGGAAGGTGGCCAGGGGAACGCGCAAGGAGATTTGCATGGGGGTAGTGTAGCGCAGTGCAATACGGCTGGGGACATGCTTCAAGGGGGCCGCGAACCATTTGTCATGCCGGCGCATGCCGACATCCATGATTTGGTATCCCTGGGTTCCGGCATGCGCCGGAACGACAGGAAAGAATTGGTCCGAGGTTCCTTGCAGCCTGTCCCTGCCTGCAGAGCAGGGCAGTCCGATCAGGGCTTGATGTAGGTATAACCCTGTTCCTGCAGGATGCTGAGCTGGGCCACGCCCGATGGCACGACGTCGTCCTCCTTGAAGTCATACAGGGCCTCCTTGGGGATGTTGCGTCCCTTCAGGGTGTTGGCACAGACCTGGAACTGCACGCCGTCCATCTTCAGGCCGTCGATGCGCGCCTGCATGTTCTGGTCGGCATTGGCGGTCTTCATCTTGGTCTTGTCCTGGTGCTCGGGCAGCAGCACCAACGACAGGCCGTCACCGTGCATGACGACCTTTATGTCCAGCTTATCCGCGCCCATCGCATTGATGTGGTTGCGGACGTTGCCGAGGGCGGCCGCCTGTTGCTGGGCGTCGCCGCCATTGATGTGGTAGGCCACTTTCTGTTTGTCGGCCGCCAGGGCCTGGCCACCGAAGCTCAGCAGGGCAGCTGTAAACAAAGCAATCAATCCTCGCATGGTATTTCTCCTCAACCTGATTATGGTGCTGACTAGAGTCGCCAGGCCGAGGTTTTATTCCCGGTGTCCTCCCGGTAACGGGGGAATCCACAAGAGGCGTAGCGCTATTCCGCCGAAACCGGCATCGGGCGCCTAGCGGTTGTGAAAACCGGCCCGGGTGCGTACCAGGCGACCCTCCCGGTAGTCGGCCATGGCCTGCTCGATCTCCGCGCGCTGGTTCATGACGAAAGGTCCGTATTGCACGATGGGTTCCCCGATGGGCCGGCCAGCCACCACCAGGGCACGCAGACCCTGTGTATCCGCCAGGATTTCCAGGCCTTCGCCTTCACCAAGCACGGCCAGGTGCTGGCGCGGGACCGGGGTGCCGGCGATGACAGCGCTGCCCTCGAACACATGGACAAAGGCCGTGTGGCCGGTGGGCAGGTCGAAGCTCTGGCTTGCGCCCGCCTCGAGGGACAGGTCGAGGATGAGGGGATCCGTGTGGGGATCGCGCACCGGGCCCTGCCGGTCACCAAGCGAACCGGCCAGCAGGCGGATGCGGCTGCCCGGGGACTGGATCTCCGGTATTCCCTCGGGGCGGATTTCCTGGTATTCCGGGTCGCTCATCTTGGCACTGGCCGGCAGGTTGATCCACAACTGGAAACCGCGCATCAGGCCGTCGATCTGTTGTGGCATTTCCGAATGGATGACCCCGCTGGCCGCCTTCATCCATTGTGCTCCGCCCGGCCCCAGATCGCCGCGGTTGCCCATGCTGTCGCCATGGCGCATGTGGCCGTCGAGCATGTAGGTGAAGGTGTTGAAGCCGCGGTGTGGATGTTCGGGAAAGCCGGCGCTGTAGTCATCGGGATCATCGCTGCTGAAGTGGTCCAGCAGCAGGAAAGGATCCAGGTGACGACGTGCCGGGGTACCGATGGTGCGATGCACATTGACCCCCGCCCCTTCGGTCACCTCCAGGGCGCGAACCAGTTGTGTGACGGGGCGCGGGGTCATGGGCCTTCTCCCTTTACTGGCGGATGCCTTCGATGGACAGGAACATCTCCACCTGGCGCGCGGCCGGTCCAAGGTTGTAGTCGATGCCGTAGTCGGCGAGCGTCAGGGTGGTGCTGCCCTCGAAACCACGACGATAACCACCCCAGGGATCCTGGCCGTGTCCAATCTGTTTCACCTGGATGTCGATCTCGCGCGTGACGCCGCGCAGGGTCAGCTTGCCGGTCAATACGCCGGAATCCTCTCCCGTTGCGGTATAGCCCGTGCTCACGAAACGAGCCTCGGGATACTTGCTGGTATAGAGGAAGTCCTCGCCGCGCAGGTGCCGGTCACGTTCGGCGTGATTGGAGTCGATGCTGGCGGGGTCGATGCGGACTTCGACACGGGTCGCTTCGGGCTTGTCTTCCTCGTAGGTGAAGTTGCCGGAGAATTCGTTGAAGCGGCCCAGCAGCCAGCTGAAGCCCAGGTGGCTGATGCGAAACTGGATGAAGGCATGGGCCTTTTCCGTGTCGATGACGTAATCGGCGGCCGGGGCCAGGCCGGGCAGGGCCAGGACAGCGGCAAACAGGGTGGCGAGGATGGGTTTGCGGTTCATGGTGACTCCTTGTGGGTGATGGGTAGGTCAGGATTTTCCGCGCAGCATGCGCTTGAGCGTGCCGTCACGATCGAGAAAGTGGTGTTTCAGGGCCGCCAGGGCATGCAGGGCCACCAGGCCGATCAAAGTGTAGGCCAGCCACTGGTGGACCAGGCCGGCGACGTCCTCCTGGTCGGGGATGGCCGTCAACGTGGCCGGCACGCGGAACAGGTCGAACACGGCAATGGCGCGGCCGTCGGCGGTGGAGATCAGGTAGCCGCTCAGCATCAGCACGAACAGCAGGGGATAAAAGAAAACATGCAGCCAGCCGGACAGGCGTTTTTCCCAGCTCGCCAGCGAGGCCAGTGGGGCGGGACGCGGGTTGCTGTAACGCCAGACTAAGCGCAGCGCCATGATGCCGAACAGGGTGATGCCGATGCTCTTGTGCAGGTCCGGCGCCCGCTGGTACCAGCCGTGGTAATAGTCCAGCTCCACCATCCACAGGCCCAGGCCGAACAGGCTGAAGACCAGCAGGGCCACCAGCCAGTGCAGGGTGATACTGACGATTCCATACTGCTGCCGGCTGTTGCGCCACATGTTCTTGCCTCGGGACAGGTGCTTGTGGGGAAGTTTGATTGTTGACAGCAAAAGAATAAATACCTATTTTGTCAAATAATTGTTCTGTTAATAAGAACAATAATGGCTATCTTCCTGTATTGAGAGCGAGGGCACGGCGATGATGCGTTTTGAATCAATGGAGACCTTCGTCCGGGTGGTGGAAGCGGGCAGCATCACCGCTGCCGCCGACCGCATGGGGATCGCCAAGTCCGCTGTCAGCCGGCGCCTCTCCGAGCTGGAGGAGCGTCTCGGTGTACAGTTGTTCCGCCGTACCACGCGACGCATGAATCTCACCGGCACGGGACGCAGCCTGTACGAGCGTTGCGTGAACATCCTGGCCGATGTGGCGGAAGCGGAGCAGGCGGTCTCCCGCGAGCATGGCAAGCTGCAAGGACACCTGCGCGTGGCATTGCCCCTGTCCTTCGGCCTGCTGCAGCTGGGCCCGGCCATCAATGCCTTCCTGCAGGCCAATCCGGGCGTGGAATTCGATCTCGATTTCAATGACCGGCAGGTGGACCTGCTGGCGGAGGGCTTCGATCTCGCGTTGCGTATCGGCGACTTGGAAAACTCCAGCCTGATGGCCCGGCGCCTGGCCCGTATTCGCAGTTGTGTCTGTGCCAGCCCGGAATACCTGCAACGGGCCGGTACGCCCCGGCGGCCCGAGGAATTGGCGCACCACGCCTGCCTGACCTACAGCCTGGTGCCGGAGCCGCGGGTCTGGCGCTATCGCAACGCCGCCGGCAAGGCCGGCAGCGTGCGGGTACCTTCACGCCTGCAGGCCAACAACGGGGATTTCCTCCATCGCGCAGCACTGGAAGGCCAGGGCATCGTCCTGCAGCCACTGTTCATCGTGCACCGCTCGCTCGCCGAGGGGCGCCTGTTGCCCCTGCTCACGGAATACGAGTGGCCGGCCACCAGTGCCCACGCCCTCTATCCTCACACCCGCCACCTCTCGCACCGGGTGCGCGCCTTCATTGATTTTCTCTCCGATTGGTTCGCCGAGGCGGATGCGAAGCAGAATGGAATGGGTTTTTGAATCCATGATCGAAATATTCCGTCAGGCGTGTCTGCAAGAACACCGGATGGAAATCGGTAAATTACCCGTTTTTCCCTGTTTTTTATTGAAAAAACCGGATCTCGCCTACACGGATGGCAGCCTGCGGACTTGTCATCCGCGGCCAATGTCCGTAGGGTATAAGGATGTTGCGAGGCCGAAGCATTCCTTTGCAACCGTCTGCAAGAATGCAGCATTCTCCAGGAAAACGCTTTTCAGCGCCTAATTTTAATTTCTCTCCGGTATCCTGACCGGAATCCATCAGCCCCGCCAGGGTGCTGTCGAACAGCAGGCTCGTCCTGCACAACATAATGAATCACGTCCGCCACTGGCTGGACGAGATATCGCCTGAAAAAACGATTTGTGCCGATTGCGGCATGAAGAGCGCATGCCCAGCCGGCATGTAGCGCCTCCTGCTTTTGGCAGTCTGCGATAACAGAATGGGAAAAATACTTATGCTCAACAGCAAACTTGAACAGGACTACGGTGAAGATCCCCTCGCAGTGCGCGAAACCGACAAGTACCAGGAAGAATACGTAAAGTCCTTCGTGGAAAAATGGGATGAACTGATCGACTGGGATGGTCGTGCCGAGGCGGAAGGCCATTTTTTCATCGACAAGCTACGCGAACTCGGCGCCAAAAAAGTGCTCGATGTGGCGACCGGAACGGGCTTTCACTCCGTGGCCCTGCTGGAAGCCGGCTTCGAGGTCACCAGCGCGGACGGCAGCCCGGTAATGCTGGCCAAGGCATTCGAGAATGCACGCAAGCGTGGTCACATCCTGCGCACTGTACATGCCGACTGGCGCTGGCTGAATCGCGATGTGCATGACCTCTACGATGCTGTTATCTGCCTTGGTAACTCCTTTACGCATTTGCATGACGAGAACGATCGCCGCAAGGCCCTGGCAGAGTACTATGCCACTCTGCGCCACGACGGCATCCTCATTCTCGACCAGCGTAACTACGACGCCCTGCTCGACAAGCAGGTCAAGCCCACCCACAAGTACTACTACTGCGGTGACGATGTTTCCGCGGAGCCGGAGCATGTGGACGATAGTCTGGCGCGCTTCAAGTACAGTTTCGGGGACGGATCCCAGTTCCACCTCAACATGTTCCCCCTGCGCAAGGCCTACATGCAACGGCTGTTGCGCGAGGTCGGATTCCAGCGTGTGACCACCTACGGGGACTTCAAGGAGACCTACCGGGAAAGCGAGCCGGATTTCTTCATCCATGTGGCGGAAAAATCCTATCTCACCAGGGAGGACGAGGAATGAGCACAGTACATTCCGAGGTGGTCAGTACCGCTCGTGATTACTACAACAGCGAGGATGCCGATAACTTCTACTTCCATATCTGGGGTGGCGAGGATATTCATATCGGTCTCTACGAGCATGAGGACGAGGAGATTGCAACGGCCTCGCGGCGCACCGTGGAATACATGGCGCGCCAGGTGCCGGGGCTGAATGCCGAGTCCCGTGTGCTGGACCTGGGCGCCGGTTATGGTGGCGCTGCCCGCTACCTGGCCCGGACCTTCGGCTGCCATGTCACTGCCCTCAATCTCAGCGAGGCCGAGAACGAACGCGACCGGGTCATGAATCGCGAAGCGGGATTGGATCACCTCATCGAGGTGGTGGATGGTGATTTCGAGCACGTGCCTGGGCAGGATGCCCAATATGACCTGGTCTGGTCCCAGGATGCGATCCTGCACAGCCCCAACCGCGAACAGGTCATCCGCGAGGCCGCCCGTGTGTTGAAGCCGGGTGGACACCTGCTGTTTACCGATCCCATGCAGGCGGATGATTGTCCCGAGGGTGTGTTGCAGCCGGTGCTGGACCGTATCCACCTGGCTTCACTGGGCTCCATCGGTTTCTACCGCCAGGCCGCGAAGGCCGCCGGCCTCACCGAGGTGGGTGTCGAAGACCAGACCGGGCAGCTGGTGCGTCACTATGGGCGGGTGCGAGCCGAGTTGCTGAAGCAACGCGCGGCCCTGACCGGTAAGGTGTCCGAAGCCTATGTCGAGCGCATGCTCACCGGCCTGCAGCACTGGGTCGATGCCGGCAAGGCCGGCTACCTGGCCTGGGGCATTCTGCACTTCCGCAAGACCTCCTGAATCAACCAGATCCGCCCGGCACACCCGTTATCGTCATTCCGGCGAATACCGGAATGACGAAATCAGCAGGGCTTTCTTTGTAACTTGTTTTGAGGATTTAATATGACTCGCAGCTATCTCGTATCTTCCGAATCCGTCGGTGAAGGCCATCCAGACAAGGTTGCCGACAACTGTTCCGATGCCATCCTCGATGCCATTCTGGCGCAGGATCCCAAGGCCCGTGTTGCTTGCGAAGTGATGGTCAATACCGGCATGGCGGTGGTCTCCGGCGAGATCACCACCAATGCCGTGGTCGATTACACCGACGTGATTCGCCAGACCATCCTGGACATCGGCTACAACGACGGCCGCATGGGCTTCGACGGCAAGTATTGCGCCGTGCTGATCGCCCTCGACCGGCAGTCGCCGGACATCGCCCAGGGTGTGGATGAAGGCGCCGGTCTGGACCTGGACCAGGGTGCCGGTGACCAGGGCCTTATGTACGGCTATGCCACCAACGAGACCGAGGAACTGATGCCCATGCCGATCCAGTACGCGCACCGGCTCACCGCTCGTCAGGCGGAAGTGCGCAAAAGCGGCAAGCTGCCCTGGCTGCGTCCGGACTGCAAGTCCCAGGTGTCGGTGCGTTACGAAGGCAATACCCCCAAGGCCATCGAGGCGGTGGTGCTGTCCACCCAGCACGACGAGGACATCAGTCATGAGGACCTGTGCAAGGCGGTGATGGAAGAGATCATCAAACCCGTGCTGCCGGCCGAGATGCTGTCCGACAAGACCGAGTATTTCATCAACCCGACCGGACGCTTCGTGGTGGGCGGCCCGGTGGGTGATTGCGGCCTGACCGGACGCAAGATCATCGTCGACACCTACGGCGGTGTCGGTCGTCATGGCGGCGGCGCCTTCTCCGGCAAGGACCCCAGCAAGGTGGACCGTTCCGCCGCCTACGCGGCACGCTACGTGGCCAAGAACGTGGTCGCCGCCGGCCTGGCCGACCGCTGCGAGGTACAGGTGGCCTACGCCATCGGCGTCGCCCGCCCGGTCTCCATCCACGTGGACACCTTCGGCACCGGCCGTATCCCGGAAACCGAGATCGAGGACCTGATCGCCGAGCACTTCGACCTGCGTCCCAAGGGCATCGTCCAGATGCTGGACCTGCTGCGGCCCATCTACCGCAAGACCGCCACCAACGGCCACTTCGGTCGCCAGGAAGCCGACTTCACCTGGGAAAAGACCGACAAGGCCGAGATCCTGCGCAAGGCGGCGGCGGGTTCCCTGAAGAAGGCGGGCTGAAAATCGTTTTGAACCGCCAAGGCGCCAAGAGCGCCAAGAAAGGCAAAAAATAACCGCCAAGACGCCAAGGACGCCAAGAACTTATGTGAGGAAGGCCTGGATAACCTGTCATTCCGGCATATGCCGGAATGACAGATATAATTAAGTTTGGGTTTTCTTGGCGTCCTTGGCGTCTTGGCGGTTCAACAAGGTTTTCTTGGCGCTCTTGGCGCCTTGGCGGTTCATATCGGGCGGTTCAAATACCCGCCTGAATCCGCACCAAAATACCGGCATTTACCCCGAACCCCGGGTTTTCCGCTACACTATGCGCCAGCAAAGCGGATCATCCCATGTCAGCCACAGCCCTTCCCGTCCCCCGCACCGCCCTGTTCGATTACCCACAGTACTGGGCCGAATGCTTCGGCACGGCGCCATTCCTGCCCATGAACCGGACGGAGATGGATGCGCTGGGCTGGGATTCCTGCGACATCATCATCGTCACCGGCGATGCCTACGTGGACCATCCCTCCTTCGGCATGGCCGTGATCGGCCGGCTGCTGGAGGCGCAGGGCTTCCGGGTGGGCATCATCGCCCAGCCCGACTGGCAGTCGAAGGACGCCTTCGAGGCCCTGGGCCGACCCAACCTGTTCTTCGGGGTGGCGGCGGGCAACATGGATTCCATGATCAACCGCTACACGGCGGATCGCAAACCCCGCTCCGATGATGCCTATACCCCGGGCGGGGAGGGCGGTAAACGCCCGGACCGCTGCTCCCTGGTCTATGCCCAGCGCTGCCGCGAGGCCTTTCCCGAGGTGCCCATCGTGCTGGGTGGCATCGAGGCCTCGCTGCGCCGCATCGCCCATTACGACTACTGGCAAGACAAGGTGCGCCGTTCCATCCTGCTGGACGCCGCCGCCGATCTGCTGCTGTATGGCAATGCCGAACGGGCGGTGGTGGAACTGGCCCATCGCCTGGCCACCGGCGAAGCGATCGACACCATCACTGATATCCGTGGCACGGCCTTCGTGCGCCGCGACACGCCGACGGACTGGCTGGAGATCGACTCCACCCGCATCGACCGTCCCGGCAGGATCGACCGTGTCGTCAATCCCTATGTCAATCCGCGTGAACTGAGCGAGTGCCAGCGCCAGCAGCGGGAGGCGGCCCTGTACGGCGCGCCGGACGCGGAGGGCGGGGCCCAGGTGTTGCGCTTCCACCCTCATCCACAACGCGACCGTGACCGTACCGTGATCCGTCTGCCGTCCTTCGAGAAGGTGCGCAACGATGCCGTGCTCTACGCCCACGCCAACCGCGTGCTGCACCTGGAGACCAATCCGGGCAATGCGCGCGCCCTGGTGCAACGCCACGGTGAACAGGAACTGTGGCTGAATCCGCCGCCGTTGCCACTCAGCACGGAGGAGATGGACTATGTCTTCGGCCTGCCCTATGCGCGCGTGCCGCACCCTGCCTATGGTGGTGCGAAGATTCCCGCTTATGAAATGATCCGCTTTTCGGTGAACATCATGCGCGGCTGTTTCGGTGGCTGCACCTTCTGCTCCATCACCGAGCACGAAGGTCGCATCATCCAGAACCGCTCACAGGCCTCCATCCTGCACGAGATCGAGGAGATCCGTGACAAGGTTCCGGGCTTTACCGGGGTGATCTCCGACCTGGGCGGACCGACGGCCAATATGTACCGCATCGCCTGCAAGAGCCGCGAAATCGAGGCCGCCTGCCGCAAGCCGAGCTGTGTCTACCCGGGCATCTGCCAGAACCTCGATACCGATCATTCGGCACTGACGGAGCTGTACCGGCAGGCACGCCGGCTGCCGGGCGTGAAGAAGGTGTTGATCGCCTCGGGGCTGCGCTACGACCTGGCGGTGCAGGATCCCGAATATGTGCGTGAGCTGGTCACTCACCATGTGGGTGGTTATCTCAAGATCGCACCGGAACATACCGAGGACGGTCCCCTGTCGAAGATGATGAAGCCGGGCATCGGTTCCTATGACCGCTTCAAGGCCATGTTCGAGAAATTCACCAAGGAGGCCGGCAAGGAACAGTACCTGATCCCCTATTTCATCGCCGCCCACCCGGGTACCCGCGACGAGGACATGCTCAACTTGGCCCTGTGGTTGAAGCGCAATGGTTTTCGCGCCGACCAGGTGCAGGCCTTTTATCCTTCACCCATGGCCAGCGCCACGGCTATGTACCATTCGGGCAGGAACCCGCTGCACAAGATCAGCTACAAGAGCGAGA
Organism: Gammaproteobacteria bacterium; assembly: GCA_026197075.1. GTDB lineage: Bacteria > Pseudomonadota > Gammaproteobacteria > DSM-19610 > DSM-19610 > JAIVHA01. The sequence goes on along the minus strand of JAPHQV010000007.1, from coordinate 33,696 downwards.
CGGTGGAAAGCGTCAAGGATCCCGAACAGCGCAAGCTGCACAAGGCCTTCCTGCGCTACCACGACCCGAAGAACTGGCCGTTGTTGCGCGCCGCCCTGACGCGCATGGGCCGCGAGGATCTCATCGGTGATGGCGCACAGCAGCTCATTCCCCGCGACCAGCCCCGCGAACAGGATGCCTACCGGTCGCCGCGGCGCAAGAACTCGGCGCCGGCCCACCAGCGTCGCACCGGCAAGGGCGCTATCCTCACTCAGCACACCGGTCTGCCGCCGCGCAAGACGGGCGGGCGTTCGCGCAAACCGGCCAAATGAGTCAGCCCGACTCCTTCTCCTTCGATGCCATCGGCGTCGTGCGTTCCTGTTTCAAGCAGAAGTTCGGCATCCCGCGCCAGCCCGGCCTGGTGGACGTGCCCGGCGTCATCGAGCTGTATCCCGATTACGCGCGCGAAGAAGCCGTGCGCGGTCTGGACGACTTTTCCCACATCTGGGTACTGTTCCTGTTTCACCAGGCCCAGCGTGAGGGTTGGAAGGCCACAGTGCGACCACCTCGCCTCGGCGGTAACGAGCGGGTGGGGGTGTTCGCCAGCCGCTCCATGTTCCGCCCCAACCCCATTGGCCTGTCCGTGGTGAAACTGGCTTCCATCGAATGCGTACCCGGGTCGGTGCGTCTGCACATCCGTGGTGGTGACCTGCTGGACGGCACTCCCGTGCTGGATATAAAGCCCTACCTGCCCTATGCCGATGCGCTGCCCGATGCACGGGGCGGGTATGCGCCGGCTTCCCCGGAGGCGGTATGCGAGGTGCTGTTCACAAATCGGGCGCTGGAGGTAATCGAGTCGTACCGGGAACGACTTCCGGAACTGCGTCATACCATTACCGCCTTGCTGCAATACGATCCCCGCCCTGCCTACCAGGCCGGTGGAGTGGAACAGAAAGCGGAGTTTGCCATGCGTTTATATGATTTTGATCTGAAATGGCGCATGGAAGAGGAAAAGGCGCTGGTCTACGATCTGGTGCCTGTGGAAGGATAAGGCATCCAGCAGTCGCCGGTATACGGCAGGCATGAGACTGAAAATGGGTCGACGCGGAATTTCCGCGCCGACCCATTCCGACTTCTGGGTATTGGAACCCTGGCCAGCCTACGAGCCGAGCCGCACGCTTATGGTCTGCACGGTTTTATTGCCAGCGGCATCCTCTCCATGCGCTTCGATGTTGTACAGGCCGTCTGGGAGCTTGCGGGTGTCCCAACGGCTCCAGTAGCAGCTCAGGCGCGTCGCATCACTCCTGGTAGAGAGCTGGGAGCCGTTCGCGTAACAGGACAGCTTGGTCACGCCCACATTGTCGCTGGCGTTGATTTTAATGGAGACACCGCCGCTCACCGTATCTCCATCGGAGGGTGTAAGGAACCATACCGCCGGTGCTTCGGTGTCCGCATTGGGATCCTGGTTGACCTGGGTGTCCTGGTTGTCCACCACTACCGTGAGGGTGGCCGTGGCGGTATTGCCTGCCGTGTCATGGGCATGTGCTTCCAGGGTGATGGTCCCGTTCGGATGGTCAGTGGTATCCCAGCTGAACTGGTAGGGGGCCGTGGTATCCGTGCCGAGGAGCTGGCCATTGACGAACAGCTCTACGGCACTGACCTCCGTATCATCCGTGGCGTTGACGGAGATGGTGACCATATCCGCTACCAGACTGTCCTTTGCCAGCGAGAAACCGACGCTGGGCGCGGTGTCGTCCACGGACGGGCTGGCCGTAGCCAGTGCCAGCTGCACGGCGGCGGCCGCATCGACCCGCCCATGGCCGAACTTGTTGTCCCAACCGGAAGCGCCCAGATCCAGGGCCGATGACTCGAGGATGGATTCCACTTCCGATGGTGTCAGGTGAGGATTGGCCGATATGATCAGGGCCACTACACCAGCGGTTGCCGGGCTGGAAAAGGAAGTGCCGTTCCAGCTTCCGATCGCGTTGTTCATCTTGGTGGTGACGATACTGGCACCGGGTGCGGCCACGTCGATGTAGTTTCCATAGCTTGACCAGCTGGTGATGGCGTCGGTGCTGTTGGTGGCCGAGACCGATATCAGGTCCGGGTTGTCGCCAAAGCCAGGGTCCGTGCCGGAGTTGCCGGCGGAGACCACCACCAGGCCACCCTTGCTCTTCATGTAGCGCGCGGCGCTGGAGATGGCGTAACTCGGGGTGGCCCCATAGCTGATATTGGCTACCCGTGCGCCCTGGTCAGCGGCCCAGGTGAGGCCGCGGGCAATGTCGCTGAAATAGGCATAGCCATCGCTGCGATTGGTTACCCGGATGGGTAGCAGGGTAGCGCCCCAGGCCACCGATGCCACGCCGGCGTCGTTGTTGGCGATGGCGCCGGCCACCCCGGCCACGGCCGTGCCATGCCCATGGATATCGAACCAGTCACTACCGCCATCCGCCGCGTTGTAGCCCGGCAGCAACTTGTTGGCAAGGTCGAAGTGGTTGGGATCCACGCCCGTATCCAGGATGGCGATGGTGATGCCGTCGCCGGATACACTGTTCCAGGCGCTGGGGGTGCCCATTTTCGGAAGATGCCACTGGTCCTTGTAGCGTGGGTCCGCGGGGATGAATTCTCCCGGCGGCACCAGCATGTCCAGCTCGGCAAACTGTACATGGGGATTGCGCGCCAACGCGGCGACCATGCGTTCCTCCGCATGGGCCGGTACCCGTACCATATGGACGTCGACGCCGCGAATCTTCGCCTCGGACGCGCCACCCTGGCGTTCGAGGATCTGCGCCATCCGCTTGTCGGACAGACCGGGCACACCCTTGACCAGGATACGGCCTTCGGCCCATTTACCTCGTTTTTGCTCTGGCGGAGCGGCACTGGCAGAGCCACTCAGGGTGGAAAAGATGATGGCAGCAGCCACGAACAGGGCCTGTGCGAGGTGCCGGTGGGCGCTGGAAACAATGGAATGAGATATGTACTTCATAATGTCCTCTGGTATCCGGTTTCCGCCCTCGGCCGAACGCGTCGGGGCGGCTTTCCGACGACCGCCGGAAAGGTTGCATGCAGCTTGCAGGATGAGAGGCAGGGGTTCTGTGAAGCCGGTTAGGTTTCCGCCAGTACGATTTTCATTTTTGTGAACCGGTCTGCAGAAAAGCCTTAGAACCAGAAGGAACGATCCTTGAGCAGGAACTCCCCATGGGGCATGTAATGGGAACCGTCACAGGGGAAGGTAAGGCTGATGAGCCCGTTGAAGAGATTGATGGAGGCCATGCGCAGGTAGATATTGGGATCCACCTCGCGCAGGTAGCGCATGGTGTTCAGGATACGGTAACGGCTAAAATGTTCCGGCGTGACGTCGCTGCATGAAAGAGCTGACCTAGACACTCAGGCGCATACACCGCCTCAAGGCGTCGGAACGAAACCTGCGCCGCCGGGCAGGACGCGTGGGCGCAGATACTCAGTGACCCGCTGACCGTCGAGGCTGACGTCGACGATGCGCCAGCCGCGGCCGGTCCAGGCGATGTGGAACAGAAGGCGGGTGCGTCCGCGGCTGTAGCGCAGGATATCCACGCCGGTCAGATATTCACTCGTGCCGAAGCGCATCGGAACGACCGGCCGGTAGCGCACCGGCCGGCGATCGAGAATGCCGCCCGCTTCCGCGAGACGCAGGAACAGCCAGTCGCGCAGATCGCGCTGATAGTGACTGCGGTACAGTATATCGCGCGACCAGTAGTCCGGACCGCCAATGCGCGCGGCCATGAATCCGAAATCGAAATGGCGCCCGGCCTGTTCCTCCATCAGCGTGAGTACGGTGGCGGGGTCGTCGGCGTTCTCCGGACCGAACCAGTCGCGCATCCAGTACAGGCCAGCCTCGAACATCTCCAGGGAGTTCGGCAGAAGCCGGTAGTTCGCGTACGGCAGGGCCTGCGCGGCCGGGATCGGCAGGGCCAGCAGGCTGCACAAAATTACTCGCCGCCAGTACCGCATCTTTGCCTCCCGCTCCGCCGCGCCGTTACCCCGCGCGGGTCAGTACCTCGCCGGTGAGCGGTTCAGGCGTCTCATCCGCACGATTGCCGGCGTCGCCATGCCGTCCGCCCGAGGGATCGGTAAAGCGATCGTTGAGTGCCTGCACATGCCGGTGTGCATCGTTCATGATCTGATCGAGCCGGGAACGCACGCGCGCCGACCAGCCGACCGGATTGATCTCGAAGATGCTGCGCCAGAAGCGCGTGTTCTTGCGCAGGACGCGCTGCATGCGTTGCGCCTCGGCGACGGTCAGCTCTTTGGCGAGACGGGCACTGAGACGGTGCGCCGCCCAGCGGCGCACCAGGAAATGGCCAGCCGCCAGTAGCACGAAGCCACCACCGACCAGCATGCTGAGCCCTTGCGTAGTCGCGGCAAGTGCCCCGATCTCGGTGATCGCCCGGTCGCGCAGGTCCGGCTGCCACAGCGATAGGCTCATGGCCGCGCCGAGTAGCAGCAGCAACAGCAGTGTATCGGCCTGCAGTACCATGCCGCGCCAGCGCGCGATCAACGCACGGATCGCCGGCACCTGGGTTTCGACGATCTCCTGGGCGCGGTTCTGCAGTGCGCCGAAGATTCGATAGGCGCGCTCCACCCGGACATGTTCGATGCGCTCCATGATATCGGCGAGATCCTGGTCGCGCTTCCATTCGAAGCGCCTGCGCACGGCGTCGTTCTTGATCGGCAGCGCGGCATCCGGGCTGTATATGGAATAGAACCGCCCGGCGGTTAGCCCCTCGCGGGCCATCGCGCGCTGCCAAGCGCCGACCACCTCTTCGGGGTTGTCTTCGCGCGCGGCGCTGTCGATCTGGTTCAGGATGTAGAGGAACTTGCTGCTGTCGGCGTGATCGACGGTGTTGCGCACCAGATGTGCGAGCGTGTCGCTCATCGCACCCGGCTCCGGGTGTCGCGCATCGAAAAACACCAGCACCAGATCCGACAGATCGACGATGTGATTGGTCAGGCGCAGGATCGCCGAGCGCTGTGCATCGGCGTCAAAACCTGGCGAGTCGATCAGGATCTTTCCCTTGAGTTGTCCACTGTGACAGGTCTTCAGTTGCAGATAGGCATCGATGCGCCGACCCTCACCCGGTGCGACCCGTTCCAATTCCTCGCTCGTACGGTAGAACGGGAAACGCGGATCGGAGTCCAGTGCCAGTCCCGGCAACACACGGGCCTCGGGCATGCGCTCGCCGCTGTAGCAGACGACCGTGAATTTGTCGTCGACTGCCTGGTTGCCGGTATCTTGCAGGGGCATCCCCAGATAATGATTGATGAAGGTGGACTTTCCGGCCGAGAATGTGCCCAGCACCGAGATCAGTGGCCACCATGAGACCTGGGTCGCATAGGATTCGTCCACACCCAGCAGTCCGGTGCGGTAGCCGATCCTGGACAGCCTGCGAAAACCCTCGACGGCCTCGACCAGCAACGGGTTCTCGGTGCGCAGATGCCGCTCCAGACTGCTCAGTCGGTGTCGCAGGTTTTTGTTTGGCGCAACCATTTCAGTCGTCTCCTTCGAACAGGCGCGGTGTCGTGTATCTTCATGTCAGGGTCGCGTTCACCACGGCATGAAGGTATTCATGAATCGCATCGGTCCGGTGGCGTTGTGTATGTTGTGCCCCATCATGGCAGTGTCGTAGCGCATCTGATAGATCGTCGTCGACATCATCGACATCGATTGCGTCATATGCTCCAGGCTGACCGACATCGCCCCCATGGAATGATCCTGATGCCCGACGCTGACGGTGATTTGTTCCAGGTTTCCGGTCATTGACTGCATATTCTTGGCGACCTGTCCCATATCACCCGCCACACCGTGCATGTCGTCGGCGATCTGCACCATCCGCTCCGAGATGACATCCATGTGACCGGTGATCTGATCGACGCTGTTCGTCAGTTGATAGATCAGGTAGAACCCGTAGGCGGCCAGTATCACGAACGCGAAAAGCAACGGATAGACGATCAATTCCCAGCGTCGCGCACTGGCCTCGAAGCTGCGCGCGAACTTGTCCATACAGGCGGACATGTCCGGTGTGGGCACTGCCGCCACGCCCGCGGCAGTGCCGCTGACGTCGGAGGCACTGCGCTGTGACGGCTTCTGATCCTTTTCGGGTGTGCTATCTGCCATGTCTGCTCACTTCTCCTCGACATCACCGGCGCGGGACACACACCCGGATCAGAAAAAATCTTTACCCTGCCTATGGTTACTGGGCGGAACGCAGCGACTGTGCGCGTTCCGGGTCCAGGCCATCCAATACCCGTATCAGGTGCTCGGCGCGCAGCTGATCACCGGAGGCGGCGAGACGCTCGACAGCACCTGCATACACCGTGGCGGCATCCGCCCAGCGGCCCTGTGCGTAATACAGATTGCCGAGCTCGCCGAGCGCATCGGCGGAGGCCGGATCGAACTCCGCGGCCTGCCGGTACAGACGCTCGGCCGCGTCGAGGTCCTGCGCCCAGAAGGCATGGCGCGCCGCCACGAGCGGATCGGGCGTCTGCGTGGCGGTGGGGGTGTCCATCGGCGTGGTTTCACCAGAGTACATGGCAACATCCGGCGCAGCGTAGGCTGTTGTCGGAGGTGCGGTCTCTTCCGGCTGCCCGAATTTCTGCATGTCCATGTCGGACGGTGCGTAGAAACCCGAATTCTCCGGCGGCACCACCGTGGGCGGCTGCGATGCTGCACTCATGCCGCCGTCATCCGCTGCGGGCTGTGCCTGAGCCGGGACGACCTCGGTCCTCTGCACCGCAACATTAGCGGTCGGCGGTGCCTCGGCCGCCGGGGCCGATTGTGCGCTGCGCTCGCGCGCCTCGGCGCCGAACCACTGGGGAAACAGCTCATCGCGGAAGTGGTAGCCGACCGCCGCCAGGATCACCACCAGGATCAGCATGCTCCTGCTCAAGATGCGTTGTACGAGTTTCATGACTGCGGTCTCCGTTGATGTGCGTGCGTTCAGTGCCGCTTCGGTTGAGTCTGAGCCGGCGTCTGGGCCGGAATCTCCATGCGCCTGAATCCGGCAGGAATCTCGAACAGCTCGGGCGCCTGTCTGGCGACCCGGATATTTTTCAGCTCGCGGTAGAAGCCGCCGGGTAGCTCCTCGCGGATCGCGATCTTCAACTGCGGGTCGTACCACTGGACGGCGCTCTGCTGGGTGCCGTCTGGACGCGTCGTGCTCTGTTCCCATTTCTCGACCCGGCGGCCATCGATGATCTCGGCCCCGAGTGGTTTGAGTTCGCTGACCGTGCCGTCCGGCAGGAACTGCCGCAACGGCATCTGCCGTACGGGATCGATCCAATGCAGGCTGCGTTGCAACTGACCATCCTGCATGGCGACCATTTCCCATTTATCCACACGGCGGCCGAACAGAGTCTCCTGACCCAGCTGATGGCACTGCAATTCCTGCGCTCCGCGACAGGGATTGGTATCATTGTCGGCGGACTGCGGTGGCACGGCAGCGGCCGGAACCTGCTGTTCCATATAGGTCCCCTGATCGAGCAGCAGCAGCACTGCACGGCCGCGCGCCCAATCGACGATCTCGGCGACTCGCTGGCTGTTCCGTTCGTACTCCATGCGCACGCGCTGATCACCCACGTACATGCGCGCGTTACGCAATTGTCTGTCCGGCGCCATCTGCACGGCGTCGGCGGAAAAATGTAACTCTGGCCCCTGTGCATGAGATGCGATCGCCACAAGTAGCGACGTAATGCACAAGCCGGCCGCGATGAGCTTACGCGACATCGGATTCGTCCCAGTGTAGCCGCTCTGCCCGTGCAGAGCGGCGATCCCATCGATCGAGCGGGACCCACAGACCATTCTGCGGGCCCCTACTCGGCACCATCACCGGTTGGCCGGTGCCTGCTGCTGCGGTGCCTGCTGCTGCGGTGGCGGTGGGTAGGCGCCGGGATGGCCGTAGCCGCCACCATAGGGCGCACCGCCGTAGTAGCCAGGACCGGGGCCAGCATGGGGAGCACCACCGTAGTAGGCAGGACCGGGGCCACCATAGGGCGGACCGCCGTAGTAGCCAGGACCGGGGCCACCATAGCCATAGCCGGGGCCACCATAGCCATAACCCGGTCCGGGGCCGTAGCCTGGGTAGCCATAGCCGCCATACGGATAGCCGCCGTAGTAACGGTCATGGCCATAGCCACGACCATAACCGCGACCGCTGCCCCGACCGCTGAAGCCCATGGAGAAATCGCCATCGCCGAGCATGTCGCCGAGACCATCACCCCAACCGTCGTTGTACCTACCGGGGCCGCCCCAACCGGGGCCGCCGTAACCGGGGCCACCCCACCAGGCCTGAGCCGACGACAGCGGCAGCGCCATGGCGGTAGTAATCGCAGTAATCAACATTGCTTTCTTGATGCTAATCATCAGATAGTCCTCCGATTTGAACACACTGCATTCGACACCCGATTGCGGTGTCACTAACCCTCGATCGACATCTGCCAACGGTGAGCTGAGGGCAGAGCACTCACCGTTGTCTGGAAACGACCTTCGTGTTCCCGGATGGAAAACGCGAAGATCTCCCGTTCACTTCTTTCGTGCATCACCACTACCACATCCCCGGCCACATGCCTGGGAACCCGCCTCCGTTGGGCATGCCGCCCCAGCCGCCCGGCCAGCCGCCGTACTGTCCACCCGGCCAACCGCCGTACTGTCCGCCCGGCCAACCGCCGTACTGTCCGCCATAGCCTGGCCAAGCACCGGCATAACCACCGGCGTAGGCACCGTAACCAGGCATCGCGGTCACCGGCCGCTGGCTGGAACCGAACGGGTGGTCGTATGGCGCCGCCACCTGCGGCGTCTGGCGCGCATCGCTCTCGAGCGGGCGATACTGATACGCGCCTGTCGCGGACTGTTGCTGATGCTGTTGTACCGCGCCGCCCCAGGGCTGGCTTGCCGCCCAGCCGTTCGCCTGATGCTGGCGCTGTGCCTGGATCGCCCAGGGGTTGTAGCCACCGGACTGCTGTACCGGCGCCGGCGGTGCGTATTGCTGCTGAGCCGGGTATTGAGCCGGGCTCTGGCCCGGATACGACGGGTATTGTCCCTGCGCCGAAGCGAACGGCTGCGCCGGTTGCATCGCCGTGTTGGGGCCGCCACTCCAGGACGGCGCGGCCTGCGCCGGCGGCGGATACACTGGCACCTGCTGCACATACACCGGCACCGGATAGGCCGCTCTGCCAGCTGGCCGGGCATCTGCACCGGTCTCGGGTGGCGGCGTTGAGCCGTTCCCGCCGCAACCGACCACCCACAGACACGCCAGCGTCAACCCGCAGAAACGCATGCCGTGAAGTGCGTCCTTCCCTGTCTGCCTGCGTGTGTGTGGTCCTGCGTACACCGGTGCTCACCTCTCAACGTCCGTCGTTACGCATAATGGGATGTGGTATGCGACCGGACGCCGGTGTATGGAAGTTCGGTGGATACGGCGCGTGCGTCCAGTTGGGCGGCCCGTAACCTGGCGGCGGCGCGTAAGCGTACCCCCCGGGTGGCGGATAGTGGCCGTACGCCGGATGCCACTGCGGTCCCGGCGCGCGCATGCCAGGCTGGCCATAAACCGGCGCATGGCCAGGCGCATAGCCAGGCGCATAGCCCGGCGCAGAACCCGGCGGATAGTTCGGTGCATAGCGCTGACGTTGCGCAGTCATGTCCTCTTCGCGCTGCTGCATTTCCATCTGCAGAGCAGCGCGGCGCTGTTCCATCTCTTGCCTGAGATGGGCATCGCGTTCCTGCATCTCCTTCTGCAGTTCCTGATTGCGCGCCTGCATCTCCTGCCAGTGCGTCTGGGCGCGCTGCTCGGGCGGTGTCTGCCAGGACTGGGTACTGCGGCGTTGCTCGGCTTCCTGCATGCGCTTGTCCATCTCGGCGCGGCGCGCTGCCTGCTGGTTCAGGAACTCTTCGCGGGTGATGGCACCCTCGCGCCGGTAGCGTGGCGGCCCCGGCGGCGTCCAGGCCTGTGTCTGGGATTGGGTCGGTTCCGCCGAAGGTGCGGCGGCCGGTTGTGCCGCGTTCTGGGTCGACTCCAGCTCGGGATCGGGCCTGAAGCCGGGCGGCGCTCCATGACCGGGCGCGGCCCCATAGGCAGGTGAGGACGGTGGTGCGGACGGCGATTGCGCGTATCCTGGTGCAGGATACGCAGGCGCCGCTGTGGCCGGGGCATACGGACCGGGCGGTGGCGGCACGGCACCCGACGGCACGGGAGAACCTGCACTCGGCGCCTGTCCCCAGCCCGGCGCGGCCGCAGGCGATGTGGCTGTGCTCACCTGTGCGGCGACGCCGACCGAGGTGAGCAGCGTCGACACCAGCACTCCGGTGCGCCAGGCCTTCCTGATGACATGGTGCGCTACTCTTCTCTTGAGTTTCAGTTTGAGTTTCATTTTTTCCTCCGACACTACGACTTTGGCCGTGTGAACATTCGCAGCTTCGCTGCGTTCTGCACCCGCCGTTGGCACATCTCACCTGTCATGCCGACGCACCATCGTGCGCCGATGTTTCATTCATTCCCTTTGCGCTCACTGCTGCACCGGCATGACCGTTCGCCTCGCTATCGGCCTGCAGATCCTCGCAGGTGCGTACCTTGAAATGATTCTCGGCGCTGATGCAACCGAGCGGCACCACCAGCACGGTGAACAGCGTCGCCACGCCGGCCCCGAACAATAGGCTCGCCGCCATACCCTCGAAGATCGGATCGCCGAGAATGGTCCAGGCACCTGCCATCAGAGTCAGTGCGGTGATCAGGATCGGACGCAGGCGGATACGGCCGGCGTTGATGGCTGCCTCGCGAATGGGCTTGCCCAGTGCGACTTCGTTCTTGACGAATGCGACTAGCAGGATGGAGTTGCGCACGATAATGCCGGCCATCGCGATGAAGCCGATCATCGAGGTGGCCGTGAATTCCGCATCGATGATGAAATGTCCCGGAATGATGCCGATAAGCGTGAGCGGGATCGGCGCCATGATCAGGCCAGCCAGGGTGTAATCGCGGAATTCCAGTACAATGAGGCCATAAATCAATACCAGCGCAGCCATGAACGCGAGCCCCATGTCACGGAATGTCTCGTACGTAACGGTCCACTCGCCGCCCCACTCGAATCCGGATTTCGTGTCACTTTCGGGAGGGCCTACCAGTCCGCGTGGCATCCCGGTGATCTGTACCCCGTCCGGTGTCGTGTAGTTCTCGAGCAGATCTTCAATGCCGAACATGCCGTAGATCGGGGCGCCGAGCCGACCTTCCATCTCGCCGGTGACGTATTCCATCGGCCGCAGATCCTTGTGGAAGATATAGGGGTCTTCCGGGACCTGAACGAAGCGCCCGAGCTCAGCCAGCGGAAGTGTTCCGCCGGATGGCATGGCGACTGGGAGATTGGTCAGCCGTCCCATCTGGGAGCGCACTGACAGTGGCGCCTGCAGTACAATGTAGGTCGGTTCCAGCGGTGCGGCGCGCTTCACATCCCCAAGGCGATGGCCGCCCATCGCCATGGACAGGGTGCGATTGATGGCCTCGGAGGTGATGCCGCGGCGCGCGGCCTTCTCCATGTCGATCTCGAAGCGCCAGTAGTAGTACGGCTCGGACATATAATTGTCGACGTCGACCAGGCCCTGGACCTGTTCGAACATCGCCGTCATATCGCGCGCAACCTGACGGCGAGTTTCGGCATCTGGACCATAGACTTCTGCGACCACGGTCTGCAGCACCGGAGGTCCCGGCGGCATCTCCACCACTTCGATGCGCGCGCCAAGCTGCCGAGCGATCGGTGTAAGCATGCTGCGCGCTATGACCGCGAGTTCATGGCTGCTGCGCCCACGCTCATCCTTGTCTGTTAGCATGACCTGGATGTCTGCTTGCCAGGGCTCCTGGCGCAAGTAGTAGTGACGCACCAGGCCGTTGAAATTGAACGGGGACGCAGTCCCCACATAGGTCTGCAGGGCGGTCACTTCCGGTATCGTCTGCAGATGCTGTGTCAGAGTGTGCGCGACGTTGGCAGTCACCGGTAGCGCGGTTCCCTCCGGCATGTTGATGACAACGTTGAATTCCGGCTTGTTGTCGAACGGAAGCATCTTCACTGGCACGGTCTTGGTATAGAACAGCACGCAGGACGCTGCTGTGAGTATGATTACACTGACTAGGAAGAAGATCCCGAGGGCACGGTTCTCGATCAGCGGCTTGATGATCGGGTCGTAGTAACGGCCGATGATCTTTTGCGTGCGTTTTTCGCGCTCTTCGGCCTTGCGAAAGGCCTCGACACTGGCCGGCCGCACGCGCATGGTAAACCAAGGCGTGAATACGAAAGCAGCGATCAACGAAAAGAACATCGCACATGCGCCCAATACCGGGATCGGACGCATATATGGCCCCATCAAACCACTGACGAAGCCCATCGGCAGCAGTGCCGCGATGATGGTCATGGTCGCCAGGATGGTCGGATTGCCGACTTCGCGAACCGCGTCGATGGCAATAGTCAGCGTCGTTTTTCCCGCCGTCATCCAGCGCCGGAATATGTTCTCCACCACCACGGTTGCGTCGTCGACCAAGATGCCGATGGAGAATATCAGCGCGAATAGGCTCACGCGATCGATGGTGTAGTTGAGGAGCCAGGCCGAGGCGATGGTGACCAGGATTACGATCGGGATCACTGTGATGACCACGAAGGCAGCGCGCAGTCCCAGGCCGATTAGACACAGTATAGATACGGCGATCGCTGCATCGAAGAGTGCACCCAGCAGTTCGTTGACCTTGGTGTTGGCGGTCTTCCCGTAGTCGCGTGTGACCGTCACGTTGACATTGCTGGGGATGAGTCGACCTTTGAGCTGTTCCAGTTTGGCCAGTATGTCGTTGGCCACAGTGACACCATTGCTGCCTTCCTTCTTTGCCAGTGCAACGGTCACCGCCGGGTAGCCATGTGCAGCGCTCTTGCCATCATTCCCCGCCGGGCCATCGTAATAGGTGACGACGCGCGAGGTCTCGGCCGGCCCGTGGAACACCGTCGCTACATCGCGCAGATAGATCGGCGTGCCCTGGTAGGTGCTTACCACCAGGCGCGCGATGTCCTGCGCGGTGCGCAGGAATGCGCCTGTGTATACCGAGAAACTGGACCCGTTGATCTCCACCGAGCCGGCAAGTATTTCCGAGTTCGCCGCGTTGATTGTCTGTGCCAGCTGGTCGATGGTGACGCCATACCCCGCCAGACGCTCCGGCTGTATCTCCACCCGCACCTGTTCCTCGCGTCCGCCGACGACGAATCCTTGTCCGGTGCTCGGCACCTCCTGCAGACGCTGCAGTACGTCTACGCCCAGCGTGCGCAGGGAGGCGTCGTCGACGGTCTCCGACCATAGTGTCAGCGTGACGACCGGCACGTCATCGATGCCCTTGGGTTTTACCAGTGGCATGGAGACACCGGGCGGGATCTTGTCGAGATTGGACTGCAGCTTGTCGTGCACCTTGACGATCGACGGCCCCAACGGCTCGCCGACGATAAAACGCACGGTCACTACCGCCTGCCCACGCTTGGTCATGGAGTAGACATGCCGCACACCGGGGATCTCGCTCATGATGCGTTCCAGCGGCTCGGTCACCAGACTGGCCACCTGACTCGAGGACGTGCCGGGATACTGCACGAAAATGTCCACCATGGGCACGGAGATCTGCGGATCTTCCTGTCGCGGCGTGAACAACAGGCCCATCAGGCCGATGGTCAGCGCAACGAGAATGAGTAGCGGTGTCACAGGGGAATCTATGAAGGCACAGGCAGCTCGTCCAGCCATGCCCAGGGAGCGCGTGCGGCGCAGCTCCTCGACGTCGTCGGGTACCTCGTCAACGTGCACCGGAACATGCTTTGGCGACGCACCCTCGGGAGCAGTTGTCGCTGACTGCATTTCGTTGTGGTCTTTGTCTTCGTCAGCCATGTGCTCGCGAGTCCCTGCTGGTCATGGTTGCTGATTAGGGTTGGCGATCGACCAGCCACTGGCGAGAGATGCGGGTGGCTGGGCATAGATGCGTTCGCCAACCTGCAGGCCGGACAGAACCGAAACCATCTGCGAGCTGATGTAGTCGCCCAGACGGATCAGACGGAGCTGCGGCTGGTGCTTCTCGTCGAGGACATACACTGCCGGCAGCGCGCCACGCCAAAGCACGGCGCTGTCTGGAATCGCTGGCACGACACTCACCGGCGTCGACTTGTCAGGGATGATCACCTCGGCATACATGCCCGGACCGCCCGGCACGCCAAGCGGTAGATCGAACTTGACGGTCACGGTGTGGCGGATCTCGTCTGCGGACGGGAAGATCTGCGCGACGCGCACATCGACACGGGTATTGCCGACATCCAGTCGTGCCGGCAGGAGCATTCCCTTGCTCAAGCCTGGTGCCAGCCGCGACGGCACCTCGACCTTTACCTGTAAATAGGTGAGGTCCGCGAATTCCAGCAGAGCCATGCCCGGCTGCACGGTGTCGCCAACCTCGACCATCTTCTTGACGATGATGCCGTCAAAAGGCGCGAATGAACGCGCGTCACGCAGGCGCGCGTCGATCTCGTCGATTTGCGAACGCGCGCTGAGCTCCTGACCGCGTGCTTGCGACACGCGCGAACCGTAGTTGTAGAGATCCGCCTGTCGATCAAGCCAGGGTTCGCCACCGACGTTGCCTGGCATGAACCGCTGCATCGGCTGGGTGAACATCTGGTCGAACATCGAGGGCATGCCCATTCCGCCGGAACGGTAAGCGCTGCGCGCCTGCGGCGAATAGAGCTCGCGCGAATACTGCATCTGCGCATTTCCGATCTCGGTCTGGGCATTGATCAGCTGTGCCACGGCGGCGCGCCGTTTGGCCAGGAGGTCATCGTCGTCAATGGAGATCAGGATGTCCTCTGCCTTGAAGCGGCTGCCCTCGATGCCGGCAATGAATTCGATCCGGCCAGGCAGCTGTGCGGTGAGCATGACCTGCTTGTAGGCGACCACGCTGCCGCCCAGGATCACCGAACTGCCTATCTGGCCATGTTGGACAGTGACAATGGGGCTGGAAATCTGTGCGCCTGCGCCTGCGCCTGCGCCGGCGCCGGGCTGCGCGGTCGTTTGCGAGAGCGCGAGCAGAAGCGCTGTCGCGGTCACCGCGAACAACAGATTTCGTGTGAGTGCGTTCATGCCATTTTTCGCTTCTCAATCGAACACGACGACATCGTCGAATATGTCATACGCACTGGGCGTTGAAGCCCATTACGGCAGATCATCTCCACGGACCGGGTAATGGGCCGGAGAAATTGAAACGCGTATCAGATCACGTGCTGTGAACGGAACAGTCGGAATGCGCGCGCCAATGAGGCATGACTAGGTCGTGCGGGGAAAGAACGAATTGCGTAAGGCAGACTGGCCACATACCGGCGGCCACTGGCTTGGTCACAATGCCACATCGGGCTCTCCTCTCGCGCTGTGCGATTGTTGTGGATGTCCTACTGCGCGACTCCACTTTCCCATTTTCTAGTGCAAGCTGCGTGCCAATGATTAAGCGATTGTTTTTCCGATGTATGTATGTGACTCGAGTGACGCCTGCGCAACACACCGTATTTGATAGATGGCATGGAATACACAGGGTAATGAACTGAATACATGTGTAATTCCATATTGAGATATGCGTTGCAACATCATTGCAACAATTGCAGGGCGTGCAACGCCATCGTCATCAATTGCGCCAATAGTTGACTTGGCGCAAGGTATCCGCACGACATGGTTTTATTATTGGTAATAAGTGACAGGCATCCGGGGTGGAAGCTATGGAAGGGTTTGGTCAACTGACACCGCTCATCGATGCCGTGGTTTCGCACATCCACGAAGGCGTGATTCTCAGCGATCTGCACGGTGGCATCCTCTACTACAACGATGCAGCGTGCGCACTGACCGGGCTCGCCCAGCTCAAGACCGTCCGCGACATCAAGGAGCAGCTCGGTGTAAATCTACGCAAATCGATTTTGCGCGCGGCCATAGATGCCGGCGACATGGACGCGGCGGCGCATCCGGCTAGCGAGCGCCTGAGTTTCGAGAAGCGTATCACCCACAACGGCGTTACGCGCTTCGTCGAGTTCAACACCTTGACGGTGAACATTCCCGGCAGCCGCGAGCCGATCCGGCTGATGGTGCTGACGGATATCACCGAACGCCGCCGGCTCGAAGCGGTGTTCCAGGACAGCATCAACAGCGGCCTGTTCACGCAGGCACCGGAGATGCTGGAGATCACCAACACCATCGATCAGGTGGCGCCGACCCGGGCATCGATCCTGCTGCAGGGTGAATCCGGCACCGGCAAGACCCTGCTGGCACGGATGATCCATCGCAAGAGCGGTTGTGCCAGCGGTCCCTGGGTAGAGGTGAACTGCGCGGCCATCCCCGAATCGCTGCTCGAATCGGAACTTTTCGGTCACGTTAAAGGCGCCTTCACTGGTGCTGTCAGTGACCGCCCGGGACGCTTCCAGACCGCCGATGGCGGCACCCTGTTCCTGGACGAGATCAGTGAAATCCCCTTGCACCTGCAATCCAAGTTGCTCAAGGCGGTAGAGGAACAGCGTTTCCAGATGGTCGGTTCTGACAAGAGTATCAAGGTCAACGTGCGCATCATCGCGGCGAGCAATCAAGACCTGCGCGAACGCGTGGACGCAAACCAGTTCCGTTCTGATCTCTACTACCGGCTCGCAGTCATCCCGATTAATGTCCCGCCACTGCGCGAGCGGCCTGGTGACATCCCGCTGCTGATTCGGTATCTATGTGACAGGCTCGTCAGCCGCGGCTATCCCGGCAACGTCGAATACCCGGCGGAGGCTATGGGCCTCATGCTCGAGTACCTCTGGCCAGGAAATGTACGTGAACTCGCCAATGCCGTAGAACACGGCATGATCATGGCCCGAGACGGCATGGTGACGCCGGCTTGCCTGCCAAGCGATATCCGCCATTACGGCAATCGTCACAATGGCGAAGAGCACGGCACGTTGGAGCACCAGCGCCAGGAGATCGAGGGCGCACTGGTCGCGGCGCAGGGCAACCGCGCCGAGGCTGCGCGCATCCTGGGTATCGACCGCAGTACCCTGTGGCGGCGCATGCATCGACTTGGGCTCGGATAGGCCATTCGCCAAGTATTTCTGGCGAGAGGATCAAACACCCAGACGCCGAGAGACGTTCACATAGGTTGCCTTGTCAAGGCCCATCACCTGACTCCTACAGCGCCGGGCGCGCTGACCGAACTGCCGGAAGTGACGTGAAGCCGGCTAGGCTTCCGCCAGCACGATTATCTTTTGTGAACGGGTCTGCAGAAAAGCCTTAGAACCAGAAGGAACGATCCTTGAGCAGGAACTCCACATGGGGCATGTAATGGGAACCGTCACAGGAGAAGGTAAGGCTGATGAGCCCGTTGAAGAGATTGATGGAGGCCATGCGCAGGTAGATATTGGGATCCGCCTCGCGCAGGTAGCGCATGGTGTTCAGGATACGCTTGATGTCCTTGCGGGGGATTTCCGCATCGGTGGGATAGGGCTCGCGGGGGAATACCAGGCAAATATCCGGGTCATTAAGGGCCTCATGATCCAGGATGCGGTAGCGGAAGGGGTCATCCACGCGCCAGATGGTGGCCTGGCTGCTGGAAAAATGGATCTGGCACTGGAACACGCCGCGCTGGGTGAGTAGTTCCTCCAGGATGGACAGGGCCTGGTCCATGTGGCGATCCATGGGGCTGTCGATGCGGCACTGCTGGAATACCTGGCCGCGGATGGCGGGATCGCCCTTTACCTGCCGCCACTGCCCCGGCTCCTCGTAGAGTTCCGACGTTACCGGCAGATTGCGCAAGTCGAAATCGGCGCCGAGAAAGCCGAGGGTGCGTTCGCCATCCCGCACCACTTGCAGGGCGGTGAGGGAGGGGCGGTGCTTGCGCAGACTGATATAGGCGTCGGATAACAGGAATCCCCAGGCCGGCACCGATTCCTGCATATACGGGCGTTGGGAGCGATCACGTCCGAAATGATCCGGTGCCAGACCTGAGGCTCCGATATTGTCACAGATCTGCATGCCCTTGGTGTCGACGCAGTAGAGATAGGTGCAATGCGGGATACGGGGGAAGCCCGTTAGCAACAACTCATTGAGTTTCTCCCGATTACCCCAAACGGGTACACATTGTTCCGCCAGCCGTTCCAGGGGGTCACGCAGGATGCTGGCCAGTTCCTCGCGCTGCCTATAGATACTCTCTTTCCACGTGTTTTGCATGAGAAGCCTGTCGTCGTTTCGGTCCTCGTCTATTGTCAGGTCAGGGGATGTATTCGGCAAGTGTATCCTTGCCGCTGGCAGGGCTTTCACTGGATATTGCCGCCGGGGTTTGACCACCATGGGGAAGGCATGGACCTGTGACCGGATTAAGATGTGACCGCCACCATTTTCTGCCGGGCCTGACCAAGGAACTTACCGGGCTCTAGTGGGTATGTCGTGGCCCGGCAGGAATCTCGATCCCGAGCAGAGGCAGGTGCTGGAAGCGGCCAAGGACGAATTACTCCGTTTGCACGGGCGCGGCTGAGCTTGCCGAGGATTTGATCATCCCTGGTGCTACATGGCGCTGGATATGAAGTCGATGGGATCCTGGCACATGCTGGCGGTGGCTGGCCCAGCGCCTATCGCGCTCATCCTTGCTGACCAAGTTGCGTTGAATCCAGTGATGTCCGGGATGCCAGAATGTCTGGTTGCTCTGCCATGAATGACGGGGCTGCAATGCTGGCAGGACACTGACATGCTTGTCATATAAAACAAGTATATTAAATGTTTCTTAATTATAAGTGATTCATCGACTTCTACCCTTCCCTCCGATTATGCAGCCGGTAAATACCCTGGCATACACATTGCATTGACCATAGCGTTGGTGCGGGCTGCCCGATGGTGTCGGCCGGCACGGCGAGCAGTAACCATGCCTGTGGTGCAGGCTCGGGCCCGAGTCGTGGCCGCCTGACCAAGGGTATCGATAGTGGTGTATGTCAGGGGTAATACAGTTTATGTCTTCTGCCAAAGGGCCGGGTCGCTCCGGTGGGTTTCCCCTCAAGCGGTTTGTCGTTTTCCTGGTGGTCTTCGTTTCCGGCATGCTGGTTCTTGGTGGAGTCAACGGGTTCTTTGCCTATACCAATACCACTGAGTTCTGTACTTCCTGCCACACCATGCAGTGGAACTACGAGGAGTATGAGAAGACCGCTCATTTCAAGAACACCTCGGGAGTTCAAGCCGGTTGTGCCGATTGCCATGTACCCAAGGACTTCGGTCCAAAGGTCTGGTCCAAGCTGGTGGCCACCAAGGATATCTATCACCAGATCATCGGCACGATCGATACCCGGGAAAAGTTCGAGGCGCACCGTTGGGATATGGCCAACCGCGTCTGGGAAAAAATGGAAGCCACTGACTCCCGTGAGTGTCGCAGTTGCCATGAACTGGAAGATATGGATCTGACTACCCAGTCGAAAATCGCCGAGAACAAGCACGTGCGCGCCGAGATGGAGGGCAAGACCTGTATACAGTGCCATCAAGGTATCGCGCATGAGCGGCCGGACCCGCCGCTGGATGATATCCAGCTCTGAGATGGAGCAGGAGCATATGCAAGCGTACGGCAGGTTGTGATTTTGCGATTGGGTGACGAATCAACCCCGGGATGTCTGTTTCTCCGGGTCGGAATAAATGTAGTTCCCGAGGCAGGTGCTTCGGTTAATGCGGTGCGGTATACGGAACCTAAGGAGGCAGTATGAGAAAGAATAATACCCTGCAGGGCGTGCTCGTCGCGGGCGGCCTGACCTTGGCGTTAAGCGGTGCGGCTTACGCTTCCACTCCCAGCGGTGAGATGCTGGGCAATACCTGTGCCGGTTGTCATGGCACCCATGGCAATAGCCAGGGGCCTGCCACGCCGACCATCACGGGAATCTCCAAGGAATTCTTCATTGAGGCCATGGAGGCGTACAAGAACGACCAGGGGAATCCGACGATCATGAACCGCATCGCCAAGGGTTATACGGCGGAGGAGATCGCGGCGATGGCCGAGTATTTCACCAACCGGAAATTCGAGGCGCACAAGCAGGAATACGACGTGAAAACCGCCAAGCGCGGCTATATCCTCCACGACAAGTTCTGCGAGAAGTGTCACGAGAACGGTGGGCGATCCAAGGATGATGATGCAGGTATTCTCGCTGGGCAATGGTCGCTCTATGTGCGATGGAGTATCCAGGACTACATCGCCGAAAAGCGTGAAGCACCGAAAAAGATGAAGGGCAAGCTGAACGATGCGGTGGAGAAAGTTGGAGAAGAAGATGCCATCGAGCAGTTGGTCAACTACTACGCCAGTCAGGTCGACTAACGAGGAGAGGGGTTAAACGATATGTCGAACATCAAACGCAGAGATTTTCTTAAGCTGACCTGTGCTGCGGCCGCCATCGGCGCTGTAGGATTTCCCGGTTTCGCCATCGGCGGTGCGGGCAAGAAGGTGGTCATCGTCGGCGGTGGTATCGGTGGTGCCACGGCGGCCAAGTATATCCGCATGGCTGACTCCTCCATCGAGGTGACGCTCATCGAGGCGGGCAGGGATTACCATACCTGTTTCATGAGCAACGAGGTCCTCCATGGTCGCCGCGCGATGGAGTCCATCCGCTTCGGTTACGAAGGGTTGGCGGCGCATGGCGTGAACGTGGTTCACGATTGGGTCACCGGGATCGACGCCAAGAGCAGAAAGGTGATCACCGCGGGTGGCAAGAATTTCGCCTTCGATCGCTGCATCGTATCTCCGGGCATCGACTTCAAATGGGAAACAATCGCTGGCTATAATGCCGATGTGGCGGAAACCATCCCCCATGCCTGGAAGGCGGGCCCGCAGACCGCCCTTCTACGCAAGCAACTGGAGTCCATGCGCGATGGCGGTACCGTCGTCATCGCGCCGCCGCCCAATCCGTTCCGCTGCCCGCCTGGACCTTATGAGCGGGTGAGTCTAATTGCCGATTACCTGAAGAATCACAAGCCGAAGTCGAAAATCATCGTCCTCGATCCCAAGGACAAATTCTCCAAGTTCGGCCTTTTCACGGCGGCGTGGAAGAAGTACTACGGGTATGGAACGGATAATTCGATGATCGACTGGATCTCCGGGCCCCAGGGGGGCAAGGTGGAGAGCGTCGACGCCGCCACTCGCACCGCGCAGGCGACGGTGGAATCCTTCAAGGCCGATGTGCTCAACATCATCCCCGCCCAGAAGGCCGGCAAGATCGCCTTCGATGCCGGTCTGGTGGACGAAAGCGGATGGTGTCCGGTGGATCACCAGACCTTCGAGTCGAAGCAGCTGCCCAATGTCCACGTGATCGGCGATGCCAGCATCGCCTCGCCCATGCCAAAATCGGGATACGCAGCCAACAGCCAGGCCAAGGTGTGTGCCGCGGCGGTCGTGGCGTTGCTCAATGAAAGGGAAGCCCCGCAGCCTTCCTACGTCAACACCTGCTACAGCATCGTGGCTCCTGGCGACGGTATCTCGGTGGCGATGGTCTACAAGTATGCCGAGGGTGGCATCCAGAAGGTGGATGGCTCCGGTGGCCTGACGGCCGCGGATTCGTCGATGGAGACGAGGGCCCGCGAGGAAGCCTATGCCCACTCCTGGTTCAACAACATCACCTACGACGTCTTCGGGTGAGCGATAAGGGGGGTGGATTTGCCGCGATCCAGGGATCGGCAGATCCATCTCCCACTTGCCCTTGTGAAATTGACCGCAATACCTTCCGTACTCGTTGACTTGTGAGGCTGCGCTGATTTTCTAAAATCTTCCTGTTCACACCATACTGAAATTCAAGAATTTATCCTGGCGTAGCGTCATCGACCACGAGCGGTTGTGAGCCAATATCGCCTCAGCACCAGGCGTTCGAGGGGTTCACGCAGGATGCTGGCCAGTTCTTTGCGCTGTCGATAGATACTCTCTTTCCAGGTGTTTTGCATGTTGCACCTGAATCCACTGCTGCTTTCGTCTATTCTCCATGGCATGACATTGCCACGGCAAGCACCGAATCCTCATGTCGGTCCGGGCTTCGTCCATTATCCACGCCATTGACTACAGGCACTTGGCAGCGAGGAAGGTTTTTTTGGCTGGTCCCCGTATGCATCGTCGACATTTCCTGCTCGGCCTGGCCGCGTTGGCCGTCCTGCGTACGGGTCGCGCCGCACCGGCCTCGATGCTGGAACGCATGATCCCCTCCAGTGGCGAGCGCTTGCCTGTGATCGGCATGGGTACCTGGGTCACTTTCAACGTGAATCGTGATCCCATCAGCATGGCGCCACTGCTCCCGGTGCTGCGGACTTTTTTTGAACGGGGTGGCGCGCTCATCGACTCCTCGCCCATGTATGGCACGGCCGAAGCGGTTTTGGGAGAATTGCTGGAGCAGGTGCAGGGGCGCGATCGACTGTTCTCCGCCACCAAGGTCTGGACCCCAGGGCGGGGCCTGGGCGTGCGGCAGATGGAACGTTCCCGGGAATTGTGGCACCTGCCACGCTTCGACCTGATGCAGGTCCATAATCTGCTGGATTGGGAGGCCCACCTGGAGACCCTGCAGGCCTGGAAGGCAGAGGGACGCATTCGCTATATCGGCATCACCACCTCCCATGGCCGTCGCCACGAGGACATGGAGCATATCATGCGCACCCGGGACCTGGACTTCGTGCAATTCACCTACAATGTACTGGATCGTGAGGCCGAGCGCCGTCTGTTGCCACTGGCGCAGGAGCGCGGTCTTGCGGTCATCATCAATCGCCCCTTCCGTGGCGGCAGCCTGTTCGATCGTATCCGCAACCGGCCTCTGCCCGGCTGGGCGGCGGAGATCGAGTGCCGGAATTGGGCGCAGGTGTTTCTCAAGTTCATCGTTTCCCATCCGACGGTCACCTGCGCCATACCGGCTACCTCCAAGGTGGAGCACATGCGGGAAAACATGGGCGCAGGCACCGGACCGCTGCCCGATATGGGTTTGCGCAAGCGCATGGCCGCGGAGCTCGCGGAACTCTAGGCAGTCGGTTTTTACTCGGAAGTCGGGATTTATCACTACAATCAAATTCCGTCATTCCCGCGAAGGCGGGAATCCAAGGTCTGTAAACCACTGGATTCCCGCCTTCGCGGGAATGACGGAATCCCCAAGGTTGCAGTCAGTATTCTTGGTTGTTTATTCCAGTGC
Organism: Gammaproteobacteria bacterium; assembly: GCA_026197075.1. Classification (GTDB taxonomy): domain Bacteria; phylum Pseudomonadota; class Gammaproteobacteria; order DSM-19610; family DSM-19610; genus JAIVHA01. The sequence goes on along the minus strand of JAPHQV010000007.1, from coordinate 10,512 downwards.
CCCGGCGATGTCCGCCACCAGTTTCTCCCTGGCCTTGGCGGGTTCCTTATCCTCTCCCTCATTGAGGGCAGACCACTCCGGGTGTTGCCGTGCCTGTTTCAGCCATTGATCCCAGTGATCGGGCAGCGCGCCCGCCGCCCCGGAGGCAAGGTCGAGTTGCTGCTGCGCGGCATGGCCGCGGTGCTGGAGGCTTTCATACAGCAGGCGCTGACGCAGGAAGAGGATTTTGATGGTGTTGTCGTCGGCGCAGATAAAACGCCTGCCGGTCACCAGATTGGCCAGTTCATTCCTGAAGCGCCTGCCGGTGCCCCAGGTGACGCCGGCGAGGGCGCCAAGCGCCGAGGCCGCGCCGAGAGACAGCCCCCCGGTGAAGACATCGATCCCGGCGCCGATCGCTGCGCCCTTTGCGGCATAGCTGCCGGCGCTGAGGCCAAAGGTCTTGAGGTTTTCCCGGTCGAACAGGTCCAGGCTCCAGTAACCGTCGCGGATGGGGAGTTGCTCACTCTTGATGTCGTCAGGATGAAAACGAAACAATCCCAGCAGCAGGCCGACGGTGTGTTGTTCGGCCTTGCGGATGGCGTCGTGGAAATACTCTTTCTCCCTTGCCATCGACTGACCGCCATTGGATCCGGTACTGAATCGAAACGCGGCCACCTCGATGAGCAGGTTGGCAATGGCGCGACGGGCAGCCTCGACCTGTTCACGCCACTGCCGCTGGCGGTCGTCGATCAGCGCCTGGATCCGGTCGTGCTTGCCCGGCAGCATGGCCTGGATTTTCAGGTAGAGCCGCCTTTCATCCTCGAAATTGAAAATCACGGTATCGAAGCGGACGACGGCGTGCAGCCCCAGGTCGGCGAGCTGTTGCTGCCACGACGTCAACCGGGTGCTTCCCTCCGCGATGAAATTGAGTACCGGGATCACCGGTTTCGCCGCCATGGCGATGATTTTCAGCTCGTCGATATACTTTCCCAGCAGGGGTTCCCGGATATCGATGACATACAACACCAGGTCATCCTTGAGCAATTGGCGGATGACCTTGGCCTCCTGGTCGAATGGCGAGTCGTCTGGCAGCTGCTCGAGAAAGAGCTGCAGGCGGTTGCGCTCCCCTGCGGGCACGAACCCCTCAATGGCCTCCAGCAGGCCGATGGAGTCTTCCAGCCCCGGGGTGTCGTAGATATCGATGATGGGGCTGCCCGCCACCAGAATGGATCCGCCCTCCACATGGCGGGTGGTGCCGGGACTGGCGGAAACCTCGCCAAAGCGGCTGTCCCGGAGCAGGGTTCGCAGCAATGAGGTCTTGCCGGTGTTGCTGTGACCGACCACGGCGATGGAGATGGGGGTTTCCGTGTCGGCCGCGTTAGTCATGGCCCTGTACTCCAGGGGAGGGTCCGGCATGCGGGGATGTGTCTCCAGCTCGCGGCCTGTAGCGCAGGCGGATAATGCTGTCGGCGCCGATGCCGAGGCTGGCGGCGAGACGGAACCAGTCGCGCTCGCGCCCATTGGTATTGACAGACCTGCCATCGGTATCCGCTTCACTCAAGGCCAGGTACAGGGGGCCTCTGGACCGGGCCTTGAGGGCGCCCAGCAGTCTTTCCAGCCCGCGGTCCGGAGACCGCATCAGCGGGACCACGGCGACCAGCGGGCGTCCACCAGAGGTTGCCAGCGCATCCAGTACCCGATGCTGGCTGGGTCCGTCATTCACGATCCCGAGGTCATCCCCCGCGGGGATGCCTCCCGGGGGCCAGGGCTGGTCCGGGTTCAGTTCGATACCGGTGAAAAAGGCGTTGTCGGGCAAGCGGCTATCGGTGGCGATCGGGTTCACGGGGACCACGGCAGGGCGTTGGTGGCGGTCCGGGTCCACCACCCCGAAGCGCCGGGTGGCGGGCATCAGGCGGTTGCGCAGGCCGATATAGTAGGGATCGGACAAGGGCAGTCGGAAGCGCCCGCGCGCGCGGACCAGCAGGGCCTGGCTCACGCCCAGCAGCAACAGCCTGGGCAGGATGCCGTATACCACCATGCAACCCAGCAGCAGGCCCGCCCAGGCCCGGCGCGAAGCTCCGGCATCACCCTCGCGCATGATGCCGGGGTGGCTTGCCGCGACCTGGGCGCTGTCCGGCACACTGAAACCCAGCGCGGCCGGGATTATGGACAGGGTTTCCGTCAGCGATACGAAGGTGTCGGGTCCGAGCAGGGTGGTCTCCCAGACGAAATCGAACTGGCGGGTGGCCAGCATCAGCAGGATCATGGCCAGGCCGCCGGTCAGATACGACAGCCAGATGGCGTGGGTCATACGGCTCAGCAGCCAGTGTCCGCTGTCGCCACTCCACAGGACGCCATGGACGGCCCGGTATGCCTGCTGTGCGGCAGATCCGCTGGAAAGCCAGCGGTTCACGAGATCCTGCAGGCGTGGCAAGGGGCTGGTAATGTGGCTGCCTGAGAGCTTGGCCAGGGTAAGTCCGATAACCCAGAACAGCAGGGCCAGCAGGTTGAAGCCGAGCAGTACGGTGAGCAGCCAGTAAAAATTGACCGTGTTCGCGGTCACCTGGCTGAAGGCCTGGCTGGCCGCCAGGGCGCCCAGCGCGACAAAGAGCGCGCCTATGGCCAGCGTGGCCAGGCCGCTGTTGCGCAGGGCCTTGTCGATGTGAACATCGAGATGATGCTGTCGACTCAGTCTCTGGGCGCGCAGCATGATTTTCCGGGCAACGGGCAAGTCGCTGCTGGCCAGCTCCGCCTCGATAGGCCCATGTTCCGGAAGGGGTTGGTCTCCCTCCAGCTCGCGAACGACTTCCGCGGTCAGTTGTGCCTTGAATGTCGCTTTCATCGATTCCCGGGGATCAGGCTTTTACGGCAGTCTAAAGCTTGTCGTTGTCCAAGTATATCGCAGGGCAAGGACCCCTTGTCGTGTGGCTGGATTCGTGGTGAGCAATCGGTTTAAGCTCCATCCTGAACGCTTGCAAAAGGACACGCCCGCATGATCGAGGATTTCACCAACAGCTACCGAAAAATCATTGAATGCATCGGCGACGATCCCGACCGCGAGGGACTGAAGAAGACCCCGGAACGCGCAGCCAAGGCGATTGCGTTTCTGACCCGCGGCTATCAACAGAACCTGGACGATGTGATCAACGGGGCGGTGTTTCCCTCCGACAACGACCAGATGGTGATCGTCAAGAATATCGAGCTGTACTCCTTGTGTGAGCATCACCTGCTGCCCTTCATCGGAAAGGCACACGTGGCCTATCTTCCGCAGGGCAAGGTGATCGGCTTGTCAAAGATCGCACGTATCGTGGACATGTATGCGCGTCGCTTGCAGATACAGGAACAGTTGACCACCCAGATCGCCCACGCCATCCAGGAAGCCACCGGTGCCGAAGGCGTGGGGGTCGTGATCGAGGCCGCGCATCTGTGTATGATGATGCGCGGCATCGAAAAACAGCATTCGGAAACGGTCACCTCGATGATGATCGGCACCTTCCGCGATAATCACCGCACGCGGACCGAGTTTCTCAATCTGATCGGAAGGTAGTTGCGGGACTTGTCTCGACCCCATGCAGAAGCAGATGTTGGTGCGCCTGCATACGGTGGACCTGCTGTCCTGCTTCGGAGTATCGTGCCCGTGCAACCGGCGGATCGCCGTCGGCTGTCCGCTACAGGTTCGTGACACCAACCGGCCGCTGACACCAAACGGAGTGCATCATGCAACTGCCCGTTCTGCCATACCGCCTCGTGCTGTCCGGGCTGCTGGCGCTGACCATCGTGGCTTGCGCAGATCCTGACACGGAGACCGTCATACCCGGCACCGGCCCGCAGGCCACCGCGTCGCGGGACGGGGGGATCGATGTCGCGATCGTCACGGTCATTCCCGAAGAATACCGGGCCCTGCTTGCCCATATGGACCGTATCCTGCCCGCGCCCGCCGCGTCCCGGCAGACCAATCTGTTCGGCTGGACGCACGCGGAGCTGGATCGCCCCGGCGGCCGGACGCCACTACGCATCGTCATCGCCCTGGCCGGCGAGGCCGGCACCACGTCCGGGGCGCTGGCTGTCCTGCAGACCGCACGGCACTGGCAGCCTGAGCATCTGCTGCTCGTCGGAGTCGCCGGCGGCATGCCGGAGCGGGTGAGGCGCGGCGACGTAGTGATCTCCGAAGCGCTCTGGGGCTACGAATACGGGGCGCTGGAGCAGGAGTTCCTGCCGCGCCAGGACTGGCTCTTCCGGCCCGACGAAGCCCTCCTGCGGGCGGCCGCCGCGCTGCCGACGGGCTGGCAGGAACATATCCGGGTGTCGGCGCCGGAGCCGGACGTCGCGCCGCGGGCCATCGTCGGCATCACTGCATCCGGCAACAAGGTGATCAAGCTGCTTGGATCCGGCTACATGCAGCAGGTCAGTGCGGCCTTTCCGGGTATCGACTCCGTGGAGATGGAAGGCGTTGGCGCGCTGGCCGCCGCCGAGCTGTTGCGCGAACTGCCCGATGCACCGGGCGTGCTGATGCTGCGGGGTATCTCCGATATACCGGCGGAGCCCGCGCGCTTCGGCGACAAGCCCGACCGGGAAAAATGGAAACGCTACGCGGCGGACAGTGTCGCCGCGTTCACCAGCGCATTGCTGCGCCAGGGCTTGCCGGAGCCTGTGGCCCCGACGCACAGGGGCGGCGGTGTGGACATCCTGTTCCTGAGCCTCGCCGACGAGGCCTTTGCCGCCGTGGCCGCGCGCATCGGCAACCATACGCCGGGCGCGTCGTACGTGGAGGGCAGCCTGCCCTCGGACCGCTATGGCGGGGCCTACCGGGTCGCGGCCCTGCGCCTGCCGGACACCTTGGATCCGGATGACATCGGGGCCTTGCTGGAGCGCTGGCAGCCGCGTTACGTCGTCGTCTGCGACCTGGCGCTGGGCCTTGCGCCACTGCGGACGGGGGATGCGGCCGTCGCGCGCATGGTCTGGCCGTTCAGTCGGGAAGGCGGGGCGGTGCTGGCGCACCGCGACGATGCCCACCGCGGTTCCAGGGCCTTGCTGGCCGCGATCCAGATCCTGCCGGAGGACTGGTCGTCGGCGCCCGGAGATCGGCCGCAGGTGAAGCTCGGTGCCCTGGCCACCTCGCCGCTACCCCTTGGCCGGGACGAACGGGACACGGCGAACGCCATCCGCGGGCTCAACGGGCGCACCATCGCCATCGATTTGGAATCGGGGCTCGTGGCCCGCGCCGTTGCCATCCGGCAGGGACAGGGCGCGTCCATGGGTCTGCTGAGCATCCAGGGGATCCACAAGGTCGCGGGCGAGGCCGGGGCGGCGCCCGAGGTTGCGGCGGACACGGCCGCGAGCCTGGCGGTGTACGCGGTGCGTACGGCCTGGCCGGTGGCGCCGCTCAATCGCTGAACGCCGCCGCCTCCAGCCACGTCTCGTCTCCGAGTCGCAGCAGCGCCTGGCTGGCCGCCGCCCGGCAGGCGCCCGTATGTTGCCGCGCGGCCTGTCGCAGGCGCGGGATGACCGGCGTGCCGTGCGCGACGCATGCCTCCACGGCTGCCGTGCGTTCACGCCAGCCGCCGTTTTCCAGTGCCGCGATGAGCAGCGCGAATCCCTCGGCTGTACCTGCGTCCACGTCCCGCAGCAGCGCGGCCCGTACCCGGCTATCGCGTTCGTTCCCATAGCGTTCGCTGCGCAGCGCTGCGGTTATCGGCAGTCGGCAGGCGGCCAGTCGCACATCCGGATGCGCGTGTTCGCCGAGCGCCAGCGCGCGGACGAGAGTGGCTTCAGGCACGGATTGTTCCGCGCACAGTCGCAGTGCCGCCACCAGTACCGGGACCTGTTGGCTGGCCAGGGCCGCGTCGAGCAGACCGGTCTGGTCGGTGAGCGTCGTGGCATTGAGGAGGGAGACGAGCCAGGCCTGTCCTTCCGGCGCGAGTTGCGCCAGGTGCGGTGCGAGCAGTTCGAGCGCGCGGGTGGGGAAAGGCGCGAGCCGCTGCCGCGCCAGCGGGCCGTACGGCCCGGCCAGTTCGTCAAGCCAGGCCTCTGCATACCCGGCATCGAGCGATGCCGCGATGGCGTCATCATCACCAGCCAGCAGGCGCACCCGCAGGCGCAGCGCAACGGGCAGCCTGTCGTCTGCATGGCCGGCCAGCACGGTGGCCGCCGCCACGGCCAGCGCATGGTCGGGTCGGTCCAGGATGTCGGTGCAGTGCGCGACCACGGCCTCGTGCGGCAGCTGTCGCAGGGCGTGCAGCAGGCCCTGGCGGACCGTGGCGTCAGGCTCGGCCTGCAGCCGTTCCCAGAGTGTCCTGACGATAGTGTCCGCGCCCTCGGCACCATAGCGTGCTAGCAGCTCGGGTTGTTCGCCGATGGCGAGCGTCACCTTGAGGCGCACGGCCGGGTGATCGGTGCCGAGGGCATCGATCACCGCGTCCGCGGACGTCAGGCGCAGGGTACGGGTCATGCCTCGAAGGGTTGCGGGTCCAGCACGACCTCGATGTCGTCCAGGGCGGCCGCGGCGCCGCATCCCGTCGTGCCGACCTGCTGCGCGCCCTCGTCGTTCTGAAGACAGTTGTAGTAGGGGCCGGCGGTCACGTATTTCGCGATGCCCATGATCTGTAGCAGCGGCAACTTGGGCGTCTGATTGCCGACCTTGAACCATTTGCCCGCCTTCAGGGAGACGAACAGGTAGAGGCCGATATCGAACCCCGGTTCATGGACGAGTTGCGCGCTCACGGCGTGGGTTCGTGGTTCGGGCGGCTGTGCCTGGCCCGTGTATTCGCCGTTCGCGAAGCTCAGCGGGGCGTAGCGGGTTTCCCCGTGCTGCACGCCATTGAGCCGGATGGTCACCGGTACCATTACGCTGAGGCCCGGCCCGAAGGTGAGTTTCGCGCCCACCTTGCGCAGCGATTTGAGCAGCGGCCCCAGCCAGCCGAGTTTGCTGGCGATGTCGACGGGGAAGTCGTAGCTGGGCGTGACCGTCATCTTCCCCGCCGAGGCGAGCTTGCCGAAGCCCTGGTCGTACATGCCCCAGAGCCCGACCTTCACGCCGCCCTGGTCGGTCTTCTCCCCCTTCTCCACCTTGCCGTCATCGGTGCTGTCGGCGAGCAGTTGACGGATGATGTCGATCAGGAGCTCGATCAGGTCGATCTCCTTGCCGACGCTGGCCTTGGCCAGTTCCTTGCCGAAGGCCCGGAAATTGATTTTCAGTTTTGGTTCGACGGCATGCCCGACGAAAAATCCGGCGGCGGCGGAATCGTCCGATACCTTGAATTTTCCCTGCGTCGCGTCGGTTTCACCCTCGAGGTCGAAGCGCACGCCGTAGCCGGGGCCGCAGATGCCGGTCTTGACGGTATTGGTGAACGAGAACTCGAGGCTCGCCACCCAGACGCTCGGATTGACATCGATGAGCTTGACGGGTTTCTGGCCGGCCGACACACCGGCGCGCAGCGTGCCGATCTTTGGAAACAGCGCGAGGCCCTGGCCGCAGATGTCGCCGGGAATGTCCGAGGTGCCGAGTCGCGTCTTTTTGAGTTGTGCCATGTGTGCAGCCTCCTAGGACGGTACGCCGACGACCACGGCATTGCTGCCATCGTCGAACTCGGCGTAGAAGGCCAGGCGTGCCTCGCGGTCGGCCTGGTCCGAGTGATAGCCGAGCGTGGCGGTGACGATCCTTCTGTCACCGACCTGCTGGCCGGAGGCCAGGATGGTGGCCGTGTCCTTGCCGTTGGTGACACAGATCTCGAATCCCGATTCGAGCGTGAGCAGGAAGAACAGCAGGCCGTCGGGTCCGGTGACCGGCGCCGACAGTCCCCGGATGGGGTTGCCGAGCGGCGAGGTGGTACCGGTGCGTGCCACCACCACATCGCCCAGGTACAGCACGGCCTGTCCGTCGGCATAGTGCTCCACCATGGCGCGTCGACCATCGCTGGTCACGCGCGGCCCGAAATAGACTTCGCCTGCCGGCCGGTTCGGGACGGCGCCGGCACCAAACAGGTTGATGGTGCCGCGCGCCGCCCGGACGGAGCTGCCGATGACATAGCTGGCGGCGGAGGGATCCGCTTCGTTGCGCATCAACGCACCCAGGGCCTCGTCCGGCCTCGACGCGAACACCTGGGCTGCGTATTCACCGCTTTCCGCCATATCCACCAGTCCGAAGCCGGAGATACTGCGCTTCGTACCGCGCAGCAGGGTGGTGCTGTTGACGAGGCCGCGCGCACCGTCCAGGCGCGCGGAGGGCAGGTGGAACAGCCCGGAAAACACCGTGTCGGCGGGCGTCAGCCGCTCCTGGTCGCGCGCCGCGTACATGGCGGACAGCAGCAGGTTGTCCTCGTTGTGCAAGGTGAGGTCGCCGAACACGCCACCGAAGCGGCCTTCGCTGTCGGGCAGCGGGTCACCGAAACGCACCAGCGGCTCGAAGGCGGTGCGTTCCCGCGACAGGTAGACGCCAGGTCCCATGAGGGCGAGCCGGTCCGTGGAGATTTCACCATCGGTGCCAAGCACCAGGGCGATGCTGCCGTGATCGTTGAGGTCCACGGTGTCGATACTGTCGATGCGCCGGCCGTCGGCGAGTTCGGTTCCCGTGAGCAGGATGGTCCTGGCTGGTTCCCGCGGTGCCGGTTGCTCGGACCCGAAGTCCAGGTCGAACGCGTACAGTCCGTAGCGTTCGCCGGTCACACCATAGAGCAGCAGCATGCCGCTGTTGTTGAGCATGACCAGGGGCGAGAGCTCGAAATTGCCCGGCAGGCCCGGCGCGCCACTGCCCGGTATCAGGGGAATGAAGCGATAGCGGGACGGGAGGGGCGAGGCGGTTGCCGTCGCAGCTGTGCCGAGGTTGGTGTTCTGTTCGTCGCTGCAGGCGCCGAGGGCAATGGCCCCAACGGCGATGCCGCCGACCTGTTTCAGGAAGTGGCGCCGGGAATGATCGGCGCCCGCGTCATCATGCTCCATTGAGATCCCCCCCCCCATCCGTGCGTGAATCGTAACCATAGTTCAAACCTGGCCCGAACGCCAAGCCCCGGCTTGGCCATCATGGCTGGGTACGGCACGGGAAGTTCCCGGCGACCGGCCAGGCACCGGAGTGACGAAGCCGGTCGCAACGGTTATGAATCACGATTTCCCCGCGCCAGACCGGCGAGACCGAGAGCAGTCCGCCGCTCAGGATCATGCGGGTGTCGTGAGGGTGAGGTAGGGTCGGACCAAGTCATGCAGTTGTTTTGGATTGAAGAATGTCCCGAGGTAGCCCTGGTTTCAAATTCAGAACCGCATTCTCAAATTGCTCGCGCTCTTGGCGAAGCGCGTCGGTGTATTTCCCGTTGCGTGGGGTCAATTTGAGGTACTTGCTGAGGATGAGTGAGGCTCGTTCAGACTTGTAGGTTCGCAGATGGAGATGAATCTGTGCCAGGAGTTGCAGGGCTTGACGGTTGTAGATTGCATAAGTAAAGCTGGGTATATGGTTGGGGCGGGTGGTGCGCTTGCCCGTGATCTTGCCGGCACCAACGGTATCCAGCACGAAATCGAGGAGCTGCCTTTCCGTATTGCTGATGGTGATGGCTAGTTGGCGGTTTTCATTGCGATGTTTGCGGCTCAGGGTGATTGTGCCTTCGCCGTCGATCAGGCCGTCGATGTAGGCCGCATCAGCCTGCCAAGTTGCTTTACGTCCATGTGATGCCTCGAGGTTCCGTCTCTGGCACCCACTATATCCCGCCGGCAAGACAATAAAAAACCCCTGGCCGGAAACCGGCCAGGGGTTTTGGTTTGGTGGAGGCGGCGGGACAGCTGTTCCCGGATTTTCATCCAGGGCTGGACTATTCCTTCACCTGCCGTTGCCGGCAGGGGAGGGCGTGTTGTGGATCCTTGCCCCCTGGCAGTGATCCACCCTAGTACTCCATGGAGCCATGCTCGTTAGGAGCCTATGAGTCTCTAGCCGGCTTACGGGTTTCCCCTTCACCGGACGGCGTTGGCTTGGGACCCCTGTCCTGTAGCGTTCACCGTATGAGCCCTCTTTTCCAACGGGGATCACTCCCCGTGGCGACCATTGTGTTAATCGAACCCGCGTCCGCAAGTCCTCTGCCTTCGGCTCTACATGCTTATCCGCGTCTATTTATTTAACCCAGCGCTACCCGACGGGCAGGGAAAACGCTGGGCGATCCCGGTAAGGTTTTAACGATTCCGCCCCGGACAAGCTTCCTCGCGAGCTTATGAGAATCGACGCCAGGGTCTGGGCGCATAAGCACGGCCCCAGTCTGACGGCACCCTACTGGGTTTTAAGCAGCGAGTGCGTAGTTGTCGTCGTTGGCAACTATAAGTTTGCAGTTTGTTTTACGAAGGTGAACTGCACCTCGGCATGCACCTGGGGTTTCGCAACCCACGTCGAAACCATGTCGCCCCCAGTACTGTTACTTTATACCACAGCGGGAGGGAAAAGTTCCCCGTCCCGGCTGTAACTCCATGAATCGGGGCGGGGCAGGAGGATTTCAAGGGGTCTGTAGGAGCGGCCTCTGGCCGCGAACCGCCCGGCAGCCAGGCCATTCGCGGCCAGAGGCCGCT
>JAPHQV010000044.1 GCA_026197075.1 Gammaproteobacteria bacterium | reverse complement strand
GCAGCGGCAGCGGCAGCGGCAGCGGCAGCGGCAGCGGCAGCGTGAGCGGGGTCGGCTTCGGCCTTGGGCAGCTTGCCGGGCAGTTGCTCGCTCAGGCGTTCGAGTTCAGCGGCAGGGCTGGTATCGGCGGTACGTTCGCCCTTGCCGAACAAGCGCTGCAACAGGCCTTCCCGGGCCGGGGTGTTGCCGGGTGTTGCGGTGGCCGGCGCTTCCTCACGGGCCAGGTCCAGGGCTTCACGGACCAGCTCGGCAAAACCCTGGATCAGGGTGTCGGGCGTGGTCTCGTCCGCCAGGCCTTCGAGTTCCTTGCGCAACTGCTTGACGCGGCGACCGGTGCCCTTGGGCAGGGGCAGGCGTTCGAGCAGCTGCAGCAGGGGATGGGGAGCGCGGGTGGCACGGGCCTGGCGGTTGCGCGCCTCGTCCAGTTTCACCAGGGTGCGGGTCATGGCCTCGATCCGCTGGCCGAGTCGGCGGCTGTCCTCGCGGTCACGGATGGCGTCGCGCAGTTCCTTGAGCTGACGGTCGAGGGCGTCATCGGAGCCCTCGGCGGCCAGGGTCAGGCGCGACAGGGTGCGGCGCAGCAGGTCTTCCACTTCAGCCCATTGTTTTTCCTTTTTTTCAAAGGCTTCCAGGCTGTCGTAGTATTTTCCCTGCCACAGGCGGGCGTCCTGCGGGTTGTCGTCCGTTGCCACCATGAGTTCCTCTTGGATACCGGGCGCGGGCATCATGCCGGTGCACAGCAGGTAGCGGTCGGGATGGGAAAGTCTTGAAGTTTGTCCGGCCTGTCGGGCTGAAGCCCGACGGGAGTGCTATTCCGACAGCCGTACCGAATCGGGCAGGGTGAGTTCCATGGCGACGGGCAGGTGGTCGGAGACCGGGTAGTCCAGCACCCTCACCCGTTCCACCTTCAGGGTGGGGCTGACCAGGATGTGGTCGATGTTGCGTTCCGGCCGCCAGCTGGGGAAGGTGTGCAGGCCATGGGCCGGCTCACACATCAGGGTGCGATTGATGAACTGGTTGATCTCGGGGCTTTCGGAGGGGCAGTTCATGTCACCCATGAGCACCACGTTACGGTGTTCGTTGACCAGCTCGCTGAGGAAGCCGAGTTGTTCCATGCGCGCGCGCCGGCTCAGCGCCAGGTGCACGATCATCACCATCAGCGAGGTGTCCTTGCGGCCGTAGCGCACGCACAGCACGCCACGTCCCGGCACCCGGCCGGGCAGCTTGTGTTCGGTGATTTCCGTGGGCAGGTAACGGCTCAGCATGCCCATGCTGTGGCTGGCGAAGCGGCCCAGGCGGCGGTTGGTGCGGTCATCCCAGAAGGGAAATTCGGCCTTTTCCGCCAGGTACTGGGTCAGATTCACGAAGCCGCTGCGCCGGCTGCCGGCATCCACTTCCTGCAGGCCCACCAGGTCGTAGCCACGCGCCAGCTGGGCGATGCGGTCCAGGTTGTGGAAACGCTGCGGGTGGTGCAGCACGTGTTTCCAGCTCGAGGTGACATACTGGTGGTAGCGGGTGGTACAGATACCCGCCTGCACATTGTAGCTCAGCAGCTTGATGCGCTGGCCCGTGCCGGCCAGCGGCTCATCGGGTTCAAAAATGGGTTGGACACTGCTCATAACTGACATACCAGCTTGCCGAGGGTCTCGGTGAGTTTCAGGTTTTCGCGATAATCCACCGGGCAGTCGATCACGCTTACCCGGGTATCGGCCAATGCGCGGCGCAGTATAGCCTGCAGGTCGTCCTGCGGGGTCACCCGGTAGCCCGCGGCCCCGAAGGACTGGGCATATTGTACGAAATCCGGGTTGCCGAAGTGGACACTGGAGCTGCGCTTGAAGGTGTTCAGCTGCTTCCACTCGATCAGTCCGTAGCCGCCATCATTCCAGATCAATATGACGATGGGCACCCCGAGACGCATGGCGGTTTCGATTTCCTGGGAGTTCATCATAAACCCGGCGTCGCCGGTGACCGCCACCACGGCCCGTTCCGGATGTACCATCTTGGCGGCGATGGCGCCCGGAACGGCAATGCCCATGCTCGCAAATCCGTTTGAAATCAGGCAGGTATTGGGATTCTCGCAGCGAAACATGCGGGCCATCCACATCTTGTGGGCGCCCACGTCGCAGACCACGATGTCCTCCAGGTCGAGCACGGTGCGCAGGTCCCAGATGATCTTCTGGGGCTTCAGGGGCACCTCGGTGTCGTGGCGGTGCTGGCGCATCTCCTCGATCAGGGCCTGGCGCAGGGCGCGCATGGGCTCGCCCTGGTGCGGCGTGGCCAGGGCGGCGATGCGTGCCAGGCTGTGCTTGATGTCGCCCACCACGCCGGCGGCGACGGGGTAGTGGGCATCCACCTCGGCCGAACTGCTGTCGATATGAATGATGGTGCGGTCGGCGGTGGGGTGCCAGAGGTGGGGGTGATATTCCACCAGGTCGTAGCCCACACAGAGGATGACATCGGCCTGGTTGAAACCCACGCTCACGTAATCGTTGGCCTGCAGGCCGGCGCTGCCCAGGGCGGTGGGATGGCGGAAGGGCACCACTCCCTTGGCCATGAAGGTGTTGGCCACCGGGATGTTCAGGGCCTCGGCGAATTCCGCCAGCTGCTGGCAGGCACCGGCGCGGATGACGCCGTTGCCGGCCAGGATCATGGGATGGCGGGCGGCGGAGATCAGCCGGGCGGCGGTCTCCACCCGTTCCTGGGCCGGTTCCGGGGTGACCATGTGCTTCACCGGCAGGGGCTTGAGGTCGACCTCCTGCTTGGCGATGTTTTCCGGGAACTCGATGAAGGTGGCGCCGGTCTTTTCCGTCTGCGCCAGCTTGAAGGCCTTGCGCACCACCTCGGGGATGATGTCGGCGTCGAGCAGCTGCGAGGAATACTTGGTGATGGGCTGGAACAGCTGGCGCAGGTCCAGCACCTGGTGGGATTCCTTGTGCAGGCGGTTGGTGTCGGCCTGGCCGGCGATGGCCACCACCGGGGCATGGTCCATGTTGGCGTCGGCGACGCCGGTGATCAGGTTGGTTGCGCCCGGTCCCAGGGTGGACAGGCATACCCCGGCGCGGCCGGTGAGGCGGCCGTAGACATCGGCCATGAAGGCGGCACCCTGCTCATGGCGGCAGGTGATGAACTGGATGGGCGAATCCAGCAGGGCGTCCATGACGTCCAGATTTTCCTCGCCCGGCACACCGAAGATGTATTCCACACCCTCGTTTTCCAGGCACTTCAGGAACAGCTCGGCAGCCTTCATGGATTATTGTTGCGCATCCGCCGTGGCCGGGCTCATGGCCTCGTATTCCTTTTCGATCAGGTGGTCGACCACCCGCAGCATGCCTTCGTGGGTACCACCGGCCATGCTGGCGTTGGCGCGGTACTTGCCATTGACGATGATGGTGGGCACGCCGTTCACGCCATAGCGGCGGCTCATGAGCTTGGACTGGTTGACGCGGGTCATGGTGGCGAAGGAATGGAAGGTTTCGCGGAATTTCTGCTCATCCACGCCGTGCTCGGCAAAAAAGGCGGCCAGGCCGTCCTCGCTGTGCAGGCTGCGATCGCGCTTCACATGGATACGGTCGAACAGGTCGGTATGCACCTCGTCCACCACGCCGAGCAGGTCGGCGGTGATGTAGGCGCGGGTCAGCAATTCCCAGTTGGGGTTGAGGAGGGCCGGCAGGCGCACGAATTCCACATGATCGGGCTGCTTCTCCAGCCACTCGTGCAGCAGGGGCTCCAGCTGGTGGCAGTGGGGGCAGCCGTACCAGAACAGTTCCACCACTTCCACTTTGTCGGCACTGGCGGTGGGTTGGGGCGGGGATATCCGCTGGTAGTCGATGCCTTCGTCGTATTCCTGCGCCATGGCGGCCACGGGTCCGCCCAGCAGCGCGGCGCACAGCGCCAGATTGCCCAGCCAGTGTCTGATCATGGTGATTCCTCTTGTCCCCTTGAGGGGGAGTTCCGTCGAATTGTTTTGTGCCGGTGGTCCCGGATGGGTCATGGTACCACTCCCGGGCGTTACCGGCATACGCACCCCCTTGGAGGGCGAGGACGGCGGCAAAGTTCCCGGGCCGTCCGGGGAGACAGCCGAAACCATTTGATTCGCGGGGCTAAAGTGCGGCAGTAAGGAACCGCTATGCTAGTCTAAGGAGGCCGTTGCTGGCCCAGGGTTTCCGGTTTCAGTCGCCGGACGCAGGATCCCTCGCCATGGCGAGGTCGGGATGCTTCACCAGCAGGTGAAAGGGATGGAATCATGAATGCCGTTCGCAAGTTGATTGCCGAACGTTCCGTTTTGCAGGGCGCCAACGCCGCCTACCTGGAAGACCGCTACGAGGCCTGGTTACAGGATCCTGGCGCGCTCGATCCCGAGTGGCGCGCCTATTTCAACGAGCTCACGGCCGGTCAGCCGCTGCCAACGCCGCCGCGCCCGGCGGCGACCCCGTCCTCCGCACGCCCGGCACCGGCGGCGCGCATGCAGACGGAGGTCCTGCAGCTCATCAACGCCTACCGGGTACGCGGCCATCAACAGGCCGACCTGGACCCCCTGCGCATCTGCGAGCGCCCCCCGGTGCCCGATCTCGATCCCGCCTTCCATGGTCTGGGCGAGACGCACCTCGAACAGATCTTTGATACCGGCTCCCTGGTAGGCGAGTCCCGTCGTACCCTGCGCGAGGTCATCGAGCAGTTGAAGCGGGTCTATACCGGTACCATCGGTGCCGAGTACATGCACATCACCGATACGGACCAGAAGCGCTGGGTCCAGCGGCGCCTGGAGGGCGCGGGCGGCGACCCGGATTTCGCGGCGGGGCAGAAGCGTCATATCCTCGAACGGCTCACCGCCGCCGAGGGGCTGGAGCGCTACCTGCACACCCGTTACCTGGGCCAGAAGCGTTTTTCGCTGGAGGGGGCCGATGCCCTCATCCCCCTGCTCGATGAACTGATCCTGCATGGTGGTTCCAATGGTGTCACCGACATGGTCATCGGCATGGCCCATCGTGGTCGCCTGAATGTGCTCATCAATACCCTGGGCAAGCAGCCCTGCGACCTGTTCCAGGAATTCGAGGGCAAGCACCAGTTGCGCGAAGAGGCCGGTGCCGGCGACGTGAAATACCACATGGGTTTTTCCGCCAACGCCGCTACGCCCGGCGGGCCCGTGCACCTGTCCCTGGTTTTCAATCCTTCCCACCTGGAGATCATCGGGCCGGTGGTGGAGGGCTCGGTGCGTGCCCGCCAGCAACGCGCCGGCGACCGGCGCGGTAACCGCGTGATCCCGGTCCTGCTGCATGGTGACTCGGCCTTCGCCGGCCAGGGCGTGGTGATGGAAAATTTCAGCATGTCCCAGGCCAGGGGTTACAGCACCGGCGGCACGGTGCATATCGTCATCAACAACCAGATCGGCTTCACGACCAGCAATCCGGTGGATACCCGCTCCACCCTCTATTGCACGGACGTGGCCAAGATGGTGCAGGCGCCCATCTTCCATGTGAACGGGGACGATCCCGAGGCGGTGGTGTTCGTGGCGCGACTGGCGCTGGATTTCCGCATGGCCTTCCGCAAGGACGTGGTCATCGACATGGTGTGTTACCGGCGCCAGGGTCACAACGAGGCCGACGAGCCCGCCGTGACCCAGCCACTCATGTATCACGCCATTCGTAACCATCCCACCCTGCGCCAGCGGTATGTGGAACGGCTGGAGGAAGAGGGTCTGATCAATGCCGAGGAGGCTCGACAGCTGCAGGATCAGTATCGCGCCTCCCTGGACCAGTGCCTGGTCGTATCGCCCCATTCCCAGGCGGGTATCGGTGCCACCAGCGAGATCGACTGGGCCCCCTATCGGGGCACGAACTGGGACCATCCCGTCGATACCGCCATCAGCCTGCAGCGGCTGCGGGACCTGGCCCAGCGCATGCTGGCCCTGCCCACCGGTTTCGAATTGCATCCCCGCGTGGCCAACATCATGGCCGACCGCACCAAGATGGCGGCCGGCGCCCTGGCCATGGACTGGGGTTTCGCCGAGAACCTGGCCTACGCGGCCCTGCTCGAAGAGGGCCATGCCGTGCGCCTGTCCGGTCAGGACAGCGGGCGCGGCACCTTCTTTCACCGACATGCGGTACTGCACAACCAGCAGGATGGTGAAGTCCATATTCCCTTGCAGCACCTGGATCCCGGGCAGGCCAAGTTCATCGTCATCGATTCCCTGTTGTCCGAGGAGGCGGTGCTGGCCTTCGAATACGGTTTCGCCACCACCGATCCCGAGGCGCTGGTGATCTGGGAGGCCCAGTTCGGCGATTTCGCCAACGGTGCCCAGGTGGTCATCGACCAGTTCATCACTTCCGGCGAACACAAGTGGGGTCGCAAGTGTGGTCTGACCCTGTTCCTGCCCCACGGGTTCGAGGGCCAGGGCGCGGAACATTCCTCGGCGCGGCTGGAGCGCTTCCTGCAGCTGAGCGCCGAGCACAACATCCAGGTATGCGTGCCCAGCACCCCGGCGCAGATGTTCCATATGCTGCGCCGGCAGATGCTGCGCCCCTATCGCAAGCCCCTCATTGTCATGACGCCGAAAAGCCTGCTGCGTCACCAGTTGTCCGTATCCAGCCTGGAAGACATTACCAAGGGCTCCTTCCAGCCCCTGATCCCGGAAGTGGACGAGCAGGACTCACAAGCGGTGCGTACGGTCGTGCTCTGTGCCGGCAAGGTGTACTACGATCTCCTGGAGGCGCGTCGCAAGCATGAGCGCGAAGATGTGGCGATTCTGCGCGTGGAACAGGTCTATCCCTTCCCGCATGAGCGGCTGATACGGGAGCTGGAACGCTACCCCGAGGCCATGGATGTGGTCTGGTGCCAGGAAGAACCACAGAACCAGGGTGCCTGGTACCAGACCCAGCACAATATCATCGAATGTATGCGTTCTGCCCAGCGCCTGCGCTATGCGGGGCGTCCCGCCTCGGCGGCGCCGGCGGTAGGTCATTTCCCCACCCACATCGAACAGCAACGCGCCCTGGTGGCGCAGGCGCTGCAACTGGACGAGGCGTAAATTATGGAAGTGGAAGTACGCGTACCCACCCTGCCGGAATCGGTGCAGGATGCCACTCTGGCCGACTGGCACAAGCAACCCGGCGACCGGGTCGAGCGAGATGAAGTGCTGGTGGACCTGGAGACCGACAAGGTGGTATTCGAGGTGCCGGCGCCTCAGGCAGGTATCCTTCGGGAGATCCGTCATGAGCGCGGCGCCACGGTCAAGGCCGATGAGGTGCTGGCGGTGATCGAGCCCGGGGCCGCCGCCAATGAGCCGGCTCCGGAAGCCAAGGCGCCGGCCACCGCTTCCCCGAGCGCACGAGGTCAGGAACAGCAGGGCCCCGCGGTTCGGCGCCTGCTGGAGGAGCATGGCCTGGAGGCCGCGGACATCATTCCTAGTGGCAAGGATGGCCGGCTTACCAAGGCCGATGTGCTGGCGCATCTGGAAGCCGCGCAGAAGCCCTCGCCGTCTCCGCGCCCGGTCTCCACCTTGCCGGTCACTCCGGCAGCGCGTCCCGCGCCCACACCCGAACCCGCCACCGCCGCGGAGGGTGTGCGCCGTGTGCCCATGAGCCGTCTGCGGGCGCGCATTGCCGAGCGCATGGTGCAGGCCCAGCAGACGGCGGCCATCCTTACCACCTTCAACGAAGTGAACCTGCAGGCGGTGATGGAACTGCGCAAGCGCCACCGCGAGACCTTTGAAAAACGCCATGGCGTGAAGCTCGGTTTCATGAGCTTTTTCATCAAGGCGGCGGTGGAGGCCCTGAAACGCTTCCCCATCGTCAACGCCAGTGTCGAGGGCGAGGAGATCCTCTATCACGACTACTATGACATCGGTGTCGCGGTCTCCACTGAGCGTGGCCTGGTGGTGCCGGTGCTGCGTGGTGCTGACCGCCTGGGCTTTGCCGATATGGAGGCGGGTATCGCCGATTTCGCCGCCCGCGCCCGTGATGCCAAGCTGACCATGGAGGATCTCGATGGCGGCACTTTCACCATCACCAATGGCGGGGTATTCGGTTCCCTGCTGTCGACGCCCATCCTCAATCCCCCGCAAAGCGCCGTGCTCGGCATGCACAAGATCCAGGAGCGCCCGGTGGCGGAACAGGGTCAGGTGGTGGTCCGCCCCATGATGTACCTGGCACTCTCCTACGATCACCGCATCATCGACGGCCGCGACGCGGTGCAGTTCCTGGTGGCCATGAAGGAAAACCTGGAAGACCCTGCGCGGCTGTTGCTGCAGCTGTAGGAGCGGCCTTCGGCCGCGAATGCCTGATGTACCACGAACCGTTCGCGGCCAGAGGCCGCTCCTACAGGTGGTTTCTGTTGGCAGTCAGGCAATCTTTCCGGAGATTCCGTGGCCAGATAACGAAAGGAATGAAATATGGAACAGGATTACGAAGTCGTGGTGATCGGAGGCGGCCCGGGAGGCTACGTGGCCGCCATCCGCTGTGCCCAGCTGGGACTCAAGACCGCGTGCATCGACGCCTGGCGCAATGACCAGGACAAGCCGGCCCTGGGCGGTACCTGTCTCAACGTGGGCTGCATTCCCTCCAAGGCCCTGCTGCACAGCTCCGAGCTGTACTACCAGGCACGTACAGCCTTCGGTGCCCATGGCATCAAGACCGGCGGCCTGGGTATCGATCTGGCAGTCATGCAGGCACGCAAGAACAAGGTGGTGGAACAGCTCACCGGTGGCATCGAGGGTTTGTTCAAGGCCAATGGGGTCAGCTGGCTGCAAGGGTATGGGCGCCTGCTGGATGGCACGCGGGTGGAATTCACGCCCCATCAGGGTGAGGTCCGTACCCTGACACCCAGCCATGTGATCCTGGCCTCCGGTTCGCGCCCATTGGAGATCACCCTGGCGCCACTGGACGGCGAACATATCGTCGATTCCACAGGTGCCCTGGGTTTCACCGAGGTGCCGCGCCGTCTTGGCATCATCGGTGCCGGCATCATCGGCCTGGAACTGGGCAGCGTATGGAATCGCCTGGGCAGTGAAGTGGTATTGCTGGAGGCCCAGGAACAGTTCCTGCCCATGGTCGATGGCGAACTTTCCCGCCATGCCCTGAAGATTCTCGGTCAGCAGGGCCTCGACATCCGTCTCGGCGCGCGCGTGCTGGGCAGCGAGGTGAGCGGCGGCGAGGTGCGGGTGTCCTACCAGCAGGAAGGCGAGGAGCGCAGCCTGGCCGTGGATCGCCTGGTGGTGGCCGTGGGCCGTCGCGCCAATACCGAGGATCTGGTGGCCGAGGCGGCTGGGCTCGTGCTCGACGAGCGGGGTGGCGTGGTGGTGGATGAATACTGCGCGACCAATATTCCCAATGTATACGCCGTCGGTGACCTGGTGCGCGGGCCCATGCTGGCGCACAAGGCTTCCGAGGAGGGCATGGCCGTGGCGGAGAGCATCGCCAGCGGCAAGCCCCATGGCTTGCGTCTCGATACCGTGCCTTCGGTGATCTACACGGAACCGGAGCTGGCCTGGGTGGGGGCCACGGAGCAGCAGCTCAAGTCACTGGGCACACCCTACCGTGCCGGCAGTTTTCCCCTTGCCGCCAATGGGCGGGCGCTGGCCATGCAGGTCAAGCACGGGCTGGCGAAGGTGCTGGCCCATACGGAGACCGACGAGATCCTCGGGGTGCACATCCTGGGTCCGGGGGCCTCGGAGTTGATCGCCGAGGCGGTGCTGGCCATGGAATATGCCGCCAGCAGCGAGGACCTGGCACGTACCATTCACGCCCATCCCACCCTGTCCGAGGCCCTGCACGAGGCGGCCCTGGCCGTGGACGGCCGCGCGATACACCGGGTCAACCGGCGCTGATCAGGATTTCATTTCCGGATTAATCGACGTCATTCCGGCGTATGCCGGAATCCATGTCTTGAGAAAACCTGGATTCCGGCATGCGCCGGAATGACGGGTTGATCGGAATTACAATCCGCCGTAGGAATGCAGGCCGGAGAGGAACATGTTCACGCCCAGGAAGGCGAACAGGGTGATGAACAGGCCGATGATGGCCCACCAGGCCATGGGCGTGCCGCGCCAACCCTTGGTCAGGCGCATGTGCAGCCAGGCGGCGTAGTTCAGCCACACGATCAGCGCCCAGGTCTCCTTGGGATCCCAGGACCAGTAGCCGCCCCAGGCCTCGGCCGCCCACAAGGCGCCGAGGATGGTCGCCAGGGTGAAGAAGGCGAAGCCCAGGGCGATGGATTTGTACATCACGTCGTCGAGCAGTTCCAGGTCGGGCAGGCGCCGGGCCAGGGTGCTGCCGGGTGTGACACGCGCCGCGATCAGGTAAGCAACTCCGAGCATGGCAGAGAGCGCGAAACAGCCGTAGCCGACGAAGTTGGCCGGTACGTGGATCTTCATCCAGTAGCTCTGCAGGGCCGGTACCAGGGGCTGGATCTCGTGGGCGCCACGGTCGAGGCTGTACCAGAGCAGGAAGCCCACCGCGGCCGAGATCACCAGCAGCACGAAGGCGCCCATGGAACGGGTGCGGTAGCGGCCCTCGTAGTAGAGGTAGATCAGGGCGGTCATGATGGCGAACAGGATGAACACCTCGTAGAGGTTGCTCACCGGGATGTAGCCCACGTCCGCGCCCACCAGGTAGGTCTCGCGCCAGCGCACCATCAGGCCCACCAGGCCCATGGTGGTGGCGGACCAGGTCATGGCACTGGCCACCTTGCCCACGAAGTCCGAGCCGCTGAACAGGTGGGCGAAGTAGGTGACGGTGGCCATGACGTACAGGGCGCTCATCCACATGACGGCGGACTGGCTGGATACCAGGTACTTGAGGAAGAACTCCTGGTCCGCGAGGCCAAGGTCGGTGCCATAGCGACTGATGCCGAACAGGCTGATGATCGCCACCGCCAGGCTCAGTCCGCGGATTGGCTTCCACAGCCAGCCCAGGGCGATGAGGGAGGCGGCGCTGCCCACCAGGATGGCGATCTCGTAGACGTCCATCAGGTGCGGGAAGTTGCGGTAGACATAGACGCTGCCGGCCACCACCAGTGCGGCCCAGACCCAGTCGAACCAGCTCAGGGATTTCCAGAAGGAGGGCTTCTCGAAGCCCTGCATCATTTGTTGCTGTGTAACGGACATGGCGTGCCTCGCTTATATAGTGTGTTCACCGCAAAGACGCAAAGGGCGCGGAGAACTACAATGAAACGTCTGCGATTTCATTTTCGTCATTCCGGCGAATGCCGGAATCCAGAAGGATCACATGCATGGATGCCGGCCTGCGCCGGCATGACGGATCAATCAGACGTTCTCCAATCAAATTCTGTTCAGGGCTGCGCCGGCGGCCGATCCGCGACGCCCAACCGCTGCTCCAGTTCGGCGCGCAGGCGGGTGAATTCCTCGGCGAAATCCCGTTCGTGGCGATGGCCGGTGCCGGCAAACAGAAGACGGGTGTGACCGTCCTTTTCTTCCACCCGGAACCAGAGCCGGCTGTGGCGCACGTAGAACATCAGGAACACGCCCAGGGTCAGCAGGGCGCAGCCCAGGTAAACCACATTCTTGCCGGGGGCACGGGCGATTTGCAACCCCGATGCCTGTAGGTGTTCAAAACCCGTCAGCTGGGCGAAAAAGGGTGCGCCGTAGTGGCCGAGGGACGAAATGGCATTGAGGCTGTCGTCGAAGAACCGCGCGTCCGACTCGGACATGCCCTGGGAGAAATCGACCCCTTCCCCGGCCAGGAGTTCCAGGTACAGCTCGCCGAGGATGGTCTGCAGCACCTTCAGGTAGGCATCCATCACCTGGGTGCGTCGTTCCTCCGGTGCCGAGCGGTTGACCTGTTCCAGGATGGCGTCGACGCCACCCTGGGTGAACAGGCCCACCAGGTGGACCATGTTCTCGATGACCTCCTGGCGCAGCTCGGGGCGCTCCAGAGTCAGCTGGTCGAAGCTGCCGCGCGTGGTCTCCTCGGCCAGCTCGCGTACCCGTTCCTGGTCACGCAGCAGGGCATTGAACTTGAGGAAACGCTCCAGGCTGTACTTGCTGTCGGCGGGGATATGCAGGTAGCGGAAGGGCTCCGCGGGGGTGGTGCGTACGCCGCTGATGTACATGGAGCGGCCTTCGAATTCCACCGGCGACATGTAGTTCTCGTACTCGCGTGCCGCGCCGGTCTCATCGCGCAGCTTGAAGGTGAAGCTGGGTCCGTAGTTGCGGAACTGCTTGCCGGACTCGTCGTCCTCCTCCACGGGGTTCACGTTGTAGAGTTTGAAATCGGTCAGCTCCATGGTCAGCGTGCCGCGCGGACTCGTCACCTTCACGTCCTGGAACACGGCGCTCTCGATGTCATGGGGCTGGAGGTCGCGGGCGAGCAGGGGCCAGGCGCGGATATTGAGCTTGCTGCCGCCGTCGTTGAAGCTGGACTGGTAGATGGCGTAGCCCTTGTATACCAGCGGGTGGTTGACGGCGATGGTGGACTCGAGGGGTTGCTCCAGTTCCGGGTCATGGATCACCAGGTCGCTTTCAAAGGACTTGGGCTGGCCGGTGAAATAATGCTCGATGCGGAAGTCCTTCAGTTCGATGCGGAACGGCAGCGGCTGCACCAGGTAGCCGTCGCGCAGCTGCAGGAAGGCCAGATTGGCGGAGGTCCCCTCGGCGATGGTCACCGAGCCGCGGAAGGACGGGTTCTTCACCGACAACCAGCTTTTCGCGGGGACCTGCGAGGCGGGGATGTCACGCGTTTCTATCTGGATCTGGCCGGAGCTTTCCTTGAGCTTGAGGGGCACGTTGCCGTCCACCAGGCCACCGATACAGATGATGACGATGGCCGCATGGGTGAAGACGTACCCGAGCCGGTTCCAGCTGCCCTTCATGGCGGCATGGACGCGGTGGTCGCCGTGATCCTGGCTGCGCAGGCGATAGCCGTGGGTGCGCGCCATGGCCGCCAACTGGGGGGCGACCTCGGCTTCCGGCCGGGGGATGACCCATTCCTGGCGATTATGAAAGGCGCGCAGGGAGTTGAGTCCTACATGGGTGCGGAAGTGGGAGATGCTCTTGAGCATGGTGGGTGCATTGCGGTAGATGCACACGCTGGTGGAAACCACCAGGAAGCCCAGGATGAACAGGAACCAGCTGGCACTGTACACATCATAAAGTGCCAGCTTTTCGAATACCTCGAACCAGAAGGGGCCGAACTTGATGATGTAGTTCTGGTAGGGCTCGTTCTGCTTGAGTACCGTGCCGATCACCGAGGCTACCGCTACCGCCATCAACAGGGTGATGGCCAGGTTCATGGAACCGAGGAATTCCAGCAGGATGTGGGCGCGGGAGGGCGCGGCTCGGGTGCTGGTGGCTGGGCTGCTCACGGTATGATGTCTAGGTCCCGGTTGGAGGCTGGAATCGCGCCATTGTAGCGATTTGCTACGGACAATGGACACGCCGATGGCGCGGAAGTTCAGGGGCTGGAGACAAAGAAGGGTGGCCTGGGCCACCCTTCCTGGTCAGGGCTCTGGCGTGGGAGCCTATTGCATGCCCTGGATGTAGGAGGCCACGGCCTGCATTTCCGCCTCGCTCATCTTGGCGGCGATGTTCTGCATCATCTTGCCGGCATCGTTGGCGCGCTCGCCCCGCTTGAAGGCCTTCAACTGGTTGACCGTGTAGGCGGCATGTTGGCCGGCCAGGGCGGGGAAGTTGGCGGCCGGGTTGCCGGCGCCCATGGGACCGTGACACGCGATACAGGCGGCTACGCCGGTGCTCATGTTGCCACCGCGGTACAGCTGGCGGCCCTGGTCGACAAGGGCAGGATCGGCCTGACCGGGCTTGGCGGCCAGGCTGGCGTAGTAGGCGGCCAGGTCCTGCATGTCCTGTTCACTGAGGGGCGCGGCCATGGGAGACATCAATGCGTTGTTGCGATCGCCGTCCTTGAAATTACGCAGCTGCTTGACGAGGTAGTCGGGATGCTGGCCGGCCAGGGTCGGCCATTCCGGATTCATGCTGTTGCCATCGGCGCCGTGACAGGCGACGCAGCTGGCGGACTTGGTCTTGCCGGCGGCGGCATCGCCCGCGGCCAGGCTCGGGCCGGAGACGGCGAGCAAGGAAACAACTGCTGCAATAACAAACAACTTATTCATTTTACACCTGCTCCTGTCAATCAGCGGCGCTGGTCGGGAATCCAAAAAAGAGCCAGATTGTATACCAGCCACCCGGGTCCAGGTCAACCGCAAAGGTTCCATGACAAGCGCCGCCAAGACGGGGAAAATGCCTGCCATGACGAATCCTTATCAGCAGGCCCGCTTTCTGACCAGTGCTCCCGACATCCGCTTCGCGCCCCCCGACGAGGGCGCGGAAGTGGCCTTTGCCGGGCGTTCCAACGCCGGCAAGTCCAGCGCTCTCAATGTGATCAGCAGTCAGAAGGCGCTGGCGCGCACCAGTAAAACGCCGGGACGCACCCAACAGATCAATTTCTTTGCCATGGACGAGTCGCATCGTCTGGTGGACCTGCCCGGTTATGGCTATGCCAAGGTGCCGATCAGAATGAAACGCCAGTGGCAGGCAGCCCTGGGGGAGTACCTGGAGAAGCGCACGGCGCTCAAGGGCCTGGTCCTGCTGATGGATGTGCGCCATCCCCTGACCGACTTCGATGTGCAGATGCTGGGCTGGACGGCGCAGGCGCGCCTGCCCACCCACGTGCTGCTGACCAAGGCCGACAAGCTCAAGCGCGGTGCCGCCCAGGCCAGCCTGCTGCAGGTGCGCAAGCAGTTGGCGGCGCTGCATCCCTGGGCCACGGTGCAACTGTTTTCCGCCCTCGACCGCCAGGGGGTGGACGAGGCGCGCAAGCAGCTCGACCGCTGGCTGTTCCCGGAGCCGGCACAGGACACCAGCGCCCCGGAACAGGCCCCGTAGGAGCGGGCTCTGCCCGGTTTCCGAATTTCAGGCAAAAAAAACCCCGGGTTGCAAGGGGGGGAAGCACCGGGGTTAAAACACCCGGCTTGGGGAAACCGGGTTGGAGGAATCCCGCTTCGGGGGGGAAGCGGGACGGCGCTTGCGCGCCATGGGTAAAAGCTTGTCAGTCGCTGGTCTCTATGGTGATCCTTGTGTCCTGGTTACTGACCCGGTGCCGGTCCTGCGGCACCCGAATCCATCATCTGTGTACATAATAGGTCAT
Organism: Gammaproteobacteria bacterium; assembly: GCA_026197075.1. GTDB lineage: Bacteria > Pseudomonadota > Gammaproteobacteria > DSM-19610 > DSM-19610 > JAIVHA01. The sequence continues at coordinate 18,643 of JAPHQV010000044.1, read as the reverse complement.
TCTGGCGAGATTTAAAGGCTTGTGGCGCAAATACCGTTCGTGCTAGCTCAGTGCGCCTCGTCCCAGTTATGACCTGTGCCCAATTCGACCCGGAGTGGCACGGAGAGTTCCGCGGCCCCCTCCATGGCTTCGCAAATACCTGATTTTGCGGCCTCGATGTCCTTTTCCGCCACTTCGAACACCAGTTCGTCGTGGACCTGCATGATCAATGTGACGTCGAGACCGGAACCTTTATTCCATGTTTCCACGCGCAGCATGGCGCGCTTGATGATGTCCGCTGCCGTGCCCTGCATGGGGGCGTTGATGGCGGTGCGCTCGGCGGCGGCGCGGCGCTGGCCGTTGCGGTCACGGATCTCCGGCAGGTACAGGCGGCGGCCGAATACCGTTTCCACGTAGCCCTGCTCGCGGGCCTGCTCGCGGGTCTCGTCCATGTAGCGCTTCACCCCGGGATAGCGTTCGAAGTAGAGATCCACGTAGCGCTGGGCGGCGCCGCGGTCGATGCCCAGCTGGCGCGCCAGGCCGAAGGCGGACATGCCGTAGATGAGGCCGAAGTTGATGGCCTTGGCGGAACGGCGCTGGTCGCCGCTCACCTGTTCCGGTGGGATGCCGAACACTTCGGCGGCGGTGGCACGGTGGATGTCGGCATCGGCGGCGAAGGCGGCCAGCAGACCCTCGTCCCGCGACAGGTGGGCCATGATGCGCAGTTCGATCTGGGAATAGTCCGCCGCCAGCAGGCGGCAGCCCTCGGGCGCGATGAAGGCCTGGCGGATGCGCCGGCCCTCCTCGGTGCGGATGGGGATATTCTGCAGATTGGGATCCGAGGAGGACAGGCGGCCGGTGGCGGCCACCGCCTGGTGATAGGAGGTGTGCACACGGCCGGTGTCGGCATCGATCTGTTCCGGCAGCTTGTCGGTGTAGGTGGACTTGAGCTTGCTGAGCGAGCGGTGCTCGAGCAGCACCCGCGGCAGCTCATGGCCCTGTTCCGCCAGTTCCTGCAGTACGTTCTCCGCCGTGGAGGGTACGCCCTTGGGGGTCTTGGAGAGCACCGGCAGTTCCAGTTTGTCGAACAGGATCTCCTGGATCTGCTTGGGCGAGCCCAGGTTGAAGGGCTGGCCGGCGATGTCGTGTGCCTGTGCCTCGATTTCGTGCAGGCGCCTGGCCAGTTCCCCGCTCTGGGTGGCGAGCAGTTTGCGGTCCACCAGCACGCCGCGCTGTTCCATGGCGGCGAGGATAGGGATCAACGGGATCTCGATGTCCTGGTAGACGGCGCGCAGGCCGGCCTGCGCCTGCAGTTTCGGCCACAGGGTTTCGTGCAGACGCAGGGTGATGTCGGCGTCCTCGGCGGCATAGGGCGCGGCCACCTCGATCGCCACCTGGTTGAAGCTGAGCTGCCTGGCGCCCTTGCCGGCCACCTCCTCGAAGCGGATGGTGTCGTGGTCGAGATACTTGCGCGCCAGGGAATCCATGTCGTGGCGGGTGGCGGTGCTGTCCAGTACATAGGATTCCAGCATGGTGTCGTGGGCGATGCCGCGCAGCCGGATGCCGTGATTGGCCAGCACATTGAGATCATATTTCAGGTGCTGGCCCAGCTTGGCCTTGCCGGCATCTTCCAGCAGGGGTTTCAGCTGTTCCAGCACCTGGTCGCGATCCAGTTGATCGGGGGCGCCGGGGTAGTCGTGGGTCAGGGGCACGTAGGCGGCCTGGCCGGCTTCCACGGCGAAGGAAACCCCGACGATGCGTGCCTCCATGTAGCGCAGGCTGGTGGTCTCCGTATCGAAGGCGAACAGCTCGGCCCGCTGCAGTCGTTCGAGCCAGGCATCGAGTCGCTTCTGCGTGAATACGGTTTCGTAATCGGCGTCCAGCGGTTCGCGGGCGGCGGAAGGGCTGGCTTCCGGTGCCGCGCCTTCATCCAGCTGGCGCAACCAGGTGTTGAACTCCAGTTTTTTGTACCACTCGCGCAGGGCATCCCGGTCCGGTTCCCGGCGTCGCAGGCTGGCGGGGTCCTCTTCCAGTTCCACGTCGCAGCGGATGGTGGCGAGCTGGCGTGACAGGGCCAGGGTGTCGAGGCTGGCGCGCAGGCTTTCTCCCACCTTGCCCTTGATCTCGTCGGCGTGGGCGATGATCGCGTCCAGGGAGCCATATTCGTTGAGCCACTTGGCCGCGGTCTTGGGCCCTACCTTGGGCACGCCGGGGATGTTGTCGGAGGTGTCGCCCACCAGGGCCAGGTAATCGATGATGCACTCGGGCGGCACACCGAATTTTGCCACCACGCCGGGAGGATCCAGCAGGGTGTTGCTCATGGTATTGATGAGAGTGACCTGCTCGTCCACCAGCTGCGCCATGTCCTTGTCGCCGGTGGAGATGAGGGTGTGCCGACCCTCGCCCGAGGCCTGGCGCGCCAGGGTGCCGATGACATCGTCCGCCTCCACTCCGGGCACCTGCAGCAGGGGCAATCCCATGGCACGCACCAGGGCATGCAGGGGGGCGATCTGGGCGCTCAGTTCCTCGGGCATGGGTGGCCGGTGGGCCTTGTACTCGGCGAACAGCTCGTCGCGGAAGGTCTTGCCCTTGGCATCGAATACCACGGCAATCTGTTCCGGCGTATAGTCGTCGACCAGTTTGCGCAGCATATTGGCCACACCGTACACGGCCCCGGTGGGTTCGCCCCGAGAATTGGTCAGCGGTGGCAGTGCGTGAAAGGCACGGTACAGATAGGACGATCCATCCACCAGGACAAAGGGGTTGGGTTTGTGCATTGGGTCGGGCTCCCGGCTCGTTTCCGTCGCGGCAAGGCCGCCATGGTATCATTGCGGCCCGGCGTGCATGCCAACGGTATGAAATTTGCACCCATCACCGAGGTGACGGAATTCCAACAGGGCCCCATGAGAGGGCAGGAAAGGCTGACAATGGATGTAGACAAGAATCTGGTGCGGCGGGGCCTGGTGCCCATCAACGATACCCAGTTGACCCGCGAATCCTGGAAGATCTTCCAGATCATGGCGGAATTCGTGGAAGGCTTCGAGCGTCTGGCGCGCATCAAACCCTCGGTGAGCATCTTCGGTTCGGCGCGCACCCCGACGGATCACCCCTACTATACGTTGGCCGAAGAGATCGCCCGCAAGCTGTCCGATGCGGGTTTCTCCGTGGTCAGCGGTGGTGGCCCGGGCATCATGGAGGCGGCCAACAAGGGCTGTTACGGCGGCAAGTCGCCGAGCATCGGTCTCAACATTCAGCTTCCCCATGAGCAGGCCGGCAACGAGTACCAGGACATTGCCCTCAACTTCCGCCACTTCTTCTCGCGCAAGGTGATGTTCGTGAAATACGCCTCGGCCTACGTGGTGCTGCCCGGCGGTTTCGGCACCCTGGACGAGCTGGCGGAGATCCTCACCCTGGTGCAGACCGGCAAGACCCGGCGCATCCCCATCATCCTGGTGGGCACGCAGTTCTGGACCGGGCTGCTGGACTGGTTCCGGCAGACCCTGGTGGGCGAGGGCACCATCTCCCCCGAGGACATGGACCTTTTCCAACTGCTGGACGAACCCGGCGAGGTGGTGGATGCTATATTCCATCACTACGAAAACCGCGGCTTCGAGCCTTCCGCACGGGAGCGAGAGCTGCTGCTCGAGCTCTGATGACCAAGGATTCCCCATGCCCTACCTGCTGCTTGTCCTGACCCTGATGGCCGTCCCGGCACTGGCCGACGACGGTGCGCAACTGCCGGACCTGGCACCGCCGGCGCTGCCGGGCACCGTGCCCGACGACCTCGAACCCGAGGTCACCATCCGTCGCGAGGGCGGCGGGCAGGTCGAGGAATACCGGATCAACGGCCAGCTCTATATGGTGAAGATCACTCCCGCCAAGGGTCCGGCCTACTACCTCATGGATACCAATGGCGACGGCGAGCTGGAATCGCGTCGCGGAGAACTGGACCCCCGGCTGCTGGTGCCGAACTGGGCCATCTTCCGCTGGTAGAAACACCCGCCGCAGTGGTTCCGCATCCCACCTGCAGGAGCGGCCTTCGGCCGCGAACCTGGCGTGGCACATCTCGTTCTCGGCCAGAGGCCGTTCCTAGAGGCAGCCACCTGAACCACAAGCCGGTATGATGCCGACTCCATGAACACTCGTTTCCTGACGGCCCTGGCCGACCGCCTCGATACCCTGTCGGAATGGACCGGCCGCGCCGTGGCCTGGCTGACCCTGGGCACCGTGCTCGCCACCTTTTCCGTGGTGGTGCTGCGCTACGGTTTCAACCTGAGCTCGACCATACTGCAGGAATCGATCCTGTATCTGCATGCCACGGTTTTCATGCTCGGAGCCGCCTATACCCTCAAGCAGGGTGGCCATGTGCGGGTGGATATCTTCTATCGCAAGCTGTCGCCAGCCTCCCGTGCCTGGGTCGACCTGGCCGGTGTCCTGTTCCTGTTGCTGCCGGTATGTGTGTTCCTGTTCTGGGTGAGCGGAGACTATGTGTCCAGCGCCTGGTCCGTTCGCGAGGGTTCCCGTGAGTCGGGAGGGCTGCCCTGGGTCTACTTGCTGAAGACCGTCATCCCTCTCATGGCCGCGCTGCTCATCCTGCAGGGCATCTCCCAGCTGTGCCGCAGTCTGGCGCAGTTGCTGGGCGAGGACACGGCATGAGCGAATTCCTGCCCCTGCTCATGTTCCTGGTGGTTTGCCTGGTGCTGATGGCGGGCTATCCCGTGGCCTTCACCCTGGCGGGCACGGCCCTGGCCTTCGGCTATGGTGCCTTTGCCTTCGGGCTGTTCGATCCCGTCTACCTGGAGGCACTGCCCAACCGCATCTACGGCATCATGATGAACGAGACCCTGGTGGCCGTGCCTCTGTTCGTGTTCATGGGGGTGATGCTGGAGCGTTCGCGGGTGGCGGAGAACCTGCTGGAAACCATGGGTGGGCTGTTCGGTTCCCTGCGCGGTGGCCTGGGCATCTCGGTGATCCTGGTGGGCATGTTGCTGGCGGCCAGCACGGGGATCGTCGGCGCCACGGTGGTGACCATGGGCCTGCTGGCGCTGCCCACCATGCTGCGGCATGGCTATGACCCGAAGCTTTCCACCGGTGCCATCTGCGCCTCGGGTACCCTGGGACAGATCATCCCGCCTTCCATCGTGCTGGTGCTGTTGGGGGATGTGCTGTCCTCGTCCTACCAGCAGGCACAGCTGGACGCCGGTGTGTTCGCACCCGAGACCGTATCCGTGGGCGACCTGTTCGCCGGCGCCCTGATCCCGGGCCTGGTACTGGTGGTGATGTACATGGCCTATCTCATGCTTGTGGCGCTGTGGCGTCCCGAGGCCCTGCCGCCGGTGAAGCTGGTGCGGGAACGGGTGGGCGTGAGCCGGCTGCTGGGTGCCCTGCTGCCGCCTTTGCTGCTCATCGTCGCGGTGCTGGGCTCCATCATCGGCGGGGTGGCGACGCCGACCGAGGCCGCTTCCGTGGGGGCGGTGGGCGCCATGCTGCTGGCCGCCGCACAGCGCCGCTTCGACCTCGCCATGTTGCGCGAGGTCATGCGCAGCACCCTGCGTATTACCAGCATGGTATTCCTGATCTTCATCGGCGCCTCGGTGTTTTCCCTGGTATTCCGCGGTCTGGGTGGCGATGAACTGGTGGAGGCGCTGCTGACCAGCCTGCCCGGCGGCGTGCTGGGCGCCATGCTGGTGGTGATGCTGATCATGTTCCTGTTGGGCTTCGTACTCGATTTTATCGAGATCACCTTCGTGGTGGTGCCCATCGTGGCGCCGGTGCTGCTGGCCATGGGGCTGGATCCCGTGTGGCTGGGGGTGATGATCGCCATCAACCTGCAGACCTCCTTCCTGACCCCGCCCTTCGGGTTCGCGCTGTTCTACCTGCGCGGCGTGGCACCGGCGGAGATCGCCACCGCCGACATCTACCGCGGGGTGATGCCCTTCATTGCCATCCAGTTGCTGATGCTGGGCCTGCTGGCCCTGTGGCCCGCCCTGGCCACCTGGTTGCCGGGGGTTGTGTACGGCAGCTAGGGCAGGGTACCCAGGGCAGTGTTACGAACCGCGCGCGTTCAGGTAAGCGCGCTCGGAGATCTCGTGCCAGGCCATGGCCTGTTCACGGAAGGCGAGAAAGGAATCGTACACCTTGCGCGACAGGGCATCCTTGTCGGCGATCTCCGCCACCACCTCGTCGGACATCTTGCGGATGGTGGCCAGTACGTCGTCCGGGAAGCGACGCAGCTCCACCTGGTGCTCGTCCACCAGGCTGCGCAGGGCCTCGTTGTTGCGTGCCGTGTATTCCGACAGCATGTCCAGGTTGGCCACCTTGCAGGCATTCCTGACGATGCTTTGCAGGTCGGTGGGCAGGGCCTCGAAGGCCTCGCGGTTGATGAAGCACTCGAGCGTGGTGCCCGGTTCGTGCCAGCCGGGATAGTAGTAGTAGCGCGCGGCCCGATGCAGGCCGAAGGCGAGGTCGTTGTAGGGGCCGACCCATTCCACGGCATCGATGGCGCCGGACTGCAGGGAGGTGAACAGCTCGCCGCCAGGCAGGTTCACCGGGGTGCCGCCGGCGCGCCGCAATACCTCGCCACCCAGGCCCGGGATGCGCATCTTGAGCCCCTGCAGGTCCTGCACGGAGCCGATTTCCTTGTTGAACCAGCCGCCCATCTGCACGCCGGTATTGCCGGCCGCCGTGGGTACCAGCCCGAAGGGCGCGTACACCTCTTCCCACAGCTCCATGCCGCCGGCGTGGTACAGCCAGGCGTTCATCTCCTGGCCGGTGAGGCCGAAGGGCACGGCGGAGAAGAACTGCGCCGCCTCGCTCTTGCCCTTCCAATAGTAGGAGGCGCCGTGGCCCATCTCCGCCGTGCCGCGGCCCACGGCATCGAAGATCTCGAAGGGGGGCACCAACTCGTTGGCGCCGTAGACCCGCACCTGGATACGGCCGCCACTCATTTCCCCGATGATCCTGGCCAGGTAGTTGGCGCCCGTACCCATGCCCGGGAAGTTCTTGGGCCAGGTGGTGACCATTTTCCACTGGAAGCTTTGTTCGGAGTCGGTCGATGCGGTGTCACGGCGATCCTGGTCTTGCGGCTGACAGCCCGCGGCGAGGGTGCCGCCCACGGCCAGGGTGCCGGCGCCGATCTTGTGGAGGAAGGTGCGGCGTTTCATGGGGAATCCTGTTCGCTTGTGATTGGAATGGGCCGCATTGTACGCACCCGGGTGGTCCAGGGGTATGGCGGCGGCGGTCAGGATTAGCCGGGAGAATAGTCTTGCAATGGTGGTCGGTTATGGCATGATACTGCGAGCAATTATTGGAACAGTATGTAACTGTCGTTTATAAAAGGGATTTTAAGGAGCGTAACGACACCACGCACCCGGCAGGGTCTGCACGAGGAGGGTCCAGAGAGACCTATGGAGCAAGAACCCAAGCGCGCTGTTGCAGCCTTCACCGCCCTGATGTTGGCGAGTTTCACCCTGACCCCCATTGTTGGCCTGCTGGGAGCCCAGTTGTTCGGCCTGACCGATGCACAGCAGCTGTGGCAGGTCATGGGCCACGGCGCCCTGCCCCTGTTCCTGGTCACCATGCTGGTGTGGACCGGGGTGTATTTCTGGCATTTCCTGCTGCCCCTGGTGCGCTGGGCCGATGAACATCCGGAGGGCGCCAGCGCCCCGGCTCATTTGCATCGGCGCCTGGCGCGCTTCAGCCGCGATTACTGGGGTCTGTTCTTCCTCTATTCTCTGGCCACGCCCCTGATCTACTTCTATGCCCTGCATGGCCTGGTGGCCACGCGCCAGTTCACCGGCTTTTTCAATTTCCTGCTGCTGCAGATGTCCTGTGCCGTGCTGGTGGGCCTGCCCGCCTACCTGCTGGCCCAGGATCGCATCGGGCTCCTGGTCAGCCGGCTCGGCCTGCGCAAGGTGCAGTTGAGCCTGAGATCCAAGACCCTGCTGCTGGGTGGTTTCGTGCCTTTGCTGTCCTATTCGATCCTGATGCAGTATCACTGGTTGCAGAGCGGCAGCCTCGGCACCGACCTCATGGTGATCTGGATGTCCCTGGGCCTGGTGACCCTGTCCACCAGCCTGCTGGCCAGCCGCAGTACCACCCGTTCCCTGGCGCCGGTGCAGGAGATGCTCGGCCGCAGCGGGGCTTCCTCCACCCGCGAGCTGGCCCAGTTGCGGCCCCGTTCCACCGATGAGATCGGCTACCTGACCCAGACCCTGGGACGCCTGTTCCAGCGCCTGGGTGACCAGGAGTCCCATACCCGCGCCGTGGTGGAAACGGCCGCCGAAGGGATTATCGTCACCGACGAGGAAGGCCGTATCGAGACCTTCAACCCCGCCGCCGAGCGCCTGTTTGGTTTTCTGGCCGGCGAGATTCTCGGCCGTCCCCTGAGCTGGCTGATTCCCGCCATCCAGGATGTGGGTCGGGCCTGCACGGCCGGCCCCGGTGAACAGGAGATGTGCGGTTCCCACCGCAATGGTGCATCCATCCAGCTGTCGGTGCGGGTCACGGAAATGGATATCAGCGGACGGCGCATGTACACCTGCATGGTGGCGGACATCACCCAGCGTAAACTGGCCGAGTCGCAACTGCAGCATGCCGAGTCGCGCTACCGTGACCTGGTGGAGACCGCCCATGACCTGGTTTGGGCCACCGATGCGGAGGGGCACTGGACCTACCTCAATCGTGCCAGCAAGTCGATCTATGGATGCGCGCCCGACGAGATGCTCGGTCGCCATATCACCGAATTCAATGCCCCGGACGCGGGTAACCGCGACCGGGTGGCCTTCGAGGAACTGCTGCAGGGTAACGAGCTGGTGCAGTACGAGACCGTGCACCTGGACCAGAACGGGGAATCCCATCACCTGAGTTTCAATGCCAAGGCGCACCTGGATGCCGAGGGCCGGGTGGAGCGGGTCAGCGGCACGGCGCGCGACATCACCGACCAGAAGGCCTTCCAGCAGCAACTGACCTACCACGCCGAGCATGACTCACTCACCGGCCTGTTCAACCGCCATTATTTCCAGCAGGAACTGGAGCGCACCGTGGCGCGGGTGGCACGTAATGGCGCCGGTTGCGCCCTGTGCTACATCGATCTCGACCAGTTCAAGTACATCAATGACACCCTGGGTCATGCCGCCGGTGACCGCCTGCTGATCGAGATTACCCGACTGCTCGGCGATCATGTGCGCGAAGGTGATCTGCTGGCCCGCTTCGGCGGCGACGAGTTCACCTTGCTGCTATACAACATCGAGGCGCGCAACGTGCTGGCCGTGGCCGATCATTTCCGGCGCCGCTTCGAGGAATTCAAGTTCCTGGAGGATGGCAAGGCCTTCAATGTGAGTTGCAGTATCGGTGTCACCATCATCGACCAGTCGGTGGCCTCGGCGGAGGAAGCCCTGTCCCATGCGGACATCGCCTGTAACCTGGCCAAGGCCCAGGGTCGCAACCGCATCAATCTCTACGATCCCGATGACACCAAGAAGGCCGGCATGGCCGAGGACATGGGCTGGGCGGCGCGGGTGCGGGAGATGCTGGAGCAGGACCGCTTCCAGCTGGTCTACCAGCCCATCGTCAGCATCCCCCAGGGCAATGTGCAGGATTACGAGGTGCTGGTGCGCATGAAGTGCGACGATGGCGAAGTGATCCTGCCCGGCGGTTTCATGCCGGCGGCGGAGCGCTTCGGCCTGATCCACGCGGTGGACCGTTGGATTGTCAACCGCGCCATCCGCTACCTGGCCAAGATGCGCCTCGACAATGACGAGCTGCGTTTCTCCATCAATCTGTCGGGCAAGGCATTCGAGGACGACCTGCTGCTGCCGCTGATTCAGCGCCTGATCCAGGAAACCGGGCTGGACCCCGCCTGGTTGACCTTCGAGATCACCGAGACCGCCGCCATCGCCAACCTGTCGGCGGCGGCCACCTTCATCGGCGCGCTGAAGCAGATCGGCTGCCAGTTCGCCCTGGATGACTTCGGCTCCGGCTTCTCGTCCTTCGCCTACCTCAAGCATTTGCCGGTGGACAAGCTCAAGATCGACGGCTCCTTCGTGCAGAACATGGCCACCAGCGCCGTCGACCAGGCCATGGTCAAGTCCATGAACGAAGTGGCCCATGCCCTGGGCAAGGTCACCATCGCCGAGTACGTGGAAAACCGCGAGTCCCTGGAGCTGTTGCGCGAAATCGGTGTCGACTTCGCGCAGGGCAATTTCCTCGGCAAGCCGCGCGAGGCGCTGCTGAACATCGCCCGCATTCCGTATGCGGGCAGTGTGGTGCATCAGAACTGACCATGCGATGAATGCCCTGCAGGGGTGGTCATTGCCACGGATGTTCGCGGGCGAAGCCCGCTCCTACATCGGAGTCAGGCGCAGAGCGTGAATCTCACCTGTAGGAGCGGCCTTGGCCGCGAAGGGTTCGCGGGCGGCAGAATGATTAGACAGCCTCCAGGTTCGCATAGGCCACCACCAGCCACTTGGCACCGGCCTCCGTGAAGTTCACCTGCACCCGGGCATGGCCGCCCTGGCCCTCGTAGTTCAGCACCACGCCGTCACCGAACTTCGGGTGACGCACCTGCTGCCCGAGACGCAGGGCGCCGGGGTCCCGCGTCTCTTCGAGCGCGGGGCTGGATGCGGCCTGCCAGGGCCGGCTCACCTGCACCCGCGGGCGCACCTCTTCCACCAGTTCCGCCGGCAGTTCGCGGATGAAGCGCGAGGGCACGCTGTAGGAGTCACTGCCATGCAGGCGACGATGCTCGGCGCAGGTGAGCACCAGCTGCTGCTCGGCGCGGGTGATGCCCACGTAGCAGAGACGCCGTTCCTCCTCCAGGCGCCCGGACTCCTCCACGGAACGCTGGTGGGGGAACAGGCCTTCCTCCATGCCGCACAGGAACACCAGCGGGAACTCCAGGCCCTTGGCGGAATGCAGGGTCATGAGCTGCACACAGTCCTCCCAGGCCTCGGCCTGACCTTCGCCGGCCTCCAGGGCGGCATGGGCGAGGAAGTCCGCCAGCGGTGACAGTTCCTCTTCCAGCTGCGGCTCGTAGCCGCGCGCGGCGTTGACCAGTTCCTCGAGGTTCTCCACGCGGGCCTGGCCCTTCTCGCCCTTCTCCTTGGCGTAGTGTTCGTTCAGGCCGCTGGCCGCGACGGTGGCCTCCACCTGTTCGCCCAGCGCCAGACCTTCGATACCCGCCGCCATCTGGTCGATGCCGTCGAGGAAGGCCTGCAGGGCATTGCGTGCCCGGGCCGTCATGTCCGGGGAGCGGGCCAGCTGCCGGGCGCTCTCCCACAGGGTCTGGTTCAGGGACTTCGCCTGCCGGCGGAGATCCTCCAGGGTGCGCTCGCCGATGCCACGCGGCGGCTGGTTGACGATGCGTTCGAAGGAGGCGTCATCCTCGCGGTGGCTGCACAGGCGCAGGTAGGCCAGCGCATCCTTGATCTCGGCGCGTTCGAAGAAACGCAGACCGCCGTAGACGCGATAGGGCATGCCGGCCTGGATGAGGCGTTCCTCGAACACCCGCGACTGGGCGTTGGAGCGATAGAGGATGGCCACTTCGCTGCGCCGGTTGCCCTCGTCCACCCAGCCCTGGATGCGTTCGATCACATAGCGTGCCTCGTCCTGCTCGTTGTAGGCGGTGTAGAGCTGGATGGGATCGCCGTCGTGGCCGTCGGTCCAGAGGTTCTTGCCCATGCGGTCCGCATTGTGGGCGATCAGGGCATTGGCGGCGCGCAGGATGGCGCCGGTGGAGCGGTAGTTCTGTTCCAGGCGAATGACGCGGGTATTGGGGAAATCCTTCTGGAAGAGATGCAGGTTCTCGATCTGCGCACCGCGCCAGCCGTAGATGGACTGGTCATCATCGCCAACGATGGTGATGTGGCCGTGGCGCGCCGCCAGCAGGCGCAGCCAGGCGTACTGGATGCGGTTGGTGTCCTGGAACTCGTCCACCAGGATGTGCTGGAAGCGCTCCTGGTAATGGGCCAACAGTTCCGGGTGCTGCAACCACAGTTCGTGGGCACGCAGCAGCAGTTCGGCGAAATCCACCAGGCCCGAGCGCTGGCACAGCTCCTCGTAGGCCTGGTAGATCAGTACGTGCTGCTTCTGGATCGGGTCGCCGCCCGGATCGATGTGCTGCGGGCGTTCCCCCTCGTCCTTGCGGGCATTGATGAACCACTGGATCTGGCGCGGCGGCCAGCGTGCCTCGTCGATGTCCAGGGACTTCAGCAGTCGGCGGATGACCCGGTACTGGTCGTCGGAATCCAGGATCTGGAAATCCTTGGGCAGCTTCGCCTCCTGGTGGTGGGCGCGCAGCAGGCGGTGGGCCAGGCCGTGGAAGGTGCCCACCCACATGGCACCGGTGGACACCCCGATGAGCTGCTCGGTGCGGCTGCGCAGCTGGCCGGCGGCCTTGTTGGTGAAGGTCACCGCCAGGATGCCGTAGGGGGACAGGTGTTCCACCTGGATCAGCCAGGCCATGCGATGCACCAGCACCCGGGTCTTGCCGCTGCCGGCCCCGGCCAGCACCAGCAGGGGCTGCTGGGGGGCGGTGACGGCTTCGCGCTGGGCGTCGTTCAGGGAATCGATGATGGGGGATACGTCCATCGGCGCAGTCTACCAAACCCCGGGGGTGTTGGTTTTGGGGCCAGCCGTTCTGACGGTTAAAGTTTGTGTCCTCGGAGTCGATGGCTGGGTTGGGGGAAGCCCGGTTCCCGGGATCCCGTTTTGTGGCGTCCTTCCCATGTCCACTCGGTTTCGTGCAAATCTGCTGCGCATTTTGCTGTCGGTCCTGCCGGGGATGCTGGCGTTACCGGCCTTGGCGGGCATCCAGCAGCACCAGGCGCGACTCCATGAGGCCGCCTGGGAGGCCAGGATGGTGGACATGGTCTGCGTCCTCAGTCACGAGATCCCCCGCTACGGTCGGGTGGAGTTCCGCCGTCAGGGTCGCCATGACCTGGTGTTCAGCGTGCATGCCCTGCGGCCGCCCGTGTTGCAGACCGAGGCGCAATTGTCCTCGGACCCGACGGACTGGAAGCACCAGGCCGCGCCGCGTGGGCTCGATCCCGTGGACGCCATCCTCGGAGGCGAGTCCTTCCGGGTGGAGGGCATACGTGCCCAGCGCCTGTTCACGGAACTGGAGCAGGGTATGGCACCGACACTGCAATACCGGGACTGGTTCGATGGCCAGGATCTGGTGACGGTGCGGATCCTGCCCGTCTTCTTCCGTACCGCCCAGCGCGAGTTCCAGGACTGTGTCGGTGATCCCAGCCACTTCGGCATGGCGGAGGGGGAGGCCACGCGCGTCTATTTCCCCCTCGATTCCGCTCGCATCACGTCCCTGGGACGCGAGGTGCTGGAGCAGACGGCACGCCACCTGCGCACCCAGGGACGCGGCCAGGTGCTGGTGGAGGGGCACGCCAGCAGCGAGGGTGGCACGGAGTACAACCTGGCCCTATCCCGCAAGCGCGCCATTATGGTGCGTAATTTCCTCATGGAGCGGGGTATCTCCCGCGATCGCTTCGAACTGCGCTTCCTGGGGGAGACGCAGCCCCGCGCCGACAACGGCACCGAGGCGGGCCGGATGCGCAACCGGCGCGTCGAGTTGAGCGCGGTCAGCCGCTAGGAGTCTGTCAGACTTGCGGTTCCCGGATCCTTTCCGGCCTGTGTTCACGGTCCGGCTTGCCAATTAACAAGTTAGAAAAACTTAATATTATAAATTAAGGGAAAGCTGTATATCTATTTGTTTTAACGGGTTTTTTTGTCGGAAAATTTTTTGATTTTTGTTGTCTTCCCTCCAGGCGTGGAGTAGCATCCGGCATCAATAAGAATTCAGACCCGGAGACGCAGGTTGTGGTGAGGGAAGGCAGGGGTGACCTGGCAAGGCAGGAAGGTCACATCGACAAGAATGCGCGGCCGTACCTGAAAAGCGCATCAGGGCGCCACAAGCCCGCCATGCCGATCCGCGCGCGCGCCGGGGTTTTGCCGGTATTACCCTCTTTTTCTATATTGAATTATCGCGGATGCAGCGCCGCCTCCGGCCATGGGCCGGGGGTTCGCGCGCGTCCGTTTCAGGCGTGACTAACTGGCAGGCACGGTTGTTGGAGGAGTGGTTCGACGCACAGGCAGTTTCAGTACGGGAAAGATGACAGGTTGTGGCGTCGTTACGCGTTCAGCACACGACCCGGCGGGCGGATTGGCCGGGTGCTTACCACCAAGGTTCGAGTACTACGAGGAGAACTGCTGGCATGTTGTTGAGGAACATGAAACGAAGTCTGTCGGGGGTAGCGGCAGCGAGCCTTCTGCTGGGGGCAAGTGGCGCGCGCGCCGACTGGGGGCTTAACCTGCCGGTGGGGGTAACCCCGATCAGCCAGACGGCCTATAGCCTGCACATGCTGATCCTGTGGATCTGTGTGGCCATTGGTGTGGTGGTGTTCGGGGCGATGTTCATCTCCATCCTCCGTCACCGCAAATCCAGGGGTGCGGTTCCCGCCCAGTTCCATGAAAGCACCACGGTCGAGATCCTCTGGACCATCATTCCCTTCCTGATACTGGTCAGCATGGCCGTTCCGGCCACCAAGGCCCTCATCGCCATGGAAGACACCAGCGATTCGGATGTCAGCATCAAGGTCACTGCCTACCAGTGGAAATGGCAGTACGAGTACCTGGACGAGGGCATCGGTTTCTTCAGCAACCTGTCCACTCCGACCGATCAGATCTACGGTAGTGAGGAGAAGGGCCCCCACTACCTGCTCGAAGTGGACAACAAGATGGTCGTGCCGGTAGGCAAGAAGGTGCGCCTGCTGCTGACCGCCAGTGATGTTATCCATGCCTGGTGGGTGCCGGAGCTGGGCATGAAGAAGGACGCCATCCCGGGCTTCATCAACGAGATGTGGATCCAGGTCAAGGAACCCGGCGTGTATCGCGGCCAGTGCGCCGAGCTGTGCGGCCGGGATCACGGCTTCATGCCCATCGTGGTGGAGGCCCTGTCCGAAGCGGATTACAGCCAATGGGTCGCCGACCAGCAGGCGGCCAGCGCGGCCGCGGCCGCGGATGACGACCGGGAGATGGACATGGGCGAACTGATGACGCGTGGTGAAAAGGTGTATGGCACCCACTGCGCCGCCTGTCACCAGGCCAACGGTGCCGGTCTGCCGGGCGCCTTCCCGGGACTGGTGGGTTCACCCCTGATCAAGGGCCCGGTTGCCGGTCACGTGGATATCGTGATGAACGGTAAATCCGGTACCGCTATGGCCGCCTTCGGCGGGCAACTCAGCGACGCCGACCTGGCCGCGGTCATCACCTATGAGCGCAACGCCTGGGGCAACGATACCGGTGACTTGCTGCAACCTTCTGATATCAAGGCCGCCCGCTAAGGGTCGTGGAGGAGTACGGAATGAGCACTGCAACTACACACGACACGCATCACGCCGAGCACCAGAGCGGGTTGCTGCGCTGGGTCTTCACCACCAACCACAAGGACATCGGCACCCTCTACCTGCTGTTCTCCCTGCTGATGTTCTTCGTCGGCGGCGCCATGGCCATGGTCATCCGCGCCGAGCTGTTCCAGCCGGGCATGCAGGTGGTCGACCCGATGTTCTTCAACCAGATGACCACCATGCACGCGCTGATCATGATCTTCGGTGCGGTCATGCCGGCCTTCGTGGGGCTTGCCAACTGGCTCATCCCCATGATGATCGGGGCGCCGGACATGGCCCTGCCGCGCATGAATAACTGGTCCTTCTGGATCCTGCCCTTCGCCTTCGCCATGCTGCTGTCCACCCTGTTAATGGCGGGCGGTGCACCGGCCGGAGGCTGGACCATGTATCCGCCGCTGGTGTTGCAGACCGGTGACGCCTTTCCGTTCCTGATCTTCTCCGTCCACCTGATGGGTATCTCCTCCATCATGGGCGCCATCAACGTGGTGGTGACCATCGTCAACATGCGTGCACCCGGCATGACGCTGATGAAGATGCCACTGTTCGTGTGGACCTGGCTGATCACCGCCTACCTGCTGATCGCGGTCATGCCGGTGCTGGCCGGTGCGGTCACCATGCTGCTGACAGACAAGTTCTTCGATACCTCCTTCTTCAACGCGGCCGGCGGCGGTGACCCGGTGATGTTCCAGCACATCTTCTGGTTCTTCGGGCACCCCGAGGTGTACATCCTGATCCTTCCGGCCTTCGGGATCGTGTCGCAGATCATCCCGACCTTCGCGCGCAAGCCGCTGTTCGGCTACAGCTCGATGGTATATGCCACGGCCTCTATCGCCTTCCTGTCCTTCATCGTGTGGGCGCACCACATGTTCACCGTGGGCATGCCGCTTACCGGCGAACTGTTCTTCATGTACGCCACCATGCTGATCGCGGTGCCGACGGGGGTGAAGGTGTTCAACTGGGTATCCACCATGTGGCGCGGGTCCATGACCTTTGAAACCCCCATGCTGTTCGCCCTGGGCTTCGTGGTCATGTTCACCATCGGTGGTTTCTCCGGCCTGATGCTCGCCATCGCCCCGGTGGACTTCCAGTACCATGACACCTACTTCGTGGTGGCGCATTTCCACTACGTGCTGGTGACCGGCGCCATCTTCGCCATCATGGCCGCAGCCTACTACTGGCTGCCCAAGTGGACCGGCCACATGTACAACGAAACCCTGGGTAAGTGGCATTTCTGGCTGTCCACGCTCTTCGTGAACGTGTTGTTCTTCCCGCAGCACTTCCTGGGCCTGGCCGGCATGCCGCGCCGCATCCCGGATTACTCGGTGCAGTTCGCGGAGTTCAACATGATCTCCAGCCTCGGCGGCTTCGCCTATGGCCTGACCCAGCTGCTGTTCGTGTACATCGTGTTCCAGACCATCCGCGGCGGTGCCAAGGCCACGGACCAGGTGTGGGAAGGCGCGAAGGGCCTGGAGTGGACGCTGCCTTCACCGCCGCCTTACCACAGCTTTGAAACTGCTCCGCAGATCAAGTAGTGACAGATGTATGCGCCGGCCCGCGGGCCGGCGCAGGGAGTTCCGGACGTATGGACAAGGATAAGCGCGAACGTCGCATCAGGCTCTGGGCACTGGGAGTCGGTGCCGTGGCGGTGGGGATCTATCTCACCTTCCTGTATATGAACATGCGGGGCTGAGCGAGTGGATTCCGGTATCCAGGCGGCCAATCGGCGTGTGCTCGGCAAGTTGCTCTGGGTGGTGGCCGGCATGTTCGGGTTCGTATTTGCCCTGGTGCCGCTTTACGACATCTTTTGCCAGGTCACGGGCCTGGGTGGCAAGACCGCCGCGACAGCAGCCGTCATCTCCGATGTGCAGGTGGACGAGGGTCGCCTGGTGACGGTGGAGTTCGTCGCCAACCTCAACCAGGACCTGCCCTGGAAGTTCCATCCCGAAGTGGTGGAGATGCAGGTGCATCCGGGCAAGACCTACAAGACCAGTTATTACGCGGAAAATCTCGCCGACCACGTCATTACCGGGCATGCCGTGCCCAGCGTGGCGCCGGGGAACGCGGCGCGGCACTTCAAGAAGACCGAATGCTTCTGCTTCACCGAGCAGCGCTTCGAGTCCGGCGAAGGCCGGGACATGCCGGTGTACTTCATGCTCGATCCGAAGTTGCCGGCAGATGTGCGGAGAGTGACGCTCTCGTACACCTTCTTCGATAAGGGTGGCGCGTGAAGCAGGGTGCCGTAAACAACAACAGTTTCATGAATTGGCAAAAATGAGGAACAAGGCATGAGTGCAACGCATGGCGGTTATTATGTGCCCCACGGTAGTCACTGGCCCATCCTGGGCTCGATCGGCCTGACAACCCTGCTGGTGGGGTTTGCATCCCTCCTCAACGGGGCGTCCGGAGCCACGATGCTCATGGGCATCGGTGTGCTGATCACCCTGGTCATGTTGTTCGGCTGGTTCGGTACGGTGATCAACGAGAGCCTCAAGGGCATGTACAACGACCAGGTGGACCGCTCCTTCCGCTGGGGCATGAGCTGG
Organism: Gammaproteobacteria bacterium; assembly: GCA_026197075.1. Taxonomy (GTDB): domain Bacteria; phylum Pseudomonadota; class Gammaproteobacteria; order DSM-19610; family DSM-19610; genus JAIVHA01. The sequence continues at coordinate 702 of JAPHQV010000044.1, read as the reverse complement.
TTCATCTTCTCCGAGGTCATGTTCTTCGCCGCCTTCTTCGGCGCCCTGTTCTACGCGCGCATCTACTCGGTACCCTGGCTGGCCGGGGAAGATGTGTCCACCAACCAGCACCTGTGGCCCAATTTCGATGCGGATTCAGCCGCCTGGCCCACCAATGGTCCTGCGGCGCTGGGTGGCGAGTTCAGTGTCCTGGATCCCTGGAAGATCCCGGCCCTGAACACCCTGTTGCTGTTGTCCAGTGGCGTGACCATCACCCTGGCGCACTGGGCCCTCAAGAAGGGCAATCGTGGCGCCCTGGTCGGCTGGATGGTGGCCACGGTGGCCCTCGGCCTGACCTTCCTTGGTTTCCAGGTCTACGAATACATCGAGGCCTATGGCGAGCACCACAACCTTACTCTCGGTTCGGGGATCTACGGCTCCACCTTCTTCATGCTCACCGGCTTCCACGGCTTCCATGTCACCTTGGGCGCCATCATGCTGGCGGTGATCACGATCCGCTGCGCGAAAGGTCATTTCAGCCATGACAACCACTTCGCCTTCGAAGCGGTGGCCTGGTACTGGCACTTCGTGGACGTGGTGTGGCTGGGGCTGTTTATATTTGTGTATCTGGTGTAGGAGGCGGGGTTGCGGCCTGAGCCGTCGGGGTTCTGCCTCGAAACTCGCTGTAAATACATCCCTGTACGCTCGAAGGCCGCGTCCATG
>JAPHQV010000021.1 GCA_026197075.1 Gammaproteobacteria bacterium | reverse complement strand
TGGCCGCGAACCGGTTCGCGGCCAGAGGCCGCTCCTACAGGTGTCTCATTCCAGGCTCAGAATAAAGTCCCACTGCTGCTGGCTGATCGGCATGATCGAGAGCCGGTTGCCCTTGCGCACCAGGGGACAATCCTCCAGTTCCGGCGCTTCCTTCAGTTCCGCCAGGCTGATGGTGCGCTTGAGCTTGCGTTGGAACTTCACGTCCACCATGTACCAGCGCGGATTCTCCGGGTCGCTCTTGGGGTCGTAGTATTTGGTCTCGGGATCGAAGGCGGTGTGGTCCGGGTAGCCTTCCTTCACCACCTTGGCGATGCCGACGATGCCTGGCACCTCGCAATTGGAATGGTAGAAGAACACCAGGTCGCCCTTCTTCATCTGGTCGCGCATCATGTTGCGCGCCTGGTAATTGCGCACCCCGTCCCAGTGCTCGGTTTTACCCGGCATGGCCTTGAGGTGATCGATGCCGAACACGTCGGGTTCGGATTTCATGAGCCAGTAGTTCATGCAGTGCCTCTCAAAGGTGTTTTTATCTTCTGCCCGATAATGCGTAGCCCTTCCTCGGTGGCAATGGCGTGCAGCGGCACGTCCCAGGACGCGCCGTCCAGGCGGGGAACCTGCTGGCATTCATGGGCCAGGCCGATCAGGCGTGGCTTCTTCCAGCACTGGCGCCGGTTGAGAAAGGCGAAGCTGCGGTCGTAGAAGCCGCCGCCCATACCCAGGCGGTTGCCACGGGCGTCGAAGCCCACCAGGGGCGCCAGCACCAGGTCCAGTTCGATGGCGTTGGCGCGCTCGCGATGGATGCGCAGAGGCTCGGCGATGCCGAAGCGGTTGCGCACCAGGGGATCGCCTTCACGAAAGGGTGCGAACCAGAGCCGGTTGTGGCCGTAGGGCACCAGCACCGGCAGGTACACCGTCTTGCCGAGCTCCCAGGCGCGCCACACCAGCGGCATGGGATCCATCTCGCTGTCCACCGGCAGGTAGGCGGCGATGCGCCGGCTGGTCAAAAACAGGGGCTGGCGGGCCAGGTGCCAGGCCAGGGCCTCGGCATGGGCGACGCGCTGCTCGGGGCTCAGGGCGCGGCGCGCGTCGCGCAGGCGTTTACGAACGTCGGATCGGCTGGGCATGGATCGGGCTTTCTTGCGCAGGCCTCGGATGCGGGTGGCAATGCCCGTAGGAGCGGCCTCTGGCCGCGAATGGTTGTGGCTGACAACTCGTTCGCGGCCAGAGGCCGCTCCTACAGAAATGCATCAAGGTAAGGAATTAGGAGGCATCCTCCGCACATGCCGTCGCGGGGCGTGGGCCTTGAACCAGCGGTTCAAGGGGGGACAACGCCGGTATCGTTAGGCTTTCCGCACCAGGCGGACCTGCGCACGGACACCGAACAGACTCGTCCCCGGGGATCGTACTTAGGCTCAAGGGAGTGACGACCCGCTAACGAACACGGCAGGGGATGCCTGAATCAAACTTGGTACCAGTATACACCGGGTATCCCCGGCTTACAGCTCCAGCTGGTTGCCGCTGTTCAGCGCCATTTCGATCTTGCTCTGCAGGGCGCGGATGCGGGTGCTGACGGTGGTTTGGTAGTCGTCTTTCTGGCCCTGGCGGTCCAGCAGCTCATGGGCGATATTCAGTGCCGCCATGACCGCGATACGGTCGGCGCCCACCACCTTGCCCGAGGCGCGGATCTCGCGCATCTTGCCGTCCAGGTACTGGGCCGAGGCAACGAGCGCGGCACGTTCGTCCTCGGGGCAGGACACCAGGTAGTCCTTGTCGAGGATCTGTACCGTGACCGGCTTGACGTCCTTGCTCATGCGCCTTGTTCCATGGCCTTGAGGCGGTTGATCATGGCTTCGACCCGGCTGCGCGCCAGTTCGTTCTTCTCGATCAGGCCGGCCCGTTCCGCCGACATGTTGTCCTGCTGGGCGCGCAGGGAACGGTTTTCCGCCTTCAGGCGCTGAATGGTCTGAATGAGCTCGTCTAGCCGGAACTCCAGCTTCTTGAGTTCCTGCTCGGTGACGGTTTGGGCAGCCTTTTTTACCATATCGGCCACTATAGTGCCGGCCGATTGAGGGGTCAACGACTGGCTGCGCCGGCGCTTGTGCGATAATGCCCGCCACCCTCGATGGTGAGAATGGGGAATCAATGACGGCCGATGCCTTCGAAACGCTCGATCACTACCTCCGGCAGGCGGGCGCCGCTACGGATGCCGCGGAATCCCACGGCTTCGTGACCGGCGTGCTCTGTGCCGCGGGGGGGATGGACCCGGCCGCCTGGCTGCCACAGCTGTTCGGCGAGGTGGATTGGGAAAGCCCGGCGGTGCGGGAGGCGGCGCGGGCGGTGGCCCTGCTGTTCCAGTCCCAGCGCGCGCAGATCAACAGTCCCGAGCTGGAATTCAGCCTGCTGCTGCCCGACGATGAGCGGCCGCTGGCGGAACGGGCCGAGGCCCTGGCCCACTGGTGCGAGGGTTTCAGCACCGGCCTGGGACTGGGTGGCCTGAACAAGGAGCGCCCCCTCTCCGAGGACAGTCAGGGCTTTCTGCGGGATGTGAGCGACATCGCCCGCGTGGCCTTTGATTTCACGGTGCCGGCCGAGGATGATGAACAGGCCTACATGGAACTGCAGGAGTACCTGCGTGTGGGGGTGCTGCTGCTGCACGAGGAGCTGCAGCCCCTGCCGGCCCCGCCGCCGGTGCAGTAGCGTGCCTGCCAGGGGTGTATTTTTTGGTTGTCTCTGCGTTCTCCGTGTTCCGGGGCTCGAAACCGAATCGTGCCGCAATTGCCACTTAAGTCAATGAGGTCTGCATGCCCACCAATGAATTCGCCCGCCGCCGTAAGCAGTTGATGCGCATGATGGGCCAGGATGCCATCGCCATCCTGCCCACGGCGCCGGAGCGGCTGCGCAACCGCGATGTGGAATATCCCTACCGCTGCGACAGCGATTTCTACTACCTCACCGGTTTTGCCGAACCGGAGGCGGTGGCGGTGCTGGTACCCGGCCGCCCGCAGGGGGAATACGTCCTGTTCTGTCGCGAGCGCGACCCGCACATGGAGACCTGGAACGGCCGCCGCGCCGGTACCGAGGGTGCGGTGGAACGCTTCGGCGCCGACGATGCCTTTCCCATCGACGATATCGACGACATCCTGCCGGGCCTGCTGGAAAGCCGCGAGCGCGTGTTCTACACCATGGGTGCCAGCGCCGAGTTCGATACCCGGGTGATCAACTGGGTGCGCGAGATTCGTAACCGGGCGCGTAGCGGCGTGCATGCCCCCGATGAGTTCGTGGCCCTGGACCACCTGGTGCACGACATGCGCCTGTACAAAAGCCGGGTGGAGATCAAGCAGATGCGCACCGCGGCCCGGATCGCCGCCGCGGCCCACACGCGCGCCATGCAGCTGTGCCGGCCGGGCATGATGGAATACGAGATCGAGGCCGAGTACCTCCATGAATTCCGCCGCCACGGCTGCGAGCCCGCCTACGGCAGCATCGTCGGCGGCGGCGACAACGGCTGCATCCTGCATTACCGCGAGAACGATGCCGAACTGCAGGATGGCGACCTGCTGCTCATCGATGCCGGGGCCGAGTACCAGTACTATGCCTCCGACATCACCCGCACCTTTCCCGTCAACGGTCGTTTCAGCGAGCCGCAGAAGCTGCTGTACAACCTGGTGCTGGACGCCCAGCTGGCGGCCATCGCCGAGGTGGTGCCCGGTAACCACTGGAACGCGCCCCATGACGCGGCGGTGAAGGTGCTGACCCGGGGCCTGGTGAAACTCGGTTTGCTCAAGGGGCGACCGGCGCAGCTCATCAAGGACGGCGCCTACCGTCGTTTCTACATGCACCGCACCGGTCACTGGCTGGGCATGGACGTGCACGACGTGGGCGACTACAAGGTGGGTGAGGAATGGCGCGTGCTGGAGCCGGGCATGGTGTTGACGGTGGAGCCGGGCCTGTACATCCCCAAAGGCAGCAAGGGCGTGGCCAAGAAGTGGCAGGGCATCGGCATCCGCATCGAGGACGATGTGCTGGTCACCCGCGACGGGCACGAGGTGTTGAGCAAGGCGGCGCCCAAGGACGTGAAGGAGATCGAGGCCCTGATGGCGGGGTAGGAGCGGCAAGGTGAATTGTGTAGGGTGTGGGTGGTGAATTCATGACGCACGAATATGACGTTCTGATCGTCGGTGGCGGCCTGGTGGGCGCCAGTCTGGCCTGCGCCCTGGGTGCGCGTGGCGTGCGCGTGGCGGTGGTGGAGGCCGTGCCGCTGCGCTCCGGCCAGCAGCCCAGCTACGACGACCGCACCCTGGCCCTGGCCCAGGGGTCGAGGCGCATCTTTGCGGCCATGGGCCTGTGGGAGGAACTGAGCCCCGGCGTGACGCCCATCCACACCATCCACACCTCCGACCGGGGTCGCTTCGGCTTTACACGCCTGCACCGCGAGGAAGAAGGCGTGGAGGCCCTGGGCTACGTGGCGCCGGCGCGGGTACTGGGTGCGGTGCTGGGCCCCCGGCTGGAGGCCCTCGAGGCGGTTGACCTGATCTGCCCGGCCCAGCTGCGCCATTTCCAGGTGGATGACCAGGGCGTGAACGTCACCCTGGACCTGGAGAGCGAAACCCGGGTGCTGCGCGGTCGCCTGCTGGTGGCCGCCGACGGCAGCCAGTCGCGGGTACGCGAGGCCCTGGACATCGACACCCTGCAGTGGACCTATGGCCAGACGGCGCTGATCGCCAACATCAGCACCCAGCTGCCCCATCGCAACATTGCCTACGAGCGCTTCACCGACACCGGACCCCTGGCCCTGTTGCCCATGAGCGAAGGGCGCTGCTCCCTGGTCTGGACCCTGCGCGACGAGCAGGTGGACGAGGTACTGCACCTGTCGGATGCCGACTTCCTGGCGCGCCTGCAGGAACGCTTCGGTCAGCGCCTGGGGCGCCTGGAGCGGGTGGGCGCGCGCCATGCCTATCCCCTGTCCCTGGTGCGTGCCCGCGAGTCGGTGCGGCCGCGCGTGGCGCTGATCGGCAATGCCCTGCATACCCTGCATCCCATCGCCGGCCAGGGTTTCAACCTGGGGCTGCGCGACGTGGCGGTACTGGCGGAACTGCTGGTGGATGCCCATGCCGCGGGCCAGGATATCGGCGAGCTGGCCCTGCTGCAGCGCTACGCCGACTGGCGCGGCACCGATCACCGGCGCGTCATCGCCTTTACCGACGGCCTGGTGCGCCTGTTCAGCAGCCCCCTGTCGTCCGTGGCCTGCCTGCGCGACGCCGGCATGCTGGCCCTGGACCTGCTGCCGCCCGCCAAGCGCCTGTTCGGCCGGCTGACCATGGGCCGCGCCGGGCGCCTGCCGCGCCTGGCGCGGGGTTTGCCTTTGTAGGAGCGGCCTTCGGCCGCGAACCGGCCCGGCACCCCGCTGAGTGTAGGAGCGGCCTTCGGCCGCGAACGGTCGCGGCACCCGAGCTGTTCGCGGCCAGAGGCCGCTCCTACAGGCGCAGCATTGCTTTGAATAGAGGTACCCGCATGACCCAACCATACGACCTCATCATCATCGGCGGCAGCCATGTGGGCGCCACGCTGGCCTGCGCGCTGGGGCAGGCAGGCCTGCGGGTGGCGGTGGTCGAGGCACGCGCGGCATCCCGCGACTGGCCGGCGGACAGCGTCGACCTGCGCGTGTTCGCCATCACCCGGGCCTCGCAACACATCTTCCAGCACCTGGGTGCCTGGGAGGCGATGGCGGAAATGGGTCTCAGCCCCTTCCGTCGCATGGAGGTCTGGGATGCCGGCGGCAGCGGCAGCATTCACTTCGATTGCGCCGACATCGGCGAGCCCACCCTCGGTCACATCATCGAAAGCCGCGTGATCCAGGAGGCCCTGCGGCGACGCCTGCAGGATCTCCCGGGCGTGGACTGGTTCTGCCCCGCGGAGCTGGCCGAATTGCAGGCCGAAGCCGCAGGTCCGGCACGGGTGGTCCTGGCCGATGGCCGGGTGCTGGAGGCTGCCCTGGTGGTGGGCGCCGATGGGGCGGAGTCGCGGCTGCGCGAGCTGGCGGGCATCGCCCTGGAGCGGGAGGAGTACCGCCAGCAGGCGCTGGTGGCGGTGATCACCAGCGAGCTGCCGCACGGGGAGACCGCACGGCAGCGTTTCCTGCCCACAGGACCACTGGCCTTCCTGCCGTTGCGAGACGGCCGTTGCTCCATCGTCTGGTCCCTGCCGCCGGAGCTGTGCGAGGAGCTGTTGTCTCTGGAGGAACCCGAGTTCCTGACACGGCTGGGCGCGGCCTTCGATCAGCGCCTGGGCCGCCTGCTGGCCACCGGGGAGCGGGTGGCCTTCCCCCTGGTGCGCCGCCATGCGACACGCTATATCGGCACACGGGTGGCCCTGGTGGGGGATGCCGCCCACACCATCCATCCCCTGGCCGGGCAGGGGGTGAACCTGGGTCTGCTGGATGTCGCGGCATTGGCGGAAGCCTTGCTGCAGGCCCGCTCCGCCGGCCGCGACCTGGGGGGTGAGCGCGCCCTGCGCCAGTATGAGCGCGGCCGGCGTGGGGCCAACCAGCTCATGATGAGCGCCATGGACGGCCTCAAGGGCCTGTTCGGCAGCTCCCTGGCGCCGGTGCGGCAGCTGCGCAGCCTGGGCCTGGACCTGGTGGACCGCGCCGGACCCCTCAAGGGCGTCATCATCCGCCAGGCCATGGGCCTGGACGGCGAATTACCGGACCTGGCGCGGCCCCCGGAGGCCTGAAAACCCTTTGAATTGAAGGGGACATCACCCGATGGTGCAGGCAGGCGCGGGTGCCGCCCGCGAACCGGGTAGGCACGCCGTCGGCTGTAGGAGCGAGCTCTGCCCGCGAACGGCCTGTGCCGCACCCGTTCGCGGCCATGCCCCAGGGCAGCCTCTCGGCGCAAGCGCCTCACCTTCAGGCCGCTCCTACATTGGGCTTCCGCCTCCATAAGCCCCACGGCTTGCGGGCTTGGCGGCCACCACCGGCCCGGGTATAGTGGCGGTTCGACATACCACCGCGGCGGGAGAGAGCCGGTTTACCCGGCCGCCGAAGGCGCAACTCGCCCGGAAACGCTCAGGCAGAAGAACTGTCGCGGTGGGGGATCCGATCCCATGTCGGCTCTGGAGAGCGGTCAGCCTGTGCTGGCCCACCGAAGGGGAGAGGCCCCGCATCCTGCGGCAGCGCCTACACTCTCAGGTCACGGGACAGAGGGGCGACGGTTTGACGAAGGCCGTCGCGGTACCCGCACGCCCTCGTTGTACTTCCAACCCCGCAATGACGAGAGCTGAAATGGGCAAACACACGCCTTTGTACGACGAACATGTGGCCGCCGGGGCCAAGATGGTGGATTTCGCCGGCTGGGACATGCCCATCCACTATGGCTCCCAGCTGGAAGAGCACCACGCCGTGCGCCGGGACATGGGCATGTTCGATGTCTCTCACATGACCGTGGTGGACCTGGAAGGTCCCCGGGTGCGGGATTTTCTCCACCACCTGCTGGCCAACAACGTCGACAAGCTGCAGAAGCCGGGCAAGGCCCTGTACAGCTGCATGCTCAACGAGCATGGCGGCGTCATCGACGACCTCATCGTCTATTTCCTGGATGACAATTTCTTTCGGATGGTGGTCAACTCCGCCACCCGCGACAAGGACCTGGCCTGGATCAACGAGCAGGCCCACGATTTCGACCTGACAATCACCGAGCGTCCCGAACTGGCCATGGTGGCCGTGCAGGGCCCCAATGCCCGCGGCCATGTGCTGGGACTGCTGGAGGGCGAACTGCGCGCACGGGTGGAGGCCCTCAAGCCGTTCGTGGGCTGCTTCGCCGGCGACTGGTTTTTTGCCCGCACCGGCTACACCGGGGAAGACGGTTTTGAGATCATGCTGCCCGCCGCCGAGGCCGCGGCCTGGTGGAGCACCTTGGCGGGTGGCGGTGTGCGGCCCTGCGGCCTGGGTGCCCGCGACACCCTGCGGCTGGAGGCCGGCATGAGCTTGTACGGCACCGACATGGACGAGGGTATCTCCCCCCTGGAGGCGGCCCTGGACTGGACCGTTGCCTGGGAGCCGGCGCAGCGTGATTTCGTTGGCCGCCCGGCGTTGGAAGCGCAGAAGGCCGCCGGCGTAACGCGCCGGCTGGTGGGCCTGGTGCTGCTCGACAAGGGCGTGCTGCGTAATCACCAGAAGGTGGTGACCGAGGCCGGCGAGGGCGAGATCACCAGCGGCAGCTTCTCACCCACCCTGGGCAAGGCCATCGCCCTGGCGCGCGTGCCCGCCGCCACCGGCGAACGGGTCCAGGTGGAGGTACGCGGCAAGTTGCTGGATGCACAGGTGGTCAAGCCGCCCTTCGTGCGCCACGGCAAGGCGCTGGTGTAGGGTTTTAGTAAAGATTATTTTCACCGCAAAGACGCAAAGGGCGCAGAGAACTTCATTGGATGATCATATGCACCGGCCGGGCGGTTTGAAGCCCGGTGCATGTATCACTAAGAGATTGTGCTTTTCTCTGCGTACTTTGCGCCTTTGCGGTGAACACATGAAAGCAAATATCCACAGGAGTCACCACCATGAGTGAAGTACCGGCAGACCTGAAATACACCAAGAGTCACGAATGGGTGCGTGCCAATGATGATGGCACCGTCACCATCGGCATCACCGCCCATGCCCAGGACCAGCTGGGTGACATGGTGTACGTGGAGGCACCCGAGGCGGGTCGCACCCTGGAGGCCGGTGAGGCCTGCGCGGTGGTGGAGTCGGTCAAGGCCGCTTCCGATGTCTATGCCCCCATCGCCGGAGACGTGGTGGAAGGCAACGATGCCCTGGCCGACGCGCCGGAAACCGTCAACAACGATCCCTTCGGAGACGGCTGGATCCTGCGCCTGACGCCCGCTGACACGGGCGCCCTCGACGGCCTGATGGATGCCGCCGCCTACCAGGAACTGCTGGCAGCCGAAGACCACTAGACGAGAAGTATTGCGATGCCCTTTATTCCCCATACCGACGCCGAAGTCCGCGAAATGCTCGACGCCATTGGCGTGTCCAGCATCGAGGACCTGTTCGACGAGATCCCGCCCAACCTGCGCACCCGCAGCCTCGATGGCATTCCCGAAGGCATGAGCGAGCAGGAGATCGGCCGCCTCATGCACCAGCGTGCCGGGCAGGACGGCCGGCCCCTGTGCTTCATCGGTGCCGGCGCCTACGAGCATCACATCCCGGCGGCGGTGTGGGAGATCACCACCCGCGGCGAGTTCTACAGCGCCTACACGCCTTACCAGGCGGAGGCCAGCCAGGGCACGCTGCAGCTGATCTACGAGTTCCAGACCATGATGACGCGCCTGACGGCCATGGAGGTGTCCAACGCCTCCCTGTACGACGGCGCCTCCGGCCTGGCCGAGGCCATCCTCATGGCGGTGCGCGCCAACCGCAAGTCCAAATCGGGTCGGGTGCTGATGCCGGTATCGGTGCATCCCCATTACCGCAAGACCACCGACACCATCGTGCGCAACCAGGCCATTTCCCTGGTGGAGTTGCCGTACGACCAGCAGGGCGGTCATGTGACTCCGGAATCCCTGGCGCAATATGAGGGCGAGGACATCACCGCCCTGGTCATCGCCCAGCCCAACTTCTTCGGCGTGCTGGAAGAGGTGGACGCGCTTACCGACTGGGCCCATCGTAACGGCATCCTGGTGATCGCCGTGGTGAACCCCACCTCACTGGCCCTGCTCAAGCCGCCGGGCGAGTGGGGCGAGACCGGCGCCGATATCGTCTGTGGCGAGGGTCAACCCCTGGGCGTGCCGCTGTCCTCGGGCGGTCCCTATTTCGGCTTCATGTGCTGCAAGAAGGAATACGTGCGCCAGATGCCGGGGCGCATCGTCGGTCGCACCCTGGACCGTGATGGCCGCGAGGGTTATACCCTGACCCTGCAGGCGCGCGAGCAGCACATCCGCCGTTCCAAGGCGACCTCCAACATCTGTACCAACCAGGGCCTGCTGGTCACGGCCGCGACCATTCACATGTCCCTGCTGGGCGCCGAAGGCCTGGAGCACGTGGCCGCCAGTTGCCATGCCAACACCCGCCGGTTGGTGGAGCTGCTGACCGCCAATGACTTCGTGAAGCCGCGTTTCAACCGCCCCTATTTCCATGAATGCGCACTGGAGTTCTCCATTCCGCTGGCGGGGATGACCCGCTCTTTCACCACCCATAACCTGTTGCCGGGCTACGAACTGGAACAGGAATACCCGGAACTGAAGAACCACCTGCTGGTCTGCGCCACGGAAACCAAGACCGAGGCGGACCTGCAATTGTACGCGGAGCACCTGAATCGCATGCTGGAAGAAGAGACCAAGGCGGGCCGCCCGGTGCAGCCCAAGATGGCCTGATGGGATATCCGGACCATTACGCAAACTATCGGTGCCGAAGGCATCAATGAACCGCAAAGGCACAAAGGAAGAGCAATGAATGCGTTGTTGAACAAGAATTACTCTGAGTCCTTTGCGCCTTTGCGGTGAATAATACAGTCAAAAGGAGAAACACCATGGCTACGATCACCCTGAAAGGAAACGAGATCCATACCAATGGCGAACTGCCCGCCGTGGGCGGGGCCGCCCCTGATTTTCACCTGGTGGACACGGAGCTGAACGACCGCCGCCTGGCCGATTACAAGGGCAAGAAGAAACTGCTGAACATCGTGCCCAGCCTGGACACGCCGGTATGCGCCACCTCCACGAAGAAGTTCAACGACCACGCCGCCAGCAAGGATGCGGTCATGCTGGTGATCGCCGCCGACCTGCCCTTCGCCATGTCCCGCTTCTGCACCGGCGAGGGTGTCGACAAGGTCATTCCCTTGTCCATGATGCGCAGCCGTAATTTCGCCAAGGACTACGGCGTACTGATCGAGGACGGCCCGCTGGCCGGCATCACCGCCCGCGCCGTGGTGGTGATCGACGAGAACGACAAGGTGGTCTACACGGAAATGGTGCCGGAGATCGCCGAGGAGCCGGACTACGACGCGGCCTTGAAGCATATTTGAATCTTGTGGTTGAACCTCAAAGACGCCAAGTGCGCCAAGATTTTTCAATTTTGTTGTGATTTCTTGGCGGGCTTGGCGTCCTTGGCGCTCTTGGCGTTATGAAGGTTTTTTAAATATTAAACGGAACACAGGCAAAACCGATGCTGATTTTTGAAGAATCCCGCAGTGGTCGTCGTGCGACGGCCCAGGCCCCCAAGGCGGCCCCCGAGGCCGAGGATATCCCCGCGCACCTGCGCCGCAGCGCGCGGCCCGGTTTGCCGGAGGTGTCGGAGATGCAGGCGGTACGCCACTTCACCCGCCTGTCGCAGAAGAACTTCTCCATCGACACCCACTTCTATCCGCTCGGTTCCTGCACCATGAAATACAACCCGCGCGGCTGCAATACCCTGGCCATGCTGCCGGGCCTGCTGGCGCGCCATCCCCTTGGTCCCGAGGCCGTGGGCCAGGGCTTCCTGGCCTGCATGTACGAGCTGCAGGAGATCCTCAAGGAAGTCACCGGCATGAAGGCGGTATCCCTGTCGCCCGCCGCCGGCGCCCAGGGCGAGTTCGCCGGCGTGGCCATGATCCGCGCCTATCACGATGCCCGTGGCGACAGCGCGCGCAACGAGATCCTGGTGCCGGACGCGGCCCATGGCACCAATCCCGCCACCGCCACCATGTGCGGGTACAAGGTGAAGGAGATCCCCACCGACAAGAACGGTGACGTGGACCTGGAGGCCCTCAAGCTGGCAGTGGGTCCGCAGACCGCCGGCCTGATGCTCACCAATCCCTCCACCCTGGGGGTGTTCGAGCGCCGTATCGAGGCCATTGCGAAAGCCGTGCACGAGGCCGGCGGTCTGCTCTACTACGACGGCGCCAACCTCAATGCCATCCTCGGCAAGGTGCGTCCCGGCGACATGGGCTTCGATGTCATCCACATGAACCTGCACAAGACCTTCTCCACGCCCCACGGCGGCGGCGGTCCCGGTGCCGGTCCCGTGGGTGTCAGCGAGCGCTTGCGACCCTACCTGCCCGTGCCCATGGTGGGCAAGAACGGCAACGACTACGTGTGGCTGACGGAAAAGGACTGCCCCGACACCATGGGCCGCCTGTCCGCCTTCATGGGAAATGCCGGGGTGCTGCTGCGCGCCTACATTTATGCCCGCCTGCTGGGTCGCGAGGGCATGCAGCGGGTGGCGGAATACGCCACCCTCAACGCCAACTACCTGATGAAGCGGCTGCAGGAAAAGGGCTTCGACCTGGCCTTCCCGAATCGTCGCGCCACCCACGAGTTCATCGTCACCCTGAAGAAGCAGGACAAGACCCTGAACGCCAGCGCCATGGATTTCGCCAAGCGGCTGCTGGACTACGGCTACCATGCTCCCACCACCTACTTCCCGCTGCTGGTGCCCGAGTGCCTGCTCATCGAGCCCACGGAGACCGAGGCCAAGGAGGAACTGGATGGGTTCGTGGAAGCCATGGCGAAGATACTCGAGGAGGCCACCAGCAACGTGGACATCCTCAAGGAGGCGCCGCATACCCTGCCGGTGCGCCGACTCGATGATGTGCGTGCCGCTCGCGAACTGGACCTGGCCTGGTCGGGGACGGTCGGCTGAAGCTCGCGCTGACTTGCATCGGCAGGCATGCCTTGGGTATGGTGCTCGCACGTTTGAGTGACAGCGCCAGTTGTCGAATTCCATAAAACCCCAGGGCACGGGATCGCAAGCTCCCATGCCTGCGGGCGGGTGTTGGCCGCATGGACGCGGCCGACAAGCCTACAGGGATGTATTCACGGCGTCCCGCCGGCAGGCATGGGAGCTTGCGGTCCTCACCCGGATCGAAGGCAGCCAAACCCGTGGCAAAGACCGGAAAAAAAGGCCTCGAACGCCTGATTCATGCCACCGGCTATTCCTGGGCCGGCCTGCGCGCCGCCTTTCGCAACGAGGAGGCCTTCCGGCAGGAGATCCTGCTCAGCCTGGTGTTGATCCCCCTGGCGCTGTGGCTGGGCGAGACCGGCCTGGAGAAGGCCCTGCTGTTCTCCGTCTGGGTGCTGGTGCTGCTCATGGAGTTGCTGAACTCCGCCATCGAGGCCGTGGTGGACCGCATCGGCGACGAACATCACGAACTGGCCGGCCGCGCCAAGGACATCGGCTCGGCGGTCGTACTGGTAGCGCTGGTCAATGCCGCCGTGGTCTGGTGGCTGGTGCTGGCCGGGTAGCGGTTGTCGGGCGAAGCCCGACCTACAAGCCCGACTGGTCAGCCGCCCTGCTCAACGAATAACACACAAGAGGTAAATGCATGTCTGCACTGATCTGTGGCTCCTACGCCTTCGATAACATCATGGTCTTCCCGGACCGCTTCAAGAATCACATCCTGCCCGATCAGGTGCATATCCTGAACGTCTGTTTCCTGGTGCCGGACATGCGCCGTGAATTTGGTGGCTGCGCCGGCAATATCGCCTATAACCTCAAGCTGCTCGGTGGTGAACCCCTGCCCATGGCCACCGTGGGCACTGATTTCGCGCCCTATGCCGAGTGGCTCGATCAATGCGGTATCGACCGCGGCCTTGTGAAGGTGGTCGACGACAGTTACACGGCCCAGGCCTTCATTACCACCGACCTGGACGACAACCAGATCACCGCTTTTCACCCCGGCGCCATGAACTTCGCCCACCAGAACCGGGTCAGTGATGCCCGGGGTGTCTCCCTGGGCATCCTGTCGCCCGATGGCCGCCAGGCCATGTTGGACCATGCGGAGCAGTTCGCCGCCGCGGGCATCCCCTTCATTTTCGATCCGGGCCAGGGCCTGCCCATGTTCAACGGTGAGGAACTGCTGGGTTTCCTCGACAAGGCCGAGTGGGCCTGCATGAACGACTACGAATCCAAGCTCACCCAGGAACGCACCGGCCTGTCCATTGAGGATCTGGCCAAAAAGGTGAAGGCCTTCATCGTCACCCGTGGTGGCGAAGGTTCCTGGATCTACACGGGCGGGAAGCGTATCGAGGTGCCCTCGGCCAAGGCCGCGCAGCTCAACGACCCCACCGGCTGCGGGGATGCCTACCGTGGTGGCCTGCTGCACGGCCTGCTGCAGAACCTGGACTGGGAAACCACCGGCCGTATCGCCGCCCTCATGGGCGCCATCAAGATCGAGCGGCACGGCACCCAGAATCACCGCTTCACCCTGGACGAATTCAAGGCGCGCTACCGGGAGAGTTTTGGCAGCAGCCTGGACTGAGTGGACACCAGGATTTCGTGGATAATGTGGTTTGTCGATCACTGGAAACACAGGAACCATTCATGTCCGAATTCAGTAATGTCACCGTCACCCGCGAGGCCAATGTCTATTTCGATGGCCAGGTCACCAGTCGCACCCTGCTGTTCCCCGATGGCAGCAAGAAGACCCTGGGTGTCATGCAGCCGGGGGAGTACGAGTTCAACACCGGTGCGGCGGAGTTGATGGAGATCCTCGCCGGCGAGCTGGAGGTACGGCTGCCCGGCGAGTCGGACTGGCGCAAGGTGCAGGGCGGCGAAGAATTCCACGTGCCCGCCAATGCCCGCTTCGCGGTGCGGGTGAGCCGCCTCACGGATTATTGCTGCTCTTTCCTGGACTGAGGTCAGCGCCCGGGGGGTTCTCCGTCCATGAAAGACCTGTTCCTGGGCGTCGCGTTTCTGCTGGAAGGCCTGCGCCTGATCCGGTTGCCCGGCCTGCGGCGCTATGTGCTGATCCCGCTGCTCATCAACGTCCTGCTGTTCGGTGGTGCGCTCTACTTCGCCTTTGGCTGGGTAGCGAGCCTGGTCGAGATGCTGCTGGCCTACCTGCCGGCCTACCTCGACTGGCTGAGCTACCTGCTCTGGCCGTTGTTCGTCCTGGTCAGCCTGGTGGTGGTGTTCTTCAGCTTCACCATGCTCGCCAACTTCATCGGCGCACCCTTCAATGACTTGCTGGCCGCCGCCGTGGAGCGCCACCTGACCGGCCGGGCGCAGGAGGACAGCGACTGGAAAACCCTGCTGCGGGAGCTGTTGCCCAACCTGCTGTCGGAACTGCGCAAGCTGCTCTATTTCGTCCTGCGCGCCATCCCGCTGGGGATCCTGTTCCTGATTCCCGGCCTCAACCTGGCCGCCCCTTTCCTGTGGGCCTTGTTCGCGGCCTGGATGATGGCCCTGGAATACACGGGTTATCCCATGGCAAACCGTGGCCTGTTGTTCCCGCAGCAACGCCGCTGGCTGCGGGAACATCGCGGCCTGTCCCTGGGCTTCGGCGGGGCGACCCTGCTCGGCACCCTCATTCCCGTGGTCAATTTCCTGGTGATGCCCGCGGCGGTAGCGGGTGCGACCGCCATGTGGGTGAAAAAAACTCAGACGTAGCTGGCTTCCCGCACCACCGGGCGCTGATCTTTCGCCCAATTCATAAAGCCACCGGCCAGGCTGTAGACCTCCTGGAAGCCCATCATCTGCAACACCTCCGCCGCCATGGCGGAGCGTCCCCCGGTGGCGCAATAGACCACCACGGGTTGCTCCCGGGCGCCGGCAAGCACCGGGTCATGCTTCGGGAATTGCAGGTCTGCGGCGGCCTCCAGGATGCCGCGGGGTACCAGGTGGGCACCCTGCAAATGTCCGTGCTCGTGCTCGCTGGGCTCGCGCACGTCCAACAGCAACAGGTTATTCTTTTCCTCGAGCATCCGCTCCAGGGCGTCGCTGTCGATTTCCTTGATGCGGGCGCGGGCCGCCTGGACGAAATCCATCAGGGTTTTGGGGTTGGTGTCGGACATCGGTTACCTCGTGTCAGGGCTGATTCAATCGGGCCTCGGATTGTTCCAGAGTCTCCCGCAGCTGCGCAAGGCCGGTGATGGGCGCAGAGCAGTGGCTGCCCGTGCAGACATAGGCCACCGTCCGGCCCTGGGGGCGGCGCTCTGCCAGCGCGCCCGGCAGGTCGCGGGCATCGTTGGGGATGGCGAACACCATGCGCCGCGGGGCATAGGGCTCGCCGGCGCGCTGGTGCCAGTCGGGCAGGGCGTCGGCCGCGCAGCGCAGCAGGATGGTCTGTACCGGGAACAGGGTCTCCTCCAGGGCCAGCAGCAGGCTGGTGTGGCCATAGGGGCCGTTCTGGATCTGCGGCCAGGCAGCCTGCAGGGTGGCCTCGGCGGCGGCGAGATAGCGCGGCTCACCCAGCAGGTGACCGAGACGGCCGAACACCCGCGCGGCGATACCGTTGCCGGAAGGCATGGCATCGTCGGCCAGGGGCTTGGGTCGCTGGATCAGGACCTCGTGGTCGTCGGCGGTGAAGAAGAAGCCGCCGCGGGGGTCCTGGAAATGCGTCAACACCACTTCGGCCAGTTGCAGGGCGAAGTCCAGGTCACCGTCACGCCAGCGCGCCGCGAGCAATTCCAGGATGCCGTCGATGAGAAAGACGTAGTCATCCAGGTAGGCCGGCAGGTGGGCGCGGCCGTCCTTGCTGGTGGCCAGCAGGCGGCCGTCCTGCCAGAGTCGGGCGCGAATGAAATCCAGCGCCCGTTCCGCCGAGTCGAGGTACTCAGGGCGGCTCAGGTGCAGGGCTGCGCTGGCCATGCCCTTGATCATGAGCCCGTTCCAGGAGGTGAGGATCTTTTCGTCGCGGCCCGGGCGCACGCGCTGCTCGCGGGCCTGGAATAGCCGTGTCCGGGCGGTGTCGATGCGCCGTCGCAGTTCTTCGGCATCGATTCCCGTCTCATCCGCCTGTTCCGCGTAGTCGACGTATACGTGAGGATTCCAGCGGCCTTCGAAATTGGCCTCGCGGTCGAGGCCGAAGCGCCGCGCGAACAGGCTGTAGTCATCCGCGTCCAGCAGCGCGCGCACTTCCTCGCGGCTCCAGACGTAGAAGCGGCCTTCCTCGCCCTCGGAATCGGCATCCAGGCTCGAATAGTAGCCACCCTCCGGGGCCTGCATCTCGCGCATCACCCAGGCGGCGGTCTCCTCGCAGACCCTGCGGTACAGCGCCGAGCCCGTGGCGGCATGGGCCTCGCTGTAGAGGCTGAGCAGGGGGCCGTTGTCGTAGAGCATCTTCTCGAAGTGAGGGATCATCCACTGCTCGTCGGTGGAATAACGGCAAAAGCCACCGCCGAGCTGGTCGAACATCCCACCCAGGGCCATACGGTCGAGGCTGAACAGGGCCATCTCCAGGGCGCGGGTATCGCCTTCGCCATCCTCAAGGGAACCGGCCCAGTGACGCAGCAGGCGTTCCAGGCTGGTGGGATGGGGGAACTTGGGCGCTTTGCCGAAGCCGCCATGGCGGGCGTCGAACTGGTCCTCCAGCTGGCGGCGCGCCACGTCCAGGGGCATGGGGTCGAGTTGCCGGGCCCCTTCGCCAGTGGGTTCCAGTTGCTTCAGCACGTCCAGCAGGGAGGCATTCTGCTTGTGGATATCCTGGCGGTTTTCCCGGTAGAAGGCCTCCACACGCCGCAGCAGGTCGGCGAAGGCGGGCAGGCCATGGCGCGGTTCGCGCGGGAAATAGGTGCCGGCGAAGAAAGGTACCTGGTCGCCGGGGGTGAGGATCAGGGTCAGCGGCCAGCCGCCGGGGCGCTGGGCCAGCAGCGAATGGGCGGTCTGGTAGATCTTGTCCAGGTCGGGGCGCTCCTCGCGGTCCACCTTGATGTTCACGAACAATTCGTTCATGACCGCGGCGGTGGCCGGGTCCTCGAAGGATTCGTGGGCCATGACATGGCACCAGTGGCAGGCGGAATAGCCGATGGACAGCAGGATGGGCTTGTCCTCCTGTTTTGCCCTGGTCAGGGCGTCCGGCCCCCAGGGGTACCAGTCCACCGGGTTGTGGACATGCTGCAACAGGTAGGGGCTGGTCTCGTCGCGCAGATGGTTGGTGGTGTGTGATGCGTGGGTCATAAGTGATCCGGGCCTTGATTACTGACTTGAGCGATCAACTATAGAGCAATCCCATACGGCTCGCCCTGCCTGCCCAGTGTGCCCTGTCGGCTCTGGCGGGGTACAATAACCACATCACTGTCCTGGCAAGAATTGTGCAATATATTGTTTTGACAATAAAATCCTGCCCGGGCATGATCCCGTTTCTTCTCGTTTCTTTCTGACTATACGATCTAAACTCTCGCCGTATTTACCATCACAAGGAGGACGACATCTTGGCATCCAATCAAGCACGGGCCTACTTCGCACTGTGTGGGTATCACTTCAATCCCGACGACATCACGCGCCTACTCGACATACAACCTACATCAATCAATGCTGCCGGTGCCTCCAGTGGTTTGGACAAACCCGTGATCAGTTCATGGGAGTTATCAACGGAAACGGTTACAGATGAAGTGGACGTTTATAAATTAACGGATAATCTCCTCAAGCAGATAGAACCGGCCAAGGAAAAAATCCTGCAGGTGATTAAGAGCCACAATTTATCGCCCAGACTCGGCGTGGAGCTGGTGTTATCGATCGATAAAGATGAGACCTGTCCGGATGTGGGCTTTGGCGGCAGAACAACCCGCTTCATGGCGGACATTGGCGCGTTTATTAATGTGGATTACAAACTGTCTGAGCGTGTTTAAGCGTTAACCATTGTATTTCACAAATAACGGGCAATAAAAAAGCCCGTATCACGGGCTTTTCAGACTGAGCCGCCGCAAGACCCTTGCAGGGCCCCGCGGCGAACTGTCTTAAGGCTTCTGGTCTTAAGGCTTTTTGGGGGTCTGGTAAGGCACTTCTTTCTGGAAGGGTTTCCACGTGGTGGTATAACCAACATGAAACTTGCCAGGTACGATCTCTTTCTGGGTGGTTGTCACATACTCTGTGACACCTTCGGGAACCTTAGGTCTGGTAAATGGTGCAGCGCTCATATTCTTATCTCCTAACTAATTGAAAATGGAGGGAATTTAAAGCTATGCCAGCCCCTCCCACTAATACTGACGAAATTATACATTAACTAACTACCGTGTGTAATACGCCTTTTCAGGGAGCACATGGCGCACCCCGCCCTGCGGGTTTTCGACATCACCCTTATAACGCGGAATCAGGTGAATATGGGCATGCAAGATACTCTGTCCGGCTGCCGGCCCCACGTTCACGCCGATGTTGTAGCCATCCGGCTTAAGTTCCTCATCCAGCGCATTGCGCTCCTCATTGACCAGCTCCATACAGGCGTTGATCTCATCGGGCGTCAGGTCGAAAAAGCTGGCGACATGACGACGCGGGATGATCAGGGTATGCCCCGGGCTCACTGCGTAAGTATCACGCGCGCTGTAAGCCAGTTCGTTATTCAAGCTCACCCCGCGCGGATCCTTACAAAACAGGCATGGATTATTCGGATCGCGTTTTTTTTCCTGTTTTTCTTCAGACGACAACTCGGAAACCCTCTTCCTAATTAACTTGTCAGGCAGAAGCCGCTGCTGCCATTGTCCGCATCTTGTTCAGCCGTTCCGCACAATGTTTTAAACACAGTGGTTGCAGCGCATGCGGAAAGCACTCAATAATCAATTCAAATTCATCTGCCACTTCATCAGCAAGAGCAGTATCCTGGGTTAGCTCAGCCAGACAGCTTTGTGCAGTGGTCTTATTGACCCGGCAAAGCACTGCCAGGTGAATCGGCTGTTGTTGCTCCATGCAGACTTGCCACGCGGTCTGGTATGACCGTATCGCCTCTTGCAGGCGCTCAGCATTTCCTTCAGATTCAGCCAGATTATGCAGCACAGCGCCACAATTATTGTGCGCGGCCGTTAACTCAAACGGGTAGTTATCGGCATCGAGTTCAGCTATGGCATTCTTATAGGCAACAACAGATTTCTGAAATGTGCGGTTACCTTTTAAAAGTGTCGCGTAGGTATGTAAAGTCGCACCCAGTTGCAGCATGACCAGTTTCCATTGTTCCGGAGTTTCTTTTTTTGAATACGTCAGTAATGCGGATGTATAAGCATCAACTGATTTATGCAGACATTTTGTATCAGACTGCAGTCTACCCAATGCCTGCAGCGCCGTACCCAGGTTGGCCTGTGTCTCCGCCCAATCCAGCGGCGAATCCGCCTGGCTGAATTCTTCCAGTGCATGGTTAAAACATTCGATGGCTTGTTCAAACAATGCGGTATCGTGTTGCTGCTGAGCCATTGCCGCCAGGATATTACCCAGGATATTCTGGGTTTCCGCCCAGGCCCTGGGCGCCTGTTCACGTTTGTTATCAGTCAGGAACTCCTCAATCGCCTCACGTGCACTTGTCAGGATATTGGTACTGAAACGCTGTTGTTCAAAATTGCCACGCGTGTGCAGAAAATTATCCGCTGTGGTCACGCCGGTATCCGGCCTTGCCGCTTCGGCAAAGTCGCCGCCCAGCATGGCTACAGCCCTGGCTATTGCCGTTTCCAGCGCCCTGTTGTCAGGATGGAAAATATAAGGAGTTGAGTATTTCATTGTGCCCGATCGAGTATTTCATGCAATTCAGGATCAGCATCAACCGCACCACCAAGCTCGATTTCTTCATCGGTCGCTTCGCGTATAGATAACACTTCCACCATAAAGGTGACGTCTCTACCACACAGCGGATTGTTGCCATCGATTGTTAATGTTTTGTCATCAAAACGCGTGACGATAAAATCTCTGGGTTCACCTTTTTCATTTTCCATGGTGATGGTCATGCCGATCTCTCGAAACTCTTCGGGAACATTGTCGATGTGATCAGTAAACACCAGTGATTCGTCTCTTTCGCCATATAACAACTTGGTATCAATCGGCACTTCGATGATGTCACCGACTTTTTTACCATACAAATGCTTGGCCACTTCTTCTGACATTACATCGTTGACACCGTGCACATAACCCAGGGGATAGTCTACAGTGACCAGCACATCGCCGGTTTTGTCATCGACGACCTTATAATTCAGTTCAACGAATTTTTTGTCTTCAATGATATCTGTCATATCTAATAAAACCTGCTGCAGCTTATGCCGCAATAAAACAGTCTACCTTAAAACAAAGTAGCACCAAAGATTCTGACTCTGTCTTTCTCATAACCGAGCACCAACCGGCCCAACCATTCACCTTTATTCTTTTTGTTAATCACTTTATACAGAACAGTGACATATTCACCTCGGCGTATCATGCCAAGATAGGTGTAATCTTCTGACAGGTTTTTCGCCAGATCGCTCCTTGCAAACTGCTTACCCATTTCAATTTCGTTTGCACCCTGAATAAGTGAAGACGAAAAATTACGCGTGAAAGCACCGTAATTCCCTTCATTTGAGTACTTGACAAGATCAGCCCACATTGGATGCGCCAACTCTAGAATCTCTTCATCAGTTTTTTCAATGATATTCATAATAACCAAAAAATCCATTAAATAACGGTTATGTTTTTTCAAGGCTAATGCGCGATTAAAACCACTCATAGCGTAGAAAAAAAAGGACCAACACAAAATATGTCAGTCCTTTATTAATGCAAATAAATCATAAATAGCCTGATTTACAATTACAGTAAATCAGGCATTTATTTGCTTTAGTGGTGTCCTTCCGCTTTCAGCTTAGCCAGGTCTTTATCCTCGATATCACCTACCAGGTGATACAGAGGTGCCTTCTCCATGGTGTATTCGCCAGTTTTGGGATCACGACGAGAAACGGTCAATACGTGCCAGTTCTCATCATCCAGCTTCATGGCATCACCACGGTAGTAATAACCAGGCCAACGAGTCTCCTTACGGAACAGGGTGTGCTGGAATACACTCTCGGAAGTCAGGAAGCGATGTTTCAGTTCCCATGCACGTAACAGTTCATGGATATCTGAAGCAGCAACTTTATCCAGATCTTCCTCAAGCGCCTTCATCTTCTTGAGACCGATGTGGAGCAGCTTGTCGTTGGTCATGTAGTTAACACCGAAACCACCACAATACTCATCCATCAGCTTCTGCAAACGATCCAGACCCTGACGCGGGTTGATGTAGTTCGGGTTAACAGAACCAGCAACAATTTCGTTACGGTTTACAGTGTAGGTTTCCAAAGGCTTGTAGATTTCTTTTCTACGGCGTTCAATCTGCTCGTTCGAAACCCGGATGCCTTCGGCCTTGCCATCGTCGATGTACTTACAGGCAGCCTTGGCAGCCAGACGACCTTCAGTGAAAGAGCCTGATGAGAATGCGTGCGGTGTACCACCGACAGCGTCACCTGCACCAAACAGACCTTCAATGGTGGTCATGCGGTTATAGCCCCAGTAGTACTCCGGCGGTGAGACGTCTTCAGGACCTGAGCACCATGCACCACAACCGGTTGCGTGTGAACCCATGACATAGGGCTCGGAAGTGGTTAATTCAGGGTTCTCGTACTTCGGATCCACGTCAGTTGCAGCCCAGAGTACCGCCTGACCAACCGTCATACCGAGGAAGTTGTGCCAGCCAATTTCTTCGAGATGCGGATCCTGGAAGGCTTCCATGGTCACCATGTGAATCGGACCACGGCCCGCATTCACTTCGTTGATGATGGCATGGTTACGCAAACAGGTTGGAATTGGACGGTGAGTCGTGTGAGACGCTTCCGGATCCAGGTATTCTTTACCGACCATTTCTTGCAGAGCTGGGAACCACTTGGATTCGTACTCTTCGCCGTAAGCATTTTGGGTATAGGTCTTAAGATGCAGGAAGTAAGCACCAACCGGGCCATAACCGTCTTTGAAACGGGCCAGTACGATACGATTTTCCATCTGTGTCATTTTCGCGCCAGCTTCGATCATAAGACCATAAGCAGAACCCGATGACCAGGGTGCGTACCAGACACGACCTGCGCCTTCACCCACTGAACGTGGTTTGAAGATGTTGGACGCGCCACCGGCGCCACAGATAACAGTCTTTGCTTTGAATACGTGGTAGTTACCGGTACGTACGTTGAAACCAACAGCACCCGCGACGCGGTTCTCTTTAGCATCATCCATCAACAGATGGGTTAGGCAGACACGGTTGAAGACCTTATCCGCTGATTTCTTGGCGGCTTCGGCAACGATAGGCTTGTATGATTCACCATGAATCATGATCTGCCAGCGACCTTCACGCAGATACGCGCCGGTCTTCGTGTTGCGCATAATCGGCAGACCCCAGTCTTCGAAGTTGTGAACTGTGGAGTCAACATGACGCGCCATATCGAATGCCAGATCTTCGCGCACCATACCCATCAAGTCGATACGTGCATAACGTACGTGATCTTCCGGGTTGTTCTCGCCGAAGCGGGTACCCATGTAACAGTTGATGGCATACAGGCCCTGGGCGACTGCACCCGAACGATCAATATTGGCTTTTTCGGCAATGACGATCTTTTTGTCTTTGCCCCAATATCTTGCTTCGAAGGCGGCGCCGGTGCCGCCGAGGCCGGCGCCGGCCACCAGGATATCGATATCGTCTTCAATAATTGTCTTGTAGGCCATTAGTAATACACCCCTTCTTTAATTTCGAGGCCATTTGATTCCAGCGTATGCAAATCGCCGTCATCCATGCGCACATACTTGGGTTCGTTAAACAGTAGCTCACTGTTACGCATTTCTTTGCTTGGCGTAGGTGCCTGAGCTAAATCGGGATAGCCTGTGCCCCACGGTTTGGTCGTGATGGGCGCCAGCAGTTCCATGTCTTTTTTGCCGTTACGGAACTTGATGCGCCAGGCAATCGTGCCTTTTTCCTCGTCACGGTGTACGCGTACCGAGTGGCCCAGCGGGGCGAAATCGGCATAACCACGTACATCAATGGCATGGTGCGGGCAGGCTTTTACACAGGAGTAACATTCCCAACACATGTTGGGTTCAATGTTGTAAGCGCGACGAAGGGTTTTATCGATGTGCATGATGTCGGATGGGCAGATATCAACGCACTGTCCGCAACCATCGCAACGAGTCATATATACAAAAGTTGGCATAATTTTCTTCCTTTACTTAAGTAAAAGTTAAATCGGTGTTAATAATGGTTTGCTGGTTCGCGTCTGATGCCATGTCCCATGTAGTCAGGCTTTTTGCCCATGTATTCAGGGATATCCGGGAATCTGGCTTGTACCGCAGGATCCGTCAGATCGTATTCGGCAGGCAGATTCTCTCTCGAACCATCGGCCCTGGTAACGCGCTTCTGGAAAGCGGCGGCGGGCTTGAAGAACATATGGGCGAACTTCGACCATAGAACGCTGGCGAAAAGAGTCGTGCTGGAAATGATGAACAGCGCCAGGAACAGGGTTGACCATCCGGCAATTCCGCTCGACTGCGTAAAGGACCAAAGCAGTGCAAACGTTGAAGTGGCCAACAGCGACAGAATAAACAAATCTGCTCGTTCGAAGCGATACCAGGACAGGCCTTCCGCGGACACGTCGACCCGGATGAAGAACCAGAACCAATATCCACCAACAGCCAGCATCAGCGCGCCGATATGCCAAAGTTGCGGCAGAATGGCGGGGGTGGCGGTCGCGGGCGTCGGATAGCCGAAGATCATAATGGCAGTGGTAACCACGAATATAATGAAGCCGTACATGGTCAACAGGTGAGAAAGCCTGCGTCTGGTATTGCAGAATTCGCCAGAGGTTAATACTTCGTTAGCCAGGACCTTGACTGCAATGGAGGCTTTTTCGCCGGTACTCACGGTGCGTTTTGCGCTCTTCTTCGCTTTTTTCGCGTTTTCGAAAAAGTACTGAGCGCTTTTCTTATGCATCATGTCGAGTACTGTTCCACCGATCACCAGCAGGACCATCAAGATGACATAACCCTGCATAACCGTGGGTGATATGGATGCCGAAAGCTCCGAAAAGGGGTTGTTCATGAACATTTAGTAATCCTCAAGTATTGTAGTCGCCAGACTATCTACAAAATCAGCTCGCCGGGGTAAAGCAAGCGGCGAGTATAGACAAAATCGCCCAGCTTGAGTATGGGGGATTGGTTATGCTGGTATCACAGATAGTTATTTGGCCAAGGTATAGATTGATATGGATCAGGTTGCTGATGCCTTCCTTCAGCCGCGGTCGGTGGCCAGGCCCTTGGCGGCGGTATTCTGCCATGGATCGTAAGGGATCGTATTGGCGGCGGTCAGGCCGCTGAACCGGGGTCCCTGTTCCCAGCGTTCATGGGTCCAGCCAGTCAGCTCGATGCTCATCCTGTGCAGCCTGTAGATGCTAGCACTTTCTGGTGGCCGGCGTGAATAGGTACGGTCGGTCGAACGCCCGGGATGGCCCGAAACAGAGCATTCATCCTTACCGCAGCCGCCGCTCGTTTCCTTTCCCTTCCCTGTAATTGTTACCGCTGACCGATCCGGTCCTCACCCCCCCTTATGATCGGCGCATGGCCTGGTGTATCCTTACCAACTGAAATTACTCGAGAATTACGCATTTGGTACCCATGCGATCCTGGTGCTCGCCGGTCGGCGCCATGGGCCTGATGCAGATCCTGCAACCGGCGCTGGCGGGGTACAATAGCCAGGTCCCGGGCCTGGCGCGGTCAGGGAGCCTGATCAACAGAGGTAGGCCATGCAATTGTCCGTCATCGTGCCGGTGTTCAATGAAGCCGGGAACCTGCTCCCGCTCCTGGAGGAAATCCACGCGGCCCTCGTAAGCCACGGGGATTTCGAGGTGATTTTCGTGGACGACGGCAGCAGCGATGACAGCCCGCAACGGCTCGCCACGGCACTGGCGGATCATCCCCGCCTGCGGGTGCTGCGCCACGACCGGCGCTGTGGCCAGAGTGCCGCCCTGCGCAGTGGTATCGTGGCGGCACGCGGTGACTGGATCGCCACCCTGGACGGTGACGGCCAGAACGACCCCGTCGACATTCCGATCCTGTTGCGCCAGGCGCGCGAGGCGGGCCTGGAGGGTCACTGGTTGCTGGCCGGCTGGCGCACCCGCCGTCAGGACAGCCGCCTGAAGCGCCTGTCCTCGCGCCTGGCCAACGGCCTGCGCAGTCGCCTGCTGGGCGATGCCACCCCCGACACCGGCTGCGGCCTCAAGCTGTTTCCCCGCGAGACCTTCCGGCAGTTGCCCTGGTTCGATCACATGCACCGCTTTCTGCCCGCCCTGGTGCTGCGTGCCGGCGGCCGGGTGATCCCCGTGCCCGTGTCGCACCGGCCGCGTCGGCTTGGGCGCAGCAAGTATGGCGTGCACAATCGCCTGTGGGTGGGCCTGGTGGACCTGCTCGGGATGCTGTGGCTGCAGCGGCGCATGCGCCGGGTGGAGGTGACGGAGCTGAAGGTGGGTTCCCATCGCTCCGTCGACTCGGAGGCGGCCTGATGGGAAATTCTCTGCCGCGCGGCCTGCTCGGCATCGGCCTGCTGCTGTTGCTGGGCTTCGGCCTGCAGGCGCTGCGCTCCGGGGTCTGGCTGGACCAGGCCTGGATCGATGCCGAGGTGCTCGGCCAGGGCCTGCGTGGCGAAGCCTTGTTTTTCCTCGCCGCCCTGCTGTTCACCGCCCTGGGGCTGCCGCGCCAGGTGGTGGGATTTTTTGCCGGCTACGCCTTCGGTCTGGGCGTGGGTGGCCTGCTGGCCCTGGCGGCCAGCCTGGGCGGGGCGCTGCTGACCTTTTCCGTGGCGCGCTGGCTGGGCCGCGACCTGGTGCGGCGCTGGTTCACCAGGCGCCTGGGTGGCCTGGACGAGTTCGTCGGTGACCATCCCCTGCGCACCATCCTGCTCATCCGCCTGCTGCCCCTGGGCAGCAACCTGGCCACCAACCTGGCCGCCGGGATCTCCCGCATGGGCGCGTGGCCCTTCGCTGCCGGCTCGGCCCTGGGTTATCTGCCCCAGACCCTGGTGTTTGCCCTCATCGGCAGCGGCATCGCCGTCGATCCCCTGTGGCGCATCGGCACGGGCATCCTGTTGTTCCTGCTGTCCGGCCTGCTCGGCCTGTCCCTCTTTCGTCGCTTCCGGCTGCGGAAATCCACACGCCAGAGCGGTTTCGACCTGGATCCCGCCGGCAAGTGAATCCCCGCCTGGCGATACCGGCGCTGTTGGCGCTCTGGGGGCTGTTGCTGGCCGTGGCCCTCGAGGTGCGGCCGCTGTTGCCGGTGAACGAGACCCGCTACGTGGGCGTGGCCTGGGAGATGTGGCTGCGTGGTGATTTCCTGGTGCCCTACCTCAATGGTGAACCCTACAGTCACAAGCCGCCGCTGCTGTTCTGGTTGATCCAGGCCGGCTGGGCGGTCTTCGGCGTCAATGAATGGTGGCCGCGGCTGGTGGCGCCGCTGGTGAGCCTGCTGGTCATGGCGCTGGCGGTTCACCTGACGCGCCTGCTCTGGCCCGGGGATCGGCGCGCGGCGGACCTGATGCCCTGGCTGCTGCTCGGCGGCCTGTTGTGGCCCGGGTTCTACACCATGGTGCAGTTCGACCTGCTGCTGGCCGGCGCGGTGCTGCTGGCCCTGATCGGCCTGGTGCGGGCCTGGCAGGGCACGGCGCGGGGCTGGTGGTGGATGGGGCTTGGCATCGGCCTGGGTGTGCTGGCCAAGGGCCCGGTGGTGCTGCTGCATGTGCTGCCCGTGGCCCTGCTGGCGCCCTGGTGGGCGCGGGAACGTCGCCCGTCTTTCTGGCCACGCTGGTATGGCGGCGTGCTGCTGGCCCTGGCACTGGGCGCCGCCATCGGCCTGGCCTGGGCCTGGCCGGCGGCCCTGGCCGGCGGCGAGGCCTATCGCCAGGCGATCCTGTTTGGCCAGCATGTGGGACGCATGGGCGCGGAGGCGCCCCATGCCGAACCCTGGTGGCTGTACCTGGCGCTGCTGCCGGTGATGCTGGCGCCCTGGAGCCTGTGGTCGCGGGTGTGGCAGGGGCTCACCTGCCTGGCGCGCGACGACCGCTGGCGCCTGTGTCTTGCCTGGGGGCTGCCGGTAGTGCTGCTGTTCAGCCTGGTGGGCGGCAAGCAGGGCAAGTACCTGCTGCCCATGTTCCCCGCCCTGCTGATGCTGGTGGCCCATGGGCTTTCGCGCTGGCATGACGCTCGCCGAATCCCCGAACGCCTGTGGGTTCCGGGCCTGCTGGCGGTGATCGGTGGCCTGGGGCTGGCGCTGGTGCATCTCAAGCCCACCGAGGTGTACTGGCTGCCCCAGGTGGACGGGCGCTGGGGCTGGGTGCTGGTAGCCTGGGGGCTATGGTTGTTGAGCCGCCGGGTCGGCGCGCTGGAGACCAAGGTGATGCTCACGGCCGCGACCTCGGTGGCCATGTACCTCGCCCTGCACCTGACCGCCCTGCGCGCCATGGCGCCCACCTTCGACATGCGGCCCATGAGCGAGGCCCTGGCGGAGCGGGAAAGCGCCGGACATCCACTGGCCACCGCACTGGATTACCAGGGCGAGTTCCATTTTCTCGGGCGTCTGCGCCAACCCCTGACGGTGTACCGGGACGAGACAAAACTGCGTGCCTGGGCCGAGCGCCATCCCGATGGCTACGTGGTGTTGCGCGAGGGCGACTGGCGCGGGGACATCCCCGAGGCCAGCCTGGTGCAGCATCACCGCAGTGGGGCACTGGTGCTGGTGGCCGCCGATCACCTCGGAGAGTACCTGGCCGGACGCCCCTGATCGGGCGGAGTCGCCGTACCGCTACGCCGCTGCTTCTGCATCCTGCTTCTTGAAACGCTCGTCGAGGAGGCGAACCGCGATATCCTTGCTGGCGAAGATGTTCTCCTCGCCGATCACCGCAGTGAGTCCGGCCCGGTCCAGGGCCTCGCGCACCGGGCGCTTCAGACCCGCCAACATCAGGGTGACACCGGCCGCGTTCAGGTCCTGGGCCAGGGCGCGCAGCTTCTCCTCGCCGGTGGCGTCGATGCGGTTGATGCCATTGCCGACCACGAGCAGGGCGCTGGCGCTGGGGAACTGACTGAGGGCCTTAAGCACGGCTTCCTCGAAGAAGGCTGCGTTGATGAATACCAGCGAGGCATCGAAGCGCAGCGCCACGTAGTGCTCGCTCACGGGCGCGAGGTCATGGGTCACGGCGCCGGCCAGGGCGCCCTGGGCGGTACGGCCGAGGATCTCGCTGCGCGGTTTCATGGTGCTCGCCAGGAACACCAGCACGGTCAGGATCACGCCCACCAGCACGCCATCGGCGAGACTGGGAGCCATCAGCAGGGTGGTGGCGAAGGTGACCAGGCCGACGGTGCCGTCACTGCGACGTACGGACCAGCTGTGCACCATCGACTTGATGTCGATGAGCCCGAACACCGCGCTCATGACGATGGCGGCCAGTACCGGCTGGGGCAGGTGATAGAGGTACGGGGTCAGGTACAGCATGACCAGCATTACACCCAGCGCACTGATGATGGCATAGAAACCGGTGCGCGCGCCGACCTTGGCGGCCACGGCCGAGCGCGAGAACGAGCCGCTGACCACGTAGGACTGAAAGAAGCTGCCGACGATATTGGCCAGGCCCTGCCCGATCAATTCCTGGTTGGGATTGAGTTTCTCGCGGGTCTTGGCCGCCAGGGCCCGCGAGATGGAGGTGGCCTCCATGAAGCCGATCATGGCCATGATGAAGGCAGTCGCGAACAGGCCCGACATGATGCCAAGGTCAAAGGAGATCATGCTGAAACCGGGAATCCCGGTGGGGATGCTGCCGACCACCCGGCCGCCACCCGCGAGCACGAAGGTCTCGGCGCTGCCGCCGGCCCAGCGCCAGGCGGGGGCGAACCAGCCATTGCGCTCGGCACGCGCGTACAGGAGGCTGCCATCCGGCTGTGTGACCGGAGTCAGGGCGTACTGGTAGGCCTCCAGCCGCTGGCGGTAGAGATGGTGCTTGAGGCTCTGCTCCTCGCCCTGCAAGCGCATCAGTTCGGCTTGCAGCCGGTAATCGCGGCCCCCGGAGGCGGTGCTCGCCTTGACCTGCTCCGCGACGGATTTCTGTGCGTCCTTGACCCGCTGCAACGCCGCCTGGTTCGCGACCAGTTCCTCGAAGCTCGCCCGCGCGTCGGTGTCCGTTACCTGAGCAGGTGTCACGCTCGCGGTCTTCTCGTAGCCGGTGAGGGCGCTGATCAGGGTACAGGCCAGCACGACCACCAGCACGCCGGGCAGCCTGGGGAAATGCTTGCGCATCAGGTGCAGGGCGACCAGCGTGCCAATGCCGAACAACAGGGTGGGCAGGTGGGCCAGGGGCAGCTGTTGAATCACGTTCGACAGGTCGTAGAGGAAGCTGTCGGAGCGCGGCATCGGGACATTCATGAAACTGTTCAGCAGCGACAGGCCGATGATCAGCGCGGCCGCGTTGGTGAAGCCGAGGATCACCGGATGCGAGGCCAGGTTGATCAGTACGCCCATGCGAAACAGACCCAGGGCCAGGCGCAACACACCCACCATCAGGGCCAGGGTCAGTGACAACTGGATGAATTCCTCGCTGCCGCGCGTGGCCAGCGGCTCGATGGCGGCGGCCGACATGAGCGATAGCATGGCCACCGGACCGGTGTGCAGGAACCGCGAGGCGCCCCACAGCGAGGCGATGATGACGGGCAGGAAGGAGGCGTAAAGCCCGTAGACCACGGGCAGGCCCGCGAGCGTGGCATAGGCCATGCTCTGGGGGACCAGGATCATGGCGACAGTGATGCCCGCCACGAGGTCCGAGCGCATATTCTCGCCGCTGATGGGAAACCAGCGCAGGAACGGGAAGATTTTTGTCAGCATGCAGTTACGACATCATTAGAAGGAGGTGGAGGGCGGGGCTCGGTCATGCCAATCCAGTCCATGCCACTGTGCCGGACAGCACCGTGGCATGGGCCTCAAGTATACGCAAGGTACCCGTTAGGCGACAGTGGAGCGGGCTTGCGGTGTGGCCACCGGAGTTTCGTCATGCTGCAGGGCGCTTATCTGTGCATCGCCCAGCAGCACGACGGGAACGGGCAGGGCATTCTGGCGCTGCGTACCCTTGAGGATGCTGCGGCCGAGATAGCCGGTATCCTTGCAGGCCAGGAAGGCGATTTCCGGGTGGCTGCGGAGGTAGCGGCCGAGGCCACGGACGGGGTCGCCGGTGAGGTAATGCACCCGCAGGTCGATGCCCTCGGTCTTGAGCGCGTCCCGGAAGGGATCGAGCATGCCGCGCACCTCCTGGCCGGATTCGAAGGTCAGTACGGTCAGGTCATGGTTCAGTCGGGTGCAGGTCTGGATCACGTAATCGATCATGTCGGCGCGCAGTTCCATGCCCATGTACAGGGCAATACGGCGTCGGCCCTGGGCGCTGTCCGCGCTGGCAGGGCTGTCCGCCGTGGCGGGGGCGGAAAGGGGTGCGATACCGTGTGCCTTGCGCAGGTATTCGTTCTTCTGGGTCGAGGTGAGGTACTCGCCGGCGTCGGCGACGGCCAGGGCGTTGAGCATCTTCTTCAGGGCTTTGGTCAGACGGGTCATGGCTGGGGTCCTTAGGTTTGGTTTCTACTGCAACAAGTATTGCAATCCCTGTGCCAGAATTTAATAAATTATAAATCAATCGCTTACTGAATCTCCCCGGGTCTGGATTGTTACGAATCGCAACATATCGGGGGAATTTGTGGCGCAACGCCTGCAACGTTGTTGTAATATGCAACATCTGATGCCAATGCCCAGCCACAGCCATGTCCAGCCTGCGCGGAAAGATCCTCACCTCCTACATCCTGTCGAAGGTCGCCCTGCTGATCTTCGCCACCGTGGTGATCGCCGACCTGCACTATCTGCAGACCCAGATCATGGAGGGGGAGGTCGTCAATGCCTTCAGCGAGGTCACCCAGGACATTCGCCGCGACGAGAAGAACCTGTTTCTCTATAACGAGCGAGCCGACTATGAGCAGTTGCTGAATGAGATCGCGATCGCGCTACGGTCGCTTGTCGATGCCCGGCAGGCCTTCCTGGAACTGGCGTCACCGGAAGAGTTACGTTCCGCGGATGCCGCCCTGATGCAATACCGTGCCGAGATCGAGCGCTATGTCGACCTCACCCCGACGCAGCAGGAGGCCGCGCAACAGACGATCCGTGCCCTGGGGCACAAAATCTCCGTGTTCGTCAAGGAGCTGCGCGCGCGCGAACGTACTACCCTGGTGGAAACCTTGCGCATGGCGGTATGGACGCTGCTGATCGCATTGCTGACGGTCATCCTGCTTGGCGTCGCGAGCGCGGTATTCATGGCCCGTCAGATCGTCCGCCCCTTGCGCAACCTGGAGGACCAGCTCGATTCCCTGGCCGAGGGCAACGAACAGCAGCTGACATTGCCGTCGCGCGATGGCGAGATCCGCTCCTTCGTCCACCACTTCAATTCCATGCTCAATCGCCTGCGCGCCCAGCAGAACCAGTTGCGACAGAATGAGAAGGCGGCGGCGCTGGGCGTGCTGGTGTCCGGTGTGGCCCATGAGCTCAATAATCCCTTGTCGAACATCTCCACCTCCATCCAACTGCTGATGGAGGATGATGACAATACGGATCCGGCGTTGGCGCGGCAGTGGATGGCGCACATCGATGGAGAGTCCGAACGGGCCAGGCGGATCGTGCGGCGCCTGCTCGACAGTGTGCGACATCCCAAGCTGCATCTGCAGGGACACAGGGTGCCGACTCTTATTGAATCCTCCGTGCAACTGGTCATCCGGCAGCTGCCTGCCAATGTGCATGTGCGGATCGAGTCCGCGCCAGAGCGTACGGTATGGGTGGACCGGGAGCGCTTCCAGCAGGTGTTCATCAACCTGATTCGCAACGCCGTCGATGCCGGCGCCATGAACATCCGGATCCATGCCGAGGATTCCACCTGGTCCAGGAGCATGCCACCCAATACCGATCGCCTGGTCGGTGACATCACCCAGGTAAGCCTCGCGGAACGCGTATTGGTCATACGGATCGATGATGACGGTGTTGGCATCAGTCCGGAGCATCTGGCGCAGATATTCGATCCCTTCTTCACCACGCGCAAATCCGGTGACGGGACCGGACTCGGCCTGTACCTGGTGGAGGAGATCGTGAGTGAGCATTATGGATGTATCGCCGCGGACAATCGTACAGAAGGCGGTACACGGTTTACCATCTGGCTGCCACTGGCACAGGAACCGGATTCGCTATGAACGATGAAGCAAAGCACCAGGTTCTGCTGATCGATGACGAGCTGATCGCGCTCACCAACCTCACTACCGTGCTGGAGCGGGAGGGCTACAGGGTTACTGCCTGCAAGACGGGTGAGGAGGGAGTCGCCGCCCTGCAGTCCACGGCCTTCGACCTGGTGCTGACTGACCTGCGCATGCCCGGTATCGACGGCATGGACGTGCTGCGCCATATCCGCGAGACCATGCCCGAGGTGCCGGTTATCATGATCACCGGCCACGCAACCCTGGATTCCGCCGTCGACGCCATGAAGGCAGGGGCCTATCACTATATCGCCAAGCCGTTCCGGCTTGCCGAGGTGCGCGAGGTGGTGCGTGGGGCGCTGGAGCTGCGACGCATCAAGCGCGAGAACCAGGAACTGAAACTGCGCGTGGAGCATCTTTCCAACCAGACCACCATCATCACCCAGGACCTGGGGATGCAGCGCCTGCTGGAGACGGCGCGGCAGATCGCCAGCACCGATACCAGCGTGGTCATCCACGGCGAATCCGGTACGGGCAAGGAGTTGCTGGCGCGCTTCATTCACCAGAACAGCCTGCGTTCAAAGGGACCCTTCGTGGCCTTCAACTGCGGTGCCCTGCACGAGGAGATCGCGGCGAGCGAGCTGTTCGGACACGAGAAGGGCGCCTTCACCGGCGCCAATGCCACCAAGATCGGCCTGTTCGAGGCCGCCGAGGGCGGGACGCTGTTCCTGGACGAAGTCGCCGAGATGCCCCTGCTCATGCAGGTGAAGCTGCTGCGCGTACTGCAGGAGCGCGAGCTGATGCGTGTCGGGTCGGTGCACCCGATACCCGTCGATGTGCGGGTGATTGCCGCGAGCAACCGCGACCTCAAGGCGGCGGTCGCCGACGGCCAGATGCGCAATGATCTCTATTTCCGCCTCAATGTCATGACCCTGACCCTGCCGCCCCTGCGTGAGCGCCGTGACGATATTCCCCTGCTGGCCTATTATCTCCTGCGCAAGTTCTCCGCCATGATGGATCGCGATGTGCAGGAAATCTCCACCGAGGGGATGCGCCGCCTGGTGGAGTACGACTATCCCGGCAATGTCCGCGAATTGTCGAACTTCATCGAGCGCGGTGTCGCCCTGGCCCAGGGCCGCACCCTGGATATCGAGCACCTGCCGCAGAGCCTGGGGGCCCTGACGGTGCGTGTCTTCAAGCCGGAGATGGCGGCGACCCCGACCACCCTGGAAGAACAGGAAACCGAGCACATCCTCGCCGTCCTGAAGATGGCGGACGGCAACCGGACGCAGGCGGCCAAGATGCTGGGCATCGACCGCGTGTCCCTGTGGCGCAAGCTCAAGAAGCTGGGCATCGACACCAAATAGGCCGGTACCCCGCGGCAGCAGCCCGCCGCCTCTCACGCACCCGCCTGGCGAGGTCTATGCTCGGGACAGCCATGCGTCCGCCGTTTCCGTTTCTCGCCATCGTTCTCTCCACGACCTTGCTTACTGGCCGCCTGTAGCGATGATCCACCGCCCCGGGGATGTTTCCTATACTTCAGACCATACCCAACGCGCGATCCCTTCACGTGCTTGATCAGGAGGAAGAGCAAATGGCCAATATTCTGATTACCGGAAGCAATCGCGGTCTCGGCCTGGAGCTGGTTCGACAATATGCCGGTAGCGGCTGGCGCGTGTTCGCCACCTGTCGTCATCCTTCCGAAGCGGCGGAACTGCACCAGTTGGCGGTGATGACCAGCCACATGGGCAGCATCGCCGACATCCAGATGCCGGGCAGTTATTACTACCGCTCCAGCAAGGCTGCCCTGAATGCCGCCATGAGTGGCCTGGCCGAGGCGCTGCGCGAGCGCCACGTCGGCGTTTTGCTGCTGCATCCCGGCGGCGTCAAGACCCGAATGGGTCCGGGGGACGGCATCAGCGCCGAGAAAAGTGTCACCGGTCTGCGCCAGGTGATTGAAGACTTCACCCTGGACAAGACCAGGCATTTCATCAAGTACGATGGCAGTCCCATGCCCTGGTGACAGCATGAAACCGGCACGGATTCATATTGGCACCTCGGGCTGGTCCTATGCCCACTGGAAGGGTCCTTTCTACCCCGCGGACCTGTCCGACGACAGACAGATGCTTGAATACTACACACGCCACTTCAGGAGTGTCGAAATCAATAATTCCTTTTATCAACTTCCAAGGCGCGAGACCCTGGCGCTGTGGCGCCAGTCGGTGCCGGATGATTTCATCTTCAGTGCCAAGGCCAGTCGCTACATCACGCACATGAAGAAACTCAAGGATCCCGAAGCCAGCATCGAAAAGTTCTTCGAGCGCATCGTCGAACTGGGTGAGCGCCTGGGCCCTGTCCTGTTCCAGCTGCCGCCCAACTGGCACTACAACCATGAACGCCTGGAACGGTTTCTCGACACCCTGAGCCGTGATTTCCGCTATGCCTTCGAGTTTCGCAATGCGGGCTGGATCAACGAACGGTGTGTGGAACTGCTGGCACGTCATGATATCGCCTTCTGCGTCTACGAGTTCGACGGCTACCGGTCACCCCGCAAGGTCACCACCGACTTCGTGTATGTGCGCCTGCACGGACCGGACGGGCCCTACCAGGGCGAGTATGACGGTCCGGCCCTCGCCGACTGGGCCGATGCCATCACCGGCTGGACCAGTCAGGGTCTGTCGGTCTATTGCTACTTCGACAATGATGAGTCCGGATATGCGGCGCAAAACGCATTACGGCTGCAACGCATCACGGAGACATCCGGTGGCCATTCACAATAGTGAGATCGCGGAGACGTTTGCCCGTCTGGCTGACCTGCTCGAACTCGAGGATGCCAATCCCTTCCGCGTACGCGCGTATCGAAACGCATCGCGCATCGTGGGCAGCCATTCCAGGAGCATGGCGGATATGATCCAGCAGGACGAGGACCTGTCCAGGCTGCCCGGAATCGGCAAGGACCTGGCCGGCAAGATCGAGACCCTGGTGCAGACCGGGCGGTTGCCGCAACTGGAAAGGGTGGAATCCCGTACGCCCGCCGAACTACGTGATCTGATGAAGGTCGAGGGTCTGGGTCCAAAGCGGGTAAAAAACTCTACAAGGAGATCGGCGTCCGCAGACTGGTGACATGCGCGATGAGGAAAATGGCGATGCCCGATACGATTTTCCGGGCAGTATCCTGACTGTGATATGTCCGGCGTGCGTGTCGGGCTGGGGGATAGCGAGCAGCTGTACCATTTTCCGTTTGAAGGGTAAGCGTTATGAGTGCTGGTAGCCGACGGCGGCGAGAAACAACTGGATCAGCTGTTCGATCAGGTCATCCAGGCCGATGTCCTTGTGGCGAGGGCTCTTGAGAATACACTTGGCATACAGCGCTTCGCGCACCATGCCCTGGAACATGAGGCTGGCGCTGCGGGCATCGACCCGCGCGACCCGTCCCTGCGGGGCCAGCTCGCCGAGGCTGACCTCGATGAAGTCAGTGAAACTCTTCCAGCGCGACTCGAAGAACTGCTGCGCGGCGGGGGCACCCTCCAGCACGCTGTGCATTTCCATGCGCAGGTAGTCCGGGTCACGCGCCACGCTGGCAGCATAGACCCGGGTCATGCGCAGCAGCACGCTGCCGAAGTCCCCCGGGCCGCCCAGGGCCGCCTCCACGTAGCTTTCGCGCTGGCAGGCGATCTCGCTGAGCGCCGCCTCGTAGAGGGCCTCCTTGGAATCGAAGTGCCGGTAGAGGACGGCCGGGCTCACGCCCAGCCGCCGGGCGATCTCATCCACCGATACGCCGTGAAAGCCGCGGTCCGCGAACAGCACCTTGGCCACCGCCAGGATGGAGGCGCGCCGCTCCGCGGCCTTCAGGCGCTTGGCCATCAGTGCTTGCGGATGAGGAATTCGAAGGCGCCGCCGGCCTGGTTGCTGGCCAGCAGTTCGTTGCCGGTCTGTTTGCAGAAGGCCTCGAAATCCTTCACCGAGCCCGGGTCGGTGGCGATGATCTTGAGTACCTTGCCGGCATCCAGCGCGGTGATGGCCTTTTTCGCCCGCAGAATGGGCAGGGGGCAGTTCAGGCCGCGGGCATCGAGTTCCTGGTCGAATGTGCTCATGACATTTCTCCCTAGTAAACAGTGAGTTAATAAATGATGTTGATTGTAAGGACGGAGCCTCAAGATCTCGGCGCAGGCCGGGATCCAGGACCCGCGACCACGATGAACAAAGTGAACGTTTACTAATTTAGTAAGAGGGAAGCCGGTTGTCAAGCCGACGGCGGGCGGGCTGCCATCGGCGCATAACCCGGCAGGGACTCGATATCCCGGCACCAGCGGGCCAGATTCCGGTAGGGGGCGAGGGAAAGCTCCCCGTCTTCGGCGACGGACACATAGGGATAGCAGGCAATGTCGGCGATGCTGGGTGCCCCCCCGGCCAGCCAGGGGCCGCGGGCGAGCTGCTGGTCCAGCAAGGTCAGCGCGCGCCGGCCCAGGGCCTGGCTGTGGGCGAGGTCGCCCGCGCGCCCGAACAACCGGATGGCCCGCGCTGCGGCCAGGCCGTGGTGGACCTCGTTGGCGGCGACTGCCAGCCACTGCGCAACCCGTGCCCGTGCCAGGGCCGCGTCCGGGAACCAGTGCCGGTCCGCTGTCCGGGTCGCGAGGTAGACCAGGATCGCGCCGGAATCCCAGATGACCTCGCCATCCTCGACCAGCACCGGGATCTCGCCCCGGGGATTGAGGGCCAGAAAGGATTCCAGTCGCTGTTCCCCCCGGGTCAGATCCACCGTCACTTGTTCATAGTCCTCGCCAAGCAAGGCCAGCAACAGGCGAACCTTGTAACAGTTTCCGGAACGTTCCATATCGTAAAGTGTTTTCATGCGCTTCCTCCTCGGTGAAACAGTATCCCGCGGGGTGAATTTCCGCCACCGGGACCGGTGTGCATTGTCCCCACCATCCGGGTATCCTTCCCACCTTGAATCCGGAAGCCTCATCCCCCATGACCGACACTACCCAGGTGGCGCCCCTGCGCCTGAAAAAACAGGAAGATCGTCGCCTGCGCGCCGGCCACCTGTGGATCTACAGCAACGAGATCGACAACGTCGCCACCCCCCTGGGCCAGTTCACTCCCGGCCAGCCGGTGGTGATCGAGGCGCATAACGGCAAGCCCCTCGGCAGCGGCTATGTGAACCCCCATTCCCTGATCTGCGCGCGGCTGGTGAGCCGCGATCCGACCCTGCGGCTGGACCGTTCCCTGCTGGTACACCGCCTCAACGTGGCCCTGTCCCTGCGCGAGCGCCTGTTCGCCAAGCCTTTCTACCGGCTGGTCTATGGAGAAGCCGACGGCCTGCCGGGCCTGGTGGTGGACCGTTACGGGGACGTGCTGGTGGCGCAGTTCACCACCGCCGGCATGGAACTGGCGCGGGCCGCCGTGCTGGAGGCCCTGAACAAGGTGCTGAAACCGCGTGCCGTGCTGTTGCGCAACGACGGCTCCACCCGCGAGCTGGAGGGACTGGAGTCCTATGTGGAGGCCATCGGCGAGGTGCCCGAGAAGGTCGGCCTGGAGGAGCATGGCGTACGCTTCCAGGTACCGCTGCAGGGCGGGCAGAAGACCGGCTGGTTCTTCGATCAGCGCCGCAACCGGGAGCGGCTGGGCGATTATGTGCAGGGCAAGCGGGTGCTGGACGTGTTCAGCTACGTGGGCGCCTGGGGGGTGCAGGCGGCGGTGCGCGGCGCCAGCGGCGTGGTCTGTGTGGATGCCTCCCAGCCGGCCCTGGACCTGGCCCAGGCCGCCGCTCGTGACAACGGCGTGGCGGAGCGGGTCGGCGTGATGCAGGGCGATGCCTTTGAGGTGTTGCGCGGCCTGCGCGAGGCGCGCGAGCGCTTTGATGTGGTGGTCGTCGATCCGCCGGCCTTCATCAAGCGCCGCAAGGACAGCAAGGCCGGCGAGCAGGCCTACCACCGCATCAACCAGCTGGCCATGCAGTTGCTGGAGCGGGACGGCATCCTGGTCAGTTGTTCCTGCTCCCACCACCTGTCCCGGGACGGCCTGCAGAAGCTCCTGCTGCAGTCGGCGCGGCACCTGGACCGTGACCTGCAGCTGCTGGAACGCGGCCACCAGGGACCGGACCACCCCGTGCACCCGGCCATCCCGGAAACCGAATACCTGAAGGCGCTGTTCTGTCGGGTCTTGCCCTCATGCTGATCTACCCCGATATCGACCCCGTCGCCCTGGGCCTGGGTCCCCTGCAGATCCACTGGTACGGCCTCATGTACCTGATCGGCTTCCTGGGTGGCTGGTGGCTGGGCCGGGTGCAGGCGGCGCGTCCGAACTCCGGCTGGCAGGTGGAGGAGATCGCCGACCTGCTGTTCTATGCGGCCCTGGGCGTAGTGCTGGGCGGCCGGGTGGGCTATATCCTGTTCTACAACCTGCCCCTGTTCCTGGAACAGCCCTGGATCCTGTTCAAGGTCTGGCAGGGGGGCATGTCCTTCCACGGCGGTCTGATCGGCGTGCTGCTGGCCATGTGGCTGTACGGGCGCAAGACCGGGCGGCGCTTCTTCGTGGTCACCGATTTCATCGCGCCGCTGATTCCCCTCGGCCTGGGCGCCGGGCGTATCGGCAACTTCATCAACGGCGAGTTGTGGGGACGGCCCACGGATCTGCCCTGGGGTATGGTGTTTCCCTTCGTGGACCAGCAGGCGCGCCATCCCTCCATGCTCTACGAGGCCATTCTGGAGGGGCCGGTGCTGCTGGCTATCCTCTGGTTCTTCGCACGCAAGCCACGGCCGGTGATGGCCGTGTCGGGGCTGTTCCTGCTCGGGTATGGCCTGTTCCGCTTCGGCGTGGAATTCGTGCGCCTGCCCGACGCACACATCGGCTACCTGGCAGGGGGCTGGCTGACCCTGGGTCATGTGTTGACCCTGCCCATGATCCTGTTCGGCCTGTTGCTGCTGGCGCTGGCCTATCGCAAGCAAGGAGAGAGCAAGGCATGAAGCAGTATCTGGACCTGATGCGCCATGTGCGCGAGCACGGCGTGCGTAAGGAGGATCGTACCGGTACCGGCACCCTGAGCGTGTTCGGCTACCAGATGCGCTTCGACCTGGCGGAAGGCTTCCCCGTGGTCACCACCAAGAAGTTACACCTGCGCTCCATCATCCACGAGCTGCTCTGGTTCCTGAGCGGCGACACCAATATCCGCTATCTGAAGGAAAACGGCGTCAGCATCTGGGACGAATGGGCCGACGACGCGGGCAACCTCGGCCCGGTGTACGGTTCCCAGTGGCGCTCCTGGCCCGCGGCCGACGGGCGCCGCATCGACCAGCTCAGCGAGGTGGTGCAACAGATCCGCACCAACCCCGACTCGCGCCGCCTCATCGTGAGCGCCTGGAACGTGGGCGAGATCGAGCACATGGCGCTGCCGCCATGTCATGCCTTCTTCCAGTTCTACGTGGCCGAGGGCAGGCTGTCCTGCCAGCTCTACCAGCGCAGTGCCGACATCTTCCTGGGCGTGCCCTTCAACATCGCGTCCTACGCCCTGCTGACGCGCATGATCGCCCAGGTGACCGGGCTCGAAGCCGGCGAGTTCATCCATACCCTGGGCGATGCCCATCTCTATTCCAATCACCTGGAACAGGCCGACCTGCAGCTCAGTCGCACGCCACGCCCGCTGCCACAAATGCGCATCAACCCCGAGGTGAAGGATCTGTTCGCCTTCCGCTTCGAGGATTTCGAGCTGGTGGATTACGATCCCCATCCCCACATCAAGGCACCGGTGGCGGTCTGATGGCCATCATCAGCTTCGTGGTGGCCATGGCGCGCAACGGTGTCATCGGCAAGGATAACCAGCTGCCCTGGCGGCTGCCGGCGGACCTGCGCCACTTCAAGGCGGTGACCATGGGCAAGCCGATCATCATGGGCCGCAAGACCTACGATTCCATCGGTCGGCCCCTGCCGGGACGGACGAGCATCGTGGTGACGCGTGATCCTGCCTACCAGGCGGAAGGCTGCGTGGTGGCGCATTCCATCGAGGCAGCCCTGGCCGCGGCGGGCGAGGTGGAAGAGGCCATGATCATCGGCGGCGCCGACTTCTACCGCCAGCTGCTGCCGCGGACGGACCGGATCTACCTCACCCTGATCGACGCCGAAATCGAAGGCGATACCCGGTTTCCCGAGCTGGATCCAGCCCGCTGGCATGAACGTTCCCGGGAGAACCATGTGGCCGACGCGGATAATCCCTACCCCTACAGCTTTATCGTGCTGGAATCCGTCGGGGAGGAAACCGGCACCCTGTAGGGCGGCCCTGGCCGCTCCTGCGATACGATCAACGACACGCGATCTTTCAAGGTACAGCAACCAAAGGACGATCTTTCATGAGCAGCAAGCTTTCCAACCCTTCCAGCAAACTGGTCGTACGCAACGCGCGTCCCGCCGACGCATCGGGCATTGCGGCCCTGTCGACGCGTGTCTATGCCAGCACCGGCATCCGCGGGTACTCGGAAGGCGAGGTCATGGGGCAGATCAACAATTTCCCCAAGGGCCAGTTCGTGGTGCTGGTGGACGACAAGGTGGTGGCCTACTGCGCCACCTTCCGCATCAGCGAGGACATCGGCCTCAAGCCCCATACCTGGGCCGAGATCACCGGCAACGGCTATGCCTCGCGTCATGACCCGTCCGGGGAGTGGCTCTATGGCATGGAGGTATGCGTCGATCCCGACTATCGTGGCTACCGGCTCGGCCAGCGGCTGTACAACGAACGCAAGAAGCTGTGCCAGTCGTTGGGTCTGAAAGGGGTCGTGTTTTCCGGGCGTCTGCCCACGCTCGCCCGGCGCATGAAGAAATATGGCAGCGTGGAAAAGTACGTGGAAGCCGTACAGGCCAAGCAGGTACGCGACCCGGTATTGTCCTTTCAATTGCGCAATGGCTTCGAGGTCATCGGGATCATTCCGGGGTACCTGGACGTGGATCACCAGTCCATGGGCTATGGAATCCACCTGGCCTGGCGTAACCCCCAGGTGGCGGACCTGCCCGAGGCGGGTGAAGGGAAGGGCTATGGCGGGCGGCTGCCGGATACCGTCCGGGTAGGCACGGTGCAGTACATGCAGCGGCGTGTGCGTTCGTTCGACGAGTTCCTGGAGATGGTGGCCTATTTCGTGGACGTGGTGGCCGACTACAAGGGGGACTTCGTCGTCTTCCCGGAGCTGTTCACCCTGCAGCTGCTGTCCATCGAGGACCAGCAGCTCACGCCGGCGGAATCCATCGAGGCCCTGACCAAGTACACGCCGCGCTTTCGCGAGGCGCTGCGCGACATGGCGCTGCGCTACAACATCAACATCATCGGGGGTTCGCACCCGACCCGGGTGGAATCGGGCCGGGTGGAGAATATCTCCTACGTGTTCCTGCGCGACGGCACGGTGCACGAACAGCCCAAGATCCATCCCACGCCCAACGAGGTCTACTGGTGGAACATCGAGGGCGGCAGCACCCTGAACGCCATCGAGACCGACTGCGGCCCCATCGGCGTGCTGATCTGCTACGACGCGGAGTTCCCGGAACTGGCACGCCACCTGACCGACCAGGGCATCCAGATCCTGTTTGTGCCCTTCTGTACCGATGAACGGCAGAGCTACCTGCGGGTGCGCTACTGCTGCCAGGCGCGCGCCGTGGAGAATCAGCTCTACGTGGTCATGTCCGGCAACGTGGGTAACCTGCCCAACGTCGCCAACATGGACATCCAGTACGCCCAGAGCTGCATCCTGACGCCCTGCGACTTCCCCTTCGCCCGCGACGGTATCTCCGCCGACACCACGCCCAACGTGGAAACCGTCGCCATCGCCGACCTGCGCCCGGAGACCCTGACCACCGCGCGTAACAGCGGCACGGTGAAGAACCTGCGCGACCGACGTCATGATCTGTACCACCTGCATTGGCGGGGGAAGTGAACGGAACCCGGGGTGCCGGCAGTTACTGCTGCCGTTGAGAGAAGCCGTCATTCCCGCGAAGGCGGGAATCCAGGTTTTTCAAATTCCAGTAGTACCGCCTTCTCGGGGATGATCGATTACTCAATCATTCCCTAGCCAAAGAAACAGGCGTAGTCATCCTGATCAACAATGTCCAGGAATGTCTCGAGACTACCGACCTCGGGGTCGGGTTCATATCGATGCCACTTGAGATCCGCTCTTTGCCAATACACTTTCCAGATTCGCTGCGCTTTGACATAGGTGGCTTTTGACATGGGTATTTCGGTTATTTTATCCAGCTGTCGCCACATCGGCCGGGTTTCGAAGATCTCGACACTTTGCCCTTTTACTCGAAAGCCTAAATCCAGCTGCCCCCGAATGTGCGGAGGCGGGCGGTGCCTCTCGACGAATTCTCCGATGAGCTTCTCGCATTTCTTCTTTTTAAATTCACTCAGCGCCATAGGTTTCCAGAGTGTATGACGTCAACTAAACCGTAGAAACTATCATCTCCGCTGTACCGACTCGTGTGGCGTCAACTGCACCGCGCTCAATCGTCGGATTCAGGAGATGCAACCGGTATCAGGATTTCATT
This sequence comes from Gammaproteobacteria bacterium, assembly GCA_026197075.1. Lineage (GTDB taxonomy): Bacteria > Pseudomonadota > Gammaproteobacteria > DSM-19610 > DSM-19610 > JAIVHA01. Next base: position 5,204 of record JAPHQV010000021.1, on the reverse strand, counting down.
GCGACGAAGGAACCAAGGCATGAACGGTGGGTTATACCGTGCCCAAATCGGTTCGCCTAGCGGAGTCAGGCGATTATTATCTATCCAATCCTGTAATTTTGCCAAGTTGCGACGGTAATTCTCTTCGCTCCAAAAACCCGAATAACGTACCGCGGCAATAAGACGTGCTGGAACCTCGCGAATAGATACGTTTGGATCCTTTGGCTCAGGAGTTGTTTCCAGCGTGAATGACGCTGGCATCATGAAGCTGACAATCCATTTTCCATCCTGTTTCTGCTGGCTCACCGGCGATGTCATCTCGATTTTCTGACCCGATGGCGCTTGCCCAACAGGCGATGTCATCGCCATTTTCTGCTGCTGTTTGTTGTTGCCGGAAATGTACTTGAACAGTCGGCCGAATGCTTCGTTACCCGCATCTTCAAACTCTCCCGCTACCGTCGTCTCAGCGAGAATATGGGATTCGTACTCCCGAAGTTCGAACCCGTCTTCTTCATGAAGTACGTTGTATTCCGCTTCCTCAACGGCCATAGCATTACCCACCATTAGCAACGTGGCAATTGTGATCAAACTCACCCAGGCAATTCGCGGCATTCTTGAAATTTCCTTTTTAGGCTCGGCCATTCTGGCCCTAAACAGAAGTTCGCCGTTCATTACCGGTACAACAGTCAGATAGGAAGGCATTACGTTCAGGTCCAACGTCACCCATAAGCCGCGCGATCTTCGCGTCGGCTTGTTCGGCTGGTTAGGACTCTTTCTCTATGCCGCATGGGGTGTAACTTCTTTTTCCAGACGTTTTGCGAGTTCTGATTCTGCGCACAAAAGATCATAACGTGACTGAAGATTGAGCCAAAATTGTGCCTCCATACCGAAGTACCGACCGAGGCGTAACGCGGTATCTGCTGTAATAGAACGCTTGCCTTGGGTGATTTCGCTTATACGGCGTTGCGCCACACTGATATCTTTCGCGAGACGGTATTGCGATATGCCCATAGGCCGCAAAAATTCCTCTAGCAGAATTTCGCCAGGATGAACGGGGTCGAAATCTCTCTTAGCCATGACTGAGCCCTCTAATAATAATCAACGATATCTACCTTATGAGCATCACCGGCTTTCCAGGTAAAACAGATACGCCATTGATCGTTGATTCGTATACTGTGTTGACCTGCCCTGTCACCCTTCAGTTTTTCAAGACGGTTAGACGGTGGAATTCTCAATGATTTTAGCTCGCTCGCAGCCGCAAGCATTTCAAGCTTCCTGGCCGCAAGGTGTTGAATTTCTTTGGGAATCCGCTTCGAATAGCGGCCCTGATAAATCTTCTCAGCTTCCTTGCCCTTGAACGATTTGATCATAACGCTGAATACTATCGTTTCACGATAGTATCGTCAAGCGCCACTATTCTGGGTCTCGTGAGTTCTAACACCGTGTTCACCGGCTTGTCCGGTGCAACGCCTTGTTGGGGCGCCGCTTTTGTGACAACTTCTTCGAGCCTTCACTACCAATAGCCCCAGATGCAGCCAATCCAAGCAGGCGGCGAAACTTCGGACATTCCATATGGCTCGGCGCAGAGCAGACAGCCGCATGTCGAAGGCCATCGCGCATCGCCATCAACTTCTTAATGGTCCTATCGAGTTCATCTGCCTTGCTCGCCAGTAACTCTCTGTCAATCTTTGGGTCTCCTCCAAACCCTAACATGCGGGCAATTTCATCCAATGAAAATCCCGCAGCGCGCCCTAGCGCAATCAGCGCCAGTCGCTCCAGCACAGTGGCGCTGAAGAGCCTGCGTAAACCTCTTCTGCCAATAGATCTGATTAACCCCTTCTCCTCATAGAAGCGCAACGTCGAGGCCGGCAGTCCAGAACGTTTAGCGACTTCAGTGATATCCATAGCCACCCCCTTGACTTCAAGTCGACTTTAAGTTGTACGCTAGCACCATGCCTCGATCAAGGCAACGACAGGAGAGAGATATGAACAGTCTGCTATTCAGCTTGTACATCGGAGTTGGCGCTACTGCGGTTATGGACTTGTGGGGTCTGGCCCGCAAACCGTTGCTCGGCATTGCGCCCCCCAACTATGCGCTGGTCGGCCGTTGGATCGGCCATATGCCACGCGGACGTTTTTGCCATGACTCGATCGCGGCGTCTGCCCCGGTGCGCGGCGAACACATCATAGGGTGGACAGCTCATTACCTGATAGGTATCGCGTTCGCAGCCTTGCTTATCGGTATCTGGGGACCTGCATGGGTTCAGCAACCGACGATTGGTCCCGCGCTCGCCGTGGGCGTTGGTGGCGTGGCGGCGCCATTCTTCTTGATGCAACCAGGCATGGGCGCCGGTATTGCGGCCTCCCGAACACCACGCCCCGCCTCTGCTCGACTGCAGAGCCTTATTACCCACGTGGTGTTTGGTCTCGGACTCTATGCAGCGGGCCAGGTGGTACATCTTGTTTACTCAATATGAAATGCAGTCCAACCAGCAGCAATATTTGATTCGGCAAATTATGGCTCAGGAGATTAAAATGCGTATTCCCGCTCGTTTTGCACCAATCCTTTTCAGTGCCTTGCTCTCGGCCATTATGGTCTGCATCGTGTCGGCCTTCGTCCTCGCAATCTCACGGGGAGTAGGCTCCGGATTCCCTGCGCAGTGGCTCAGAAGCTGTATTACGACATGGCCGGTAGCCTTTCCAACCGTCGCTGTTGTGGCTCCATGGGTGCGAAGAATTGTCGCCCGAGTAACGGCTTAATCTAGAAGCAGAGGGTGCAAATCCTATCGCAGAAAGGTCGCTGCGGCATCAGATCCGCAGCGCCAACGACTGAGCTCACCTGACTCGCGGTGCGTCAGCACCGCGAGTCAGGTGGAGCAAATTGTTGGGCGACATTGTTGCTGCTCCCGACTAGCTAGTTAAGCCTGGCCTCGCGCCCTTGATTCCACGGCATGTGCTTGAGTACAAGCAGCTATGCTGCAACGCCCGAAGAAGGTCACCATGATTGTTCCCAAAAGAAGGATTATGTAAATAAATAGCCGCACTTCGAGCCACAATCCAAAGAGCGTAAAGGCAAAATAAACAACCCGGATCTGGGTCGGGAATGAGGTCAGACTTTTCTCTTGCACCAGAAAGAAAATAACCTGCACCGCGCTAATAGCCATCACAACGTAATAGCCGGGAATCCACCCCGAGATCGCCGCAACAATGAAAGCCAGAGTTACCGCCCAAAACCACCAGCGAATGTCTGTCGCGTTAATTTTTAGCTCCATGTTTCCTCCCTAAGGAAAGCTCTCGAAATCTGGCCAGATTCTTGTCGCCCAACGCCAAGCACAGCGGCGCGAGCTAGCGAGCGTCCGGCGCCCGCTAGGGCGCGATTTGGTGCGAATGGTTAGGCGCTGAATATTATAAGCACTAGGGGACATAAATTAGCCCAACCGTAAATTTTGGATTTCCATCCAACTCAATCATGTTACCCGTTAGAACTAGATCGCTAGCGCCTTCTCCCTCGGTATATAGGTCAATCAAAACTTCCCAATGCGGGTCCATCCATTGCGCACAAGATGTATCCCATGTGTCTTCCGGAAGCTCTACTAGCGCTTCGCCATAATCCCTGACATATTTTCGATTCTGGGAGGCAATATCGGGAGCAACTGGCGCGACTCCGGATGCTCCCTTAGAAAGCTCAAAATCACCTTTGGCAAAGGACTTTACTACCTCTCGAAAGATTGGCCGCCAATTGCCCGCAATTGGATGAGCTGACTCCTCATCTTTGATAGCTAATGGCTCAATGCTCATGATTCTAGATCGCCTAACGTTGTTTTAACCGGCGCGGGCCACGAGACATCAGGAAACGGTGCGCCGTATCACCGCGTCCGGTTGAAAACATAGTTATGTTTCAGTTTTCCAGTTTTCGGGAACTGGCAAAGGGGACAATAAACCCGCCATTGCTCTTTGCTCGGCTCTTGGCAGAAAGGACGGTAATGCTTTACTTGCCGTTTCTACCAAAATAGGAATTCTTTTCAACAACTCGGAAAATGACGACTCACTTAGCGAATATTGAGTATTTGAACCTGGAACAAGGCCTTCGATTCTTCCCATAGCGTGGGCTACGTTAAACCACAGTTTCTGGCCTTTAGCTTCTATACCTTCGAATCCAACAGCTATGTTGATATAGAAAAGCCACGGACCTTCGGCTTGATTCCACGAGCTTCCCTGAAAGTCGACTATTTCTACATACCCGTCTTGTGGACGGGAAAACCTATGACGTTCCTTCCTGAACCCCATAGGCTTCATGGCCGTTTTATGTAGCTCCGTGAAGAATTTAGAAACGAGTGCGTTCATTCGGCTGAAACATAACGACCAAGCCCAGCCGCGCGCGGAACGCGCGTCGAGCTGGGGCGCCTAGTTATGCCGCGCATCACCAACGCCTCGATATGTGAAGGTGCGATATGAACCCTTGCGTACATAGACACGCGCCTTCTCTCCGCGGTCAGCGAAATGTGCCCCCACCTCCTTCTCATCGTAGTTGTAATGCCGCTTATTCAAGAAACCGACTGAGACGAGCGACGGATGCTCAAATAGGGGCTGCAGGTCGCCATCTATCACGTTCGTACCTATAAAACGGAAATCTAGGAGGTTGGGCATTTCCTTCAGGAACTGCAGGTTCTCAAGCGGGCCGCAGCTATTGAGGCATAGAACCTTCAGATTCTTCAGCAGATGCAGATTTTTGAATCTGAGCTTTTTTGACTGATTTATGTGTAGCCATTCGAGACAGCCATTTAGCTCCAAGAGATCTGCGCCGTCTTCGAGTTTGACGCAGTAATGTGCCTCAAGCCTTTTCAAGGCTCCGAGCCGAGAGATACCGTTGAACGTCCGGATGTTGGAGTGAATTAGTTCGAGGTATTGCGCAGAAGCGATGCCGATTAGGTCGCTCAGCGAATGAGACCTGGGTTTGAATCCGCGTAGTACAACGTAAGGGTGGTTAGCCGCATCCTCGACCTTCGTCTGCCCCGCCTTCAGATCAACCGATCGGTATGTGTTGGCCGGCAACTGGTCGATCCAGAGTGTGTTGTACGTCCAGTCCATCCTCTTACCTCGCGGCATAACGTCTGAGGCCAGCCGCGTGAACTAGCACCACTTTCGTGGACACTTTACGCGCACAGCTTTTCATATTTAATCGGCGATTGGTAGCCGATTCCCGAGTGGAGTCGATCCCGGTTGTA
>JAPHQV010000008.1 GCA_026197075.1 Gammaproteobacteria bacterium | reverse complement strand
GACCTCATCACCCGGCCAGGATGGTCGGGGCATCGCACAGGGAGTGCCTATTATGTCCATACACCTGGATGGTGGTGAGTCCTTCGCCACCTTTGATCAAACGCTCTTGCAAGTGCTCAGCGGTGCCGAGACCGAGATCGAGCTGTTCGATGGCCGGCGTCGTCGAGGTCGGCTGGAGGATTGGCACCCGGATGAGGAAAGCCTGGTGTTATGCGGTGATGGGGAAACCTGGTGTGCTTCCCTGCGGGATATACGTTGCATCCAGTGGGACGGTCACCTGGCCGGTGCGCCCACCCAGACGGACTATCGCAGTTACACCATTCGCTTTCGTGACGGTGAGCAACTGGAAGGCATGTGCCTAGAGTGTGCGCGCGAGGCGGAGGGTGTGCATCTCTGCACCGAGGCCAGCGATGGCAGCCCGCGGCGCCTGTTCCTGCCCCTGGCGGCCATCGCCTGGTATCAGCTGGCGGGGGAGTCGCGCCAATGGGTGTTGCAGGCTCCCACGCTGGAAGACGCCGATGCCCTACCCGGGGAGCTGGTGCTGCACGACAGCGTAAGTCTGCGCGCACGCCTGGAACAGGGATTGTCATGGCGGGCACCGCTACAGCTCCCCGAGGAATTGCCCGAGAACTTGCGTCTGGCCCACCAGCTCGATATTCCCATCCTCAGCCTGCGTCACTTCGATATCGATCCGCAGGCCATGACCCTGGTCAGCGAGGAGATCGCGCGTCGCTACACCCTGATTCCCCTGCTGCACCATCGCGGGCGACTGGTGGTGGCCATGGAGCAGCCCGCCGACGAGGAGGTGCTGCGTCTGCTGCGTTTCATCACCGGCTTTGGTATCGAACCCTGCCTGGCCACGGCCCAGGAGATCGAGACGGCCATCCAGAGTTGCTATGGTGCCGGACCCGTGGCGCTCGTCGAGGGGCTGGTACCAGATGCCGAGGCGGAGGAGGCGGGTACGCTGCAGGAGGCGGAACGGCTGGGGACGCAGAAACCCATCGTACAGCTGGTGAACAACCTCATCCTCGATGCCCTGCGGCGACGCGCCTCCGATATCCACATCCGCCCCGACGGCATGGAGGCGGAACTGCTGTTTCGCATCGACGGGCAGCTGCAGGCGGTGCGGCGTTTCAGCAAATCCCTGCTGCCGGCCATGGTGGCGCGCATCAAGGTGCTCGGCAAGATGGACATCTCCGACCGCCGCCTGCCCCAGGACGGCCAGGCACGCATGCTGGACGGGGACGAGACGGTGGACCTGCGCATCTCCACCATCCCTACCGTCGGCGGCGAGAGTGTCGCCATCCGCCTGTTGTGCGCCGGTACCGGCATGAAGTCTCTGTCCGGCCTGGGGCTGGAACCCCGGGATCTGCAGCGCCTGGAGGAATGCCTGCAGCGCAGCCATGGATTGCTGCTGGTGACCGGCCCCACCGGCGCCGGCAAGAGCACCACCCTCTATGCCGCCCTGCGGGCCCTGCGTCAGCGGGCGGTGAATATCGTCACCGTCGAGGATCCGGTGGAGTATCGCCTGGGCGGCATGGGCCAGATTCAGGTCAACCGGGTGCCCGGCTATGGATTCGCGCGCGCGCTGAAGCACATCCTGCGTCATGATCCGGACGTGATCATGATCGGCGAGATCCGCGATCGGGAGACGGCACGCATCGCCATCGAGAGTGCGCTGACCGGCCACCTGGTGCTGAGCACCCTGCACACCAATGATGCCATCAGTGCGGTGAGCCGGCTGGTGGACATGGGCATCGAACCCTACCTGGTGGCCTCGGCCCTGAACGGGGTGATCGCCCAGCGCCTGGTGCGCTGCAATTGCCCCCAGTGCATCGCACCCGAACCCTTGGCGCAGCATATCCTCGCCCGTCTGCGGGTGGCTTCCGGGGAGGATTTCCGCAAGGGTGCGGGCTGCGAACAGTGCAACCACAGCGGTTACCAGGGTCGCGCGGCCGTGTATGAATTGCTGCTGGTCAGCGCCGAACTGCGGCGCCTGATCGTGCAGGGTGCTTCGCTCGATGAAATGCGCATGCTGGCCCTGGACCAGGGACTGCGCCCGCTTACCCAGCAGGCCTTGCGCAGGGCGCGCGAGGGAATGACTTCGCTGGAGGAGGTGTATCGGGTGCGGCTGGAGTAGATCGGGCTTCAGCCCGACAGGGTACCTTCACGTACAGTGCCTGTCGGCCGCCCGTCGCGCAGCAGGTCATGCTGCTCCAGCCAGGCACGGGCATCCTCGGCATCGGACTCGAACCAGGCGCGGGTGGAGCCGAGGCGGAAACTGTAGCCCCAGGCGTCCATGTCGCGCATCAGGCCGTCGCGGCCGATACCGGGCAACCGGTCCGCGAGCAGGATCTGCAGGTAGCAGACGCCGTTCTCCTCGTCGTAGCCACCGCCGGCATCGGTGTGCAGGCCGGCGCGCCGTTCGGGGTCCATGCAGATGTAATGGCAGGCCTCGTGCAAAGCCGAATGCACCGGGGTGTCGGGGCGTACATAGAGTCGGTCGCCGATCAGGCCCGCTTCGCTTTCCCCCCAGAAGCTGCCTGGGATGGCTGCATCGGCATCGACTAACTCCAGGCGCAGGCCATAGGGGCGCAGCACCGTCTCCATGTGAACAGGATCGATGTCGCGCAGGCGGGTTACGTCGGTTGTATTCATCAATCAATATTCACCGCAAAGGCGCAAAGGACACAAAGAAAAGAAAGTTCTTTCTTTGTGTCCTTTGCGCCTTTGCGGTGAGATGGTTTCGAAAAATCATTCCGCCTCCTGCCCACCCAGATACAAAATGGTCTCCACCACCGAATCGGGGTTCAGCGATACACTGTCGATGCCCTGTTCCATGAGCCAGCGCGCCAGGTCGGGATGATCGGACGGCCCCTGACCGCAGATGCCCACGTACTTGCCGGCCTTGCGGCAGGCCTGGATGGCCATGGAGAGCAGGGCCTTCACCGCCGGGTTGCGCTCGTCGAAGCGCTCGGCCACCAGGGCCGAGTCGCGGTCCAGCCCCAGGGTCAGCTGGGTGAGGTCGTTGGAGCCGATGGAGAAGCCGTCGAACAGTTCCAGGAACTGGTCCGCCAGCAGGGCGTTGGAGGGGATCTCGCACATCATGATGATGCGCAGGCCGTCCTTGCCACGCTCCAGGCCCTCGTCACGCAGGGCGGCGATGACCGCCTCGGCCTCTTCCAGGGTGCGCACGAAGGGCACCATGATCTCCACGTTCTCCAGGCCCATGGTCTCGCGCACCTTGCGCAGGGCACGGCACTCCAGGGCGAAGCAGGCGCGGAAATCCCCGGAGATGTAGCGCGAGGCGCCGCGGAAACCCAGCATGGGGTTTTCCTCATGAGGCTCGTAACGGTCGCCGCCGAGGAGGTTGGCGTATTCGTTGGACTTGAAATCGGACAGCCGCACGATCACCGGCTTGGGCCAGAAGGCCGCGGCCAGGGTGGAAATGCCCTCGGCCAGCTTGTCGATATAGAAGCTGACCGGGTCCGCATAACCGGCCATGAGCGGACGGATGTCCTCCTGCAGGTCAGCGGGCAGTTCATCGAATTCCAACAGCGCCTTGGGATGCACGCCGATCATGCGGTTGATGATGAACTCCAGCCGCGCCAGGCCGATGCCGGCGTTGGGGAGGAACTGGAAGTCGAAGGCCCGCTCCGGGTTGCCCACGTTCATCATGATCTTGAAGGGCAGTTCCGGCAGCTTGTCCAGGGCGATGTCCTTTATCTCGAAATCCAGCTCGCCCTGGTAGATCCTGCCGATGTCCCCCTCGGCACAGGATACCGTGACAGGCTCGCCATCGGGGATGCATTCGGTGCCATCATTGGTGCCCACCACTGCCGGAATTCCCAGTTCGCGGGCGATGATGGCGGCATGACAGGTGCGGCCGCCGCGGTTGGTGACGATGGCGGCGGCGCGTTTCATGATGGGTTCCCAGTCGGGATCCGTCATGTCGGTGACCAGCACGTCACCGGCCCGCACCCGGTCCATCTGGGCGATGTCCTGGATCACCCGCGCCGGTCCGGCGCCGATGCGGCTGCCGATGCTGCGCCCGGTGATCAGTACCTTGCCCGATTGTTGCAGGTGATAGCGCTGCAGGTGCTGGGCCGAGCTGCGGCTTTCCACTGTCTCCGGACGTGCCTGCACGATATACAGCTCGCCATCGACGCCGTCGAGGGCCCATTCGATGTCCATGGGCCGGCCGTAGTGCTGTTCGATGGTGACCGCCTGGCGTGCCAGCTCCATCACCTGTTCATCCTCCAGGGCGAAGCGCCGGCGCTGTTCCGGGGTGGTGTCGATGGTGTCCACCGGATCGCCCCCATCGGCGCTGTCGCGGTAGATCATCTGGATGGCCTTGCTGCCCAGGTTGCGCTGCAGGACTGCCAGCTTGTTCCGCTCCAGCATGGGTTTGTGCACATAGTATTCATCGGGGTTCACGGCGCCCTGCACCACGGTCTCGCCCAGGCCGTAGGCCGCGGTGATGAACACCACGTCGCGGAAGCCGGTCTCCGTATCCAGGGTGAAGATGACGCCGCTGGCGCCGCAATCGCTGCGCACCATGCGCTGCACGCCAGCGGACAGGGCCACCTGACCGTGGTCGAAGCCGTGGTGGACACGGTAGGTGATGGCGCGGTCGTTGTAGAGGGAGGCGAATACCGCCTTCACCTTCTCCAGTACCCGCTCGATGCCGCGCACGTTGAGAAAGGTTTCCTGCTGGCCGGCAAAGGAAGCGTCGGGCAGGTCCTCGGCGGTGGCGGAGGAGCGCACCGCCACGGCGCACTCGGGATCATCCCCGGCCAGTTTCTCGTAGGCGGCGCGGATGTCCTGTTCCAGATCCGCCGGCAACTCGCCGCCCATGATCCAGTCACGGATCTCGGTCCCCGCACGTACCAGCGCCCTCACGTCCTCGATATCGAGATCGGCGAGTCGTTCGCGGATGCGGTCGGTGAGGTCGTTATGTTGCAGGAAGGCGCGAAAGGCATCGGCGGTGGTGGCAAAACCACCGGGCACCCGTACACCGAGTGAATCCAGTTCACGGATCATCTCGCCCAGGGAGGCGTTCTTGCCACCCACCTGTTCGATCTGGCCGATGCGCAGTTCCTCGAAGGCGATGACGTTGGCGGACATATACTCCCTCCTGATGTTTGGGGACAGTATACCGATTACGTATGGTATTGTTGCCTGGCGCCTACTGGTATCGGAACCACCATGCCGCCACGTCCCGTATTCTACATATCCGATCGCACCGGCATCACGGTCGAGACCCTGGGCCACAGCCTGCTGTCCCAGTTCGAGTCGCTGGCCTACACGGAAACCATTGTCCCCTTCGTGGACAACGATGAAAAGCTGGAGGCCTGTATCGTCCGTATCGAGGCCGCGGCCCAGGCCAGCGGCCAGCGGCCGCTGCTGTTCGTGACCCTCGTGAATCGCGAACACCAGGCCCGGCTGGCCGCCTGCGATGCCCTGATGGTGGATTTTTTCCGGACCTTTCTCGGTGTACTGGAGAACGAACTGGAAATCAGTCCCGGCCAGCGCATGGGGCATACCCACGGGGTACGCGACCCGGGTCAGTACGATGCACGCATGGATACGCTCAACTATGCCCTGCGTACCGACGATGGCAGCGGCGCCCAGCAGTATGACAGCGCCGACCTGATCATCGTGGGGGTATCCCGCTCCGGCAAGACCCCCACCTGCCTGTACCTGGCCCTGCAGTTCGGTATCCGTGCCGCCAACTACCCCATTACCGAGGAAGACCTGGAACACCTGCGCCTGCCGCCGACCCTGGTCTCGCATCGGTCACGCCTGTTCGGCCTGCTGATCGATGCCGATCGCCTGCACCGCATCCGCAGCCAGCGCCTGCCCGACAGTCGCTATGCCTCCCTGGCCCAGTGCCGCTATGAGTTGCGCCAGTTGCAGGCACTGTTCCAGCGCGAGGGGATCCCCTGGCTCGACTCCACCAGTATGTCGGTGGAGGAGATCGCCACCGGTATCCTGCACGCTTCGGGGCGGAGACGCTGAGTCCTGTCTGTGTGCCCGGCCAGGAGCCACTATACTCGGGTTGTGTGGCATGGACCGCCGCGTGGACTGAGCGAATGGGAGCGATATGGGGCGGCCGTGGTGCTGGGTGATGGGTTTCCTGCTGAGCGCTATCGGAGCGTTGGCGGCCGGAGATGCTGCGCCCACCCATGTCCCCGAGCGGAATCCCGTGCTCGCCTCGATCCCCGATCAGGTTGCCTTCGACCTGGGCGCCTACCAATGCGAGCCCTGGCCCATTTGCGCCACGAATACGGCCTATAGCGGGATGGTCTACGATGACGAGCGCCACCGGATACTGCTGTTCGGTGGCGGCCATGCCGCCACCTACCGCGATGATGTGGAGGAATTCGATTTCTCCACCCTGCGTTGGACATCGGCCTACCCGCCGACACCCTGCAAGGACCGCACCCTCGACAATGTCGACCGGGAGCGGGCCCTGTGGGTCTCGTCTGGACATCCCATCAGCCGGCACAGCTATGATCTGTTGGCCATGGCGGGTCGCCCGAGCGAGTTATGGATGCTGGCCAGGATGCAGGGGCGTGGTCGTGGCTGTAACCAACTGCCTCCCGTCTCGGACGACGATGCCTCACCCTATGTGATCGCGCGCGGCACCTTTGCCGCCTACCAACCGGATACGAGGCGCTGGCGTTTTACGGACACCCCCGCCGTTGGTTTTCAAACCGGTGCCGAGACCGACCCGGTCAGTGGCCGCATCCTGCTGGTCAGCCATAGCGAGGGGATCGGTTCGGTCGATCCGGTGGATGGCCGTTACACCGCCCATGTGGCCATCGACGAACCTGACCTGCGCACCGGCAAGGGGGTGTCACTGGTCTACTTTCCCCCCAATGACCGCTTCTATGCCATGGCCCTGACCTCGCGCGCGCCGGGTGTCTGGGAAGTGCATTTCGACCGGGAGAATCCCGCGGCTTCCTCGATCCGGCGTCTCGCCGATCTGGAACTGCCGCGCGCACCCGTTACCGAGGCCTGGGCCTACGATGCGGCCAATCACCTGATCGGGGGAGGGGTGCGCGGGGGCAGGATTTTTGCTTTCGATCCCCTGGCAAAACGCTGGCATGAACGGCGCATGAAGAGCGCGAATCCTGACCTGGAGATCGGCACCCTGGACGGCAAGGCGCTTGCCTACGATCCGGTCCACGGCTTGTACATCTTCAGGACCACCTACGATTCGGGGCGTCGCACCTGGGCCTACCGCTGGGGCTCCTAGGCAATGGCCTTCTGGATCAGGGGAACCAGCGGTTCGGGCAGCTTGATAGCACCCGAAAGGGCGAACTGGTGGGCACGGTCGGACATCTTCTTCCAGGTCTTGCGGATGATATCCAGCCACTTCTCCTCGTCGTACTCGGGATGCTTGCTTGCGAATGCGAGCATGTAGTGTTCGATGAATACCAGGTCGGTGACATCCTCCAGCAACTGGGTGTCCGGGTTGCGCTTGATGGCCTTCTTGCCCACCGCCTGCTTCACTCGCTCGATGTCCTCATCCCCGTAACCCGCCTCGGCGAGCAGGGCGCCGGCGGTTTCGGCATGGAACTTGTAAAGGTCGGTGCGCCACTTCAGGTAGCCCTCACGGGTCATGGGATAGTCGCTGCGCGCGGATTTCCAGCGCTGGATATGCTGGGCGCGGATCGCCAGCTTCATGGCATCGTCCGCTTCCGGTGCATAGCGTTCCAGCATGTCGGCCATGCGATGGGAGTAGAGCAGTTCCTTGGGCCAGGTCTTGCCGTCTGCGGTCTCCTGGTTGGGATCCTCCTGGTTGGCGGCATCGATCAGGGCCACGGCTTTCTGGTAGCGGTCATCCGGTGTGGGCATAGGGTTTCTCCTGGGGGTTAGGAATATTTTAACCGCCAAGACGCCAGGAATACCAAGAACCATATTCGAACCGCCAAGACGCCAAGGCGCCAAGGTATAACATCAACAAACATCCGCTGATGGATTTTTAAAAAAACCATTCTTGGCGTCTTGGCGTCTTGGCGGTTGACCAAGGTTTTCTTGGCGTTCCTGGCGCCTTGGCGGTTAATCCGGTTTCATTTGATCAGGTAATCACCGTCGGCCGCTCGCGACCGGTATGGCGCCGGATGCCGGCGATCTCGTCGGCGATGCGGATCAGGTCGGCCAGGGCATCCTGGGCATCCTGCTGCTGATGCTCGGGAAGCGCCTCGTAGCGCTCGATGTAGACACGTAGCGTGGCGCCCTCGGTGCCGGTGCCGGACAGGCGGTAGACGATGCGCGAGCCGTCCGTGAAGGCGATGCGGATACCCTGGCCGGTGCTTAGGCTGCCGTCGACCGGATCGGTGTACTGGAAATCATCGGCATACTTCACGTGGTAACCAGCGAAGGTCTTGTCTGGCAGGCGGGCCATGGTCGCACGCAGGCCTGTCATCAAGGTGTCCGCGCATGCGAGGTCCAGGCCTTCGTAGTCATGGCGAGAGTAGTAGTTGCGGCCATACCGTGCCCAGTGATCCCGTACGATATCCGCTACCGACTGTTGGCGCACCGCCAGCAGATTGAGCCAGAACAGGACGGTCCACAGGCCATCCTTTTCGCGAACGTGATCGGAGCCGGTACCGAAGCTTTCCTCGCCGCACAGGGTGGCCAGACCGGCATCGAGCAGGTTGCCGAAGAATTTCCAGCCGGTGGGGGTTTCATGACAGGTGATGCCAAGGGTGGCTGCCACACGGTCGGCGGCCTGGCTGGTGGGCATGGAGCGGGCAATACCCTTGAGGCCTTGTCGGTAGCCCGGTACCAGGGTGGCGTTGGCGGCGAGTACCGCGAGGCTGTCGCTGGGCGTGACGAAGAAATGATCCCCGAGGATCATGTTGCGGTCGCCGTCGCCGTCGGAAGCGGCACCGAAGCTGGGGGCGTCATCGCTGTACATCTCGCGTACCAGGGTATCGGCATAGGTGAGATTGGGGTCGGGATGGCCACCGCCGAAATCCTCCAGCGGTTGCGCGTTCATCACCGTGCCTGCCGGTGCGCCCAGGCGCTGCTCGAGGATGGCCCGGGCGTAAGGGCCGTTGACGGCATGCATGGCATCGAAGCGCATGCGGAAGTCCCGGGAACGCAACAGGGAACCGATGGCCTCGAAATCGAACAGGGATTCCATCAGCGCGGCATAGTCCGTCACGGGATCGATGACCTCCACCTGCATCCCGCCCAGGGAATGAGTCGCTTCCCGCGTCAGATCGATATCCGGCGCATCCAGCACCCGGTATTCCCGGATGCGCAGGCTGTGCTCGTGGATCGCATTGGTAACGGATTCCGGGGCCGGGCCGCCGTTGCCGATGTTGTACTTGATGCCGAAGTCCCCCTCGGGGCCGGCCGGGTTGTGGCTGGCGGACAGGATGATTCCGCCGAAGGCGCCATGCTTGCGGATGACGCAGGACGCGGCCGGTGTGGACAGAATGCCGTCCCGGCCCACCAGGACCCGGCCGAAGTCATTGGCGGCGGCCATTTTCAAGATGATCTGGATTGCCTCGCGATTGTAGTAGCGGCCATCACCGCCCACGACCAGGGTCTGGCCGGCAAAGCCCTGCAGGCTGTCAAAGATGCTCTGCACGAAGTTCGCAAGGTAATGGGATTGCTGGAAGGTGGTTACCTTCTTGCGCAGGCCGGAAGTGCCGGGCTTCTGGTCGGGGAAGGGCACGGTCTGGATGTGTAGTACGGACATTGGGGAAAATCAACCTTGCAATTTCGTTACCGGTCTGGTCTTTTTGGGGCTGCCTGGCGTCAAGTATCGACTGGAAAGGACGCTATCATTGTACGCCATTGTGCTGCATATGCAGCCCCTGGTTTTACCCTGTCAATCCATTTTGCCGTGTTATGATGCGACCATGATCGGACAGAAACAGAGACATGCCGTCAGCAGCGCCGAGCCCCGCAGTTTCCCGGGACTCATGGACCTGTATGAACGCAACTATATGCAGCTGCGGTGTATGATCCCCGATCTGGATGCCGTACCGGCACAGGCCTGCTCTTCCCTGCCGGGCGCCCTGGATCTGCACCTGTGTATCCTCGAACGCTGCAAGTACACCACCACCCTCAGTCTCACCTATTATTTCGAGGACGGGGAGGGGCGTTTTCCGGCCCCGGAAATCCAGATCCGCATTTACCATGATGCCCAGCTGGCGGAGGTGATCGCCTGTGGCCGGCGGCGTGGCGTGCGCAATCGGGACTTTGATCGCTTCCGTGGCGATACCTCCCTGGATCGTAAATGGCAATTCAACCGTTTCCTGCAAAAATGGCTGGCCTATTCCCTGCGCCAGGGCCATGCCTTCCTGCCGCCCCTCTCCGGGGAGGTCTGGGCCGCCGTGTGCGGTAGCGTACCGGAGCCCTCCGGCAGCGGCTCCTGAAGGGGGCTTGTCTCGCGGCGGGATTCCCCCTCAAGTCCTGCCCTAATACTTGACTGATATACTCGGCTACTGTATCACTGGACCCAGCGCGACAGGGGATGACACCTGCTTTCCCCGCCCAGCCAGTGAGGCTCCAATATGCGACTTTCCACCAAAGGCCGGTATGCCGTCACCGCCATGATGGACCTTGCCATCCATGACCGGAAAGGTCCGGTTACCTTGGCGGACATCTCCAGCTGCCAGGATATTTCCCTGTCCTACCTCGAGCAGTTGTTTGCCAAGTTGCGCAAGAATGGCCTGGTGAAGGGGGTGCGTGGCCCTGGCGGTGGATATCGGCTTGCCAGGCCGAGGAGTGACATCTCCATCGCCCAGATCATCTGCGCCGTGGATGAGAAGGTGGACGCGACCATGTGCAGTGGCGAGGAAAACTGCCAGAAGGGCGAGCGCTGCCTGACCCACGAACTGTGGATGGGCCTTAGCAAACGCATTTACGATTTCCTGGACAGCATCTCCCTGGAGGACTTTCTCAGTCGTCCGGCAATCCAGGAGATCATCGAACGCCAGGATGGACGCCGGGTGAGTACACGCACGGACGGCAACACCGTGGCCTGGGCCGACGAATAGGCCGGGCAACGGCGAAAGAGCCGCGGCCGTGCACCCCGTGGCGCAAGTGTGAACGGCATCACAGATGGACCCTCAGGGTCCATTTTCGCTTTCAGAACCCCCTGATTTCCCAAAAATGTGACCTGGTTTTGTCCAGGTGACGAAATGTGTCACGGAAATTTGTCTTCCACCCGATCAGACTGCAAGCGTCGAAATCGGAAGTCAGGGAGAAATATCATGTTCAAGTGGATTGTTGCCCTCGTTGCAGTGGGCTGGGTCAGTCTCAATGGCCTGGCCGGTATGGATTTCAGTGGCCTGGCCGTATACCGGGATCACCTGCTGGCATTGGGCGTCGCCCTGGTGCTGCAGCCCTGGTTCGTCCGGCAGCTGGAAGAATAGACGGTTGTCTCCTGCGGCTGACATTCGCTTGCGCGGGTGTCAGCCGTCTTTTTCCCAGACCAGGGTGCGATTGTTGGCGGGCATGGCATGGTCCTGCAACAGGCGCATGCCGGCCGCTCGCGCCAGGGCATCCAGGTCCTCGAAATTCCGGATTCCGCTGCGCGGGTCCCGCGCCTTCAGCCACTGGTCGAAGCGTTCGTTACTGTCGCTGGTGTAGCGTCCCTGGTAGTTGAAGGGTCCATAGAGACAGAATCGGCCCCGTGCCGCCAGTATCCGGTCGATGCCCGCGAACATGGCTTCCACTTCCTCCCAACCCATGATGTGCACGGTATTGGCGCTGAACACGCCATCAAACTCCTGCGTGGGCCAGGCATTACGGCGCACATCGAGGGCCAGGGGTGGCCGCACGTTGGGCAGTCCCGCTTCTTCCAGCCAGGCCAGGATGCCGGTGTGGTATTCGCGGCAGTCGCTGGTCTGCCAATCCAGGTGGGGCAGATGGCGGGCGAAGTACACCGCGTGCTGGCCGGTGCCGCTGCCGATTTCGAGAATGGTGCGGCAGGCGGTGAATTCCTCGCGCAGGACGGCCAGGATGGGGTCGCGATTCTGGTCGCAGGATTCGGCATAGGGCTTCATGGTGATCAGAGGCGCGCGCTCAGCACGGCCTTCAGCTCCTCGTCGGTGAGCACAATGGGATTGGTCTTCATGCTGCTGCCGCGGCTATGGGCGGCGATGTGGTCCAGGTCGCCGGCGCCGATGCCATATTCCCCGAGGCGGGGCAATTGCAGGCGGCGGGTCCAGTCTTCCAGGCGCTCCACCAGGGCTTCCTGGGCCACGGTCTCCATCGAGAAACTGCGCTGGCAGAACAGTTCACCGAGGCGGGCATACTTGCTCAGGGCCGGGTGTCCCGGCGCGCGCGCATGCAGGGCGTCGAGGTTCATGCGCGTGGCGGCCGCCACCAGGGTGCCACACACCACGCCGTGGGGGATGGGAAAGAAGGCCCCGAGGGGCGCGGCCAGGCCATGCACCGAGCCCAGGCCCACCTGGGCCAGGGTGATGCCCGACAGCAGGGCGCCGTAGGCCATACCGCTGCGTGCCGCCCCGTTGCCCTGCGGATCCGCGTGCCAGTCCAGCAGGCTGTCACGTACCGCCTCCAGGCCGCTCCAGGCCAGGGCATCAGTGAAGGGGTTGGCGCGCAGGGAGACATAGGATTCCAGCAGCTGGGTCAGGGCATCCATGCCGTTGGCGGCGATCAGGTCCGCGGGGCAGCCCGCGAGCAGGTCCGGGTCCACCAGGGCCACTCGGGGCACCAGTTGTTCATCACGAAAAGATTTCTTGAAGCCATCGGCACCGGCACGGCTGAGCACCGCGTTCCTGGTCGCTTCACTGCCGGTGCCGGCGGTGGTGGGTACGGCGATGAAGGGCAGGGCCGGCCCCGGGTAGGGCAGTTCCGGCCCCACGCCCTCGAGGAAATCCATGACCGAATGGGGTACCCGCAACAATCCGGCGATGGCCTTGGCGGCATCCAGCACACTGCCGCCGCCGATGCCGATGACCAGGTCGTGGCTGGCGGCGCGGAATTCCGCCACCAGCGCATCCACCCGTTCCGGCGAGGGTTCGCCGTCCACCCGGGCGATCTGCCATTCCATACCCGCTTCCCGCAGCCCGGCCTGCAGTCGCTCCCACTGCGGCATACGCTGGAAGGAGGCCGCACCCAGCACCAGCAATGCGCGCCGGCCATAGGACACGGCCAGTTCCGGGAGACGGTCGATGGCGCCGGCACCGAATTCGATGCGCGGCAGGCGGGCGATGGAGAAGGCGGGCAACATAGGTCGATCCGGGAAAATGTTTTGGATGCACAGCCTACTGGCTCAGTATGCGCTTGCCAAGCCGGCCTCAAGTTCACTCCCGGCGAACCGACTAATAAGGAATGGTTGCGGGCTGGATTTGTTGTTGAACTACAAGAACCACAAGGACGCCAAGGACGCCAAGGACGCCAAGACTTATCATCAAAACCAATAAAGTGATGTTATTAATTTTTTTCTTGGCGTCTTGGCGGTCTTGACGCCCTTGGCGCTTTAAGGGTTTTTGGGTTTTTTGACGGGAAAAACACGAGGCAGTATGAATTCGATGCCAGAAGACCCCGCGGTGGATGAACCCACCCCGGAATCGGAAATTCCCGAAGAGGCCCGCGAAACCCGCAGCCTGGGTGACTGGGTGGTGCGTCTCAGCGAGCAGGGCATGCCCATCTTCGCCAAGACCGCCCAGGACATCGGCAAGGTCACCAGTCGCAGCGACAGTACCGCCTCGGACTTGTCACGGGTGGTATTGCAGGACGCCGCCCTGACGGCGCGTCTGCTGCGCATCGCCAACAGCCCCCTGTTCAATGTCACCGGGCGCAGTATCAGCACCGTCAGTCGCGCCGTGGTGCTGCTCGGCTTCGACGAGGTACGCAGTATCTGTCTGTCCATCGCCGTGGTGGAATCCATGCTCAAGGGGCAGCAGAAGGACCTGGTGCTCGACCAGATGGCGCGCTCCTTTCATGCCGCCGTGCAGGCCCGCGCCTTCGCCGTGCAACGTGGTGACAAGGCCCCCGAAGAGGTTTTCATCGCCACCCTGTTGTATCAGCTCGGGGATATGGCCTTCTGGACCTTTTCCGGCGAGCTGGGCAAACAGCTGGCGGCCGCCATGGCCCGGCGTCCCGGCAGCGATCCGGAACAGGTGCAGCGCGAAGTGTTGGGGTTCACGCTCAACGAACTGACCACCAGCCTGAGCCGGGAGTGGAAGCTCGGTGATCTGCTGCAACAGGCCCTGGAGGGCAAACAGGACAGGCATCCCCGCTGTGGCAATGTGCTGATGGCGCAGGAGCTCGCGCGTGCCGCGGAACAACATGGCTGGGAGGATGCGGCCATGAAGCCATTGCTGGAGCGCAGCGCCGAGGCCCTGTACATGCCGGTGAAGGAATTCACGGACATGGTGCATGCCAATGCCGAGCAGGCCGTCCAGGTGGCCTCCGGTTATGGTGCCGGCAAGGCCGGTTGTCGGATCCCCCTGCCGAAAAAGAAGGGCAAGACGCCGGTGGTGGTGGCCGCGGAGGAGGAATCCGAACACAAGGCTTTCCTGGATCCCGACCCTGGTCTGCAACTGCAGATCCTGCGCGAGATCTCCATGTCCATGGAGAGCCGGCCGGACCTGAACATGCTGCTGGAAATGGTGCTGGAGGGGATCTATCGGGGCATCGGCATGGACCGCACCCTGTTCGCCATGCGCAGCGCCGACCAGCGCTTCCTCAAGGCCCGTTACGCCCTGGGCCATGACACGGACCTCATGCGCCGCAAGTTTCACTTCGAGCTCGGCCCGCTCAAGGCCAACATCTTCAGCCAGGTGCTGGACAGTGGCGCGGCTCTCTGGGTGCGTTCACCCGTGGAGACGAAACTCAAGCGCCTGCTGACCCCGGCGGTGCAGGCCATCACCGAGGATGCGCCTTTCTTCGCCATGCCCATCGAGATCCAGGGCAAGGTCATAGGACTGTTCTATGCCGACCGCAATCCCAGTGGCCGGTCCCTGGACGAGGAGAGCTACAACAGCTTCCGCCACTTTGGCCAGCAGGCCAACATGGCGCTGACCTTTCTTACCGCCCGGCGCTATATACGGACAGTTGTCGGGCTTCAGCCCGACAACTGCTCAGTGACGCCCAGCCATTCGCGCCAGGCCTCGAACAGCGCGCCATCCAGGGCCGCAATGGCGGAACGGGGCTGGAGACTGGCCTGGTACACCGGTCGACCATCCAGGGCGATGGAATGGCCGCCGGCCTCCTGCAGGATCAGGTGGCCGGCGGCGTAGTCCCACAGCTTCTGGCCGCCATGCAGGTAGATGTGCACGCGTCCGCAGGCCAGCCAGCACCAGTCCAGGGCCACGGCACCGAAGCTGCGCTGGGAGGCATAGGGTGGACGTTGGGCCAGGCGCGTCACCAGGTCGACGGGCAGGCGCTTGAAGTCCACCAGCGCCAGGGTCTCGCGCAGGGTGAGCGTGACAGGGTCCGCCTGCAGGGGCTGATCGTTCAGCCATGCCCCATGACCGCGCAGGGCGCTGAAGCATTCCTCGCGGCTGGGATCGTAGACGATGGCCAGTTGCACCCCGTCCGGCCGCAGGAAGGCCAGCGATACGGCATAGTAGGGAATGCCGCTGGCGAAGTTGTTGGTGCCATCCAGGGGGTCGAGACACCAGACCCCCTGGTCCAGGTCACCCAGGGCCTGTTCCTGTTCGGCACGAGGCATCTCCTCGCCTAGGAAGGCGTATTGTGGCCACGCGTCCTGCAGGGCGGCGCGGATGCGCTGCTGCATCACCAGGTCGGCCTCGGTGATGATGCTGCCATCGGCCTTGTGGCGTCGGCGGATGTGGCTGCGATGGGGAAGCTCCTCGCGGGCGATGCCGATGACCAGGTCACGGGCACGGGCCAGTTCCGGGAGGGTCATGGTCAGAGTCGTTCCAGTTCCACGGGCCCCTCGGGCTGGCGGGCGATCTTGCCGCGCAGGTCATAGAGGGCCGCCTGCAGACCTTCCTCGATGGAGGGATGGTAGAAGGGCATGCGCAGCAGGTCGAAGACCGTGAGGCCCCGCTGGATGGACCAGGCCAGCAGGTGCGCGAGGTTCTCGCCCTTGGGGGCGACCAGGCTTGCGCCCAGCAGGCGGCCGTCATCCTTGTCCGCATAAACGCGGATCATGCCCTTGTTCTTGCCCATGATGAGGGCGCGACCCAAGGGGCCGAGCTTGACTTCGCCGATGGCGATGCGTTCCGGGTCCAGGTCGTTCCAGGCGCTGCCCACCACGGCGATGTTGGGGTCGCAGAAGTTGATGGCCAGCGGGGTCTGGCGCTTGAATGCCAGCGGTCGTTCCTGCACAGCATTGTAGCCGGCGATGCGGCCCTCGGTACCGGCCTCGTGGAGGATGGCGCGTTCACCGGTGACATCACCGGCGATGAACACGGGCAGCTCGCCCACCTGCATGCTGTGAGTATCGAAGGCCGGAAGCCCGCGCTCATCCAGGGGGACGCCGAGCGTCTCCAGGCCCAGGCCTTCCACGTTGGGCCGACGTCCCATGGCCGCCAGCACCCGGTCCACCAGCACCGACTGCTCACCCGCCGTCACGCGCAGGCGACCATCCTCTTCGCGGATGTCGGCGGTCTGGCCCAACCAGAGAGGGAATTCCTTGCCGAGGATATCGACGGCCACCTGGCGCACCTCCGGGTCCTGCAGGCCGGCGATATGATCGAGCTGGTCGATGCCGGTGACCTCCACGCCCATGCGCGCCAGGGCCTGGCCCATCTCCAGGCCGATGGTGCCGAGGCCGATGACCGCCATGGAGGCGGGCAGTTCCTCCAGCTCGAACAGGTCGTCGGTGGTCAGGATGCGGTCGCCGAAGGCCTCCCAGGCCTTCGGTACAACGGGTCTTGAACCGGTGGCGATCACCACGGCCTTGGCCTGTATGCGGTCTTCGCCCACCTGCAGTTCCGTGGGGGACAGAAAGCGGGCCTGTTCGGCCAGGAATTCCTCGTCCATGTTGTCGGTGCTGTTGCTCAGCACCTTGTCCACGAATACATCGCGCAGGTCACGCACGTGTTCGAGGGCTTCCGGCCCGTTCAGGCTCAGCGCCTCGCCGCCCTCGATGCCCATACGCTCGAACAGGCCGCGGCGATGGAAATCCTCGCCCACCTGGATGGCGGCCTTGGAGGGCATGCAGCCGACCCGTGCGCAGGTGGTGCCCAGTTCGCCGCCGTCGATGAGCACATAGCGGTCCGTGGCCTGGCGCACCTGGGAAAGGGCGTAGAGACCGGCGCTGCCGGCTCCGATGATGGCGACGTCGACGTGTTTGTCCATGCACAGCACTCCAAATCAGGATTCGACGGCTGTCTTGTCCAGGGCCGCCAGAGAAGGATTTGGTGCCATTCTACCGGTTTTGGCCGCCGGGTTCGCCCGAGGCCAGGCGGTGGGCCTGGCGAGTGGTTTCCGGGAGTCGATAGCGGGGGGCGCAGCGCAGTACGAAGTCGACCGCCGTGGCCAGATTGATGCGGTGGCCGATGGAGACATACAGTGGCTGCACGGCCTGGCGGGTGCGCAGAACGGCGCCGATGACTTCCTCGCCGTCGAGCAACGCCACGCAGGCGCCCCGCTCGGGCGGCAGGTCGCCGTGGCGGCCGATCAGACGGGACTTGGCCACGCCGATGCTGGGCAGGTCCGTGAGCAGGCCCAGGTGACTGGCGATACCGAAACGGCGCGGGTGGGCCAGGCCCTGGCCGTCGCAGAGCAGCAGGTCGGGAAGGGTGGTGAGTGTCGCCAATGCACCCAGGATGGCGGGGATCTCGCGAAAGGAAAGATACCCGGGGACGTAGGGGAAGCGCGTGGCCTCGCGGTGCACGGCCTGTGTGACCAGCTCCAGCTCCGGAAAGCGCAACACCGCGACGGCGGCACGGGTGACCCGGCCTGCCTCCTCGAAGCCCACATCCACGCCGGCCACCAGTCGGATCCTGTCCGGCAGCCGGTTGCGACGTTCCACCCCGGGTGCCAGGGCTTGTTGCAGCGCACGGGCCGCGACGGTCGTGGTGGGCCAGTCCGCCAGGGACGGGAGTTTCACGGCCGTAGGAGCGGGCTCCGCCCGCGAATCGCCGGGGTGAACGGCAGGTTGGTCGGGAAGGGCGGTTTCACGGGCCGTCAGTCGGCCGGCGTACCCGTGGCGCGGCGGCTGCGTCCGAAATCCAGCATGCGCTGGGTGGCCTTCAGGGCCTTGACGCGCACGGCTTCGTCCACATGGATCTCGTTGGCGCCCGTTTCCAGCACCTCCGCCAGGTTGCGCAGGCTGTTCATGGCCATCCAGGGGCAGTGGGCACAGGATACGCAGGTGGCGCCGACCCCCATGGTGGGGGCCTCCAGGAAGGTCTTGTCCGGTGCCGCCTGACGCATCTTGTAGAGGATGCCGTTGTCGGTGGCGACAATAAAGGTCTTGTGGGGCATGTCCCGCGCGGCCTGGATGATCTGGGTGGTGGAGCCCACCCGGTCGGCCATGTCGATTACGGCCTCGGGGGATTCGGGATGCACCAGCACCGCCGCCTCGGGATGCTTTTCCTTGAGACGCAGCAGGGCATCGGCGCGGAAGGCCTCGTGCACGATGCAGGCGCCGGGCCAGATCAGCATGTCGGCGCCGGTTTCCTGCTGGATGTAGCGGCCCAGATGGCGGTCCGGGGCCCACAGGATCTTCTCGCCCCGCTCATGCAGGTGGCGCACCAGGTCCACGGCGATGCTGGAGGTGACCACCCAGTCGGCGCGCGCCTTCACCTCGGCGCTGGTGTTGGCGTACACCACCACGGTGCGGTCCGGATGCTGGTCGCAGAAGGGGATGAACTGCTCCGCCGGGCAGGCCAGGTCCAGGGAACACTCGGCCTCCAGGGTGGGCATGAGTACGCGCTTTTCCGGGTTGAGGATCTTGGCGGTCTCGCCCATGAACCGCACCCCTGCCACCACCAGGGTGGAGGCGGGGTGCTCGTTCCCGAAACGGGCCATGTCCAGGGAATCGGAGACATAGCCGCCGGTCTCGTCGGCGATGGCCTGCAGGTCCTCGTCCGTGTAGTAATGGGCCACCAGTACGGCGTCCTTTTCCCGCAGCAGGTCCTTGATGCGCGCGACCAGCTCCTCCCGTTCGCCCGGCGCATAGTCGGGGCGGGCGACGCTGCCGGGCAACGGCAGGTCCATACCCTGCGTGGCCGGGAGGATGGGGGCGAGGTCTTCCTGTGTCATGCACTGCTCCTGTCACCAGGCCGGGATTCTCAACTCCGGAGCCCCGCGGCCGCTATCATGTTGTCAACCTGATCAATCGGTTGTCGACACAACCCCGAAACCATGGCAGGGAAGGACCCGGCCTGGTACGGGTGAGGGAATCATAATCGCTTTTTTATCAGAGATTTGCCAAATACTACCATGGGGCTGCCACAACCGGGTTTCAATCCCCCCATTGGGGTGGGCCGATCCTTCGACGGCCAGACAGGGCAGCGTGCAAGGGAGAGCTTTCGATGCATGAGGAAACCGTAGCTTCCCCTGATGATCAGGGACTTATGGTGATGTTGGTGGATGACCAGGCCATTGTGGCCGAGCGCATCCGTCGCGATCTGCTGGATTCGCCGCAGATGGATTTCCATTATTGCCAGAATCCCCATGAAGCCCTGGCAGTGGCCGGCGCGATCCGTCCCACGGTGATCCTGCTGGACCTGCTCATGCCCGGCGTGAACGGCCTGGATGTGGTGCGCGCCTTCCGGGGTAATGCCGGTACCCGTCACGTGCCCATCATCGTGCTGTCCACCAAGGAAGATCCCCACATCAAGGCCGAGGCCTTTGCCGCCGGGGCCAATGATTACCTCATCAAACTGCCGGACCGTGAAGAACTCAACGCCCGGATTCTCTACCATTCCCGCGCCTACCTGGCCCGCGTGCAGCGTGACGAGGCCTACCGCGCCTTGCGGGAAAGCCAGCGCGAGCTGGAACAGAAAAATTTCGAATTGCTGCGCATGTCCAACATCGACGGTCTTACCGAGGTGGCCAACCGGCGGCGTTTCGACGAGCTGATCCATGAGGCCTGGGCCCATTCCCGGCGTACCCGCAGCCCGCTGGCGCTGGTGATGCTGGACATCGATTGCTTCAAGCCCTTCAACGACCACTATGGACACCTGGCGGGGGATGACTGCCTCAAACGGGTTGCGCAGACCCTGCAGCAGGAATTACCGCGCCTGACCGATACCCTGGCCCGCTATGGAGGCGAGGAATTCGTGGTGGTGCTGTCGGCCACGGATCTGGAGGGTGCCCGTCGGGTGGCGGAGCGCCTGCGCCAGGCCGTGGAGGCCATGCGCATCCCCCATGCCTGTTCCGAGGCGGGCGACGTGGTGACCATCAGCCTGGGGGTGGCGGCCACTTACGCGAGCGCGTCCAACCAGCCCCCGGCGTTGGTGGCGGCTGCGGACAAGATGCTCTACCAGGCCAAGCACCGTGGCCGCAACCAGGTGGCCGGCATCGATTGTGTCCTGTCCGCCGAGGCGGCATCCTGACCCCTTTCCCCGATCGGTTTTCTTGCGCGGGCGATTACAGTAGTCTTGACCCATTCCCCAGGCTGCTACGCCCAACGAACACAAGGAAATCATCATGGCAAACGAAGGCTACCACGAACCGCTCGAGGAACTGTCCGAGGATACTCGCGACATGCACCGGGCCCTCACCTCCCTGATGGAAGAACTCGAAGCGGTGGATTGGTACAACCAGCGGGTTGATGCCTGCAAGGATGCCGAACTGAAGGCCATTCTTGCCCATAACCGTGACGAGGAGAAGGAGCATGCGGCCATGGTGCTGGAATGGATCCGCCGCCACGATTCGCGCTTCGATTCCGAGCTGAAGGATTACCTGTTCACCGACAAGCCCATCGCCCATGAGTAAATCCGTCATCGATCGAAATCCCCGTTGCTGACGATCGATTTTAATCGTTTTACCTGGCCTGCCTGTTCGGGTATGAATCGCGCCCATGATGTTCACCCATGGGGTTTCCCGACGATATGCACGCAAGTGAAGAAAACTACGATGACGATGCCGGCACTCTGGTGCTGCAGGACGAGGCGGATGCCCGCGCAAACGACTTTGGCGGCGGCGCGGATGCAGTCGACCGCAAGGACTATGGCTACCGTATGAAGGCGCGCCGACGCCTTGAGCAACTCCGGGAGGAGCAGGAGCTGGCGCGACTGCTACGTACCGGCTTCGATCAATAGCTCCCGCCGACCGGCAGGGAGTCGATTACCCGTTCTATCACGTCCTCCCGGTCCGTGGACCGGGCATACACCGCGTACGTCTCCTTGCGGATGATGGGCGTATCCTCCACCGGAAACAATCGCCGACCCAATTCTCCCCGCACCATGGGTTCGGGCAGGTAGGCGGCACCCCCGTTCTCCAGGATATAGCCGAGGGCCAGTCGTCCCACGCTTACCCGCAGGCGCGGGGCGGGCAGGTCGGGAAAGCGGCGGGCATGGAGTCCGGCGAAGGAAGTCCCCCAATCCACCCATACATAGCCCGTGCGCATGGCCTCGTGGCTGGTCTGACCGGCCTGGGTCGAGACCAGTACCAGGGGCAAGGGGGCCAGCTCCCGCAACTGGAAGCGAGCGGTCTCCGGTGGATCGAACAGCAGGGCGAGGTCCAGGGTGCCTTCCTGCAGCTGGCGAAGCAGGGAGTCCGTATCCCCCGCATCCGCCCGCAGGGCCAGCTCGGGCAACAGGGCCGGCAGTTGTCGCAGCCAGTCCTCCAGGAAGGCATCCCAGAGGCTGGGCAGGGCGGCAATGGCCAGCAGCGAGTGCATGCCTTCCGGTACGGAAATCTCCTGTTGGGCGCGGTTCCAGGTGTTGATCATGTTTTCGGCAAAGGCCAGGAACTTGCGTCCCGCCGGGGTCAGTTCGATATGTTTGCGCTGGCGGATGAACAGGTGGGTACCCAGTTCCTCCTCCAGCTGGCGGATGCGGGCGCTCACCGTGGACTGGCTCAGGAACAGGTTGGCGGCCGCACGGCCGAAATGGCGGGTGCGTTGCACTTCCAGGAACGCCTTGAGTAATCCTGTATCCATTGTTTTTTTCTGATGCCCCGCTCTTGCGGGCAGCAGCGTTGTCTGCCCCTCTGGATGATCTGATATCCTATACCAGACCCTATTATGGATCGAAAATATTGGTCATGAAAGCGCGCGCGGATTCTCCTGGCGACCGTGCTACGCTCCCTCCTCACCCGCCGGCAGGATCCAGGCAGCATTATGATCAGACAGGCCACCCCCGAGGACATCAGGTCGCTGCTGCGGCTGGAGGAGGAATGCTTCAGCGTCGACCGGCTCTCCCAGCGTTCCTTTCGCTACCTGCTCACCAAGGCCAACGCCATCACCTTCGTGGATGAGCGGGAGGGGGAGATCGCCGGCTATGTCATGCTGTTGTTCAATGCCGGCACCTCGCTGGCGCGCCTGTACTCCATCGCGGTATCGCCGCGGTTTCGCGGGCGCGACATCGGCAAGGCCCTGGTGGCGGCGGCCGAGGAAGCGGCCCGGGAACGGGACAGCGTCTATATCCGGCTCGAGGTGCGTAAGGACAACGCCGCCTCAATCGCCCTGTTCGAGCAGGCAGGCTACCGGCGCTTCGGGGAATACGACGACTATTATGAAGACCACATGGACGCCTTTCGCTATGAAAGGCGCCTGGTCAGCAATCTCAATGCGGATCTGGCACTGGTGCCTTATTATCAGCAGACACTGGAATTCACCTGTGGCCCCGCCGCGTTGATGATGGCCATGAAGGCCCTGGAACCCGCCGTGGTGCTGGACCGCACCCAGGAGATCCGCATCTGGCGCGAATCCACCACGGTGTTCATGACCTCGGGGCATGGCGGCACCAGCCCCTACGGCATGGCGCTGGCGGCCGTGCACCGGGGCTTCGAGGCGGAAGTCTTCGTGAATGACGCCACCGAGCTGCTGGTGGACTCGGTGCGTAGTGCCGAAAAAAAGGAGGTCATGCGCCTTGTGGAGAAGGATTTCCTGGACGAGATGCGCGAGCGTGACATCCCGGTGCATTACCGGAAGGTGGATGTGAACGATATCCGTGCCGCCTTCGATCAGGGAGGGGTGCCCATTGTGCTGATCAGCTCCTATCGTATCTACAAGGAAAAATTTCCACACTGGGTGGTGGTGACCGGTTTTGATGATCGTTTCATCTATGTGCATGATCCCTATGTGGACGTGGAAAAACACAAGGTACAGGCGGATTGCATCAACATGCCGATCCTGCAGAAGGATTTCCAGCGTATCGCCCGCTATGGGAAGTATGGACAGCGCGCCGCCCTGATTATTCGCCACCCTGGACAGACCCGGCCGGCGCGCCTGGGCGCTGCCAATGGCAAAGGAAATCGAAGACAATGACACGACAAATCATCGTGGTGGAAAACCTGGAGGACTGGCCCGCGGGTGATCTTCCCTACACCGTGGTCCACGTGGATGACTACCTGACTTCAGAGGAATATCTCACTCAGAAGAATATCCTGGTTATCAACCTCTGCCGCAGCTATCGCTACCTGAGCGTGGGGTACTACTGCTCCCTGCTGGCGGAGGCGCGTCGACATCGGGTCATTCCTTCGGTGAAATGCATGCTCGATCTGAGCAGCAAGTCCATGTACAGCCTGGATGCCATCAATCTCGAGGAACAGGTGCGTCGGGGTTTTCGCAAGCACAGCCTGGATGGTGGAGCCGACGAATTCGAGATGGATATCATGCTGGGGCGTTGCCGTTATGAAAGTCTGCGAGACCTTGCCCGGCAGATCTTCGAGTTCTTTCCCTGCCCGCTGTTGCGGGTGCGGTTTCGCCTGCAAGGCGGCTGGCATATCAATTCCATCAAGCCCCTGCCCATTCATCGCCTGGATGAGGACGCCCTGGTGCAGTTCCGCGAGGCGCTATCGAACTATATCAAGCGACGCAAGCGGCCCGCCAAGACGCGCAAACCGGCCCGCTACGACCTGGCGATCCTCCATGATCCCGCTGACCCGCTGCCACCTTCCGATGCCAAGGCGCTGGCCAATTTCGCCAAGGCCGGCGCCGAATTGGGCATAGAAGTGGATCTGATCCAGCGCAAGGACTATGCCCGGCTGGCGGAATACGATGCCTTGTTTATCCGGGATACCACGCGTATCAACCACTATACCTACCGTTTTGCCAAGAAGGCGGAAAGCGAGGGCATGATCGTCATCGATGATCCCCGTTCCATTCAGCTGTGTACCAACAAAGTCTACCTGGCGGAAGTACTCAAGGCCAACCGGGTGCCGGCGCCGAAAACCGTGATCGTGGGCAGGGGTGATCTGGCCGCGGCGGAAGAAGGTATCGGGTATCCCATGGTGCTCAAGGTTCCGGATGGATCCTTTTCGCGAGGGGTGTTCAAGGCGGAAAACCGCGTCCAGATGCACGAGATCAGCCAGTTGTTGTTCCAGTCCTCCGAGTTGGTGCTGGCCCAGGAGTATCTCTACACGGAATTCGACTGGCGCGTGGGCTTGCTCAACCGCAAGCCGCTCTATGCCTGCCAGTACTTCATGTCCAAGAAACACTGGCAGATCGTCCACCACAATGCTTCAGGCGGTTTTTCCCAGGGCGGTTTCAAGTGCCTGCCGCTGGAAGAGGTGGATCCCGCTGTTCTGAACCTGGCGGAGCGTGCCGCCAACCTGATCGGTGACGGCTTGTATGGCGTGGATATCAAGCAGAGCGGGCAGGATCTCTACGTCATCGAGATCAATGACAATCCCAGCCTGGATTCCGAGGTCGAGGATTGCGCGCTGAAGCAGGACCTGTACCGCGCCATCATGAAGGAATTCCTGCGTCGTCTGAACGCCAAGCAGCAGGCCTACGAGAGTCAGGTGGAGAAACGGAAAACCTGAGCCATTGCACCTAGTTCGGCAGCCATTGTTCCAGTTCGTTGAAGCGCATGGGGCGGGCGATGAGGTTGCCCTGCGCCAGCTGGCAGGAATGTTCGCGCAGGAATTTCAGCTGACCCATGTTCTCCACGCCACAGGCGCTGGCGCGAATACCCATACAGTTCGTGAAGGCGAGTATGCCGCCGGTGATGGCCATGCTGGTACGGTCGAAAGGCAGTCGGCGGATCAGCTTGCGGTCGATCTTCAGCCCACCCAGCGGCAGGTGCATGAGTTCCGACAGTGCGTGATTGTTTCCACTGAAGCGATCGACGCAAAGGGGTATGGAAAGTTCCTTCAGGCGTAACAGGGTCTCCCGCATGGCATCCAGGTTGCGCATCAGCACTGTTTCCTTGCATTCGAGCTCGAGCATATCCGGTTCCAGGCCCTTGTCGTTCAGCATCCATTCCAGTTTTTCGATAAACCCCGCTTCGAGAATCTGTTGCCCGGACAGGTTGATGCTCAAGCGAATATCCTTGTGACCCGCCTGACGCAGTTTCCTGACCTGGCGCAAGGCCGTGTCCAACAACCATTCACCCACGGGGACGATGATCCCGGTTTCCTCCAGCAACCACAGGAAGCGCTCTGTTGGCTGCACGCCGCGTTTCGGATGTCTCCACCGTAGTAGCAGTTCCACATTGCGCACGCTTCCTGACTGGGTATCGACTATGGGCTGATAATGGATTTCGAATTCCCGGTTGCGCAAGCCGTGATACAGGGCGGTGCAGAGTTCCAGTCGTTCGCGGGCATAGTGGTCTCGCCGCGCACTGGCGAAACGCACCCGGTTTCTTCCGTCTACGGTGGTGTCCAGCAGAGCGGATTCCGCCGCTGCCCACAGTGATTCGGCAAGATACCCGTCCTCGGGAAAGACGCTGATTCCCGCGCGCACATCGATCTGTATATGTCCTTTCCTGCGTGGAAACTCCGGCTGCAGACCTTGGATGATCTTCTCCACGGCAAAGCTGATCGAGTTCGGGTCCAGGATGCCGTCCAGCAATATGGCAAAATGTTCCTCGCTGTATTGCAATAGTGAATCACTCTTGCGCAGGTTGGCGCGAATGCGCTGCAGGGCCAGTGTTGCGCATCCCGGGATGGGCGGGTTGATGTGTACTCGCAGCAGTACCAGTACGAAGGACTGTTGCATGCGATCCGCCCGAAACAGGGCTTGCTGGAGGCGTGCGCCAAAGCCGGCCTGGTCGCATGACTGGATATCCCCGCCAATGGCAAGATCCGGTACGGCTTCTGCATCATTGCTGCGGGGTGCCAGGATTCTCTGCAGGATCTCCCCGATGTCCCTATCCTGATCCTTGATGCTGTTCTCCTGGGTGGGTTCCGGTTTCATTTCATGTCAGCGCCGATCAATTTCCAGTCCGCCGCAGGGGCGCCTGGTACTCGAAGCAGATGGCGGCTTCCCCCTGCAGGGGGTCACCGCCGCGCCTGGCAGGTGACGGAGTGTGGTGCTGCTGACGCAGGCCGCAATGCAGCCGTACCTGGCCCCGTTGGTCCCGCTCCAGGCGGCAGGTGGTGCAAGCGGGGTGAGGCTGGGTATAAAAGTCCATTGCCAAAAGGGACTGGAGCAGTGGTATGCCTTTCCCTGGCATTACCTTCTCTTCAATGAGGATCCAGTCGGGCGGGTCGATCGGGCTGAACGATCGGGTGACCCGGATATCCTTTCTGCAATGGAAAACCGTGCGCGCCTCTTTGCTTTCCGGTTCGAGCAGGGCGCGCGCCTGCTCGAGGTTGCCAAGGACCAGGACCTTCATGCCGCGTGCCGTGTTCCGGCGACTTCCTGTGCAGGGTAGAGCGCCTGGTGCAGGGTCTCGTCGATGGCGATCCAGCAGGCTACGGTAAGCACCTTTCCGATGCGCTGGGCCTTTCCATCGCCAAGTCGTAACAAGGGAATGCCACCGGCCTTCATGAGCCGCTCCAGGGCGACACTGGTTACGGTGACGTAGTGGCTGATGTGATGCTCGATCGCGAAGTCGTAGGCACGCCGCATCATATCCATGGCCACCTGGTTGAGACGGGCCTGGCTGCATCCGCTGTCACCCGGTTCCACGGCGAAACGGCTCAACTCCCAGACGCTGGCTGCGCAGGGCGCTGGCGTGTCACCGAGCAGTTGAGGGAAGGTGTCCCGCAGCATGTAGGGCCCGGTGGTGGGCAGGATACGCCAGCAGCCTTCGACGCGCTGTTTGCCGTCACGGGCCAGCAAATACACCGGGTCGAGCTGGTCGAAATGATCGTATTCCAGTCCGCGATCGCTGGTGACATCCCAACCCAGCCGATCATGGAAGATGTGGTGTCGGAACGCGAACATGTGTTCCAGGGTTGCGGGATCGAAACCGGGTTGATCGCCACCTGCCATCAGTATCTGACTCATCGTTGTACCCTCCAGTAGGATAGGGGGCCAGTACACGACGAAGGGGGGGTGCAGGGTAACTGTAGGATCCTACAGTTGGCGGGGCGGGGTTTCTTTGTGGTTGGGGCCAGGTATACAGCATCACCTGGCTTGCCTCATCAATTGTATTGCGGACGGATGATGCCCATCGCCACGGCGCGGGCCACGGCCTGCTGGCGGTTGACCACGCCGAGCTTCTCGACGGTGTTCTGCAGGTGAAAGGTCACGGTGCGTTCGGAGATGTTGAGGATCTGCGAGGTTTCCCAGGTGGTCTTCCCCTCCGTGACCCAGAGCAGGCATTCCTGTTCCCGTGGGGTCAGGTCCGCGCGGGAGACCGGCAGCATCTGGTCGGCGAAGACGCGACGTACCGTTTCATGAAGGTAGGCGGTAAACAGCTGGCCATAGGGCATGGCCTCGACGATGCGTGGCTGCGCCTTGCCATGCTGCTCGGGACTGGCCAGGCTCAGCATGGCCGAATCGCCCTGCGCCGTATGGATGGGGAAACTTACGCCGCTGCTGAGGCCGAAATCCCGGGCGTCGCTCATGAATTGGTTAAGTTGCGGGTTGCCATGGGCATCCGCTTCCAGGTGTACCCAGTTCAGGGGCAGTATGTTGTGGGCACACCAGGCCACCGTGGGGTCCACACCCATGTAGTGCTGGTTGTTGTAATGCTCACGCCATTCCCGGGCATAGCCGCTGATGATGATCAGCGACGGTTTCACGAAGGAGGTGGGTACGCTGGCGGCGTAGATGAACTGCTCGAAGCCGCATTCGCGGGTGAGATCGGCGCATACCCCGTGTATGGCTTCTACATCCCCCGCCTGTCCGATGGCCTCGATGATTTCCTGGCAGCGTGTTGGTGTCACGGCCATTCTCCCGTGTGATGCGGATACTTATTATGTACGGCTGTAAAAATAAGTATAGTCAATGCGCAGGCCCATGCCGCCCGCGCGCGGCATGGAAAAGCCATTCTGAATTCATGGGTTTATGCCGGAACCCCGTTCCTGGTCACGCAACCGCGAGTGCTGGTACACCCGTTCCACGAACCGATCCCGCAAAACAGGATCGCGCAGGCGGTCTTCCTGCTCCACGGGCAGGAGGGGAAAGGCGGTTTGCAGGGCCGCGGCAAACAGGCCGCTGTCCTCACGCGACGGATGGCCGGGGACCAGCACCGGGGTGCTGCCGACCCCGCAACTGGGTGAACGGGCCTTGAACACATAGCCGCATAGGCGGGACAGCCCGGGGAGGGTCTCGCGGGCGAACACCAGCAGCCGGTCGGTCACATCCAGGTCGGGGTCGTGCACGCCCCGGGCGTGGATGCCATCGGCTTCCAGTACCAGCTGGAGTGGCGGGCGCGGCACGCCCATGCCGATGGCCATTTCCGGACAAATGGGCAGCAGCTCGAAGCGGGCTGCCAGATCCTCCACCACGAATACCTCCCGTTTGTGGCCCCCGTCGTAGCGTACCCGCTCTCCGAGCAGGCAACTGCTCACCCCCACGAGAGGTCTGGGGGATGGATCGCCCATGGTTTCAGCGCTCGGCACCGAGGGCCCGGGCCCGGGCCAGGGTCTCCTGGGATTCGCGGGCAAGCCGGGCGGCATCCCAGTCGGAGGCCGATTCGGGCCAGCCCTGGGCGTGCCGCAGGATCAGGCGCGTCAGGGCCTGGATATGATCCTCGCGGGCATTCAGGGCGGGGATGTATTCGAAGCGCTCGCCGCCGGCCTGCAGGAACAATTCACGGTTTTGCTCGGCGATCTCCTCCAGGGTTTCGAGGCAATCGGCGGAAAAGCCGGGACACACCACCTGCACCGATTTCACTCCTTGACCAGGCAGGGCCTGCAAGGTCTTGTCACAGTAGGGTTGCAGCCATTCCTCGCGGCCGAAACGGGACTGGAACACCAGTTGGTGTCGATCGCTTTCGAGGCCGAGTGCTTCCGCCACCAGGCGCGCGGTCTTGTGGCATTCACAATGGTAGGGATCCCCATTGAGCAGGTAGCGCTTGGGGATGCCGTGAAACGAGAACAGCAATTGGTCGGCGTCACCATGGGCGGCCCGATGCTCGCGAATGCTGTTGGCGAGTGCCTGGATATAGCCGGGGTCATCGGGGTAGTGGGAGACGAAACGCAGGTCCGGTACCCAGCGCCAGCGGCGCAGTACGGCGCTCACGGCGTCCAGGGTGGAGGCGCTGGTGGTGGCCGAGTACTGGGGATAGAGGGGTAACACCAGGATGCGGCGGGCACCCGCCTGGCGCAGTTCCTCCAGGCCCTGTTCAATGGATGGATTGCCATAGCGCATGCCCAGGGCCACCTGTACCGGTCCGGGCAGGGCATGTTGCAGGCTCGCGCGCAGGGCGGCCTCCTGCTGACGCGAGAATTGCAGTAACGGCGAACCGGCCTCGCTCCACACCGTCTGGTAGGCACGCGCGGCGCGCGCGGGGCGGAAGCGCAGGATGACCCCGTGCAGGATCAGCCACCACAGGGGGCGCGGCATCTCCACCACGCGCGGATCCCACAGGAACTCGGCCAGGTAGCGGCGCAGTGCCTTCGGCGTAGGGGCATCGGGGGTGCCGAGGTTGGTGACGAGCACGCCCAGGCATCCCGCCTGGTCGTGCCGGAAATCAGCGCTGTTCTGGTATGTGGTCATGGCGCCTAGTGTAGCGAATTCGGCCTTGCCTTGTAGCGCACTTTGCGGGCCCCGTAGGAGCGGCCTCTGGCCGCGAACCGGCAGAACCTGGTAAGCCTGGTGGCCGGCACCCCGTTACGGGACCGTCGGCCGCAGGGATGCGGCCGTCGAGCGTACAGGGATGTATTCACAGCGTGTCACGTAACGGGGTGCCGGTCGCCAGGCTGGCGCCAGTACCCACGTTGCCTGCCTGGAACGGTTCGCGGCCAGAGGCCGCTCCTACAGGGAGGGTAGTCAGTAACCCTGATGCTGGCGGTGCAGGGTGGGCTGGTCCGCCAGCATGTGCTGGATGCGGTTGATCTGATCCAGGCGGGCATTGAAGGCCTCGAGGCAGTGCGGGTCGAAATGCATGCCCTTCTGGGCATTGAGATAGTGTATGGCCTGTTGTGGGGTCCACACGGACTTGTAGGGGCGTTCCGAGGTCAGGGCATCATAGGCATCGGCGATGGCGACGATGCGGGCGGCCAGGGGGATCTCCTCTCCCGCCAGGCCCTGGGGATAGCCGGTGCCGTTGAATTTTTCATGGTGATGCAGGGCGATGATGGCGCCCATCTGCAGATACTGGGACGGACTGTCCTTGAGGATCTCGTACCCGATGCGGGCATGGTTTTTCATCAGTTCCATTTCATCATGGGTGAGTCGCCCGGGCTTGAGCAGGATGTGGTCGGGAATCCCGATCTTGCCGATGTCATGCATGGGCGCGGCCAGTTCGATACAGTCACACTCG
Organism: Gammaproteobacteria bacterium; assembly: GCA_026197075.1. Classification (GTDB taxonomy): domain Bacteria; phylum Pseudomonadota; class Gammaproteobacteria; order DSM-19610; family DSM-19610; genus JAIVHA01. Next base: position 89,986 of record JAPHQV010000008.1, on the reverse strand, counting down.
GCCCGGGAAAGCCCAAGTTCCTCGGCGATGAGCCGCGAATACTTGGCCATGCGGATGATGTGATTGCCGGTTTCCTCGTCGCGGTACTCGCCGGCCTTGGCCAGGCGCAGCAGGGTCTCGTGTTCGCGTACGCGGATCTCCGCCGTGGCTTCGGCCACGCGCTTTTCCAGCCAGCGGGCGCGTTCCTGGATGATCTTGGCCTGGCTGCGCTGGGTGAGCAGGTTGCGACAACGGGCCAGGCATTCGTGCCGGTCCACGGGCTTGGCGAGAAAATCCGTGGCACCGGACTCCAGTACCCGCTGGCGACCCGGATGGTCGTCGCGATCGGTGAGCATCAGCAGGGGCATCTCACCGCCCTTGGGCAGGTCCCGTATGCGCTGGATGAGCACATGTTCCTCGGCGCCCTGCAGCCGTGAATCGGCGATGATCATGTCGGCGCCGTGCCAGTGCAGCCAGGCCAGTCCGGCCTCGGCCTTCTGGAAAACCTCGATGGTCAGGTGCTGGTCGATCGAATGGAGAATATCCGATATATGGGACGCACGCTGGGCGTCCTGATCGAGAATCAGTACCAATGGCATTCCGGGCCCCCTTAGATGCCGGATATGGCGCACACTGTGGCCATTCCCGCGGGCTTCCCTGCAACCGCAGAATAAATTTCAGAATTTACAGTAATATGTCAAAAATTTTACGTGCTGTTTCGTGCTCAGGCGGAGAGGGGTATCGGCGCCAGGTGGTGGAACTTGAACCCGGGATGCCGCGCCGCCGGCCCGGGAGTAGAATCGGGGTGCAATCGACAGGAGGATACAACTTGGATCGCGTGGATCGACAGGATAAGACGCCTTCGCTGCTCAAGGTCACCGGCAGTGTCCTGGCCAGTTTTTTCGGTGTGCAGAGCAGTCGCAAGCACGAGGAGGATTTCACCCAGGGCCGACCCGCGGCCTATATCCTCATCGGCCTGGGGGCCACCCTGCTGTTCATCCTCCTCCTGTGGGGGGTGGTGCAGCTGGTGGTGGGCCTGGCCGCCTAGGAGCCTGTCGGACTTGGGCGATCGTAGCGAGCAAGTCCGACAGGCCCCTAGCGGCGCAACAGGGATGGGTCCTTGTGTCAGGGCAGCCGGTAGTCGACCAGCACCTGTTCGGCCTGCACCATCCCTTCGGTCAGTCGCCTGACGTAGAAGTCGAGTTCCGGCGCATACCAGAGAGTAATCGTCAGGGCCTCGCCCTGGGAGCGGATCCGGAAGCAGTCGAAGCTGCCGGCCGGCACGCTCACTGTTTCCCGCGCCTCGACCGTCCAGGTCCGGTGCTGCTCGGTCTGGCTGCCATCACGACGTCTATACAGGAACCTGGCCTCCCAGGACTTGCCGACCCACAGGGGTGAGGACAGCTGGCCATTGTGGGGCGAGACCTCCTGCAGCCTGTCGTGCAGCATGGTGGCCACCCAGCTCTTGGTTTCGGCATCGTAGAATTCAAAACCGGCATCACTGATCAGGCGCAGCACGGTACGCCCCCGGTGAGCCGTCTCGTCGATCACGATCCAGGTAATCGTCTCGCGCTCATCCCCCAGGGTCCTGTCGAAGACCAGGCGAGTCCCCGCTTTGGGGAAGCCAACGGTGACTTCTTCTTCTGCCTGGGCCGCCAGGCCCGCGACCAGCAGACAGAATGCGAGCAGTATGCGTGCGAACGTCGTCATGGTATCTCCCCTTGGCCAAGTGATGTCTGGATTACGGACAGCCTGTCGCGTCGGCCTGAAACCAAACTGAATTCCGCCCGCCGGACCGGTTGCCCCGGGCCGCGGGTTCAGTCCAGGCCGATGAAATAGGCCACCCAGATCAGCGCGATGACGATGAACAGGTAGGAGAACATCAGGATACGCCAGAACGGACGCACCCGGATCAGGCCCATGAAGAAATCCACCACCATCTGCCCCTTCACGAGGGTCGAGAGCAGGATGGCGGACACGACAGTCAGACCCCCAAGTTTCATCTGGCCGACACCCCAGGCGGCGATGGTCAGGGCGAGCAGGATCAGCAATACCCAGGTGCAGGGGCGGATCCAGTAGCTCGGTGTGTGGGACTGTTGCATGGTGTGCCTCAGCGGATGACGTAGACCAGGGGAAAAAGAATGATCCACAGCAGGTCGATCATGTGCCAATAGGAGGCCCCGGTTTCCACGCCCGTGTGGTCATGGGCGCTGTAGCCGCCCTTGCGGGCCTTGAGCACGATGGCACCCAGGATCACCATGGCCATGATCACGTGCATGAAGTGGAAGAAGGTCAGCGACAGGTAGAACATGAAGAAGATATTGGTCTCCATGCCGATGCCGGCGGCATCGGCATGGTAGAACTCCACCATCTTGATGACCAGGAACAGGGCGCCCATGGCGATGGCGGCATAGAGCCAGCGTATGCAGCGCTTGCGGTCATCCATGCGGATGGCCGTGACCGCGCGCACCACGAAGTAACTGCTGGTGATCAGGACCAGGGTATTGACCGCGCCCGACAGCTGGTTGATCTGCAACTGCGAGGCATTGAACAGTTCCACGTTGGCGCTGCGCGCGAAGGCGTAGGCCAGGAAGAAGATCCCGAATACCAGCAGTTCGGCGAAGATGAAGATCCAGAGGGCGAAATCACCCGGTGGATAATAGCCTTCTGGTTCCGGGGCAGTGCTGACGACACCATTCATGAAGAAGCATCCTGTATGCTTCTTACGCTACGCCACCATGTTCCGAGCGTCAACCGGGCGGAGTTGCGCGGCGTCCCAGGCTCTGTGGTCAGCGGCGCTGCAGCCGCCAGCGTTGCACGATTTCGTCCACGTCCAGGTCGTCTGGCCCGCTGCGCCAGTGCTGGAAGTAATCCACGTCCTCGCTGCGGGGTGTCGGGTCGGGGCGGCGGAACTGGAAGCGCGTCGCCAGTGGCACGGCCTCTCCCAGGGCCATCACCTCGCCGCGACCCAGGGCGGCCAGGATGTTGATCAGATCCCGTTCCCCTTCCGGTACCAACTCACGGATGTAGCGCTGGTCATCGGGGTTGGTCATGCGCATGCACAGGAAGGTGCCGCATTGGGACAACACCGTCTCCGACAATTCGTGTGGCCGCTGGCTCACCACGCCCAGGGATACGCCGTACTTGCGTCCCTCCTTGGCAATGCGCTCCATGGACAGGCGGGTGCCCTCGTAGCGGGTGTTGTGGGCGCGCGGGATATAGGTATGGGCCTCCTCGCACACCAGCAGCAGGGGAAATTCCTGGTAGCGCGGGTTCCAGTAGTTGAACTCGAAGGCCAGGCGGCCGATCTGGGCGGAGATGGTGGGCCGCACATCGAAGGGGATGGCGCTGAGATCGATGACGGTGATCTGGCGTTTTTCGCCTCCCAGGCCGACGAATTCCCGCAGCAACCCCGCCAGGGTGTTGGAATGGGTGCGCAGTTTCGGCTTGAGCAGAAAGTCGTAGCGGCTGTCATTGAAACGACTCTGCAGTTTGACCAGGAATTCGTCGAAATGACCGAACAGCACCCCCTTGGACTTGCCGAAGTCACTCTTTTGCGAATTGGCGGCCTTGAAGTACTGGTACATCTCCACCAGGGAAAAATACACCGGCGAGTCGATGGACATGCCCTGGGCGAACAGTTCCGGGTTGGCCTTTTTCTTCAGGTCGCGGACGGTTTCACGCAGCAGGGCGATCTGGGTGGAGGCGTGAGGGTCCTCGCGGTCGATGAGCAGGTCGATCAGTTCCGCGTAGGTCATCAGCCAGTAGGGGATTTCCAGCTGACGGGCATCGACGTAGTGCATGACGGCCGGGTCGAAGGCCGATTGCAGGTTGCCCGCGTCGTCGTGCCAGCAGTACTCCCCGTGCAGATCGAGCAGAATGACATGGGCCTTGGGCATCACCTGGATGGTGCGCTGCAGCAGGCTGGCGACGGTCCAGGACTTGCCGGAGCCCGACTGGCCGAGGATGGCGAAATGGCGGCCGAACATGCGGCCCGGGTCGAGACAGACCTCCAGGTCGGGATGGGTGTGCAGGTGCCCCAGGCTGAATTCCTTATCCCGGTTCTGCTCGAAGATGACGCGTACCTGGTTGCTGCCGACCGCGTGGACTTCGGCGCCCGTGGCGGGGAAGTGGCGGATGCCGCGCTGGAACTGTCCCTGTGCGTCCACTTCGCCGAGGGGCAGCAGTTCCAGGATCTGGCCGTCCGCTGCGCCGGGCACGGTCTGCATGCGGGTCACGGTGGCCAGGATGTGAATGTTCTGCTGGCGAATGGCGACATGGGAGGACAGCTGGCCCACCAGCACCTCCTCGCCATCCACCTGGACCATGGTGCCACTCGCCCCGGCTTCCAGGCACAGGCGCGCGGTGAAGCTTTGCCCCTGGATATCCGTGAGGTGGCCGATGAGGGTTGTGGAACGGGTCATCTACTGTCTCCCTGTAGCGGTTGCCAGACTGTTTCGGCCGTTTTGGGCAAATCCTCAGGCCTGGGAGCCGGTCGGACTTGAGACCAGTCTACTGCGATCGCTCAAGTCCGACCGGTTCCCAGGGGTGGTGCCCCGGCCTGGCCGCCAAACCGTTCCGGAAGATGCAAACCAGCCTCCAAAGGCCTATACTGTCCGGTCGTTTCCCCGGGTCCATCCCCGGCCCGCCTGGGCCGCGCGCGGCCCGCTTCCCTTACAGGTATTTCCCATGTCCTCTGAAACCGCCCCGGCCCCGGCCTTTGTTGACTTTGCCCTTGGCGAACCGCTCCAGAAGGCGTTGCGTGATGTCGGCTACGAAACCCCGTCTCCCATCCAGGCCCGCACCATTCCGCTGCTGCTGGAAGGACGCGACCTGGTGGGCCAGGCCCAGACCGGCACCGGCAAGACAGCGGCCTTCGCCCTGCCCATGCTGGCGCGCATCGACCTGAAGAGCAGCGCCACCCAGGTGCTGGTGCTGGCGCCCACTCGCGAGCTGGCGATCCAGGTGGCCGAGGCCTTCCAGCGCTACGCCACCCACATGAAGGGCTTCCATGTGCTGCCCATCTACGGCGGCCAGGACTATGGCACCCAGCTGCGCGCCCTCAAGCGCGGTGCCCAGGTGGTAGTGGGTACCCCGGGCCGGGTCATGGATCATATGCGCAAGGGTACACTCAACCTCGATTCGCTGCAGGCCCTGGTGCTGGACGAAGCCGATGAAATGCTGCGCATGGGTTTCATCGACGACGTGGAATGGGTGCTGAGCCAGACCCCGCCGACCCGCCAGGTGGCGCTGTTCTCGGCCACCATGCCCGATGCCATCCGCCGCATTGCCAAGCAGCACCTCGACAAGCCGGAAGAGGTCACCGTCAAGCAACAGAAGGCCACCGCCAGCCTGATCCGCCAGCGTTTCTGGATGGTCAGCGGTTTCCACAAGCTCGACGCCCTGACCCGCATACTCGAATTCGAAACCTTCGACGGCATGATCATCTTCGTGCGCACCAAGAATGCGACCACGGAGCTGGCCGAGAAGCTGCAGGCGCGTGGCTACGCCGTCGAGGCCCTGAGCGGCGATATCGCCCAGGCCCAGCGCGAGCGTACCGTCGACCGCCTGAAAAAGGGCAAGATCGATATCCTGGTGGCCACCGACGTGGTGGCACGCGGCCTGGACGTGGACCGTATCAGCCACATCATCAATTACGACATCCCCTACGATACCGAGTCCTACGTGCACCGCATCGGCCGCACCGGCCGCGCCGGTCGCACGGGTGATGCCATCCTGTTCGTGGCGCCGCGCGAGCGACGCCTGCTGCAGGCCATCGAGCGCGCCACCGGGCAGCGCATCGAGCCCATGGAGCTGCCGTCCACGGAGATCATCAACGACCAGCGCATCGCCCGCTTCAAGCAGCGCATCACCGACACCCTGGCCACGGAAGAGATCGGCTTCTTCTACCAGCTCATCGAGCAGTACCAGCAGGAGCATAATGTACCGGCCATGGAAGTCGCCGCCGCCCTGGCGGTACTGCTGCAGGGCGATCAGCCCCTGCTGTTGGAAAAGGCCCGGACCCCGGTCGTGCGGGAAGGGCGCGAGCCCGCCGGCAAGCCACGCCGCGAGCGCGAGGAGCGGCCGGAACGAGGCGTGCGGCCGGAACGTGCCGAGCGTGCGCCCGGCAAGCGACGTCGGGAGGCAGGTGAAGGTGAAGCCGTGGACATGGAACGCTTCCGCATCGAAGTGGGACGCGACCATGGGGTGCAGCCGGGCAACATCGTCGGTGCCATCGCCAACGAGGCCGGTCTCGACAGCCAGTACATCGGCCGTATCGATATCCAGGAAGACCACAGCCTGGTCGACCTGCCCGCGGGCATGCCCGAGGACATCTTCACCATCCTGCGCGCTACCCGCGTGGCCGGTCGGCCGCTGCAGATCAGCAAGCTGGGTGGCGAGCGTCCGGTCACCCGGCGCAAGGAAGCCGGCGACGACAAGCCCAAGCGCAACTTCAAACCCCGGCCGGCGGCGCCCGGTGCCAAGGCCAAGCCCGGGGGCAAGCCCAAGGTGAAAACCGCTGCCGCAAAGAACAAGGGCAAACCCAAGGCGCCGCGCAAGCCGTAACCCAAAAGGGTTCGGAACCCAAAAGGGGTCGGTGACAACTGAGTCTAATCCGCAAACGAGATTTAGACTCAGTTGTCACCGACCCCTTTTGAGGTTGTTGGAGCTAGGCCCGTTGCTGTTCTACGGGCCGGTTCTCCAGCGTCTCCAGCACCCCATCCCAGAACCGCACCCGTGCCTGCACCGCCTCGCGGGCGGCGGCAACGGCTTCCTCCCGTTCCCGCTCGTTGTGACACAGGCCGTTCAGCAGGCGCAGGGACAACGGGCCATGGGAGCCCTCGTCCAGGTGGATGTGACGTTCCAGGTAATAGTGGAAGGTGGGGGCATCCTGCTGGCCGATGCCGGAGCGTTCCAGGATGGCGCGGAACATGTCGGGGATGATGTGTTCCCGACCCAGGGCCAGGGCGGCGGCGGCCTCGTGGGGTTTGCCGCCGGTCAGAAAACCGAAGGTGGTGGTGGTGAAGGCGCGCGAGGGGGCCGGAACCGAGGGCAGCGCGAGGGCAGCCTCCACGCCTTGCCGGCGCACGGTATCCACGAAGGCGAGTACCGGAGCGGTGTCGGCGCCGATCTCCTCCATGGCCTGGCAATAGAGCTCGAAGTGGCTGGTGTATCCGCCATCGGTGCCGGGCATGGTCTCGTCGCATTCCTCCCCGAGAACCATCTCGTTGATGAAGCGCCGCACACTGCCATGCCCCAGCGGTACCCAGGGAAAACCGGCCGGTGCCACGACGGCCTGCAGGTGCTTGGCCACCGACATGAAGTCCCACACCGAATAGACATGGTGCTCCATGAAGGTGCGTAACTCGTCCACGTCCTGTATGGCGGCATAGATGGGATGGTTATCCAGTGCGTCGCGCAGCGACTGGATGACGTCTTCGGCAATAGGTGTGGTCACGATTAGCGGGTCCTGTGCAGCGCAGACATAAGGCCTGGCAATCTACCGGCCAGGGGAAATGTCATCAACCCAGAAGTATTGATGGTTTTACTCGGCAGTCAGGGATATTGGCTACAACATTGGTATTCCGTCATTCCCGCATTCGCGGGAATGACGAGACTCGATTGTTGCCATGGCAAGGGTGCTGCACTTGCGATATATATGGGGCCATATACATATGAAACCAGAGCTACATAGACAAGCAGGCGGGACGCTTCTGGTCAGGCCGGTATCCAGGGCGGGATTGTTCCTGGTCCTGTTACTGGTGGTGTCGGTGGCGCTGGGGGAAACCCCGGGCGATGTCCTGTCCCTTGGTGATTCCCGTCCGGGACGGTTTCCGGTGTGCTCCGGCTACGGCTGCGACCGGGTACATACCGTCTCGCTCACCGAAGCGGAATGGCAGTGGGCCGTATCCCCGCTGGTCGGGACCGATGATGCAGGCGCGGAACGCGCTGCCCTCGCCCGGGTGATCGGTCGCCTGGAACGGCTGGTGGGGCCGCGCACCGGCACCGAGCACAACCTGGGTGGCACGTTCCGGGGCGTGGGCCGAACCGGGCAGATGGATTGCATCGATGAGTCCACCAATACCACCACCTACCTGCGCATGCTTTCCGCTGCGGGCCTGTTGCCGCGGCACACCGTCGAGCAGCCGCGCACACGGGGTTATTTCATCTTCGGCTGGCCACATACCTCGGCGGTTATCCGCAGCATCGCCGAGGGCGACCGCTACGTCGTGGATTCCTGGTTCGAGGACAATGGAAGGCCGGCCCATGTGGTGCCACTGAAACAGTGGCGCGCCGGTTGGCGACCGGCATGACCAAGAGAAAGCCATATTTTCGATCATCGTCGGCATACACGCGCTAGTCACGCCGGCCGGAAAAACGCTTGACCATCTCGTGGTACAGGTTGCGAACTGCGCACTCCAGTTTGTCCAGCATAACCGCAACGACCTTGACCTGGCTGGCAATCAGTGCAAGCCCCGGTGCCCACAGCAGGAACCCCGGCATGCCCGGCGGCAGTGAGAAAATCAGGCCCGCTATCGCCATGATTATCCCCAGCATGATCACCAGCCAGCGTTTCCACGCGTGGGTGTTTTCGTGCTTGTTCTGATGGTAATGATCGACAAACCTGCGACCGGGTTTGCTGTGTCGCAATTGTCGCGTGATCTTTTTCAGTCTCGCAATCATGGCGTACTCGAGGTCCCGCCGGATCCGCTCCTACAGGGTGGCGATCTTGTCGCGCTGGGCCTGCAGGTTCTCCAGGGCCACGCGCACCTCGGCGGCGCGGGCACGTTCCTTGTCCACGATGGCCGCCGGGGCCTTGCCGATGAAACGGTCGTCGGCCAGCTTGGCGATGAGCTTCTCCAGGTCCTGTTCGCGCCTGGCGATCTCCTTGCCCAGGCGCGCCAGTTCCGCGTCCTTGTCGATCAGGCCGGCCATGGGGATGAGCAGCTTCATCTCGCCCACCAGGGCGGTGGCCGATTCCGGGGCCTCGTCAGCGCTGGTGAGCCAGGTGATGGACGCGGTGCGGGCCAGGGATTCCACGTAGGTGCGCTGGGCCTCGAGGCGGGCATGATCCAGCTCGCTGCCGTCGGCCAGTAGCACCGGCAGGGGCTTGCGCGGTTCGATATTCATGCCGCTGCGGATCTTGCGCACGCCGAGCACGAACTGCTTGACCCATTCCATCTCCTGGCAGGCCTGGTCGTCCACCAGGGCGTCGTCGGGCGCCGGGTAGGGCTGGTGCATGATGGTCTCGCCCGCGACACCGGCCAGCGGTGCCACGCGCTGCCAGATCTCCTCGGTGATGAAGGGGATGAGGGGATGGGCCAGGCGCAGCAGGGCCTCCAGCACCCGCACCAGGGTGTGGCGCGTGCCGCGCTGCTGGGCAGCGGATGCATCGGCGCCGGTGAGCACCGGCTTGGACAGTTCCAGGTACCAGTCGCAGTACTCGTCCCAGGCGAAGGAGTAGATGGCCTGGGCCGCATGGTCGAGGCGGTAGCCGCCCATGGCGTCGATGACCTGCTGTTCCGTCTCCTGCAGGCGTGACAGGATCCAGCGGTCGGCGGCGGAAAACTCCAGTTCGCCACCCGCTTGTCCGCAGTCCTGGTCCTCGGTGTTCATGAGCACGTAGCGGGCCGCGTTCCACAGTTTGTTGCAGAAGTTGCGGTAGCCCTCGATACGGTGGAGGTCGAAGTTGATGTCGCGGCCGGTGGAGGCCAGCGCCGCGAAGGTGAAGCGCAGGGCGTCGGTGCCGAAGCTGGGGATGCCGGCGGGGAATTCCTTGCGCGTGGCCTTGTCGATCTTCCTGGCCATCTGCGGCTGCATCATGCCGCTGGTGCGCTTGGCCACCAGGGCCTCGAGCTCGATGCCGTCGATGAGATCGATGGGGTCGAGCACGTTGCCCTTGGACTTGGACATCTTCTGACCCTGGGCGTCGCGCACCAGGCCGTGGATATACACCTCGCGGAACGGCACCTCGCCCATGAACTTCAGGCCCATCATGATCATGCGCGCGACCCAGAAGAAGATGATGTCGAAGCCGGTGACCAGCACACTGGTGGGGTAGAAGGTCTCGAGGCGCGCGGTCTTCTCCGGCCAGCCCAGGGTGGAGAAGGGCCACAGGGCGGAGCTGAACCAGGTGTCGAGCACATCCTCGTCCTGGTTGAGCAGGATATCGGCGCCGAGGCCATGTTTCTCCCGCACCTCCTGTTCGCTGCGCCCGACGTAGACCTTGCCTTCCGCGTCGTACCAGGCGGGGATGCGGTGGCCCCACCAGATCTGGCGCGAGATGCACCAGTCCTGGATGTTGCGCATCCATTCGAAATAGGTGTTCTTCCAGTTGTCGGGCACGAAGCGGATATCGCCGTTTTCGACGGCGCGGATGGCCGGTTCCGCCAGCGGGCCGACCTTCACGAACCACTGGTCGGTGAGGTAGGGCTCCACCACGGCCCCGGAGCGGTCGCCGCGCGGCACCATGAGCTTGTGGTCGTCGATCTTCTCCAGCAGGTCCAGTTCCTTGAGGTCGTGGATGATGACGTCGCGCGCCTCGTAGCGGTCCATGCCCCGGTATTTTTCCGGGCAGTTGTCGTTCATGGCCGCGTCGATGGTGAGCACGTTGATCAGGGGCAGGTCGTGGCGCTTGCCCACCTCGTAGTCGTTGAAGTCGTGCGCCGGGGTGATCTTCACACAGCCGGTGCCGAACTCCATGTCCACGTAGTCGTCGGCGATGACGGGGATCTCGCGGCCGGTGAGCGGCAGGGCGATCATCTTCCCCACCAGGTAGCGGTAACGCTCGTCCTCGGGGTGCACGGCCACGGCGGTGTCGCCGAGCATCGTCTCCGGTCGGGTGGTGGCCACCACCAGGTGGCCGGAGCCGTCCGCCAGCGGGTAGCGCATGTGCCAGAGATGGCCCTGCTCCTCCTCGGACACCACCTCCAGGTCGCTGACCGCGGTGTGCAGGATGGGATCCCAGTTCACCAGGCGCTGGCCGCGGTAGATGAGGCCTTCCTCGTGCAGGCGCACGAAGACTTCCTTGACGGCATCGGACAGGCCGTCGTCCATGGTGAAGCGCTCGTGCTCCCAGTCCAGGGAAGCGCCCATGCGGCGCAGCTGGCGGGTGATGGTGCCGCCCGACTGGCCCTTCCACTCCCACACCTTCTCGATGAATTGTTCGCGGCCCAGGTCGTGGCGCGTCTTGCCCTCGGCGTTGAGCAGCCGCTCCACCACCATCTGGGTGGCGATGCCGGCATGATCGGTACCCGGCTGCCAGAGGGTGTTGTGGCCGCGCATGCGCTGATAGCGGGTCAGGGCATCCATGAGGGTGTCCTGGAAGGCGTGGCCCATGTGCAGGCTGCCTGTGACATTGGGCGGCGGGATCATGATGCAGTAGGGCGTACCCTTGCCCGAGGGGGCGAACCAGCCGCGCGCTTCCCAGGTCTGGTACCAGCGCTGTTCGATGCTGTGGGGTTCGTAGGTCTTGTCCATGGGGTCTGGATTCCGGGTTCGGCGCGAAATGCTGGATTATACGTCAACGCCGCGTTCCGCGGCTCCATGCCTGTTAGAGCTGGTGGGTCTTCAGTTCGTAGCCCCGGTCGCGGTAGAAGCCGTAACGCTCCCGGCCCTGGCGGCGACACGCTTCCTGGCCGTCAATGATCTCCGCCACCCGCTCGAAACGGCCGAAGAACAGCGGCACCTCGGCGGCCAGGTTGATGAGCACGTCGGTATTCTGCTCCGGCTCGGCGTCATGGCCGAGCAGGATGGCCGGCACCGGGTCGAGGTCCGGGGCGAGTGGCCCGTGGGGCAGGAAGCTGTCCTCGCGGTAGGTCCACAGTAATTCGTCCAGATGCCGGGTCTGCAGCGCCGATTCGGTGTGGATATAGATGCGATGGCCGAGCTGGTAGGCCTTCTCCGCCAGGCGGCAGGCGAACAGCGGCCGGGTATGGGCGTCATCCTGGGGCAGCAGATAGAAATCGACTCGGGTCATGCGGGGCTCCGATTCGCTCCCTTGTCGGGCTGCAGCCCGACAAGGCGGTCAAGGCTCATTACCGACTCTCGATACGGTCGAGCAGGAATCGGGTCAGCAGCGGCACCGGGCGCCCGGTGGCGCCCTTCTGCTCTCCCTGTTTCCAGGCCACACCGGCGATGTCGAGGTGGGCCCAGTGCTGGTCCCTGGTGAAGCGCGACAGGAAGCAGGCGGCGGTGATTGTGCCCGCCTGGGGGCCGCCGATGTTGGCCATGTCGGCGAAATTGCTCTTCAGCTGTTCCTGGTATTCCTCCCACAGGGGCAGCTGCCAGGCGCGGTCACCACTGGCCTGGCCGGCCTTGAGCAGGGCGTGGATCAGCGGCTCGTGATTGCCGAGCAGGCCGCTGGCATGTTTGCCCAGGGCCACCACGCAGGCCCCGGTCAGGGTGGCCACGTCGATGATCAGGGATGGTTCGAAGCGGGCCGCGTAGCTGAGGGCATCGCACAGGATCAGCCGTCCTTCCGCATCGGTGTTGAGGATTTCGATGGTCTGGCCGGACATGCTGGTCACCACGTCACCGGGCTTGGTCGCCAGGCCGTCGGGCAGGTTCTCCGTGGCCGGTACGATGACCACCAGGTTGAGGGGCAACTCCAGTTCACAACAGGCCTGCAGGGTGCCCATCACGCCGGCGGCACCACACATATCGAACTTCATTTCATCCATGGCCGCGCCGGGCTTCAGGGAGATGCCGCCGGAATCGAAGGTGACGCCTTTCCCCACCAGTACCACGGGCGGCTCATCCCGGGCCGCGCCCTTGTAATGCATGACGATGAGCTTGGCGGGCTGGCGGCTGCCGCGGGCCACGGACAGCAGTGCGCCCATGCCCAGCTTCTCCATGTCCTTCTCCTCCAGCACGTCCACCTTGAGCTTGCGATGGGCCTTGCCCAGTTCACGGGCCTGCTCGGCGAGAAAGGTCGGGGTGCAGATATTGCCGGGCAGGTTGCCCAGCCGCTGCGCCAGGGCCATGCCGTTGGCGATGGCCTGGCCGTCGCGCAGCCCCCGTTCACCTTCCGGCACTTCTGCGCGCTCGGTCAGGGCGAGGGTCAGTTTCTTGAGCGGCCGTTTCGGCGGCTCCTTTTTATTCTTGGTCTCGTCGAAGCGGTAACAGGCGCTGGCACTGGCGACCACGGCCTGGCTTGCCTTCCAGTAGGTATCACGACCCTTCAGGGGCAGGTCGGCCAGATAGCTGACGGCCTCGGTGGCACCGCTCTTGTCCAGGGCGCTGGCGGCCGCGGCGCAGGCCTTGCGGTAGGCGGCATCGTGAAACTCGCCCTTCTTGCCCAGACCCACCAGCAGCACCCGTTCGCAGGCCAGGCCGGGCAGGTTGTGCAGCATCAGGGTCTCACCGGCCTGGCCGCCATGGTCGCCACGGCGCACAATGGCGCCCAGTGCCCCGTCACTGGCCGTGTCCAGCGCCTTGGCCGCGTCGCTCAGGTGGCGGGGTTCGTGCATACCCACCACCAGGCATGCGCCCCGCTGTTTTTCCGGACTGCCGCTTTTGACGCTGAAATGCATGACTGCTTCTCCCCAGGACCTCATGAATCGATTTGCAGCGGGTCGGATGCCTGGTATAGGGTAGCCAGGCTCTCGCCGCCGACCGCCGGGGCGGGCCCGGCAGGACTCGCAGTGTACGGGAAACATTGATGATTTTCATTCAGCAGGACGGACGGCCTTGGGCTCGATAATCGATCGCTATCTGGTGCGCGAGGTGGTCCTCACCTGGCTGGCCGTGACCCTGGTGCTGTGGCTGATCCTGGTGAGCGCGCGCCTGTCCCGCTACCTGGCCCAGGCCGCCGCCGGCGAGCTGCCGGGCGCCGCGGTGTTTCGCCTGCTGGGCCTGAAGTCCGTGGAATTCCTGGTATTCATCATGCCCCTGGCCCTGTTCCTGGGGGTCATGCTGGGCCTGGGACGCCTCTACAAGGACAGCGAGATGGCCGCCCTGGCCGCCTGCGGGGTGGGTACCGCCCGGCTCTACCGGCCGCTCATGGCCCTGGCCCTGGTGGCGGCACTGGTCCTGGGCTGGGCCGCCCTCTACCTGGTGCCCCACACCGCCGCCCTGGGCTACGAGGTGCGCACGCAGGCGCAGCAGACCGCCGATATCAGCGGGGTCGGCGCCGGGCGCTTCAAGGAGATCCGTGGCGGCGCCCTGGTGTTCTATGCCGAATCCATTTCCCGCGACCGTGCCTCCATGGAAAAGGTGTTCGTGCATGCCCGTGACGAGGGCGTCGAACGGGTGATCGTGGCCGATCGTGCCTACCAGACCTGGGATGCCGATACCGGTGATCGTTTCCTGGTGCTGGTGGACGGTACGCGCTACGAGGGGCTGCCGGGCCAGGCCGACTACCAGGTACTGGAATTTCGCCAGCACGGCGTGCTGCTGGAGCCGGGGCCGGCCAGTGGCTTCCGCAAGGAGGACGCCACCCCCAGTCATGCGCTGTGGGGCTCCCGTGACCGCCGTGAACAGGCGGAACTGCAGTGGCGCCTGTCGGTGCCGGTGGCGGCCCTGGTGCTGGTATTCATGGCCGTACCCCTGTGCCGCACCACGCCGCGCCAGGGGCGCTATGGACGGCTGGCCGTCGGGGTGCTGGCGTTCATCATCTACTACAACCTGATGGGTACCGCGCGGGTCTGGCTGGAGCAGGGCGCGCTGCCACCGGTCATCGGCATCTGGTGGGTGCACCTGCTGCCGGTACTGCTGGGGATACTGTTGTTGCAATGGGCGCGGCTGCGGCGCCTGTGGGTGCGCACATGATGCTGATGGGCATCCTGGATCGCTACATCGCCCGCGTGGTGCTGGGCGGCACCCTGATCGCCTTGCTGGTGGTGCTGGCCCTGGATGTGTTTTTTTCCTTCATCGGCGAGGTGGGTGACATCGGCCGCGGCAATTACCACGCCCTCGACGCCCTGGCCTATATCACCCTCACCATCCCGCGCCGCATCCATGAACTGTTTCCCATGGCCGCCCTGCTGGGCAGTCTCATGGGCCTGGGCATGCTCGCCTCCAACAGCGAGCTGGTGGCCATGCGCGCGGCGGGCTTTTCCGTGCGGCGGGTGATCGCCTCGGTGCTGCAGGTGGGGATCCTGATGCTGGCCGTGACCACCCTGGTGGGGGAATTCGTCGCACCCGAGGCGGACCGGCAGGGGCAGGCGTTGCGCGAACAGGCGCTCCATGACCGCACCACCTTCCAGAGCCGGCACGGCTACTGGATCCGGGATGAAAACCGCTTCATCCATATCCGTCGCATGGACGATCCCGCTGACCTGCAGGATGTATTCGTCTATGAACTCGACGCCGACCATCATCTCGAGAGTGCCACCCGTATCGCCCGTGCGCGCCACCAGGAAGGCATCTGGGAGTTGAGTCGGGTCCGTACCAGCCGATTCGAGCCCGCCAGCGTACAGGTCAGCCGTGAGCAACAGGCACAAAGGGCACAGCTCATGATGCCGGGGGTGCTGGATGTGGTGGTACTGGAACCCGAAAGCATGTCGGTACGGGAACTGCGGCGTTACATCGAGTACCTGGCCAGCAACGGCCTGGAGGCGGAACGCCACCAACTGGCGCTGTGGTTGCGGCTCAGCGCCCCCCTGGCGGGCCTGGTGATGCTGTTCCTGGCAGTGCCCTTCGTGTTTGGTTCCCTGCGCAACGTGGGTGCCGGCCAGCGCCTGCTGGTGGGCGTGATGGTGGGCATCGGCTTCCAGCTGCTGGTGCAGATTCTCAGCCATACCGGCCAGGTCTACGGCATACACCCGGTGGTCAGTGCCTTTGCACCCATCCTGCTGTTTCTGTCCGGGGGTGTCTGGGCGTTACGGAGACTGTAGGAGCGGCCTCTGGCCGCTCCTACGACATCTTCAGGGGACCGAACGCAGGTAATCCCTGGACACGCGCACCGTCTCGGTTTCCGAGTACAGGTCGTGCCAGCCGCGCTTTCGTTTGTCGAACAGGATCCACCAGAAACCCAGCCCCAGCGCGGCCCAGGAAACCATGGCGGTGAGGAAACGCAGCAGTGCCTGCCACCAGGTGATGGGGCGGCCGTCGGGGCGTTGCACCCGCAGCCGCCAGGCGCGCAGGCCCAGGGTCTGGCCACCGTGTACCCAGAACCAGCCGTAGAAGAAAAAACTCACCATGAACAGGTAGCTGGTGTAGAGCGGGTTACCGGCCCGCAGCGCCTCGCCATGGGTGAAGGGCAGCAGGATGGCGGTGGCGCAGAACCATACCGCCAGCAACAACAGACTATCGTAGAAGACGGCGCCAAGGCGCGGCAGCAGGCCGGCGGGTACGGGGGGTGTCTGGGAAGGGGCAGGATTCATCGGGAACGGGCAAGCAGATCGCCAAGCCGCTTACTCTAACCACATGCGATGGGTCGATCAAGTTGGCAACCCCGCTGGAGCTGTGGTAAACAGACAGGACCTGATAAATATCAAAACCAACGGGGGGCAGGAGCAGGATGAGTATTGTGGCTGAACTGGCTGCCAGGCCGGGTGTGATCGCGGCCGGTGAATATTCCTACCGGGGTGACCGATTTCAATGCAAGGGTGAACTGAGCGAGGAGCATGCGCGCATGGCCTCCATCATGTGTCGTGCCACCAATCTCAGCGCCCACATGCAGACCCATTTCCTGGCGCTTGGCATGGACCCCTGTCCCTTCAACCCGGCGTCGGGCTGGAGCGTGCGAGGACCGCACTTCACCGTGTGCGTTATGGCCAATGTGTTCTGTTTTCTGGACAACACCGCCACCTCGCTGAACGAAGTGATGAGGCTGATGCACAAGCATTTGGGGCGCGAACCCGAAGACCTGATCTGAATGTTGGCCCGTAAAATAATACCCGCGACAAGGCAAAGGACCACTGATTTTTTGTATGTCATTCCCACAGATGCCGGAATCCACGTATACCAGTGACATGGATGCCGGCCTGCGCCGGAATGACGAAGTGATCAGCGATTCTGAAATAATTAAACAGAGGAACCCTGCATGCAAAGCCTCGATGAACTGATGAAACTTCCCGGCGCCATCGCCAGCTTCGAATTTTCCGACCGCGGTGAACTGACCGAACACCGCCTCGCCGAGGGCAACGCCCTTACCCCGGATATCCTGGACCTGGTCTCCCATGTTTGTATCGCCAATATCTCCATCGCCACCATGCAGGCGCGCGGTTGGGAAAAGGTAACCGGCCAGGCGGGCTTCTATCCCATCGAGGGTTTCACACTGGTGGGTTTCGACTGGTCCACCGTCTCCAGCGGCAATCGTGGCGTGATCCTGCGCAACGAAGAAGCGGACTACCAGGCCGCCTACGATGCCCTGGGTGTATAGGGGGCGATCATGATACGACGTTTATTGGCGATCGATGGTGTGAGCGCAGTGTGCCATTTCCGCGATGATGGCGCCTTGGTGGAAGGCCATGGCGTCCTGGAAGAACAGCATATGGCCGGCCTGGCCATGTTCGCCCATGACTATCGACGCATTCTGCAGAGTCATGCCGACCAGTTGTCCATGTTCAGCCAGGTGCGTGGCTGGACCCCGCCGAAGGGATGGATCGTGCATGGCAAGGATGCCACGGTGTGCAGTCTCGGTAACCTGGTGTGCCTGGTGGACAACCGCGAGGCGTCCCTGAGTGAGGTCATGCGTGAACTGGCGGACACCCAGTACTGATCAATCCACACCCGTCATTCCCGAGCATGCGGGAATCCAGTGGTTTGCAGTCTATGGGTTCTCTTCCACTTTATCAGCAAGGTAAGAGGTCGGCGCGAAGTCGATCGAACTCCTTCTTGACGAAGTCATAGCATTCACAGGCCTGGTCTTCCAGGCCTGAACGATTCAAGACTTCGATATGTCCTCTTTTGTAGCTGATGTAACCGGCTGACTGCAGGCGCGTGGCGGCCTCGCTTACGCTCTCACGTCGGACACCCAGCATATTGGCCATTGCCTCCTGTGTCATGGACAGGTTCCTGGAGTGGGTGCGGTCGAAATTGAGCAGCAGGCAACGACAGAGTTGTTGTTCTACTGAGTGCCGTCGGACGCACCCGGTCGTCTGTGCCATCTGCGCGATCAGGGTTTGGGTATAGCGCATCAGGACATGTTGCAGCGAACCGCCCTGCGATAATTCCCGGCGCAATCGTGTAGTACTCATGCGATAGGCATGGCCGTCGGTTTGCACGACGGCTTGCGTCAGTGCACCCTCGCCACCCAGCAAAACGGATATATCCAGTACGCCTTCATTTCCTACTTCCGAAACCTCGACGGAGCTGCCATCCTCCATGGAGCAGATAAGCGAAGCCGTCAGCGTGACCGGAAAGTAAATGTATTCCAGGTGATCGTTGAAGTCATATAACACCGTGGTGCGCGGCAAGGATACAGGCTCGAGATCGCCTGCGATCCGGCTGTATTCCGTTTCAGGAATTGCCGCGAGCAAACAATTGAGTCTGGGGCCGTGTAAGATAGTCATGAAGTTTTCTCCCTTTCGTGACGTTACATAGCGCACATTGCAGAAGGCGTGCCACTGGTAAAAAAGCTGTTATACCGGGCGCTTAGAAAGGGTAGTACATTTCGGAACCGTCGGGTCTTGACGACGTGGTGAGCGGGCATGTTTATTATCCCCATGATTTTACGTTGCTTGTGGCGTCTCTCGCTGACGACGAAAGGAGAGGCGTACATGAAAAACCTTGCATGTCTGCGGGAATGTAGGACTCGATGTCAGGTATTGCTGCCGACCCATGAGTAAACTGAGCAACAAAGCATTTTCCTAACTTCATGCGGGTTGCTCCATCACACACAAAGGATTGCCCATGAATGCCACGCAAAAAATCACTGCTCTCGGACAAAGCCTCTGGCTCGACAATCTGTCGCGCGACCTGCTACGCAATGGCTCTCTGGCCCGCTGGATCCGCGAGGATGGTGTCTCGGGTGTGACGTCGAACCCGTCGATCTTTCAGAAAGCACTGGGAAGCAGCCCGCATTACGCCGATGACCTGGCGCGACTGAAGGCCGAGGAGCCGGATGCCGAGCGTCGCTACGAGGCATTGGCCATCCCCGACATCCGGGATGCCTGTGACCTGCTGTTGCCCATCCATGAGTCCAGCGGTGGTGACGATGGCTATGTCAGTCTCGAAGTGGCACCGCGCTGGGCCCATGATGCCGCGAGGACCGTGGAAGAGGCACAGCGCCTGTCCGCCGCGGTGGACAGGCGTAACCTGCTGATCAAGGTGCCGGGTACACCCGAGGGTCTTGGTGCCTTCGAGGCATTGACGATGTTGGGCATCAACGTCAACGTCACCCTGCTGTTCTCCATCAAGCAAACCGAGGCGGTGTTTGCCGCCTATATTCGCGGACTCACCGCACGCGCGAATTCCGGTGCCGATGTGCAACACAGCAAGGCAGTGGCCAGCCTGTTCCTGTCACGCGTGGATACCCTGGTCGATAAGCGGCTCGATGCGATCGGCAGCGAGGAGGCGAAGGCGCTGCGCGGCAAGACCGCGGTGGCCATGGCAAGGCTCGCCTATCAACGTTACCTGCAGATCTTTCACGGGGAAGCCTTCGCTACGCTGAGTCAGCGGAAGGCGAGGTCGCAATACCTGCTATGGGCCAGCACCGGGGTGAAGAACCCGGATTATCCTGACCTGCTGTACGTGGAACCGTTGATCGGTCCGGAGACCATCAACACCCTGCCCGACAAGACACTGGAAGCGCTGCGTGACCATGGCCAGGCCGCCAGGCGGCTGGAGGACGGGATTACCGAAGCCGAGATGCACCTGGCGGACCTGAAGCGTCTGGGGATTGACATGGACGCGGTCGGCAACACCTTGCAGGACGACGGCGTCAAGCTGTTCGAGGATTCCTACCAGGAGCTGTTGCGTCAAACCGAATGAGTCGGGGGCTGCTTGATTTGGATATTTCAATCAAGTATGGCCTGAGTATTCGTCATGCCCCCCCCCCCGCGTAGGCGGGCTCGTACTTGACGTGCGTTCCGAATCCCGGCAGTCCTTGACGAGGCATCCGCGGACGGAACGAGGATGCGCCCGGGTGGCAAGAAGGGATACACCTGCGCGGCCATCCACAGTATGATTCGGACCCATACATGGGAATTCTTGCTGGAACCGCGTGATTCTTGGAAAAAACAATTAAAAACAGTAAGTTGATATCATTTCTGAAGAAGGCATGGGCCCGGTTGGGGTGGTATGATACCCGGCCATATGAACCCGGTCAGCAAAACCCCGTGAGTCATGACCGTCTCGGCCGCGGGACTTCGGCGCCCGCCATCATTCCCCGGTCCGACCATGTCATCTCCCGCAACGGTATCAGCCCCAACGCGGTGAAGGTCCTCTATCGCCTGAAGAATGCCGGCTACCAGGCCTTCCTGGTGGGTGGCGGGGTGCGCGACCTGCTGTTGGGACGTGAGCCCAAGGACTTCGATATCGCCACCGACGCCCATCCCGAGGATGTGCGCCAGCTGTTCCGCAACTGCCGGCTGATCGGCCGGCGTTTTCGCCTCGCCCATGTGATCTTCGGCCGCGAGGTGATCGAGGTGGCTACGTTCCGCGCCTGTCACGAACAGGAAGACGAAGACGACGCCATGCTGACCGACGCGGGCCGTATCCTGCGCGACAATGTCTATGGCACCCTCGAGGACGATGCCTGGCGCCGGGACTTCACCGTCAATGCCCTCTACTACAACATCGAGGATTTCTCGGTGGTGGACTACACGGGTGGAATGGCGGATCTCAAGGCCGGTCTGCTGCGTCTGATCGGTGACCCCGAACAGCGTTTTCGCGAGGACGCCGTGCGCATGCTGCGCGCGGTGCGCTTCGCGGCCAAGCTCGGTTTCCGCATCGAGGAGCGCTGTGAAGCGAAGATGCATGAGCTGGCGCCCTTGCTCGGTGAGATCCCGCCGGCACGCCTCTATGAAGAGGTGCTGAAGCTGTTTCTTGGCGGCACCGGCCTGGAGAGCTTCGAGAAGCTGCGCCACCATGGCCTGTTCGCCCAGCTGTTCCCCCTTACGGAAAAGGCCCTGGAGCGGGAGGAGCAGCATTTTCCCCTGACCCTGGTGACCCGCGCCCTGGAAAACACCGATGCACGCATTGCACAGGACAAGCCGGTGACACCGGCCTTCCTGTTCGCGGCCCTGCTGTGGGAACCCATGCGCCAGCGCTGGGAGCAATTGCAGAACGAAGAGCTGACGCCGCTGGAGGCCATACAGGTGGCCGGCAACGAGATCGTCAGCCGGCAGGCGCAACACATCTCCATTCCCAAGCGCTTTACCCTGCCCATGCGCGAGATCTGGAACCTGCAGGTGCGGCTGGAACAACGCCAGGGCAAGCGCCCCTTGCGCCTGCTGGGGCATCCGCGTTTCCGGGCCGGCTATGACTTCCTGTTGCTGCGCTGCGCCTCCGGCGAGGCGCCGGAGGAGTTGGGCCAGTGGTGGACCGAGTTCCAGAAACTGAATCCCGATGAGCAGGCCCAGGCAGCGGCGCCGGCAAAAACCGGCAAGAAACGCCGTCGCCGTAGTCGCAAGCCTCGAGGCGCGGTGGCAGAGGGTCAGCCGTGACGGAAGCGATGGTCCGGGCCTACGTGGGGCTCGGCAGTAATCTGGGCGATCCCCTGAATCAGTTGCGCCAGGCCCTGCGGGAACTGGATGGTCTGGACCGGGTACGACTGGTGGGCGTCTCCAGCCTGTACCGCAGCACGCCCATGGGGCCTGCCGATCAACCCGATTACCTCAATGCCGTGGCGGCGCTGGACACCAGCCTGGAGGCCGATGCCCTGCTGGTGCTGTTGCAGGGCATCGAGGAATTTCATCACCGGGTGCGTGGCGTGCACTGGGGGCCGCGTACCCTGGACCTGGATCTGCTGCTCTATGGCGATCAGTGCATCGAGACCACTCACCTGCGGGTGCCACACCATGGTTTGCAGGAGCGCAACTTCGTGCTCTATCCCCTGGCGGAGGTCGCCCCGGCAGGGTTGGTGGTCCCGGGTCAGGGCCCCCTGGCCGATCTGCTGGCCCGTTGTCCGGAGACGGGCCTGGAGCGATTGGAAGAGGCCTTGCCATGAGCCTGCACAATCCCGGCTTCATTGTCGTGGAAGGTCCCATCGGCGTGGGCAAGACCACCCTGGCGCGGCGTCTGGCGGACACCTTCGGCAGTGAGCTGTTACTGGAAGGTGCCGATGAGAATCCCTTCCTCAAGCGTTTCTACCGCGATCCCCGCCAGGGTGCCTTCCAGACCCAGTTGTTCTTTCTCATGCAGCGTGCCCAGCAGATGCAGTCCCTGCGCCAGGGCGACATGTTCCAACCGGTGCGGGTGAGCGATTACCTCATGGACAAGGATCGTCTGTTTGCCCAGCTCACCCTGGATGACGAGGAGTTCCGGCTCTACGAACAGGTATACAGCCACCTCACCCTGGACATGCCCGTGCCGGACCTGGTGATCTACCTGCAGGCGCCGGTGGAGGTGCTGATGCGGCGCATTGCCCAACGCGGCCGTCCCTATGAAACCGGCATTGACGCCAATTACCTGCAGCGCCTGTCCGATGCCTATACCCGTTTCTTTTACTACTATGACGCCGCGCCCCTGCTGATCGTCAACGCGGCGGTGATCGACCTGGCCAGCCGCGAAGAGGACTACCAGTCCCTGTTGACGCGCATCGCCGAGGCCCGGAGCGGGCGGCAGTATTTCAATCCGGCCCCCCTTTCCCTGTAAGATTGCACCATGCGCGAGCCCTCTGTAACAGCCTGTTCAGCGGGCAAGCGCCAATGCAGCGATAACTGTTGATTCCCGACTGATCCAGGCATTCGATATGTCTCCGTCCGATACGAACCGCGTCACGCCCGATACCCTGCTGGCCATGAAAAAGGCCGGCGAGAAGATCGTCAGCCTGACGGCCTACGATGCCGCGTTCGCGTGCCTGCTGGAGGCGGCCGGTGTGGAGATCCTGTTGGTGGGGGATTCCCTCGGTATGGTGTTGCAGGGGCATGATTCCACACGGCCGGTGAGTCTGGAGCATATGATCTACCATGCGGCTTGCGTGGCGCGCGCCAGCCAGCGGGCCTTGCGCGTGGTGGACATGCCCTGGCACAGCTACGACAGTCCCGAAATCGCCCTGGCGAGCGCCCGCCGCCTGGTGGAGGAGGGTGGGGCGCAGCTGGTGAAGCTGGAGGGTGGTGGGGCGGTGCTGGAACAGGTGCGTCGGCTGTCCGCGGCGGGTATCGGGGTGTGCGGTCACCTGGGCCTGTTGCCCCAGTCCGTGGAGAGCCCCGATGGCTACCGGGTACAGGGGCGGGATCCGGAAGACGCGGCGGCGATCCGCGCGGATGCCCTGGCCCTGCAGGAAGCGGGCGCGTCCCTGCTGGTGCTGGAATGCGTGCCGGCGGCACTGGGCGCGGAAGTGAGCCGCGCCCTGCGCATACCCGTCATCGGCATCGGTGCCGGAGTGGACTGCGATGGCCAGGTGCTGGTGCTGCATGACCTGCTCGGCGTGTCGCCCGGCCGGCGCCCGCGTTTCGTGCAGGATTTTCTCGCCGGCCGCGGCAGTGTCGAGGAGGCCATTCGCGCCTATGTGCGGGATGTGAAGGACGGCCGCTTCCCCGGGCCGGAACAGAGCTACTGAAGGAAACGATCATTTGGAAACCGTGACCACCGTCGATATGCTGCGGGCCCGCATCCAGTTCTGGCGCCGCGGCAACCAGCGTATCGCCTTTGTGCCCACCATGGGTAATCTGCATGCCGGCCATCTGCGCCTGGTGACGCGGGCGCGCGAACTGGCCGAGCGGGTGGTGGTGAGTGTCTTCGTCAATCCCCTGCAGTTCGGTCCCAAGGAGGATCTGGCCAGCTACCCACGGACCCTGGAGGCCGATCGCAAGGCCCTGGAGAACCTGGGCGTGGACCTGGTTTTCGTACCCGAAGTGGAAGAGATGTACCCGCGTGGCCTGGCACCGGCAACCCGGGTCCAGGTGCCGGAGCTGGGCGAGCGCCTGTGCGGTGCCTTCCGGCCCGGCCACTTTACCGGTGTCACCACCGTGGTGGCCAAACTCTTCAACATGGTGCAGCCCGACACGGCCCTGTTCGGCCGCAAGGATTACCAGCAGCTGGCCATCCTCCGCCGCATGGTGGCCGACCTGGATTGGCCCATCGACATCGAGGCGGTGGACACGGTGCGCGAGCCCGATGGCCTGGCCATGAGTTCCCGCAACCAGTACCTGGACGCGGAGGAGCGCAGACTGGCCCCGCAACTGTTCCAGACCCTGCAGCAGCTGGCGGCGCGGATTCGCAATGGCGAGCGGGATTTTACCACCCTGGGCGTCTCCGCCATGGAGGGGTTGCGGTCAGCGGGTTTCGAGCCGGAATACGTGGAAGTGGTTGATGCCGACAGTCTGGAGCCGCCGCTGGAGGGACGCCCGCTGGTGGTGCTGGCGGCGGCCCGGCTGGGCAGGACGCGGCTGATCGACAACCTGCTGGTGTGAGCGGCAGACCCGCTCCTACCGGGGGCAGGTCTGGTTTCCGGGAATCAACCGCCTGTTTCGTGGTCGAATTGTCCGCCGGACTGGCCGTGGCCGGTCATTTTCAGGATAATTGCCCCCTCACGAAGTCAGGTCCCCGATCCATGCAGGTAACCCTCCTCAAAAGCAAGCTCCACCAGGCCCGAGTGACGCACTGTGAACTCGAGTATGAGGGTTCCTGCGCCATCGATACACGGCTGCTGGAGGCGGCCCGGATCCGGGAATTCGAACAGATCCAGATCTACAACCTCACCAATGGCGAGCGTTTCACCACCTATGCCATCCGCGCCGAGGGCGGTTCCGGCATCATCTCCCTGAACGGGGCCGCGGCCCACAAGGCCTCGCCCGGGGATCGCGTCATCATCTGCACCTACGCTATGTTCAGCGAGCAGGAAGCGATACTCTTCAAGCCGACCCTGGTGTACCTGGACGAATACAACCGCATCAAGGGCATGGGCGACGGGATTCCCCTGCAGGTGGCTTGAGGGGGTGACTGCACCATCCTGCCGCGTTTGTCGGACTGAAGTCCGACAATGCCCGCCAGGCCCAGACCTAACCTGTATTGCGCATCCCACCGGCGATGCCGTTGATGGAACGCAGCAGCGGATCCAGCCATTGCTCCCGGTCCGCCTCGTCCAATTCCGTACCACGTACCCGCTTCAGCAAGGTGTACTGGATATGGTTGAGGGGATCCAGGTAGGGGTCGCGGCGCTGCAGGGATACCGCCAGCACCGGGTTTTCCTCCAACAGACCTTCGATCTGCGCCACCAGTTTGACCTGCTCCAGGGTGCGCCAGTATTCCTCTTCGATGGTGCGGAAGATGGCCTGCGCCTGTTCCTGGTTCTGGGCCAGTTGGGTATAGGTGGCGGCGATCTTCATCTCCGCCTTGGACAGTGACATCTGGGTATTGCTGAGCAGGGCACGGAAGAAGGGCCAGTTGTGGTACATGGCGCGCAGTGTTTCCAGCCGCGCCGGATCACCGCCCTGCCAGCGTTCCAGTGCCGTGCCGATGCCATACCAGGCGGGGAGGGTATGGCGGCCCTGGGCCCAGCCGAACACCCAGGGGATGGCGCGGATGGAGGCCTTGGAACGATCCTTCTTGCGATGACTGGGACGCGAGCCGATGTTCAGCAGCGCGATCTCGTTGACCGGCGTGGCCTCGTAGAAATAATCCAGCAGCCCCGGGGTGCGATCGATGAGGTCGCGGTAGCAATCCTCGCCGTAGCGCGCCAGTTCCATCATGACTTCCGGTTCCGCCGTGCGCGGGTCCGGATTCTGCACCAGCCCACGGCTGGCCTTGAGCAGGCCGGTCAGACCCAGGGTCAGTTCGTAGACGGCGGTTTCGTGGTTGCTGTACTTGTTTGACAGCACCTCACCCTGCTCGGTGAACTTGATCTGGCCATGCACCGTGCCCGTGGGCTGGGCCAGGATGGCCTCGTGGGTGGGGCCGCCACCGCGACCCAGGGTGCCGCCACGGCCGTGGAACAGCCGGCATTGCACGCCACGACTGGCGGCGATGCTGGTGATCTTTTTCTGGGCCTCGTAGAGATTCCAGGAGGCGGCCACGATGCCGCCGTCCTTGCAGGAATCCGAATATCCCAGCATGACTTCCTGCAGGTTGCCCGAGGCCGCCAGCAGCGACTTGTACACCTCGTCGTCGAGCAGGCGCGGCAACACGTCATCCACGTGGGACAGATCCTCGATGGTCTCGAACAGCGGACTGATGCGGATGTTGCAGAACCAGCCATCCTGGTCGCGGCCCGCCAGCCCCGCGCAATGGGCCAGCCACATCACTTCCATGATGTGGCTGGCCGTGTGGGTCATGGAGATGACGTAGTTGCCGAAGGCCTTGGGGCTGCTTTCGCCACGCATGCGTCGAATGGTATCGAACACCTCGAGGGTCTCGCGGGTCTCCTCGCTCAGGCTGGCGCGGTCCGGTTCCGGACACTGGTCCTGGCCGAGGGTGCGCGCCAGCAGTTCCATGCGTCCGGCCTCGTCCAGGGCGCGGTAGTCCGGACTACCGGGCAGGGCACGGCACAGTTCGGCCACGGCATCGGTATGGCGGGTGGATTCCTGGCGCACATCCAGTTGCACCAGGTAGAAACCGAAGGTCTCCGCCAGGCGGATGAGGTCCTGTAATTCCCGTCCCGCCACGTTGGCATCGCCGTGGGCGATGAGGGAATCCCGAATCAGGTACAGGTCCTGGAGGAATTCATCTTCCGAGCCATAGGCGTCGGGGTGACGCTGTTGGTTGGCGGTCTGGGGGTCGTCCACCAGCGCGGCCACATGGTAGAGGTTCTGGCGCAGGCGGTGGCGCATCATGAACAGCTTGCGTCGGTAGGGCTCGTTGTCAAAGCGCGCCGGGTCGTCGCCCAGGCGCAGACCGAAACGCTTGCCGTCTTCTTCCAGGCTGCGGATCAGTGGATCGTTCGGCTGGCACAGGCGGATGGAATGGGTGAGCAGACTGCGCAGTCCTTCCACCTGCTGGATGTATTCGCGCAATACCTCGCGCATGTGCAAGCGGATGGCCAATTCGGTGGTGGCGGGTTTGACGAAGGGATTGCCATCGCGGTCACCGCCGATCCAGGAACCGAACTGCAGCATGCTCGGTACCTGGATCGCATCCTGTCCATACAGGCGACGTACCGCCTTTTCCAGGTAGCGGTAGGTGGCCGGGACGGCGGTGAACAGGCTTTCGTGAAAATAGAACAGCCCGTTGCGGATCTCGTCCTCCACCTTGGGCTTGCGCAGCCGTACCTCGTCGGTCTTCCAGAGGATCTGGATATGCACCAGCAGCTCGGCGTGCACTTCCTCGCGCTCGGCCTTGCTCAGGCGCAGGTCGTTGAGTTGCTCGGCGGTCATGAAGATGCGCCGCAGGGCGTGCATGACGGCACGGCGCTTGGATTCGGTGGGGTGCGCGGTGAACACCGGGATGTAGCAGCAATGGTCGAACAGTTGTTGCAGCTGCGGCCCGCTGATGCCGCGTTCGGCGAAGTCGCGCAGGGTGTGGTCGAAGGAGCCTACCCAGAGGGGGCCGCCGGCGCGTGCCTGGCGCCGGCGCAGGCGATGCTGGTGCGCCTCCTCGGCGATGTTCACCAGGCTGAAATAGATGCTGAAGGCGCGTACCACGTGGGTCAGGTTGTCGGCATCGAGACTGTCGATCACCCAGGCCAGGCGCTTGCGCAGGGTGGGATCCTCGGCCTTGCGCAGGCGGATGTAGCCCTTGCGCAGGGTCTCCACGGCATTGAAGACCTGGATGCCGGCCTGCTCGCGCAACACCTGGCCCAGCAGGTTGCCGAACAGCCGTACGCGTGAGCGCAGTTCCTTGTCAGCAGGGGCGATGGCGATTTTTGGGGTCATATTCATAAGCACAAAAAAGGCCAGCGCTGTGCGTGGCCACCGGTTACGCGAAGCCGCCTATTATACCCCGTTGAACCAGGAATGGGCTTGAGGTGAAAAAATTAATTTGAATTAGAGAGTTAATTCGGGTTTGGCGGGGTGGTCGAGGGGGCAATGCGGATATCGCCCGTCGTATTCCATCATTACACAGCTCATCATTCCGACACATGCCGAAAAAGCCCGTAGCGCGTTGAACGTCCGCAGGAGCGGCCTGAAGGGCGAGCGTAGCGAGTAATCCAGGAACTAGACGTGCCTGGCCGCCACCAGTTGCTGGTACAGCTCCAGGTAGTGTTGGGCGCTGCGGGTCCAACTGAAATCCTGTTGCATCCCCCGGGTCACCAGCCGGCGCCATGCCTCCGGCCGGGCATGGAGTGCCAGTGCGCGCTCGATGGCCACCAGCAGTGCCGGGGCCTCGGCGGCCTCGAACTGGAAACCGGTGGCGCTGTTGTCCGCCAGCCGTTCCGGGGTGGCGTCCACCACCGAGTCGGCCAGGCCGCCGGTGCGGCGCACGATGGGCACGGTGCCATAGCGCAGGCTGTAGAGTTGGTTCAGGCCGCAGGGTTCGAAGCGCGAGGGCATCAGGAACATATCGGCGCCCGCCTCCAGGCGGTGGGCCAGGGGTTCGCTGTAGCCGATGCGGATGCCGACCTGGCGTGGATGGGTCGCCTGGATTTCCTGCAGCATCCGTTCCAGTTCGGCGTGGCCACTGCCGAGGATCACCAGCTGGATGTCCCGCGCCAGCAGTTCGGGCAGTACCTCCAACAGCAGGTCGATGCCCTTCTGTTCCACCAGCCGGCCTACATGGCCGAGCAATGGCACATCCCGCGTCGGCAGGCCGAAATCCTTTTGCAGGGCGCGTTTGTTGTCTGCCTTCCCGGCCTGGCGCCGTACCGAGTAGGGACGCACCAGGTGGGCATCGTTGCAGGGACTCCAGTCGCGGTAGTCGATGCCATTGAGGATGCCGCTGAGTCGATCGGCGCGCGTGGTCAGCAGACCCTCCAGGCCGCAGCCGTACTCGGGGGTCTGGATTTCCCGTGCATAGGTGGGGCTGACGGTGCTGATCCAGTCGGCGTACACCAGGCCGCCCTTGATGAAGGACAGCTGGTCGTAGAATTCCAAGCCGTCCAGGGACCACCAGTCCGGCGGCAGTTTCAGCTCCACCAGGGTCTCGGGAGGGAACAGCCCCTGGTAGGCCAGGTTGTGGATGGTGAAGAGGGTGGCCGGGCGCCGTGCCTCCCGGCTCAGCAGGGCCGGCACCAGACCCGTCTGCCAGTCGTTGCCGTGCACCAGTTCCGGCGCCCAGCCGAGGCCGACCCGGTCCAGGGCCAGGGCACTGACGGCGCGCGCGAACAGGGCAAAGCGCCGGGCATTGTCGGGCCAGTCGCCCCCTTCCGGTGCGCTGTAGGGGCCACCGTCGCGGTCGAAGAGCTCGGGGCAGTCCACCAGGTAGAGGGGCACGGTGCTGCCGGGCAGGCGGCCCTGCAGGATGCGGATCTCCCCGGGTGCACCCTCCAGCCCCAGGCTGGCCAGGACCTTGATCTTGCCGGCGCGCTCCGCCACGCCGCGGTAGGCGGGCAATACCACGCGGATATCATGGCGCAGGTTGCGGATGGCCCGCGGCAGGCTGCCGGAGACATCGGCGAGGCCGCCGGTCTTGATCAGCGGGTAGACCTCACTGCTGGCGAAGAGAATCTTCATGGCGGGTTTCCAGGCAAGGGTGGCGCGCGAGGGGTATTTATAACCCATTTACCCTAGACTTGGGCATATGGATTGCGAGTAGTGAACGAAAGGAGGATGGAATGATGCAAATGGCAATGATCGGCCTGGGGCGTATGGGCGCCAACATGGCC
This sequence comes from Gammaproteobacteria bacterium, assembly GCA_026197075.1. Classification (GTDB taxonomy): domain Bacteria; phylum Pseudomonadota; class Gammaproteobacteria; order DSM-19610; family DSM-19610; genus JAIVHA01. Next base: position 60,255 of record JAPHQV010000008.1, on the reverse strand, counting down.
CGGCGCCTGCGGCGCGGCGGCATCGAGGTGGTGGGCTACAACCGCAACCAGGAAGTGGTGACGACCCTGGCGCGCGAGACAGGGCTGCTGCCCGCCGCTTCCCTGGCGCAGGCGGTGGCCCAGCTGGAGTCGCCGCGGGTCGTGTGGCTGATGCTGCCGGCGGGCGAGGTTACCGAGCGTCATCTGCAGGACCTCATCCCACTCCTCGATCCTGGTGACCTGGTCATCGACGGTGGCAATGCCCACTATCCCGACAGCGTGCGGCGCGGCGAGCTGCTCGCCGGGCACGACCTGTTGTTCATGGATGCCGGTACCTCCGGGGGCGTGTGGGGGCTGGATAACGGGTATTGCCTGATGGTGGGTGGCAGCGAGCAGGCCCTGCAACTGGTCCGACCGGCACTGGAATGCCTGGCTCCCGCCCCCGACCGGGGCTGGGCCCATGTGGGTCCGGTGGGTGCCGGCCATTTCACCAAGATGATCCACAACGGCATCGAGTACGGCATGATGCAGGCCCTCGCCGAGGGCCTGGCGTTGCTCAAGGGCAAGGAGGCCTTCGCGCTGGACCTTGCCCGGATCACCGAGCTGTGGCGCCACGGATCCGTGGTGCGCAGCTGGCTGCTGGACCTGACCGCCGAGGCCCTGGTCGAGGATCAGGGCCTCGCGGACATTGCACCGGTGGTGGCCGATTCCGGTGAAGGCCGGTGGACCGTGCTTGAAGCGGTGGAACAGGGCATTCCCGCACCCGTGATCAGCCTGGCCCTGGCCAGCCGCTTCGACAGCCAGGGCAAGGCCGATTACAGTAACCGCCTGCTGGCGGTGATGCGTCGTGCCTTCGGTGGCCATGCCGTGGGCAAGGATTGAAGCCCATGGTCGATCACTGCACCTTCGTCATCTTCGGCGCCACCGGCAACCTGGCACTGACAAAGCTATTACCGGCCCTGTATCAGCTTGAGGTGGCGGAGCAACTGCCCGATGGCATGCGGGTCGTCGGTTTCGGACGCCGCGACTGGGATGATGCGCACTGGCGGGGCGAGGTGGAGCGTGCCCTGGCCGGTCGAGGCACCGATGCCGATGTACTGGCGCGCTTCCTGCCGCGGCTGCATTTCTTCCAGGGTGATCTGCGCGATGAGAACGTCTATCCGGCCCTGCGTGACTATCTGCGTGACACGCCGGATCTGTCCCCCAATCTGGTGTTCTACATGGCCATCGCGCCGGTGGATTTCGGCAAGGTCAGCCACCAGCTCGGCGCCGTGGGGCTGAACCAGGAAACCGACGGCTGGCGCCGGGTGGTGGTGGAAAAACCCTTCGGCTATGACCTGGAGAGCGCCGAGCGGCTGAACCAGCGCCTGGGACGTGATTTTGGCGAACAACAGATCTATCGCATCGATCACTACCTGGGCAAGGGCACGGTGCAGAATATCCTGGTGTTCCGCTTCGCCAACCTGATGCTGGAGCCGCTGTGGAACCGCAATTACATCGATCATGTGCAGATCACCCATTCCGAGGCCCAGGGCACGGAAGGTCGCGCCGGCTATTACGACGGTGCCGGAGCCTTGCGTGACATGATTCAGAGCCATCTCTTGCAGATGCTCACCCTGGTGGCCATGGAGCCGCCGGCTTGCCTGGACGCGGAATCCCTGCGGGATGAGAAGGTGAAGGTACTGCGATCCATACGCGCCATTCCCCGCAATGCCGTCAGCGCCCACGCCTTTCGCGCCCAGTACGCGCGCGGCCGGGTGAATGGCGAGTCGCTGCCTGCCTACCTGGAAGAGCGCGGGGTGCCCGGGGACAGTGTCACCGAGACCTATACGGCCCTGAAGCTGTATATCGACAACTGGCGCTGGCGCAACGTGCCTTTCTTCATCCGCACCGGAAAACGCATGGCGCGCGACAATTCCATGATCGCCATCCGTTTCAAGCACCCACCCCAGCAACTGTTTCGGGAGACCCATATCGAGCGCCTGAAACCCAACTGGTTGCTCATGAACATCCAGCCCAACGAATGTCTGCGCCTGGAATTGCAGGTGAAACAGCAGGGCCTCGACATGCGCGCCGAGACCACGCGGCTCGATGCCACTTCCTGTGGCATCGACAAGGCGCGACTGGATGCCTACCAGACCCTGTTGCTGGACGTGATCGAGGGCGATCACTCCCTGTTTCTGCGCTACGACGAGGTGAATTGGGCCTGGCGCGTGGTGGACCCGATACTGAAGGAATGGTCCATGGAGCGCGATTTCATTCACACCTATCCCGCCGGGAGCTGGGGTCCGGAAGAGGCGAGCCGCCTGTTTACCCGTGATGACCAGCATTGGCGCAATGCATTGGAAGAGGATTGACAGGTATGGCACTGACCGCGACCCGCGCCTGGGCGGAGTTACAGCGACATTACCGGGCCATCGAGGGCGAACAGATACGCGACTGGTTCGCCCGCGACCCCGGGCGTTTCCACAAGTTTTCCCTGCGCTTTGGAGAACTGCTGCTGGACTATTCCAAGAACCGCATCACCGAGGAGACCATGGGGCTGCTCCAGGACCTGGCACGCGAGCAGGGCGTGAGCCGCTGGATCGAACGCATGTTTGCCGGCGAACACATCAACGGCACCGAGGATCGTGCCGTGCTGCATGTGGCGCTGCGCAACCGTGCCAACCGGCCGATCCGGGTCGATGGCCAGGATGTCATGCCCGCCGTGAACGCGGTGCTGGCGCGCATGCGCACCTTCACCGATGCGGTGCGCGACGGCAGCTGGCGGGGGTACAGTGGACGGGCCATCACCGATGTGGTGAACATCGGCATCGGGGGTTCCGACCTGGGTCCGCAGATGGTGTGCATGGCACTGCGACCCTATGCAGGACGCCTGCGTGCCCATTTCGTCTCCAACGTGGATGGCAGCCAGATCAGCGATACCCTGGCGGGGCTGGACCCGGAGACGACCCTGTTCATCGTTGCCTCCAAAACCTTCACCACCCAGGAAACCCTCGCCAATGCCCATGTCGCGCGTGCCTGGCTGTTGAGACAGGCCGGTGACGAGCAGGCGGTGGCGCGGCATTTCGTGGCGGTGTCCACCAACGCCGATGCGGTACGCGCCTTCGGCATCGATACCGCCAATATGTTCGAGTTCTGGGACTGGGTGGGTGGGCGCTATTCCCTCTGGTCGGCCATCGGCCTGTCCATCGCCCTGTACATCGGCATGGACGACTTCGAGGCCCTGCTGGCCGGTGCCCATGCCATGGACGAACATTTCCGCACCACGCCCCTGGAGCAGAACCTGCCGGTGGTGCTGGCCCTGCTCGGTATCTGGTACCGAAACTTCTTCGGCGCCGCGAGCCACGCCGTCCTGCCCTACGACCAGCATCTGCAGCGTCTGCCGGCCTACCTGCAGCAGGCGGACATGGAAAGCAATGGCAAGGCGGTGACCCGCGACGGCGAGCCGGTGGACTATGCGACCGGGCCGGTGATCTGGGGCGAGCCGGGCACCAACGGCCAGCATGCCTTCTACCAGCTGATCCACCAGGGCACCCAGCTCATCCCGGCGGATTTTCTCGCCGCCGTGGAAGCGCCCCATTCGCTGGAGGAGCATCACCGCATCCTGCTGGCCAATTTCCTCGCCCAGCCCGAGGCCCTGCTGCAGGGCAAGGATGCGCAGACCGTGCGTGCCGAGCTGGAGGCCCAGGGTCTGGCGGGCGCCTCCCTGGAGGCGCTGGTGCCGCACAAGTTGTTTCCCGGTAACCGCCCCAGCAATGCCATCCTCTACCGGCGCCTGGATCCGGAGACCCTGGGGGTGCTGCTGGCGCTCTATGAGCACAAGATCTTCGTGCAAGGGGTGATCTGGGAGGTCAACTCCTTCGACCAGTGGGGTGTGGAACTGGGCAAGCAGCTGGCCGGAACCCTGCTCAAGGAGCTGGAGAACGGCACGCCGGGCGAGGGGCACGATGCCTCCACCCGCGGCCTGCTGGCCCACTATCGGGCCCTGGGCGGCGGGAATTCCGACGCCTGAGCGGTATGGGTAAGGAACCGTCAACATGACACCTGATGCGGTACCGCGCGGAGGCCGGGCGCCATGCTGATGCAAGCGGTGCCACCGCAATCACCCTCCATGATGGGCCGCATGACCTCGTTGCACGAGGACCGCCTGGATCAGGTATTGCACCGTCTCAAGGCCACGGGTGCCCGGCGCGTGCTGGACCTGGGCTGCGGCGCGGGCCACCTGCTGCACCGCCTGGCGGGCGAGTCGCAGTTCGTGGATATCGTCGGGCTCGAACGCTCCGGCCATGCCTTGCTCGAGGCCCGGGTCCTGTTGTCCGAACACCTGGCTGGTGCGCGACCTGGCCTGCGCCTGGTGTGTGGTTCCTACGCGGAAGCCCACGAGGCGTTCAGGGACTATGACGCGGCCGCCATGGTGGAAACCATCGAGCATGTGCGCCCGGAAGAACTGTCCGCGGTCGAATGGGCCGTGTTCGGGGGCATGCGCCCCCGGGCCCTGTACCTGACCACTCCGAACCGGGAATACAACCCGTTGTTCGGCCTGGCCCCCGACGAGCGGCGCGAACCGGACCATCAATTCGAGTGGGACCGTGCCCGCTTCCGGCGTTGGAGCGTCGGGGTGGCGCAGCGCAACGGCTATCGTGTCACCCTGGGCGGTCTTGGTGAACGCCATCCCGAACTCGGCCATCCGACCCAGACCGCTTTTTTCGAGCGCCAGGAACCCAAATAAGCCTATCGTCCTTCTGACAATTGGCGGATAATCGAGCGCGGAGTCGGCCAGACAGTCGCTGTGGCGCAAGCCATGGAGGAAAGTCCGGGCTCCACAGGGCAGGGTGCCAGGTAACGCCTGGGAGGCGCGAGCCTACGGAAAGTGCCACAGAAAACATACCGCCTACGTGCTTCGGCGCCGGTAAGGGTGAAATGGTGCGGTAAGAGCGCACCGCGCACCTGGTAACAGGTGTGGCAGGGCAAACCCCACCCGGAGCAAGACCAAATAGGGGAACATTGGCGTGGCCCGCGCTGTTCCCGGGTAGGTCGCTCGAGGTGTCCGGCGACGGACATCCCAGATGAATGACTGTTCTCGACAGAACCCGGCTTATCGGCCGACTCCTCTTATTCGATGTTTGTGTTTGAACCGCCAAGGCGCCAAGACGCCAAGAAAAACCGGAATGAACCGCCAAGACGCCAAGGCGCCAAGAAGAATCATTGTTGAAAAGCCAAGTGCCATTTTTTATTTATGAATTCTTGGCGTCTTGGCGCCTTGGCGGTTCAATAATGATTTCTGGGTGTTCTTTACGGTTAACCTCTTGAATCCCAGGACAATGAACCACCACGCCCCAGCCCGGGCTTCCCTGCGGACGGTCAGGGATTAGGTGGAAAAAAACCCGCAAATCAGGTACCTTACCCAGCCCTTTGGTGACCAGGCGAATTCCTGCACAGGCATGGCCGGCAAGCTGTATATCAAGACCTACGGATGTCAGATGAACGAGTACGATTCGGGCAAGATCGCCGATGTGCTCGCGGCTTCCCACGGCCTGGAAATCACCGACGATCCGCAGCAGGCCGATGTGCTGCTGCTCAATACCTGTTCCATTCGCGAGAAGGCCCAGGAGAAGGTGTTCTCCCAGCTCGGCCAGTGGCGCGAGTGGAAGACCGCGCGGCCGGACCTGGTGATCGGCGTCGGTGGTTGTGTCGCCAGCCAGGAGGGCGCTGCCATCCGCGACCGCGCGCCCTACGTGGACGTGATCTTCGGGCCCCAGACCCTGCACCGCCTGCCCAATATGCTCAGCGAGGCCCGTCGCGGCCAGGGCGCCGTGGTGGATATCTCCTTCCCCGAGATCGAGAAATTCGATTCTCTGCCGGAACCTCGCGCCGAGGGTCCGACTGCCTTCGTATCCATCATGGAAGGTTGCAGCAAGTACTGCAGCTTCTGCGTGGTGCCCTATACCCGTGGCGAGGAGGTCAGCCGACCCTTCGATGACGTGATTGCCGAGGTGGCCGCCCTGGCGGCCCAGGGCGTGCGCGAGGTGAACCTGCTGGGCCAGAACGTGAATGCCTATCGCGGTCTCATGGCCGACGGCGATACCGCCGACCTCGCACTGTTGATTCATTATGTCGCCGCCATCGACGGCATCGAGCGCATTCGCTACACCACCTCGCATCCACAGGAAATGAGCGACAGCCTGATCCAGGCCTATCGGGATGTGCCGGAACTGGTCAGCCACCTGCACCTGCCGGTACAGAGCGGTTCCGATCGCATCCTGGCCATGATGAAGCGCAACCACACTGCCCTGGAATATAAATCGCGTATTCGTCAGCTGCGTGCGGCGCGGCCGGACATCAGCCTGTCCTCCGATTTCATCATCGGTTTCCCCGGCGAGACCGAGGCCGACTTCCAGGCCACCATGGACCTGATCGAGGACATCGGTTTCGATCATTCCTTCAGCTTCATTTACAGCCGCCGGCCCGGCACCCCCGCGGCCGATCTGCCCGACGACGTGCCTCTGGACGTGAAGAAGCAGCGTCTCGCCCTGCTGCAGCAGCGCATCAGCGGCATGGCCATTGCCATCAGCCAGTCCATGGTGGGCACGCAACAGCGTGTGCTGGTGGAAGGTCCCTCGCGCAAGGATCCGAACGAGCTTGCCGGTCGCACCGAGAACAACCGGGTGGTGAATTTCGCCGCCAGTCCCGACCTGGTCGGCCGTTTCGTCACCGTGCATATCACCGAGGCCTTCCCCAATTCCCTGCGCGGCGACCTGCTTGGCCTGGCGGAACACAAGCCCGATGCCAGCGCCGCCAACTGGGGCTGACCCCTCTCTTACCCTCAGAGCCGACCTTGGATCCCGAACCCTCTTCCCTGGAACTCGTCCTCGAACCCGCGGATAACGAGCGCCTGGCCAATCTGTGCGGCCAGTTCGACGAGCATCTGCGCCAGCTGGAACAGCGGCTCGACGTGGAGATCAGCAACCGCGGCAACCATTTCCGTATCAATGGCGACGCGGTATCCACGCGTGTAACCGGCACCTTGCTCAAGGACCTGTATCACAGCGCGGGTGAACAAAGTTTATCGCCCCAGTCGGTACACCTGTTTCTGCAGCAGGCGGGACTGGAGGACATGGTGGAGCAGGAGGGCTCCGACACCCGGGCCGCGCCAGTGGTCGTTCAGATCCGCCGCGCCAATATCCGCAGTCGTGGTCCTCACCAGCAGGAATATCTGCAGGGCATTCTTGAATACGATGTGAACTTCGGTATCGGGCCGGCGGGCACTGGCAAGACCTACCTGGCCGTGGCCAGCGCCGTGCAGGCCCTGGAGCAGGAACGGGTGCGGCGCCTGGTGCTGGTGCGGCCGGCCGTGGAGGCGGGTGAGCGTCTCGGTTTCCTGCCCGGCGACCTGATCCAGAAGGTGGACCCCTACCTGCGGCCCTTGTACGACGCCCTGTACGAGATGCTCGGATTCGACAAGGTAATGAAACTCATCGAGCGCAACGTGATCGAAATCGCGCCGCTCGCATTCATGCGCGGCCGTACCCTTAACGATGCCTTCATCATTCTCGACGAGGCGCAGAACACCACGGTGGAACAGATGAAAATGTTCCTCACCCGTATCGGCTTCGGCTCCACGGTGGTGATCACCGGTGACGTGACCCAGATCGACCTGCCCAAGTCCACGCCCTCGGGGCTCAAGCACGCCACGAAGGTGCTGGAAGGGGTGGAGGGTGTTGCCTTTACCCACTTCGATTCCCGAGACGTGGTACGCCATCCCATGGTGCAGCGCATCCTGCGCGCCTATGCCCGACACGAGGGGGAGCAGGACCAGCATGATTGAGCCTGTGGTGGTGTCCGGTATGGCGGCGACCCTGGATTTCCAGCAGGCCCTGGAAGCCACGGATCTGCCCGCGCCCGAACAATTGCTGCACTGGGTCGAGGCGGCCCTGGAGAAGGAGAACCACGGCGTGGAATTGGTCATTCGTCTGGTGGACGAGGCCGAGAGCGCCGAATTGAACGAAGCCTACCGCGGCAAGAACGGCCCCACCAATGTACTGTCCTTTCCTTTCGACATGCCGCCAGAGGTGGAAGAGACGCGTCTGCTGGGTGACCTGGTGATCTGCGCCCCCGTGGTGCGGCGCGAGGCCGCGGAGCAGGGCAAGTCGGAACCGGCCCACTGGGCCCACCTGGTGGTGCATGGCACCCTGCACCTGCAGGGCTATGATCACCAGAGCGATGCCGGGGCCGCGGAAATGGAAGGACTTGAACGACGAATCCTGGCCCGGTTAGGCTATCCGGACCCTTATCACGAGGAGGCAGACCCTGCCTGACATTGCCGCTCCTGTAGTAATCAGGCAATGCGCAATGAACGGGCACACCGATACCCATGAACGAAGATCGACCTAGTACTGGTTCCGCCCAGCGATCCTGGCGTGATCGCATCAGCCAGGCTTTGCTGGCGGAGCCCAAGGACCGTGAGCAGTTGCTTGGCCTGCTACGCGATGCACAGCGTCGCGCCCTGTTCGATGCAGATGCCCTGGCCATGATCGAGGGTGTGCTGCAGGTGTCGGAGATGCAGGCCCGCGACATCATGATTCCCCGCTCCCAGATGGAAGTCCTGAACCGCGACAGCTCCCTCGAGCAAATGTTGCCCGCCATCGTCGACACGGGCCATTCCCGTTTTCCCGTCATTGGTGAGAGTCGCGACGAGGTGCTGGGCATACTGCTGGCCAAGGACCTGTTGCGCTATTTCGTGGCCGGAAACGAAGAGGCCTTCAATATCCGCGAGGTGTTGCGTCCGGCGGTGTTCATTCCGGAGAGCAAGCGTCTCAATGTCCTGCTCAAGGAGTTCCGCGCCAACCGTAACCATATTGCCATCGTGGTGGATGAGTATGGCGGTGTGGCGGGCATGGTGACCATCGAGGACGTGCTGGAACAGATCGTCGGCGAGATCGAGGATGAACACGACCTGGACGAGGATTATTACATCCGCAAGCACAGTGCCACTCACTTCACGGTGAAGGCCTTGACTCCCATCGAGGATTTCAATGAATACTTCGAGGCCGGTTTCAGCGACGAGGAGTTCGACACCATCGGGGGCCTGCTCGTGCATGAATTCGGACATCTTCCCAAGCGCGGTGAAACGGTGACCATCGACCGTTACCTGTTCAAGGTGCTGCGTGCCGACAACCGGCGGGTGCACATGCTGCACCTTTCGGTGTTACCGGCACCGGTGACGGCGCCGGCCACGGGCACGGTATCCTGACGGAGCAGACGTGAATCGTCTCCGTTCGACTGCGCCCTCCTGTAGGAGCGGCCTCTGGCCGCGAACAGCCCGTGCCAGGCACTTCGCGGCCAGAGGCCGCTCCTACAGGGCGGTGTCATGATCCGGGGTATTTTGTCCCGGAGCCCGCTGGGATGGGGCGAGGCGGCCGCCTTGCTGGCCGGCGCCCTGTTGCCCCTGGCCTACGCCCCCTTCGGATTCTACCCCCTGGCCTGGTTGTCCCTGGCCGCGTTCTTTCTCCTGCTACAGGATCTGCCGGCGCGACGCGCCCTGTTGCGTGGCTGGTGTTACGGCATCGGTCTGTTCGGCGTCGGCGTGTCCTGGGTCTATGTCAGCATTCATTATTACGGCAATGCCGGGGTATTGGCCTCGGCGGCCGCGGCCTTCGCCATGGTATTGGCCCTGGCCCTGTACCCGGCCCTGCTCGCCTGGGGCGTGAATCGTTTCGGTCCGCGGCGGGGCGCGCCACGCTACCTGCTGCTGCTGCCCGCCGCCTGGGTGTTGGCGGAATGGTTGCGGGGCTGGGTGTTCACCGGGTTTCCCTGGCTCAATCTGGGTTACAGCCAGATCGAAACCCCGCTGGCGGGTTTTGCGCCATTGCTGGGTGTGTATGGCGTCTCCTGGCTTGCGGCCCTGCTGGCCGGTTTGCTGGCGCTGGCCTGGCGGGAGCCGCGGCGGTCGCGGGGGGCTGGCTGGCTGGCCCTGGCCGGCCTGCTGCTGGTGATCGGTCTGCCGGTCGAGCGTATCGAGTGGACCCGGGCCGATGGCGCGCCCGTGCAGGCCAGCCTGCTGCAGGGCAACATCGCCCAGGACATGAAGTGGCTGCCGGAAGTGCAGATGAGTACCGTGGAACGCTACGCGGAACTGACCCGCGACAGCCGCGACAGCCAACTGATCATCTGGCCGGAGACGGCGATTCCCGCCTTCTATCACCAGGTGGAAGAGGACCTGCTGCCACAGCTGCAGGCCGCGGCGGAACGCTGGGACGTGGACCTGCTCATCGGTATCCCCTTGCTCGATCGCGAGCGCTGGGAATACTTCAATGCCGTCATGTCCGTGGGAGAGCAGCACCGCTTCTACCACAAGCAGCACCTGGTGCCCTTCGGCGAGTACATGCCCTGGCGGCCACTGCTGGAACGATTCCTGACGGCCATCGATCTGGCCATGGCGGATTTTTCCCGCGGCGCGCCGGACCAGCCACTGTTGCAGGCCGCCGGCCATGCCGTCGGCACTTCCATCTGCTATGAAGTGGCCTTTGGCGAGGAGATCATTCGTGCCCTGCCCGACGCGGCCCTGCTGGTGAATGTCAGTAACGATGGCTGGTTCGGTGATTCCCTGGCGCCCCACCAACACCTGGAAATCGCCCGCATGCGCGCGCGGGAAACGGGGCGTTACCTGCTGCGCGCCACCAACACCGGCATCTCCGCCATCATCGATGAGCGCGGCCGGGTGGTGCAGCGCAGCCCCCAGTTCGAGGTGGCGGTGCTGACCGGCCCGGTGCAGCCACGCACTGGCGCCACCCCCTATGTCATGTGGGGGAACTGGCCGGTGGTGAGCGGAGCGTTGCTGGTGTTGGCGCTTGTGGTCTTATGGCGCCGGCGCGTGTCGAGCTGAAGCCCGACAGCAGCTGGTCAGCGTTGCGACATCTGGTTGCGCACCCTGGCCTGGATATCCTTCATGACCTGTTCCAGGTCCAGGCCATCCACATTGTCGACTGCTAACGTGTAGGTCTGTTCTTCCTCGCTCAGCGGATCCTGTTTCTCGAGCTGGTGTTCCAGCACCTTCAAGTCGGCATCGGAGGCGTCGCGCTGCTCCTGGTGGCGGGCCAGGATGCGTGCCCGCAGTATCGCTTCGGGCGCGCGCACATCGAGGATGATGAAGGGCGCACCGGAGGTCTGCGCCAGGCGCCGCATGAGATCCCGCTGCTCCCGGTCCAGGAAGGTGGCGTCGAGAATGACCGGGCAGCCGGCATCCAGCACCATGTAGGCGGCGGCGTGCAGGCGCCGATAGGTTTCGCGACTGACGTCGGGCTGGTAGAGGCCCTGGCCCACGGCGCTGGGTACCCGGTCGGTGGGCTGCAGCGCGAACAGTCGCTTGCGCTCCACATCGGAACGCAAGCGCAGCGCACCCAGTGACTCGGCCAGTTGGGCACCCAGCCAGCTCTTGCCGGAACCGGACAGGCCATGGGTGATGATCAGCGGTGCCGTGGCGGCGGGTCGGGTGTAGTCCCGCGCGGTACGCAGGTAATGGATGAATTCCTCTGTCTGTCCCGTGGCATCCAGGCCCTGTTCCACCCGTTGCCGCGCCTGCAGTATGGCCACCTTGGCGCGTACCATGGCACGGTAGATCACGTAGAAGCGCAGGACACCCAATCCCAGGTAATCCCCGCTCTGTTCCAGGTAGCGGTTCAGCAGGCGCATGGCGAGCTGGTGCTGCCCGCGCTGGCGCAGGTCCATGATCAGGAATGCGAGATCGCTCATGACATCGATCCAGCGCAGGGCGGGACTGAACTCCAGACGATCGAACAGGGTGACCCGTCCCTCGAACAGGGCGATATTCCCCAGGTGCAGATCCCCGTGGCATTCACGTACCCAGCCGTCGTGGCGGCGCTGCTGGAAATCCTCCTGCAGCATCAACAGGGTCTGTTCCGTCCATTGGCGTACCTCGTCAAGCATGGCGCGCTGCTCGGCATGGTTCAGCAAGGGGGATATCTGGCTGAAATTCTCCAGCACCGGTCGGCGTACCTCGGCCGGTTCGCCGAAGCGGCTGTCCTGCGGGGCCGAGGGGCTGTGGAGGTGGAAGTCAGCCAACAGGTCGGCCAGGGCATCGATATGTTCCGGTTTCAGTTCACCCCGCTCGGCCACATGATCCAGGCGTTGTGCTTCCGGGAACTGGCGCATCCTGACCGCGTATTCCAGCAGCGGTCCGCCGCCGTCCAGTTCGGGATGTTCGATATCCCCGGTTACCCGCACCAGGCCCTGGTACAGTTCGGGGGACAGCTGGCCGTTGAGGCGCAGTTCCTCCTCGCAGTAGAAGTGGCGCGCCTCCGGACTGCTGAAATCCAGGAAGCCCAGGTCGACCGGTTTCTTGAATTTGTAGACGTAGGGGCCGGTGAGCAGGAGACAGGAGATATGGGTCTCGATCACCTGGAAATCATCTACCGGGTGGGCAAACAGCTCCCTGTGACACAGGTTCTGCACCAGCGTCCGAAGCCCGTCGCTGTCTGTCACCGGGTGTTGCGGCATGCCGGGTCTGTGTACCTGTAGTGTCATGGTCCGGGATCCCCTTCGCTCCACGCCGGGCGGGGAAATGGTTCATTCATCTGCCGGGATTATTGACAGATGCCGTTGGAACCACATTGATACGGATCAACAACTAGCAGATTCGTGGCAGGGGGTCGTCCTCCAGTTCCTCGAGGATGCGCTCTCCACCCAGCGGCGTGACCAGCACCACGTGACCGTGGCTGGCCTCGATGGTGCCGATGTCGCGGGCGTCACGGCCCTGGGGCAGGGCCTGCCAGCGCACCAGCAGCTCCGCGGCGGCCTCGGCCGCCACCACCGCCACCACGCGGCCCTCGCAGGCCAGGAACAGGGGATCGTAGCCCAGCATGTCGCACACCGATTGCACGGGGTCGCGCACCGGGATCCGTTCCTGCTCCAGGCGTACCCCCAGGCCGGTGGCACGGGCGATCTCGTGTGCCACCGTGGCCAGGCCGCCACGGGTGGGGTCGCGCATGAAGCGCAGGCCGGGCGCCTGTAGCAGGACGCGCGTCAGGGGCAGCACGCTGGCGGAGTCGGACTGCAGGTCGCCGCGCAGGCCAAACTGCTCCCGGGCCAGCATGACGGCGATGCCGTGGTCGCCCACCGGGCCGCTCACCAGCAGGCGGTCGCCGGGCCGGATGTGATGCAGGCCCAGGTCCACCCCGGGCGCACGCAGGCCGATGCCGGTGGTGGCCAGATACAGGCCGCCGCCCTCGCCGCGGGGCAGCACCTTGGTGTCACCGGCCACCACCCGTACGTCGATTTCGCGCGCAGCCTCGGCCAGGGCAACAATGATGCGTTCCAGCCGCGCCGTCTCCAGACCTTCCTCGATGAAGGCGTTGAGGGTCAGGCAGATCGGAATGGCGCCGGCCACCGCCAGGTCGTTGGTGGTGCCGTGCACCGCCAGGGAACCGATATTGCCGCCGGGGAATTCCAGGGGCTGCACCGTGAAGCCGTCGGTGGTCATCAGGGGTATGCCGGCGCCGAGTTCGATGGGCACGGCATCGGCCTGCACATCCAGCTCCGGGTTGCCGAGGTGGCGCGCGAACACCTCGTCGATGAGTTCGCGCATGTAGCGACCGCCGTTGCCGTGGGCGAGGGTGATGTGGCTGTCCATATCAGGTCCTGTGTGGAGGTTGGGCGGCGCTTTCGATGATCTGGCCGAAACTGATGGCGGCATCGTTCAGAGGCAGGGCTTCCGGGATGAAGACGCGAAAACCCGCGGCCACCAGTGCGTCACGGCTGAGCCCAGCCAGCCGCGCATTCTGAAACACGCCACCACACAGGCCAATCTGCTGGAATTCATGTTGCTGCGCAAGGGCCAGGGCCTGGTCGCGGATGCCCAGGGCCAGGCTCAGATGCAGGTCCGCGGCCCGTTGTGGCACGGAACGGCCTGCCTCCATCATAGCGGGCAGCAGCGGTGCCCAGTCCAGCTCCAGCACACCTTCGTGTCGGCGCAGTGGCAGGGGGATGGCCTGGCCTTCGCTCGCCATGGCCTCCAGCTGCATGGGACCCTGTGCCTCGAAGCTGGCCTGCTGGGTGATACCCAACAGGCTGGCGGCGGCATCGAACAGTCTTCCCGCCGCACTGCTCCAGGGTGCATGCACACCGCGCTGCCAGGCCTGATGGGCGAGGTCGGCCTGCGCGGGCAGAAAGGGAGGCGTGTGGCCCGTTTCCCAGCACAGGGCCGCGGCGCTGCGCCAGGGTTCGCGCCCGGCCTTTTCCCCGCCCGGCAGGCGAAAGGGGCGCAGGCTGGCGACGCGCCGCCACTGTCCCGGCCGGCCCAGGAAGGCCTCGCCACCCCAGAGCTGCTGCGCATCGCCCAATCCGGTGCCGTCCCAGGTGAATACCAGGCTCGGCGACTCGAGCGCCCATTCCCCGGCCAGGGCGCTGGCGTGGGCATGGTGATGCAGTACTCGTTGCAGCGGTAGGCCGGCATCCCGGGCCCAGCGGCTGCTGCTGTAATCGGGATGGGCATCGCATACCAGCCGTTCGGCCTGCACCTGGTACAGCTGTTGCAGGTCTTCCACCAGGCGGGTGAAGACCTCCAGGCTGCGGCGCGTGCCCATGTCACCGATGTGGGGCGAGATCACCACCCGGTCGTCCCAGGCGAGGGCGATGGTGTTCTTCAGGTGGGCGCCCACGGCCAGGGTGGGTTGCGCGACCGGCGCGTTCAATTCCCGTTCCAGTGGTGCCGTGCCACGTCCCAGGCGCAGCGGCCGCAGCCGGCCGGCACTGGCGCGATAGACCGAATCGTCCGCCGGACGGACGATGGGCCGATCGTGGTGCAGGAAGGCATCGGCGATACCGGCCAGGCGCCGTTCCGCTTCGTCATTGTCGGTCAACACCGGCTCGCCACTGAGGTTGCCCGAGGTCATGACCAGGGGCGCGTCGAAATCACTCAGCAACAAGTGATGCAGTGGACTGTAGGGCAGCATCACGCCCAGCTCGCACAGGCCTGGCGCCAGCAGGGAGGACAGGGGGCAGGTATCGCGGCGGCGCGCCAGTACGATGGGCCGTGCAGCGCTTTGCAGCAGGGTCCGGGTCGCATCATCGAGTTCGACACAGTCAGCAAGGGCCTCCATTCCATCCATGCCCCGGGTGGGAAACATCACCGCCAGGGGCTTGTGGGGTCGCTGCTTGCGGGTGCGCAAGTCGGCGATGGCGGCATCGTTGCCGGCATCACACACCAGGTGATAGCCGCCAACGCCCTTGATGGCCAGCACGGCTTGCCGGCGCAAGGCATTCACGGCGGCACGCAGGGCGTCCTCGTTGTCCTGGATAGGCGTCGTTCCCGGTACGACGAAGCTCAGTCGTGGTCCACAGGCCGGGCAGGCCAGGGGTTCGGCATGGAAGCGACGGTCGGCGGGATCGCGGTATTCCGATGCGCAGTCCGCGCACAGGGGAAAGTCCGCCAGCGCCGTGTTGGGCCGGTCGTAGGGCAGGGCGCGGATCAGGGTGTAGCGCGGACCACACTGGGTGCAGTTGGTGAAGGGATAGCGGTAGCGGCGCTGGCTCGGATCCTGAATCTCCGCGATGCAGTCCGCGCAGGCGAAATAATCGGGTGGCAGATGAATGCGCGCCGGATGATCCGCATGGCTGGCGCGGATCTCGAAATCCGGCAAGGGTTCCGGCGGCAGGGTTTGTTCCGTACGCAACCGGGGTTGTGCCAGTGGCGGAGCCTGTTCCAGCAGAGCGCGGCGGAAAGCCGCGATGGCCGCCGCGCCTCCCTGCACCAGGATCTCCACCTCCCCGAGCCGGTTGCATACCCAGCCCCGCAGGCCATGCCGGAGCGCGAGCCGGTAGACAAAGGGCCGGAAACCCACACCCTGCACCCGGCCATCGAGAACGAGACGCACCGTGTGCGAGGCTTGATGCTCCTCATCCTTCACTCTTCACTCCCCGCTTCATTGCCGGCCGGCTCCGTCTCTTCCCCGTCATGGTGGCGCAGGGTCTGACGGACTTCCTCCAGGTAGGGGGTGGCCTTTACCGCCTGTTCCAGCATGCGGCGGATGGCGCTGGCTTCGTCCAAACGTGCCACCATCTGGCGGATGGAGAGTCGCCCCTCGCTGCCGGCACGCAGCAAGTGGCTCTTGAGTTCCTGGTATTCGATCAGACGCTGGTGCAAACGCTCCGTGCAGGTCGTGGCGGAGAAGTCCTCCCGTTCCACGTCGGTACTGTCGAGCAGTTCCACCGCCGCACCTTTGAAGCGGGCCAAGTGGTCTGCCAGCTGGGTGTCGGAAATGCTGGTCAGGCGCGCCTGCATGGCGGCGATGCCGGTGGCGCGTTCGCTCATGTCGCTGTAGTACTGGGTCACGCGCAGGATGTGGGGGAATAGCCCGCTCATACTCTTGGGCAGGTCCACGCGCTGTGCCTGGTTGGTGAATTCACCCAGCGCCAGCACCAGCTGGTCCACGGCGCGGCGATCCTGCTCCAGGCGCTGGCCGGGCGCCGTCTCGGTGTTGAGGGCATCCTTGGCGGCACGCCGCGCGATGGCACCGATGCGCAGGGTTTCCATGTACAGGGCATCCAGGGCCAGTCCGGGCGTGGTGAGGACGTTGCCATCCAGGTGGCGGGGGCGGCTTTCGTCTTCCTCGGCGGTGCGGAAGCGATTGCCAAGAAAGTCCACCAGTCTGGGTGTGACCGGCCACAGGATCAGCACGCCGAGCAGCTTGGTGAGGGTATGGAAGATAGCCAGCGAGGTGGCCGGTGCCTCGGCCAGTCCCAGCAACAGAGTGATGCCATGCACCAGCCAGAGCAGCAGCGGCAGGGTCAGGAAGGCCACCACGCCGGTAACCAGATTGAACAGCACATGGGCCAGGGCGGCGCGCTTGGCCGCGGGAGTGGCGCCGAGCACGGCAAAGGCTGCCGTGGAGGTGGTGCCCACGTTGGCGCCGATCACCACGGCGGCGGCGGCCGTGAGGGGGATGACGCCACTCGCCGCTGCCGTCAGGGTGACGGCGAGGGCGGCGCTGGAGGATTGCATGGCCACGGTAAGCAGGATGCCGATGAACACGAACAGCAGCAGGCCGAGCTGGCCGGTGTCGCCCAGGGCGTCGAAGGGGATCTGTTGTTCCAGGCCGGCAAAGGTATCCTTGAGCACATCGATGCCCATGAAGAAGATGCCGAAACCCGCCAGGGCCTGGCCCAGGGCGGTGCGGCGGCCGCCGCCACTGATCTGCAACACCATACCCAGGGCGATGGCGGGCAGGGACAGCAGCTGCAGGTCCATCTTGAAACCGATCAGGGCCACCAGCCAGCTGGTGATGGTGGTGCCGAGATTGCTGCCATAGATGACGCCCACCGCCTGGATCAGGGTGAGCAGGCCGGCATTGACGAAGCCGATGGTGGCGAAGATCACCGCGCTCGAGGACTGCACCATGGCGGTGATCAGGATGCCGGAAGACAGGCCGCGCAGGGGGGTGGCGGTCCAGCCGGCCAGGATGTCACGCAGGGCATCGCCCGCCGCCACCTTGAGGCCGTCGGTCATGAGTTTCATGCCCAGCAGGAACAGGCCGATGCCGCCGGCGAAGCTGATGATCATCCAGGGGGTCATGACATGGGGCGCGGCCGGGGTCTGTTACCGGGTTACCCGCCGTTAAGACGGATGCGCAACTTCAGGTTGCTGGGGGAATCGGCGAACTCCAGGGCCGTGGACTCGCCGATGCGACCCTGTTGCATGTGTTCGTACAGGCACTGGTCGAAGGACACCATGCCGTAGGTCTCGTCCTTTTCCATTGCCTGCTTGATGGACTGGTGCTCGGCACGACGGATCAGGTCGCCCACCAGGGGTGTATTCACCATCAGCTCGAAGGCGCAGGTGCGTTTCCCGTCCAGGGTGGGCACCAGGCGCTGGGAGATCACCGCGCGCAGGTTGGCGGACAGGCTGGCCAGCACCTGCTGGCGCTCATGTTCCTCGAACAGGTTGACGATGCGATCGAAGGCCTGGTCCGAGGAATTGGCGTGCAGGGTGGTAAGGCAGAGATGTCCCGTGTCGGCGAACTCGATGGCCCGCTCCATGGTCTTGCGGTCGCGCACTTCGCCGATCATCAGTACGTCGGGGCTCTGGCGCAGGGAATTCATCAGGGCGTCGTGGAAGGAGCGGGTGTCCAGCCCCACCTCGCGCTGGTTGATCATGCACTCGCGGTGCTTGAAGGTGTACTCGATGGGGTCTTCCACGGTAATGACATGCCCGCGGTCGTGCTGGTTGCGGTGTTCGATCATGGCCGCCAGGGTGGTGGATTTCCCCGAGCCGGCCCCGCCGACCATGATGATCAGGCCGCGCTTGAGCAGTGCCAGCTCGCCGACTCGCTCCGGTAGTCCCAGCTCGGCAAAGGAGGGGATGGTATCCGGGATTGCCCGCAAGGCCATGGCCAGGTGGCCGCGCTGGCGGAACACATTGATGCGGAACCGCCCCAGTTCCCCGAAACGGTGGGCCACGTTCATTTCCAGTTCGTGGTCGAAGCGTGCCAGCTGTTCCTTCGTCAGCACCTTGCGTACGAAGCTGCCGAGTTCGTCGGCACTGATGACCTCACCCTCGCGCGGTATGAGCTTGCCGTTCACCCGCCAGGCCGGCGGCGCGGCATTACTGAGCAACAGGTCCGAGGCACCCAGATCCCGGGTACGCGCAAGCAGATTCACCAGTTGTGTCATGTTCCCCCCTTCGTTATCAGTCGCCAGGTCGTTCCCCAACGGGTCCTGGATTGGTTCAGCGCTTCACTGGCGCGCGCCGGAAATTACTGCCATGGCACTTGGGACATGGCGGAATATGGCCGGTGCGGTGGAAGTGCATCGCCTGTCCGCAACCGGAACAGTACAAAGTGCCGGGGCCGGTGATCTCGCCACTGTGGTGAGGAGGATCCGCCTGCAGGGTCTCCCGCAGCTCCAGTTGCTCCAGCTTGGTCTTGTCGGCGGCACGGGCCAGGAACTCGTACAGGCGCTGTTCCATGAGTTCGATGTCGAATTTCAGCCAGTGCCCCAGCTCGTCGCCGGTTTCCGCCAGGTGTTGCCCGGCGTCGCGCAGGTCGCGGCGCAGCCAGGCGGCGACCTTCTCCGCCTCCTCGCGGGTCAGTTCCTCCAGCTCGACGGTCTTGTCCACGGCCCGGTCCAGGTGCTTCTGCAGGGTGGGTCGGGCCTTTTCCTCGGCCTCCTCGAGGCTGGCGCTGACCCGTTCCATCATGCGGTCATAGGCATCCACCAGACGTTCGGTGGGGGTGGGGTGTTTTTCGCTGCTCATTGTGTGTCTCCCGTGGTCCTTCTCTTTTCCCAGTGTGGCCCAGCCGGTGGCGTAGGGGAAGGGCTTGCAGCTCCCCAGGTCCCGGGCCGGTCCATTGCCCTGGGACCGTCGGCCGCATGGACGCGGCCGTCGAGCGTACAAGGACAAGGTGAGACCGCGTAGCGGTCGAGAAGGTGCCCTGGGGCACGTATTCACAGCGAGTCCCGGGGCAATGGACCGGCCCGGGACCGGAAACCCGGCACCGCGCCTCTTGACTACCCTGTTCCAAGCCCCGGGCCTACGGTATCCTTGTCCCTTTGTTTTCACTGTCACGCGAGCTCCAGCATGGAAGAGCAGTACCATCCCGACGTCGTCGAAGCCACTGCCCAGGAATACTGGGAACAACACCGGACCTTCCAGGCCCGGGAGGACGCCCCCGGCGAGAAATACTACTGCCTGTCCATGTTCCCCTATCCCTCGGGACGGCTGCACATGGGGCACGTGCGCAACTACACCATCGGTGACGTGATCTCCCGCTACCAGCGCATGCAGGGTCGCAATGTGCTGCAGCCCATGGGCTGGGACGCCTTCGGCCTGCCGGCGGAGGGCGCGGCCATCAAGAACAGGATGCCGCCCGCCAAGTGGACCTACGAAAATATCGAATACATGCGCGGCCAGCTCCAGCGCCTGGGATTCGGCTATGACTGGCAGCGGGAACTGGCTACCTGCACGCCCCGGTATTACCGCTGGGAACAGTGGTTCTTCACCAGGCTGTTCGAAAAGGGCCTGGTGTACAAGAAAAAGGCCACCGTCAACTGGGACCCGGTGGACCAGACGGTGCTGGCCAACGAACAGGTCATCGACGGCCGCGGCTGGCGTTCCGGCGCGCTGGTAGAGCGGCGCGAGATCCCCCAGTGGTTCCTGAAGATTACTGACTATGCGGACCAGCTGCTGGCGGACCTGGATCGGTTGGACGGCTGGCCCGACCAGGTGCGCACCATGCAGGCCAACTGGATCGGCCGCTCCGAGGGCGTGGAACTGCAGTTCGCCGTGGCGGGACGTGACGAGCCGCTGAGCGTGTTCACCACCCGGCCCGACACCCTCATGGGAGTGACCTACGTGGCCGTGGCACCGGAACACACCCTGGCCCTGGCCGCGGCGGAAACGGACGCGGACCTGGCCGCCTTCATCGAGGAATGCCGCCACACCAAGGTGGCCGAGGCGGACATGGCCACCCTGGAGAAAAAGGGCCGCGACACCGGCTTCCAGGCCCTGCATCCCCTCACCGGCGAACCGGTGCCGGTGTGGACCGCCAATTTCGTGCTCATGGAATACGGCGCCGGCGCCGTCATGGCGGTGCCGGCCCATGACCAGCGCGACTGGGAATTCGCCCGTGCCCATGGCCTGCCCATCCGCCAGGTGATCGCACCCGTCGACGGCAGCGCCGTCGACCTGGAGCAGGGGGCCTACACGGACAAGGGCGTTCTGTGTGACTCCGGCGCCTTCGATGGCCTGGATTTCGCCGCGGCCTTCCAGGCCATCGCCGGGGAGCTGGAAAAACAGGGCAAGGGTCGGGTCACTACCCACTATCGGCTGCGTGACTGGGGTGTGTCGCGCCAGCGGTATTGGGGCTGTCCCATTCCCATCATCCACTGTCCCGATTGCGGTGACCTGCCGGTACCCGAGGACCAGCTGCCGGTACTGTTGCCGGAGGATGTCGAACTGGAGGGTGTCGGCTCGCCCATCAAGAAGATGCCGAGCTTCTACGAGACCAGTTGCCCCAAGTGTGGTGGCAAGGCCGAGCGCGAGACCGATACCTTCGACACCTTCTTCGAATCCTCCTGGTACTACGCCCGTTTCACCGGGCCGGACAACGAGGCGTCCATGCTGGATGCGCGCGCCAACTACTGGCTGCCCGTGGACCAGTACATCGGCGGCATCGAGCACGCCGTGCTGCATCTTCTCTATGCCCGCTTCTTCCACAAGCTGATGCGCGACGCGGGCCTGCTGAACAGCGACGAACCCTTCACCCGCCTGCTCACCCAGGGCATGGTGCTCAAGGATGGCAGCAAGATGTCCAAGTCCAAGGGCAATACCGTCGACCCGCAGGAGCTGATCGACCGCTACGGCGCCGATACCGTGCGCCTGTTCACCATGTTCGCCGCGCCGCCGGAACAGTCCCTGGAGTGGTCCGATTCCGGGGTGGAAGGGGCCTACCGTTTCCTCAAGCGTTTATGGAAGGCCGTGCAGGAACACGTGAGCAAGGGCGCGGCCCCGGCGCTCGACCGTGACAAGCTCGATGATGCCCAGCGCGATCTGCGTCGCAAGGTGCACGAGACGATCCAGAAGGTCAGCGACGACGTCGGCCGTCGCTATACCTTCAACACCGCCATCGCCGCCAATATGGAACTGCTCAATGAACTGGCCCGCTTCCAGGACGACAGCGATGCCGGCCGCGCCGTACTACAGGAGGCGCTGGAGAGTACGGTATTGATGCTGGCGCCCATCGTGCCGCACATCGCCCATGGCCTGTGGCAATCCCTCGGCCACGAGGAAGCGGTGGTGAACTGTCGCTGGCCGGACTTCGATCCCGCTGCCTTGGTACAGGAAAACGTCGAGATCGTGGTGCAGGTGAACGGCAAGCTGCGCGGTCGGGTGACGGTGCCGGCCCAGGCCGATCGCGATGCCATCGAGGCCGCGGCCCTGGCCGACGAGAATGTGCAGAAGTTCCTCGTTGGTGGGACGCTGCGCAAGGTGATCGTGGTGCCGGGCAAGCTGGTCAACCTGGTGGTGCAATGAAGACCGGGACCATATCCGCCCGGTTCTGGTGCCTGGGGCTGATCCTGCTGCTGAGTGCCTGTGGCTTCCAGCTGCGCGGTACCGTGGTGTTGCCGCCGGTGATGGAGGTCACTCGTCTGGAAGGCGATCGTTTCAGTCTGCTGGTGAGTGAGCTGTCAAGGGTGCTGCAGAATGCCGGTGCCCGCATGGTGGATGAAAGCGGGCAGGCCACTGCCGTACTGAAGGTGCTGGGTGAAAGCAGTTCCCAGCGGGTTTTGTCCGTGGGCACGACGGGCCGGGTCGCGGAATACGAGCTCTACCACCAGGTGGACTACCAGTTGGAAAATCGCCAGGGCGAGGTGTTGGTGGCGAAACAGACCCTGTCCGCGCGGCGCAGCTTCCAGTTCGACGAGAACGATGTGCTGGGCAAGGCCAACGAGGAAGAAAACCTGCGCGAGGAGATGCAACGCGACCTGGCGCTGCGCATCGTGCAGCAATTATCGATTCTGGCACGGTGATTTCCGGTCCGGAAATCGGGGTGGGCAAAGGTGGTTGAGGTTCTGATGAAGAGGGTAGCGTCGCGGATGCCGGCATCCAGGGAGACCGGCATCCGCCGGCAGGGTGAAAAAAGGCCCTGTCGGCGATCGCTGCCACGATACTGGCTGCTGATGCTGGCGTTATTGGTACCTGCCGCCCATGGGCAGACCTTCCCCCTGCCGCCGCAGGATGTGGACCTGGTGGGCCAGGTGCGGGACATTCCGGCTGTCCATGAAGACACGTTGCTGGATATCGCCCGTCGCTATCAAATCGGCCATGATGAGATGATTCTCGCCAATCCCGGCGTGGATCGCTGGCTGCCGGGCGAGGGCACGCCTGTCACCTTGCCCACCCGCTATATCCTGCCCATGGCCGAGCGCGTCGGCCTGGTGCTCAACGTGCCCGAGATGCGCCTGTATTACTACCCTCCGGCCAAGGCCGGTGAACCCCGGGTGGTACGGACCTACCCGGTCAGTGTCGGGCGCATGGACTGGGAAACCCCGCTGGGCAGCTGGCGCATCATCAGCAAACAGAAGGACCCGGTCTGGCGTCCGCCGGCCTCCATTCGCGCCGAGGCGGCGGAACGCGGCGAGACCCTGCCGGAAGTGGTGCCGGCCGGCCCGGATAACCCACTGGGACGACATGCCCTGCGCCTGAGCATCCCCAGCTACCTGATCCACGGCACCGACAAGCCCTGGGGCGTCGGCATGCGGGTGACGCATGGTTGCCTGCGGATGTATCCCGAGGACATCGCCGCACTCTATGACGAGATCCCGGTGGACACGCCGGTGCGCATCGTCAATCAGCCCGTCAAGATCGGCTGGCTGTTGAATACCCTGTATATCGAGGTGCATCCGCCCCTGGAGGAGGACGTGGAGGGACGGCAACATCTGATGGAGAACGCCATGGACGTCATCCGGGCGGCGGTAGCCGAGCGTCCGGCACGACTCAGCGGGCGCCTGATCAACGCGGCCGTACATGAGGCGCGCGGGTATCCGGTGGCGATTTCCCTGTCGGACTGAGGCAAAAAAAAACCCCGCGGGACCAGCAGGTCCCGCGGGGGCGGAACGCGGTGTTACTTGTACATGGTCTTCTTGAACATCCGATCGATCTTGGCATCGGTGTCTTCGGACTTCGCCTTGGCGGCAGCGGCATCGGCCTGGGCCTGTTCCGCGAGGGCCTTGGCGGCGGCGGCGTCCCGGCTGGCGGCGGCGGCGCTGGTGGCGGCGGAATCCGCCGTTGCCTGGGCCTGTTCCACCTGGGTGCGCAGGGTGGCGATCTCGGAGGTGCTGGCGCAGCCGCCGAGGGCGATAGTGCCGGCGAGCAGTGCGCCGGTGAGCAGTACTTTATGGTTCATGTCGTGGATCTCCTTGTAACGACGCTGGGAAACTGGTTGTAGCAGAGGCATGCGGACCCGCATGTACCGCGCGATGCGCATTCTCCGTGGCGCCCTGGAGAATAACAAGGGGTGCCTAACGAATTATTACACGCATTCCCTCGTATACCCATTGAGCCAGGTCATCCATCTGCTCATTGGTCAGGGCAACGCACCCATTGGTCCAGTTGAAATCCTCATGAACGACGGGATCGCCGTCCCCCAGGCCATGGATGCCGATAAAGCCGCCCAGGGCGGTCAGTTGGGGTGGTGTGGCGCCCTGTTTCAGTGCGGCGCGAATGGCGGCGAATTCGGCGCGTGAAATGCGTCCGGTCTCCAGGCCGGCCTGCGCATGGGTCAGGTTGGGATAATCGAGACCGAAGAAGCGGTGAAAGGAGGTCCGTTCCGCAATGCGGGTGATGCGGAATTCGCCCATCGGGGTCTTACCGTCCAGGGTGCGCTTGGCCTCGGTGGTGCCAAAACGGCCGATGGCGATGCCCGCAAAGGTCTGGATCACCTCGTCCCCCCGCCGGATACTGAGGGTCTGGGTTTGCGTGTCCACCAATAACCACGGGTCGGGACTGACGGGATCCGCCTGAGCCCAGGCGAGGCCGCACAGCAGAAGGCCGACGAGGGCGGATAACCCGTTCGCCGGCCAATGATTCCACTTCATGCTCTATACCACTCCAGGGGCTCCATGCCCTGGAAGTGTTCCACAGCCGTTATGACATTACTAGCGGTCCCCGAATGGCCACCACCAGCGGCGCTCGCGCGGCTCTTCGCCACGGCCGTTTTCATCCTGGTGGATGCGGTCGCGCACACGATCCTGGTCGCCGCCGCCGTTGCTGCCCTGCCCCTTGGCCTTCGCCTTGGCTGCGTCACGGTCCGCATCCGGATCCCGGTAGCGCTCACGGTCTCGGTCCTGATCGCCGCTGCCATTGCCCTTCTGGTATTCCTTCTGCATCTCCTTGCGGACCTCGTTGCGCTCCTGTACCTGTTCGGCACGTTCGAGCCCCGGTGCATCGTTGTCGACGCGCCCCTGGCCGCCGCCCATGCCGCCTCCGGGGGGTGCCGCCAGGGTGGTGGTGGAGGCCAGGATGGCCGCCAGCAGGGCTGACATCAGGGTTGTGCGTTTGGTGTTCATGGTGTTCACCTTCCTATGGTCTAGTGGTTGGGTTGAGTATAGCGTCCGCCCGGGAGCTGAATCGAAGCTGAATCGACGCGCACGCCGGGAAACGGGCCGTGCCTGCTCCGGTACGACTGATCTTGCCAAATGCGGGGGGTCTCCTTATAATTCGCGCTCGGTCAGCTCGGGGTTTCGGAGTTGTTTGGCCCTTCTGTAAAGCCCCGTTCCCGGGGTTTTTTCGTTTCCCGGGATCGTCCTGGAAAGGACTTGTTGAGCTAACCATCGGTTTGATTTGGAGATTTTCGGTTTCGCTGGTATACTGGCCGGCGTTTTCCGGGAATTGAGCGGTTAACGAAGTGGGCCTAGGGCCCATTTTTTGTTTGTGGTGTCGGTATGTCCCAGCAACCAGCGCAATTGCGAGAGCTGATCGAGCCGGCGGTGTCTGGTCTGGGTTACGAGCTGGTGGGCGTGGAATATCGCGGCGGGTCCACCAATGGACTGTTGCGCATCTATATCGACCACGAGGATGGCATCACGCTGGAAGATTGCCAGGCGGTGAGCCACCAGGTCAGCGGCCTGCTGGATGTGGAAGATCCCATCCAGGGCCATTATGCCCTGGAGGTGTCCTCGCCCGGGCTGGACCGCCCACTGTTCAGGGCGCAGGACTATGCGCGTTTCGCCGGTCATCGCGTCAAGGTGCGCATGCACGGCCTGGTCCAGGGCCGGCGCAATTTCACCGGGCTGCTGATGGGCCTGGAAGGTGACAACGCCATCGTGGAAGTGGATGGCGAGGAATTTGAATTACCGCTGGATCAGGTCGACCAGGCGCGTTTGATACCCGAATACTGAGCATCCGGCTCGGAGGAAGTGGCAATGAACAAAGAGATCTTGTTGGTGGTGGACGCGGTTTCCAACGAGAAGGGCGTCGATAAGAATATTATCTTCGAGGCGATCGAGGCCGCACTGGCATCGGCGACCAAGAAGCGCGCGCTTGCCGAAATCGACGCGCGGGTGGAAATCGATCGCAAGACCGGAGACTACGAGACCTTCAGGCGCTGGGAAGTGATTCCCGACGTGGATGAGGAAGGTAACCCCTTTCCCATGGAGTTTCCGGCGCGGCAGACCACGCTGGCGGCCGCCCGCGAGGAAAACCCCGATATCCAGGTCGGCGACTTTGTCGAGGAACAGATCGAGTCGGTGGAGTTCGGCCGTATCGGCGCCCAGACCGCCAAGCAGGTCATCGTGCAGAAGGTGCGCGAGGCAGAGCGCGCCCAGGTCGTGGATGCCTTCCAGGATCGCATCGGTGAGTTGGTGACCGGTGTCGTCAAGCGCGTGGAGCGCGGCAACGTGTATCTCGATCTCGGCGGCAATTCCGAGGCGGTGATCTATCGCGAAGACATGATTCCCCGTGAATCCGTGCGTGCCGGCGACCGTCTGCGTGGCTACCTGCGCGAGGTGCGTTCCGAGCCCCGTGGTCCCCAGCTGTTCATCAGCCGCGTAGCGCCGCAATTCCTCATCGAGCTGTTCAAGCTGGAAGTGCCGGAAGTGGGCCAGGGCCTGATCGAGATACTGGGTGCCGCCCGCGACCCGGGCATGCGCGCCAAGATCGCCGTCAAGTCCAACGATCCCCGTATCGATCCCGTCGGCGCCTGCGTGGGCATGCGCGGCTCGCGGGTGCAGACCGTGTCCACGGAGCTGTCCGGTGAACGCGTGGATATCATTCTCTGGGATGACAACCCGGCGCAGTTCGTGGTCAACGCCATGTCACCGGCCGAGGTGGTCTCCATCGTGGTGGACGAGGACTCCCACAGCATGGACGTGGCGGTGAATACCGAGCAGCTGTCCCAGGCCATCGGCCGTGGCGGCCAGAATGTGCGTCTCGCCAGTGAGCTCACCGGCTGGACCCTGAACGTGATGGACGAGGCGCAGGCCGAGGAAAAGAGCGAGGCCGAGGCGCAGTCGCTGCAGAAGCTGTTCATGGAACAGCTGGACGTGGACGAGGAAATTGCCGTCATCCTGGTGCAGGAAGGATTCTCCAGCGTGGAAGAGGTGGCCTATGTGCCTACCCAGGAATTGCTGGAAGTCGAGGAATTCGACGAGGGCATGGTGGAGGAACTGCGCGGCCGTGCCCGTGACGTGCTGATCACCCGTGCCATCGTCAGCGAGGAACAGCTGGGTGATGCGCAACCGGCCCAGGATTTGCTGGAAATGGATGGCATGGATCGCGAGCTGGCCTTCGTCCTGGCCGGGCGCGGGGTGGTCACCATGGAAGACCTGGCCGAGCAGTCCGTGGATGAATTGATGGAAATCGAGGGCATGGACGAAGAACGTGCAGGTAGTCTGATCATGACCGCACGTGCCCCGTGGTTTGCCGAAGAAGAGCAAGCCTGAACACTCCCGAAGGTAGACACAGTATGTCGGATGTAACAGTCAAACAGTTTGCGGATGTGGTGGGACTTCCCGTCGAGCGACTCCTGTCGCAACTGGGCGATGCCGGTCTGTCCATTACCAAGGCCGACGACATCATCAACGACCAGGAAAAGATGCAGCTGCTGACTTTTCTGCGCAAGAGTCACGGCAAACAGGAAGCCCTGTCGGCGTCCGAGCCCAAGAAGATCACGCTCAAGCGCAAGACCCATACGGAGCTGCGCAGCAGCTCGCCGCGCGGTGGCAGCAAGACCGTGGCGGTCGAGGTGCGCAAGAAACGCACCTATGTGAAGCGTACGGAGCTGGTGGCCGAGGAGAAGGAGCGCCTGGAGCAGGAAGCCCAGGAACGCGCCGCTCGTCTGGCGGAAGAGGAGGCCACGCTAAAGGCCCAGGAAGAGGCACGCCAGGCGGCGGAAGAAGCGAAGCGCCGCGAAGAGGAAGATGCCAAGCGCCGTACCGAGGAAGCCGAGGCACGGCGCCAGGCCGAAGAGGCCGCGCGCCTGGAGGCCGAGGCACTCGAGAGCGCCCGTGTCGCCGCTGCAGCCGAGGAACCCGTTCCACCGAAGGCCGCGGCCGACGCGCGGCCGAAAAAGACCGAGGCGCGCAAGGGCCGCGGAGATCGGGATGAAGAGCGCCCCGGCCGCACCAAGTATGGTCGCGAGGAATTGCATGTCTCCGCCGACAAGAGTGGTCGTCGCAAGAAGAAGGGCAAGTCGCGCCAGACCTTCGTATCCAGTGGCGGCGGCGAGCATGGCTTTGCCCGGCCCACCGCGCCCGTGGTACGTGAGGTAAGCATCCCGGCGGCCATCACCGTTGCGGAGCTGGCCCAGAAGATGTCGGTGAAGGCCGCGGAGTTGATCAAGACTCTGATGAAGATGGGCGTGATGGTCACCATCAACCAGCCCATCGACCAGGAAACCGCCACCCTGGTGGTGGAAGAGCTCGGCCATGTGGCCAAGCCGATCCACGAGGATGCGCTGGAACAGAGTTTCGTGGCCGAGCGCCAGAAGGAAGTGGTCGGGGAAAAAGTGTCGCGTCCGCCGGTGGTCACCATCATGGGCCACGTCGACCACGGCAAGACCTCGCTGCTGGACTATATCCGCCGCACCAAGGTGGCGGCCGGCGAAGCCGGTGGCATCACCCAGCATATCGGTGCCTATCATGTGGAAACCGACAAGGGCGTGGTGTCCTTCCTGGATACCCCCGGCCACGCGGCCTTTACCGCCATGCGTGCCCGTGGCGCCAAGGTGACGGACATCGTCATCCTGGTGGTGGCGGCCGATGACGGCGTCAAGCCGCAGACCGTGGAGGCCGTGCAGCATGCCAAGGCGGCCGGTGTCCCCATGGTGGTGGCGGTCAACAAGATGGACAAGCCGGAGGCCGATCCCGACCGCGTCAAGAATGAGCTGTCCCAGTACGAAGTCATTCCGGAAGACTGGGGTGGCGAGACCATGTTCATGCCTGTGTCCGCCTTGACCGGCGACGGCGTGGATGCACTGCTCGATGCCATCCTGCTGCAGGCCGAGGTGCTGGAACTGACGGCCGTCGAGGACTGCCCGGCGCAGGGCGTCATTATCGAGTCCAGCCTCGACAAGGGGCGCGGACCGGTAGCCACGGTGCTCGTGCAGAACGGTATCCTGCGCAAGGGCGACATCATCCTGTCCGGCGAGGAGTACGGGCGCGTGCGCGCCATGTTCGACGAGAGTGGCGCGTCTATCGAGTCCGCCGGCCCTTCCATGCCTGCCGTGGTGCTGGGCCTGTCCGGTACGCCCAATGCCGGTGATGACGTGATGGTGGTGCCCGACGAGCGCAAGGCCCGTGAACTGGCGGCCTTCCGCCAGGAGAAATCCCGCGACCAGAAGCTGGCCAAGCAACAACAGGCCAAACTGGACGACATGTTCTCGCAGATGGGTGCCGGCAAGATCGAAAACCTCAATATCGTGCTCAAGGCCGATGTGCAGGGCAGCGTGGAGGCCCTGCGCGATGCCCTGACCAAGATCATCACCGACGAAGTGAAGGTGAAGATCGTTTCCAGCGGCGTGGGTGGTATCAATGAGTCCGATGTGAACCTGGCGGTGGCGTCCAACGCCATCCTGATCGGCTTCAACGTGCGTGCCGATGCCTCCTCGCGTCGCCTCATCGAAGAGCACGAAGTGGATCTGCACTACTACAGTGTGATTTACGATGCCATCGACGAAGTGAAGCGTGCCGTCAGCGGCATGCTCGCGCCCGAGGTGCGGGAAACCATCATCGGCCTGGCCGAAGTGCGCGATGTGTTCACTTCGCCCAAGTTCGGCTCCATTGCCGGCAGTATCGTGCTGGACGGTGTGGTGAAGCGTAACGCCCCCATCCGTGTGCTGCGTGACAACGTGGTCATCTACCAGGGCGAGCTGGAATCCCTGCGGCGCTTCAAGGACGACGTCAACGAAGTTCGTTCCGGTACCGAGTGCGGTATCGGTGTGAAGAACTACAACGACGTGAAACCCGGTGACCAGATCGAAGTCTTCGAGCGGGTGGAAGTCGCGCGCACCGTCCAGTAGGCGCGGCTGCAGACATGCCACGGGAATTCTCCAGGTCTCTACGGGTCGCCGAGCAGCTCCAGCGCGAGCTGGCGGTGCTGATTCGTGATGAGGTCAAGGATCCGCGCCTGGGGATGGTGAGCATCTCCGGCGTGGAGGTGTCCCGCGACATGGCCCACGCCAAGATATTCGTTTCCGTCCTCGGCGAAGGACAGGTCGCCAAGGAATCCCTGGAGGTGCTGACCCGCGCTGCCAGCTTCCTGCGTCGCGAGCTGGGCCGGCGCATGCTGCTGCGTTCCGTGCCCCAGCTACGCTTTATCCACGACCGTTCCCTGGAAGAAGGGGCGCGCATGAGCGCCCTGATCGATACGGCTCTCGGTAAACATAAACCGGATCCCCAGGATTCCTGAACGTTTTTTAGCAAGGTGGTAGTAATGGCACGTCGCCGCACACACGGTCGCCCGGTCAACGGGATTTTGTTGCTGGACAAACCCATGGGGGCGACTTCCAATGCCGCCCTGCAGCAGGTCAAGCGGCTGTTCCAGGCGCAGAAGGCCGGCCATACGGGCAGCCTGGACCCGCTGGCCACCGGGGTACTGCCCATCTGCCTGGGGGAGGCCACCAAGGCCTCGGCCTTCCTGCTCGATGCCGACAAGCATTACCGGGTGGTCTGCAAACTGGGGGAAACCACCAGCACCCAGGATGCCGAGGGCGAGGTGCTGGAAACCCGGCCGGTGGGCGACTACGACCTGGCCGAGCTGGAGGCCGTGCTGGACCGTTTCCGCGGACCCCAGGAGCAGGTGCCGCCCATGTTCTCCGCCGTGAAGCACGAGGGACAGCGGCTCTACAAGCTGGCGCGCCAGGGCATCGAGGTGGAGCGCAAGGCCCGTTCCATTGTGATTCATGAACTTAGTCTGCTCAGCTGGGAATCCCCCAACCTGGAGATCGAGGTGCATTGCTCCAAGGGCACCTATGTCCGCACCCTGGCCGAGGATATCGGCGAGGTCCTGGGCTGTGGCGCCCATGTCACGGCCTTGCGCCGTACCGGGGTCGGGCCCTACGGCGGCGATGACCTGGTCACCCTGGAGCAGCTGGAGGCCCTGGCCGGGGAGGGCTATGCCCGCCTGGACGCCCTGCTGCTGCCCATGGAGTCGGCCCTGGCCCAGTGGCCCGGCGTGCGCTTGACCGGGGATGCCGCCTTCTACCTGCGCCAGGGCCAGCCGGTGCTGGTGCCGAAGGCGCCCACCAGCGGCTGGGTGCGCCTCTACGAGGGGGAAAGTACCTTCCTCGGCATGGGCGAGATCCTGGACGACGGCCGGGTGGCGCCCCGGCGGCTGATGAAGACGGCCTGAAACCCGCCCGGAAACCGCCACTTGTGCTTGTGACCGGGGGGGCTGACAGTTAGAATATGCGCCTTGCATTTACCTAGAGTTGATGATTTCGGGAGTTATTCGAGATGTTGAGTACGGAACAGAAAAACCAGATCGTGAAGGACTACCAGCAGGCCGCTGGTGATACCGGTTCCCCGGAAGTGCAGGTGGCCCTGCTGTCGGCGAACATCGCCAGCCTGACCGACCACTTTTCCACCCACAAGCATGACCATCATTCCCGCCAGGGACTGCTGCGCATGGTGAGCAGCCGGCGCAAGCTGCTTGACTATCTGAAGAAGAAAGACGCCAGCCGCTATCAGGAACTGATCAGCCGGCTCGGTCTGCGTCGCTAGGCAACGATAAGGCGCAGGTTACTTTCTTTCATCAATAGCTCAAGGAATCGCCCGTGAACCCCATCAAGAAAAGCTTCCAGTACGGTCAGCATACCGTCACCATCGAAACGGGAGAGATCGCCCGCCAGTCCAGTGGCGCCGTGATCGTCAGTATGGGGGACACGCAGGTCCTGGTGACCACCGTCGGCATGAAGAAGGCCCGCGAAGGCCTCGACTTCTTCCCGATGACCGTGGACTACCAGGAACGTACCTACGCGGCGGGCAAGATTCCCGGTGGCTTCTTCCGCCGCGAAGGCCGACCGAGCGAAAACGAGACCCTGGTCTCGCGCCTCATCGACCGCCCCATCCGTCCGCTGTTCCCCAAGGGCTTCACCAACGAAGTTCAGATCGTCGCCACCGTCATCTCTCTCGATCCCGAAATCGATCCGGATATCGCGTCGCTGATCGGGGCCTCCGCGGCCACCTCCATTTCCGGCCTGCCCTTCAGCGGCCCCATCGGTGCCGCCCGTGTCGGCTACATCAATGGCGAATACGTGCTCAACCCGAGCATGAGCCAGCTGGCCGAATCCCAGCTGGACCTGGTCGTGGCCGGTACCGCGGATGCCGTACTGATGGTGGAATCGGAAGCCAAGGAACTGTCGGAAGAAGTGATGCTGGGCTCGGTGATGTTCGGCCATGAGCAGATGCAGGTGGTGATCCAGGCCATCAATGAGTTGAAGGCCGAGGTGAACGCGCCGGCCCTGGAGTGGGCGCCCGCCGCCACCAATGAAGCGCTGAAGAGCGCCGTGGCCGCCGCCGGCGAAGCCGCGATTACCGAGGCCTACCAGATCGCCGACAAGCAGGAGCGTTACACCCGCCTGAGCGCAGTTCGTGACGACCTGGTGGCGCAGCTCAGCGCCGAGGATGCCGAACCCCGCTTCGAAGCCGAGGCAGTCGCCGGCGCCATCGAGAAGCTGGAAAAGACCGTCGTCCGCGGTCGCATCCTCGACGGCAAGCCGCGCATCGACGGCCGTGACACCAAGACCGTGCGCCCCATCACCATCCGCACCGGCGTGCTGCCACGCACCCATGGTTCCGCCCTGTTCACCCGCGGCGAGACCCAGGCCCTGGTGATCACCACCCTCGGTACCGCGCGCGATGCCCAGATCATCGACGCCATCCAGGGCGAGCGCCGCGAATTCTTCATGCTGCATTACAACTTCCCGCCCTACTGCGTGGGTGAGACCGGACGCGTGGGTTCTCCCAAGCGCCGCGAGATCGGCCATGGCCGCCTGGCCAAGCGCGGTGTCGCCGCCGTGATGCCGACCCAGGAAGGTTTCCCCTACACCGTGCGCGTGGTGTCCGAGATCACTGAATCCAACGGTTCCAGCTCCATGGCCTCCGTGTGCGGTTCCAGCCTGTCCATGATGGATGCCGGCGTGCCCCTCAAGGCGCCGGTGGCCGGCGTGGCCATGGGCCTGATCAAGGATGAGGGCCGCTTCGCGGTACTGACCGACATCCTCGGCGACGAGGACCACCTCGGCGACATGGACTTCAAGGTGGCCGGCACCACCGATGGTGTCACCGCCCTGCAGATGGACATCAAGATCCTCGGCATCACCCGCGAGATCATGGACCAGGCCCTGGCCCAGGCCCAGCAGGCCCGCCTGCACATTCTCGGTGAAATGAACAAGGCGATCTCTACGCCGCGCACCGAGATGTCCGCCTTCGCGCCGCGCTACATCACCTTCAAGATCAACCCCGACCGCATCCGCGACGTCATCGGCAAGGGTGGCGCCACCATCCGCGCCCTGACCGAGGAAACCGGTGCAAGCATCGACATCACCGACGACGGCACCGTCAAGGTCGCCTCCGTGGATGCCGCCGCCGGCGAGGAAGCCCGCCGTCGCATCGAGCAGCTCACCGCCGATGTGGAAGTGGGTGGCGTCTACGAAGGCAAGGTCGCCAAGCTGATGGACTTCGGTGCCTTCGTCACCATCCTGCCCGGCAAGGACGGCCTGGTGCACATCTCCCAGATCAGCGAGGAGCGGGTGCAGAACGTCAGCGACAAACTCACCGAAGGCGAGATCGTCAAGGTCAAGGTGCTGGAAGTGGACAAGCAGGGCCGCATCCGCCTGAGCATGAAGGCCGTGGTGGGCGGCGAGTAAGCACCCCGCCGCACCGCACAAAAAAAGGGGCCTTGCGGCCCCTTTTTTTATTACAAACCGGGGACAGACCACGGTTTTCATGCCTATGCTGATCGAGCAATTTTCCTGCTTATTATGATTCTGAGGAGGAAGAGAAACTGTGGTCTGCTCCCGGTTTCCCTGTTTTCTGAGGTCGAATAGTTGGAATGATGAATGCAACTCGAAAGTTAGTCTCAGTTCTCATAGTGGCCAGTACGCTCGGGGTAATAGTGGCGCACTATTTGGCAGCGCAGGATGAATCTATTGTTCAGTCTGTAATCTCATACGTTGTGATGCTTTTCGGGATGCATTTTGTTATTGCATACATTGTTAATCTTCCCATGCATATGGGTGTTGGCCCAACTGTATACCCTGGAAAAGAAAATTCATCGTTGAGGATTTATCTGCTCGTGCTCGGGATTATTATATATGTGATTGGGGTATATTCTTTGATCTGACGCGCCAAACGCGGGACACGAACAGGAGGCAGACCACGGTTTCCAGTTCTGTGCTGGTCGAATATGTTCTCAGTTATTATGCTTATGATCCTGAGAAGGAGGAGAAGCCTTGGTCTGTCTTCTTTTTCTTCTTACACAGAGTAGGGTTTGCCTAATTGATGGGCGAAAACTGGGGACAGACCACGTTTTTAAGCTAGTCCTCAGAGCAACGAATTTATATTTATCGCTAGGACAAGGAGGTCCGCATGCCGAGACGAGCGCGTTTGGCTGTACCTGGTATTCCATGGCATATCATTCAGCGAGGAAATAACCGAAGCGAGTGTTTTTTCGCTGATGAAGACTATCGGTGCTATCTGGGTATTCTGTTCGAGCAAGCGCTGAAACATGATTGTGCCGTGCATGCGTATGTGCTGATGACCAATCACGTGCATCTGTTGTTGACCCCTGGGCGAGAAGACAGTGCGGCGCTCATGATGAAACACCTGGGGCAGCGGTATGTGCAATACATCAACCGGAAATACCAACGCAGTGGAACCCTGTGGGAAGGTCGGTTCAAATCCTGTCTGGCACAGGACGAGGCGTATATCCTGACTTGCTGCCGATATATCGAATTGAACCCGGTACGTGCAGGGATGGTGGCGGGGCCGGGGGACTACCGCTGGTCGAGCTACGGGGCTAATGGACTGGGGAGATCTGATCCATTGGTTTGCCCGCATGAGCATTATCTGAGACTCGGCCACACTGAAGAAGAGCGATTATCGGCATACCGTGGATTGTTCGCATCGCACCTGGACCCGAAGCATATTGATGCCATACGACAGGCAACCAATGGCAACTATGCCCTGGGCGACCAGTGGTTCCAAGCGCAGATTGCGTCTACCTTGAAACGGCGGGTGGTTCCAGGAAAAAACGGGCGCCCGGCCAAGCAACAGAATGGTTGATCTTCAGGAAACCGTGGTCTGTCCCCGGTTTTCCAGCCAGGAGCGGGCCTCCGTGGGCGGTAGGGCCGGGGCGAAATAAAAACCCTGCACCCGTTCACAGCCGAGGGCAATAATACGCTCGAGCTGGGTGTCGGTTTCCACGCCTTCGGCGATCACGCCCATGTTGAAGTTGCGGGCGATGGCGATGATGGTCGAGACCATCTCCACTTCCTCCGTGTCGGTGGTCAGGCGGCTGACGAAGGCACGGTCGATTTTCAGGGCGTCGAAGGGGAAGGTGTGCAGATAGCTTAGAGACGAATAGCCGGTTCCGAAATCATCGATATACAGGTGCAGGCCGCGTGCCTTCAGGTCGAGCAGGGTCTTGTGGGTGGATTCGTGATTATCCACCAGCACGCTTTCGGTGATTTCCAGGGCCAGGCAGTGGGGCGGGATACCTGATTCAGCCATGACCTGGTCGATGCGTTCCAGCAGGCCCGGTTGCAGGAATTGCCTGGCCGAGAGATTCACGCTCATGTAGAGATCGGCATGCCCCGGATAATCCTGTCGCCATTCCTGTAGCTGGCGGCAGGCCTCGGCCACTACCCAGTGGCCGATCGGGTTGATCAGGCCGGTTTCCTCGGCCACCGGTATGAACTCTCCCGGCGGCACCAGGCCACGCCGGGGATGCTCCCAGCGCGCCAAGGCCTCGAAGCCCAGTATCTGCCCCGTGCCGGCCGCGACGATAGGCTGGTAATGCAGGTGCAGCTCTCCGCGTTCCAGGGCCTGGCGCAATTCCGTCTCCAAGTTCAACTGACCGACGGCATGCAGATGCATGCGCTCATCGAATAGAACCGTGTGTCCCGTGCCCTGTGACTTGGCCCGGTACATGGCTGTGTCGGCGTCACGCAGCAGGTCGGTGGCGACGCGACCATCTGTGCTGCTTAGTGCGATTCCGATGCTGGCGGCGACAAAGATTTCCCGATCCTCGATACAGAACGGTTCACGCAGAGACTGGTGTAGGCGATCCGCAACCCGCAAGGCATCAGCCGGTTCCTTGACTTCCTCCAGAAGGAGGGTGAATTCGTCCCCACCCATGCGTGCGACGGTGTCTTCGGGGCGCATGCACTCGCGGATTCTGCCACTGATTTCGAGGAGCAGACGGTCACCAAAACCGTGTCCCAGGCTGTCGTTGATGGTCTTGAAACGGTCCAGGTCCAGGTAGAGCACGGCGCAGCGGTAGCCGGTATGGCGCTTGCAATACTGAATGTAGTGTTCCAGGCGGTCCATGAACAGGGTTCGATTTGGCAGATTCGTCAGACTGTCGTGGTAGGCATGATGGCGAAGTTGCTCCTCCGCGCGATGGCGCTGGATCATGCCCGCCAGGGTATAGGCCACGGAGGTGATGAAGCGGATCTCCTCTGGCGTGCTTTCGTGGTGTTCGTCCAGGTAGATATTGAGGACGCCCAGGAGTTGTTCTTCCATGAGTATGGGCGCGCAATAATGACCATGAGCCGTGATGCCGGGATAGCGGTGGGTATGTTGTTCATCGACACAGGAGGTAAACACCAGGCTGCGTTCCGCGGCGGACTTCCCACACAGGCAGGTTCCCGCTTCGACGGTGGAGCAGGTTTTCAATATCTCGTCGGGCAGCCCATGGCTGGCAACCATGTGCAATTCTCCTGTCCTTTCATCGGCGAGGAAGATGCATCCGGTCCCCTTTACGGAAAGCCAGGGAGTTGACAGGATCAACACCAGAGCCTGTTGCAGTCGCTTGATGAAATGATCGGGGCGCATGGAGGTTTCGAGCAGCGCGGCCAGCACTCGCTGGGTGTGGAAGTCACGGTGGATCTTTTCCTCTGCGTCGCGGCGTTCACTTATGTCACGAACGTAGGCACTGAACTGCGCTGCTCCCCCATGGCTGATGCGGGCGATGGAAAGTTCGATGGGAAATTCGCTCCCGTCGCGCCGCAGTGCCGTCAGTTCGACGCGGCGATTAAGAAGACGCCCCGCTCCCGTGCGTAAGTGGTTGCGCAGCCCATTCTGGTGTGCCGTGCGCAGATCCCGGGGCACGATGGTGTCGGCCAGGGTGCGGCCCAGTACCTCTTCCCTGGGCCAGCCGAAGATGGTTTCCGCCTGCGGGTTCCAGTCGACGATGCGGTCATCGGCATCGATGGCGATAATACCGTCCAGCGAGGCCCCCAGGATGGCGCGGGTGCGTTCCTCGTGCTCGTGCAGTTGACGGTAGGCGGTATTGGATTCCCTGGCACGCCGTGCCAGTTGCCGGGTACCGAGCCCGATGCCGCTGAGCCCGAGCAGCCAGAGCAGTCCATGGGCGGAGGCCAAGGAATGGATGCGACGATCGGCGGTCTGGTACAGGGGGGCGAGGGGAACGGATACGCTGATGCCACCGGCGAGATCGCCTTCCTGGTAACCCTGCTGATGATGACAGGCGAGGCAGTTGTCCGCCATGATCATGGGGCGGATCAGGCGCAGATAGGGTGCTCCATCCAGGTCGGAAATGCCGCTGACTTCCTCCTCGCCCTGCTGGAAGCGCTCCAGCGCCCGTGCCTCCCAGGGGTCTGCGCGGTTGTCGGGATTGATGGGATCAATCCCGCTCAGGTGCCCGCGCGCGCCATAGGTCTCTTGCGCCAGTTCGTTGAACTGGCGCACCATCAGCGCCGGGTTGATGAGTGTCAACAGGCGCCCCGAGGGGGTGCGTACATCACGTTCCGGGATATAGTCGATATAGGGATCAGGCTGGATATGCTCGGTGACGGGGACATACACCCCGCCATGCTGGCTGGCCCAGCGGCGGAAGGTCAGGTCCTTGAAGAAATTGGCGCGCAGCTCGATGCTGGCCTGTTCCAGCACCAGGTTCCGCACCTGGTGGACATTCCATACCAGGGAGGCGAGCACCGCCAGGCTCCAGAACAGGACCAGGCCCACGGCCAGGGTCGAGACCGGCACGCCCGCGTAGTGGGCGCTGTCAGCTTTTCGATGGTCCGTCCTGGTCTCGGTAACCATGGCTCTGGTGTTCCTGCTGCCCTCTCATCAGAGTAGCGTCCAAAACCATTAATTACTTAAGGTTATGTTGCTGGCCCAGGGCTTCATCCAACCGCAGGATGAATTCGCGGTCGCGCTGTTTCAGCTCCGAGTTGCTGGCAGGCCGGAAATGGCGGCCGGCGCTCAGCCAGGCCAGAAATTGTGGGAAGTGGCCATACCGTCCCTGGCCGGTCCCGTCAGGCGGCCTTCTGCTGTTCCATCTCCTCCCGGTATTCACCCTTGCTGGCCAGGGCGTTCAGTTTGGCGCGTTGCAACAGCACCTTGCGCGCGGCCTCGACTTTGCCGGGTTCACCGCGCCAAGTCTCCAGTGCCGGGTGCTGCAGGGCGCGGGCGTAGGAGAAGGTCAGGCGCCAGGGCAGGTGGAGGTCCTGCGCCAGCCGATTCATGGTGTTCAGGTGCCGGGTCGCCTGCTCGTCGGTCTGGCCGCCGGACAGGAAGGCAATGCCCGGTACCGCCGCGGGTACCGTCTGTTGCAGGCACTCGAGGGTTCGCTCGGCTACTTCCTGGATGTCGCTCGGCTTGGCGTGGTCTTTACCCGCCAGGACCATGCTGGGTTTGAGCACCATGCCTTCGAAGCGCACGCCCTGACGATAGAGCTGTTCGAACACCGTGCGCTGGGTCTCCACGGTGACCTGGTAACAGGTGTCGATGGAATGATCGCCATCCAGCAACACCTCTGGTTCGACGATGGGCACCAGACCGGCCTCCTGGCACAGGGCGGCATAACGCGCCAGGGCATGGGCGTTGGCCTCGATGCAGGCGCGGCTCGGCAGGCCCTTGCCGATGGTGATGACCGCGCGCCATTTGCAGAAGCCGGCGCCGAAGGTCTTGTATTCCTCCAGGCGTTCGCGCAGACCGTCGAGCCCTTCGGTTATCTTCTCGCCGCTATGTAGTGCCAGGTCCTTTGCGCCGGTATCGACCTTGATGCCGATGAGGATGTCCTGTCGTTTCATCAATTCCGGGAACGGAGCGCCATCGGGGTCGCGTTGCCGGATGGTCTCGTCATACAGAATGGCGCCGCTGATGTAGTCACCCAGTCCAGGGGTACCGAGCAGCAGGGAACGGTAGGCGACGCGATTGGTCTCGGTGTTTTCCACCCCAACCGATTGCAGTCGCTTGCCGCAGGTGGGGGTGCTTTCGTCCATCGCCAGTATCCCCTGGCCGGCGGCCACCATTGCCCTGGCGGTTTGCCCAAGAAGGTCGATGTCCATGTTTGCTCCTCCTGTTGGAAAGGAAAGGTTTTCTGGTTTCGTTACCGGGTGGCCCGGCGGTTTCCGAGCCACCGTCCATCGTGACAGATCCGGCGATCAGCGAGCCTGGTAGGTCATGCACTGGACGCTGTCACCCTTCATGCTGACGGAAATGCGATCGGCGCCGCACTCCAGGTCATCATTGAAGCTGCAGCCCATGACCTTGCAGGCCCCGACCCCGGCCAGGTTGTTTTCGTGGGTATGGCCTGGCGCCCCCAGGAAGGAAGTGTCACAGCCGGGATGGACGCCATCACCGATTGTGATGGCGCGCGCGTGGCATTTTTCGTCCTTGTTGTAGCCGCAGCCACTGACCGTGCAAGTTTCGACATATGGCATATCGATGGTCATCTTCATGGCAACCTCCATTGCGTGAGTCGCACGTGGATTGGACTTTCCGTTTGAAACACCCAGAACCTAGTCCAGAATCGAATGGCAGGCGAAGAAATTTTCTTTATGAGGCAGGCGGCTGCCGGCGCGCGAAAAGCCGGTCGTTATTTGAAGTACTGCGAGAATTTGGGTCGCCAGGTATCGCTATTCACGAGAAAATTACAGACATGGACTTTATAATTTTGATTTATCGGCAATGGCAGGTGCGTTCGAAATTCTTTACGGGCATTACGGTTTCGCCGCAACGTCCTGTTCCAGCCGCTGGATGAATTCGTGGTAACGCTGTTTCAGCCCCGAGTTGCTGGCGGGCCGGAAGCGGCGGCCGGCGGGTTTTCCCTGCCAGTGTCCGGGGCGACCGGCGGCCAGCCAGGCCAGGCCGCGGGCCGTGGCTTCGGGATCGTCATGGCGGTGCAGGGGCAGGCCGCTGAGATCGGCAATGCGTTGACACAGGCCATTGAGGGGCGACAGGCCGCCGGACACCTGGATGCCATCGACGCCTTCCAGGTTCATCTCCTGCAGGTTGCGGTGGATGAGAAAGGCGATGCTTTCGACAATGGCGACCGCGCGCCGGCCCACGGATTCCGTGGCGGGGATGAAGCGGGGTTCGATATCCTGGCGCCAGTAGGGGGAGCCCAGGCCACCGATGCTGTTGAGGAACAGGGGCGGGCTGCCGATTTCGTGCAGCCAGTCCGGCAACTGGCGCAGCAGCTCGGTCTGGGTCTGGTTCTCCAGCCAGCGCAGGGCGCTGCCCACGCCATTGACGGAGGCCTCCAGCAGGTAGCGGCGCTCCTGCGCCGTGCTCCAGGCGATGCCGCCGATCAGGCGTTCCTCTTCGGGGGGATGCCCGCCGACGCCACGCATCAGGAAGGCACCGGTGCCCAGATTCAGCATCAGCTGATTGTCCGGCGGTTCACCACCGGCGTGGATGGCGGCATTCTGGTCGCCACAAAGGCAGGTGAGGGGAATGCCGGACTCTTTCAGCAGCCCATGCCCGGCCAGGGTCGGCACACATTTCGGCAGCACCGCCGGGTCGATATGAAACAACCCGGTCAGGGCGCGGCTCCACTGTCCATGGCTGATATTGAAGAGCATGCTGCGGGCGGCATTGCTGTGATCCGCGATCAAGGGTGCATCCTGCAGCAGGTGGCGCGCCAGGTAGCTGGCCAGCGGTCCCATGACCAGGTCGCCCCGGGAGGCGGCTTCGGCCACGGTCTCGTTCTCTTCCAGTAGCCAGAGCATCTTGCCGACCAGGTAATCGGGTGACAGGGGTTGGCCGCTGATCTGGTGTATGAGCGGGGCGTGGCGGGCGTAGCGTTTCAGCAGTTCGGAGCAGCGAGTGTCCTGCCAGCTGATGGCCGGCGCCAGCGGGTCACCGCTGGAGCGCTCCCAGGCCACCAGGGTGGAGCGCTGCACCGCCAGGCCGGCACAGGTCACCGGGCCGGTGGCGTGGGGAAGTACCTCCGCCACCACCGCGCGCACCGTGGCGAGTACCTGTTCCGGCGCCAGCTCCACCCAGCCCGGATGGCTCTCGTACTGGTCCACTCGCTGCTCGTGACGGGCGAGGACCTGTCCGTCGCGGTCGAACAGCAGGGCGCGGGTGGCATGGCTGCCCTGGTCGATGGCGAGAATGCATTCCATGTCAGGTATTACCAAAGCCTGCCATGACAAAGCCCCATGCTCCACTGGCAGGGCACCGTGAATACGTCCCTGTAGGCTTGACGGCCGCATCCCTGCGGCCGACACCTGCCAGTGGAGCATGGGGCTTTGTCATGGCTGCCTTGATAACGCAACAGAGGCCCGAAGGCCTCTGTTGCGTGTGCATCGTCATGAGGATGGATCCCCGAACCCGTGCCCTAGTTCAGGGTGGGGAAGGGGAACTCCGTGGTGCCATAATCGTTCCAGGCCTGGATGAGATGCTTGCTCAGCTGCCGGGCCTTGTAGCTGACGTTACGCTTGGACCACAG
This sequence comes from Gammaproteobacteria bacterium, assembly GCA_026197075.1. GTDB lineage: Bacteria > Pseudomonadota > Gammaproteobacteria > DSM-19610 > DSM-19610 > JAIVHA01. The sequence continues at coordinate 18,338 of JAPHQV010000008.1, read as the reverse complement.
CATTTCGCCGTTACGGGCATTGAACATGCGCATGATGCCGCCATTGCAGGCCACGGCGATGCGTTCGCTGTCCGGCGATACATCGGTCACGCACTGCTTGCCCTCGGTCAGTGAATCGGTGATCTCCAGGGCCACCTGTTCACCGGTCTTGGTGTCCATGACCAGGATGTCATCGGCCTGGCCATAGGAGACCGGCAGCCCATCCTCGCCGATCATGAACAGGGCCTGCTTGCGCTGGACCATGACGAAGTAACTCAAATCCGGGGCGATGGCCACGTTGGAAATGCGCTCCGGCGGCTCGGCATTGTTGGCCACCCAGCTCATGGGCTGTTCGGTACCGGACTTGATGTCATAGATGAAGTCCAGGGATACCAGCTTGTTGCCGTCCTTGCTGAAGTTCAGCTTGCTGAACTGGCGCGGAATCATGAACTCCGCGTCGCTGTACTCTTCCACCAGCTGCTTGTCGCCCGTTGCCAGGTCCAGCACGGCGAACTGGTCGCGGCCCACGTAGGCAATCCGGTCACCTTCATTGCTGATGCCCAGGGCATACACGCCGGCGTCGATGTTATCGCGGCTGTGGATGATTTGCTGGCTGCCGAGATCCATGACGAGCAGGGAGGACTGGTAGTCGTAACGGGTATTCTGTTCGCTTACCACCTGCTTGTGACAGATGTTGACGACGATGGCAGCATAGTGGCCATTGTCGGAAGGTACCACCGGGCCGACATAGTCATACATATAGGGGTTGTCGTCACAGCTGCCGGCGCGACTGCCGGAGCCTTCCAGCTTCACCCTCTGCGGAGTCGGGTTGCTGAAATCCATGGCGCCGCCGATGAAGGCGGGTGCACGTACGGCCTGGCTTTCGGTGATATGTCCCAGCGAGCTGGGCAGTACCAGCACTTTGCCATTGGGATAGGAACCGTACATCACCAGGTCACGGAAATTACTGATGCCGGGCTGGCGTTGCCCGACCCGGCTGTGATCCATCCCGAACACGGCATCCAGGTCTTCCTGTTGACCCATGGCCTGAACCAGTTCACCCGTGTTGGCTTCCCATACCTTGATGCCGCCGGTGTAGTCATCACGAGGTCCGGCCAACAGGCCGCTGCTGCCCCCGGTGACCAGGTGCTTGCCATCCTCGGTAAACTGGATGGAATAGATATTCGCATCCTCGGCAAAGGCGTTGCAGGTTCCCAGCAGGGAGAGTGCCATGGCACTGCTCACGAAAGTCTTGGTCAACTTCATGTTGAATATCCCGGTTCAGATTGAGGCAGGGCCGACCTGCGTGTCAGCGTGCTGCGCGGGTTTGGGGTCCCGTCACTGGTTCCCCTCGTTGCTGTTGGTATCACGGTCGCGACGGGAGCCTTCCCGATTCCCTGCTACATCCCCGTAATGTACGCCAAATACTTGACGCGACCGTCTGAATGAGGTATCGGCCGTGCCTTTCCGGGCTTGAACTTTTTCTGGGAAACAGGTAGGGACTGGCGATTCGTTATCGAGAGAAATGAAGTTAATATTCTTATAAACAATGTGTTAAATGCGCTCGGCCAATCATGCCCGAGTGTGGTGGTCGGCGCGCCGTGCGCGGCTTGCCTGGGCGAGGTGACGCTCGGCGTGGAGGGCGGGGAAGGAGATTTTAGTGCGTCAGGAAGGTGACGGCTGTGGCCTGGTGGTCCCGGTTCAGGACAATACCTTCTCGATGGTGCTGCGCAACACATCAGCCCCGAAGGGCTTGTCGAACACCGCTGACACGCCGCATTGCTCGATGGCCGCCAGCCGGCCCTGGTCCTGGTCGGAAGTGAACATGAGAATGGGCACGCCCGGTTGCTGACTGCGGTTGCGGATGTAGTCGCTCAGCTCGCGGCCATCCATCTGTGGCATGTTGAGGTCGGTGATGATGAGGTCGAAGTATTGCTGGTCGATCAGGGCGATGGCCTCGCGGCCGTTTTCCGCCTCGCTGAACTGTTCGATGCCCATGCGTTCCAGCACCTGGCGCACCATGCGCCGCGAGGTGAGGCTGTCGTCCACGATCAGCACGCGCAGTTCGTCGGGTGCATAGCGCTTCAGGCTCAGTTCCGGGGGTTCCAGAAAATCCAGGGTGTTGTACAGGCAGCGTTCCAGTTGTTCGCGGTCGAAGGGCTTGGGCAGAATGCCGATTACACCGGCCTGGCGCAGGGGTTCCAGGTAGCTGAGGCTGGTCTCCGAGGAGATCAGCAGGAAGGGGATGTCGCGCAGGTTGTCATCGAAGCGCATCTCCTGCACCAGTTCCGTGCCGGTCATGTCAGGCAGGTGCATGGCGCTGATCACCAGGTCGGGCTGGCGGCCGTGCATGGCCTCGAGGGCGGTGCCGGCGCCCTGCACCCACTGGATATGCTGCACGCCCAGGCCGCGCAGGAATTCCTCGATGATGCGTCGCTGGGTGCCGGAGGGTTCCACCAGCAACAGGTCCAGCTGGGCAGTCGTCAGGGTTTGCATCCGGGGTTTGGATCCCTAACGGTTGGCACGGTTGTCGGTGAGATCCTGTACCACGCCAGGGTCGGCGAGGGTGGAGGTGTCGCCGAGGCTGTCGATTTCGTTGGCGGCGATCTTGCGCAGGATGCGGCGCATGATCTTGCCGGAACGGGTCTTGGGCAGGCCGGGCGCCCACTGGATGACATCGGGACTGGCGATGGGGCCGATCTCGCTGCGCACCAGCTTGATCAGTTCGGCGCGCAATTCCTCGGACGGTTCCACGCCCTTGACCAGGGTCACGTAGGCATAGATGCCCTGGCCCTTGAGGTCATGGGGGTAGCCCACCACGGCGGCTTCGGCCACGGCATCGTGCAGCACCAGGGCGCTTTCCAGTTCCGCCGTGCCGAGGCGATGGCCGGACACGTTCAGCACGTCATCCACGCGCCCGGTGATCCAGTAGTAGCCGTCGGCGTCGCGTCGCGCGCCATCACCGGTGAAGTACATGCCGGGATAGGTCTTGAAGTAGGTGTCGATGAAACGCTGGTGATCGCCGTACACGCTGCGCATCTGGCCCGGCCAGGGCCGGGTGATGACCAGGTTGCCCGCGGCCTCGCCTTCCAGCACCTTGCCGTCACCGTCCACCAGGGCCGGCACCACGCCAAAGAAGGGGTGAGTGGCGGAACCGGGCTTGAGGTCGGTGGCACCGGGGAGCGGGGTGATCATGTGGCCGCCCGTCTCGGTCTGCCACCAGGTGTCGACGATGGGGCAGCGTTCCTCGCCCACCAGGTGGTGATACCACTCCCAGGCCTCGGGGTTGATGGGCTCGCCCACGGTACCGAGCAGGCGCAGGCTCTGGCGTGAAGTGCTTTGCACCGGCCCGGGGCCCTCACGCATCAAGGCGCGGATGGCGGTGGGCGCCGTGTAGAAGGTGTTGACCTGGTGCTTGTCGCATACCTGCCAGAAGCGTGAGGCATCGGGATAGGTGGGTATGCCCTCGAACACCAGGGACTGGGCGCCGTTGGCCAGCGGGCCGTAGACGATATAGGAATGTCCGGTGATCCAGCCCACGTCGGCGGTACACCAGTAGATGTCGCCGTCATGGTAGTCGAAGACGTATTTATGGGTAATGGCGGCGAACAGCAGGTAGCCGCCGCTGGTGTGCAGCACGCCCTTGGGCTTGCCGGTGGAGCCGGAGGTGTAGAGGATGAATAAAGGATCCTCGGCATCCATCATCTCCGGTGGACAATCGGTGGACTGCCCGGCGGTGATTTCGTGGTACCAGACATCGCGCTGAGGGTTCCATTCGATCTCGCCACCGGTACGTTTCACCACCAGTACGCTGTGTACATTGGGGCAGGATGCGAGTGCCTTGTCGGCGTTGGCCTTGAGGGGGACCTTGCGACCACCGCGCACGCCCTCGTCGGCGGTGATCAGCGCCTGGCAGTCGGAGTCGAGGATGCGGTCCTTGAGGGATTCCGGAGAGAAACCGCCGAACACCACGGAATGCACGGCACCGATGCGGGCGCAGGCCAGCATGGCGTACACCGCCTCGGGGATCATGGGCATGTAGATACAGACCCGGTCGCCCTTTTTCACATTCCGCGCCTTGAGGGCGTTGGCCAGGCGGGTCACATGGTCGTAGAGCTGTTGATAGCTGATGGTGGCGTCGGTGTTCGGGTCATCGCCTTCCCAGATCAGGGCTGTCTGGGCGGCGCGGTTGGGCAGGTGGCGATCGACGCAGTTGTAACAGACGTTGAGCTTGCCACCCTCGAACCAGCGGATGTGGGCGCGGTGAAAGTCCCATTCCAGCACCTTGTCCCAGGGCTTGTCCCAGTCGAGGAACAGCTCTGCCTGCTCTGCCCAGAAGCCTTCAGGGTCTTCCACCGAGCGCCGGTACATGGCCTCGGCCTGCTCACGGGTGAGGTGGGTGTGGGCCGCGAATTCCGGGGGCACGGGATAGACCTTGACTTCCGACATGCAGGATCTCCTTTGGCATACCGCCTGTGTTGCCTTATTCTACCCAAGTCCCCCCCATTGACCAGTGCCGGTATCTCTCAGTCGGGCAACAGGGTGCGGCAGGCTGGAATTCGTGCCGTGTCCCAGTGCCGGATGGCCCACTCCCAGAAGTCGGTAGGATCCGCCCCGGCAAGGTCGGCGGGGACCTCCTGTCCCAGGAAGCGCAGGGTGCGGCAAAGGAGTTCCACGTCGCCATCTGCCGGGATGGCCTCTGCATGGGTCTGCTTGCTGAGCTTCTCGCCGGCCGGGTTGGTGGCCACCGGCAGGTGCAGGTACGTCGGTGTGGTGAGACCGAGCCGCTGCTGCAGATAGACCTGGCGTGGTGTGGAGTCCAACAGGTCCGAGCCCCGGACCACATCGGTTATGCCCTGCGCGCCGTCATCCACCACCACGGCCAGCTGGTAGGAAAACAAACCATCGGCACGCCGCAGAATGAAATCTCCCACTTGCGTATCCAGTTGCTGGCTGATCCGTCCCCGCAGCCGGTCCTCGATCCCGATCTTGTGGGGTGCGACCCGCATGCGCACGGCGCGGGGCGCGCGTCCGGGCGGCAGACCGTTGCGGCAAGTGCCCGGGTACAGAGGGCCGTCGATACCAGCCGGCGCCAGGTCGCGGAGTTCGCGGCGGGTGCAGGCGCAGTCGAATACCAGGCCGGCATCGCGCAGGATCTCCAGGGCCGCCAGGTAGGCCTCGCTGCGCTGGCTCTGGTACCACACCGGGCCATCCCATTCGAAACCGTAGGCTTCCAGGGTGCGCAGGATCTGATCCGCGGCGCCGGGTTGTTCCCGCGGCGGATCCAGGTCCTCCATGCGCAACAGCCATTCTCCACCCTGCCGGCGTGCGTCCAGGTAGCTGCCCACCGCGGCCACCAGGGAGCCGAAGTGCAGTGGCCCCGTGGGCGAAGGTGCGAAACGACCACGATAGACTGCGGGTGTGTCCGTCATGGGCATGCCCTTCATCTTCCCCGGTACGTATCCATCAAGAGTCCGCGGCCAAAAGTGAAAAAAGCCGGCAAAAGCCGGCATTTTTTCAGGTTCATCGCAGGCATGAATCAGCCACGCTGTTTTTCGCGGATCTCGTCCAGGGTCTTGCAGTCGATGCAAAGGGTCGCGGTGGGGCGGGCTTCCAGGCGCCGGATGCCGATTTCCACGCCACAGGATTCGCAGTAGCCGTATTCGCCGTCGTCCAGCATGTCGATGGACTCATCGATCTTCTTGATGAGTTTGCGTTCCCGGTCACGGGCCCGCAGTTCCATGCTGAATTCCGATTCCTGGGTGGCGCGGTCGTTGGGGTCGGGGAAGTTGGCGGCTTCGTCCTGCATGTGATGGACGGTGCGGTCCACTTCTTCCATGAGTTCCCGTTTCCAGGTCAGCAGGATCTGGCGGAAATGAGACAGCTGCGTGTCACTCATGTACTGCTCGCCCTTCTTCTCGCGGTAAGGGGCGATCCCGGGTACGGGTCCGATGGTCGTGTTTGTCTGGGCAGTGGTCCTGGCGCCGGCGGATTTCTTCACCGGGGCCTTTTTGCTGGCGGGCGCTTTTTTGGCGGCGGTCTTTGCCGTCTGGGGCTTGGCCCTGGGCTTCTTCGCTACCGTCTTCTTGGCGGGCGTCTTTTTCGCAGGTGCCTTCTTGGCCGGTGCCTTTTTTGCGGTCGTCTTTTTTGCCGGTGCCTTTTTGCTCACGGTTTTCTTGGCGGGCGCCTTCTTGGCGGTCGTCTTCTTGGTTGCGGTCTTCTTGGCAACGGTCTTCTTCTTGGCCGTAGTAGCCTTGGACTGCGCGGTCTTTTTCTTGACGGCCATGCAAGCGGTCTCCAGATGCTCGATAATCAAACGGGTTTGTATACCAGAAAGAAATTGCTGCCGCAAGCCGCGCTACCCTCGTCAGGCCTGGGGTGCGTAACGGAGATCGTGGCCTTGCGGCCCGTTCATCCGGAGATTGCGATCAGGCGCGGTAGTCTCCACCCCGGCCCGCGGTGAGTCAAGCGGGGCCGGCCGCAGGCACATCCCTGCGGGCTGCGGGGTGATTCCGGCCGGGACCTCGGCTACCCTGTGCGGCCTTTGGAACCTACCGAGGCACCTTTTGTGAGCGAACTGCAAGCCTTGCTGTTTGATGTGGACGGCACCCTGGCCGATACCGAGGAGATTCACCGCCAATCCTTCAACGAGGCCTTCTCCGCCGCGGGACTGGACTGGGACTGGTCACCCCGACGCTATGGGGAACTATTGGCTGTCACCGGCGGCAAGGAACGCATTCGCCATTATCTCGAGAGCGAGGGCATCAGTCTGGCGCCGCCCCAGGGGCTGGATGCCTTCATCGCCGAACTGCACCAGGCCAAGACGGAGTATTACACCCGTACCGTGGGCACTGGCGGCATGCCCCTGCGCCCCGGCGTGAAACGGTTGCTCCTGGAAGCGCGGCAGGCCGGCCTGCGCCTGGGTATTGCCACCACCACCACGCCGGAGAACGTGACGGCACTGTTGGTGAACAGCCTGGCGGCCGATGGTTGCGACTGGTTCGAGGTGATTGCCGCCGGCGGCGTGGTGCCGCGCAAGAAACCCGATCCCGGCATCTATGACTACGCCATGGAAAAGATGGGGCTCACGCCGGCCGCATGCCTGGCCTTCGAGGATTCCGAGAATGGCTTGCGCTCCGCCCGCGATGCGGGCCTGAAGACACTGGTGACCCCCAGCGACTACACCCTGGACCATGATTTCAGTGGCGCGGCGCTGCTGGTGGACAGCCTGGGCGAGCCTGACGCCCCCATGCGCGTGCTGGCCGGCGATGCCTTCGGCAAGGACTATGTGGACGTGGACCTGCTGCGGAGGCTGCACCAGGCAACCTAGGCGTTCCCTGGTGGTTCGCGGCCATAGGCCGCTCCTACCCGTGATCCTGCCTTTCGGCTTGACCCGTCGGGCCATTCATAGTCCATTTAGCCTTCGCAAACATCGGAAACCTCCATGTCCCAGGCACGCCGTATGGCCCATATCCAGCCCTTTCACGTCATGGCGCTGCTGGCACGTGCGCGGGCGCTGGAGGCACAGGGACACGACATCGTGCACATGGAGATCGGCGAGCCCGATTTCCCGACCCCGGCGCCCATCGTGGCGGCGGGTCAGCGGGCGCTGGCGGCGGGCCTGACGCAGTACACCCCGGCCCTGGGCCTGCCGGAATTGCGCGCCGCCATCAGCGATTTCTATCGCGAGCAGCACGGCGTGGTGGTGGATCCAGGGCGCATCGTCGTCACCCCCGGTGCCTCCGGTGCCCTGCACCTGGTGCTGGCACTGCTGGTGGATCGCGACCAGCAGGTGCTGCTCACTGACCCCGGTTATCCCTGCAACCGCAATTTCGTGCACCTGGTGGAGGGCGAGCCCGTGGGCGTGCCAGTGGATGCCGCCACCGGGTACCAGTTGACGGCCGCCATGGCGGAGCAGCACTGGACCGAGCACACCCGCTTGCTCATGGTCGCCTCGCCGGCCAATCCCACCGGCACCCTGCTGGCCCAGGCGGAGCTGGCCGCCCTGCAGCAGCTGGCGCAGGCGCGCGGTGCCCGTCTCGTCGTCGACGAGATCTATCACGGCCTGACCTACGACAGCGACGCACCCACGGCCCTGGCGGTCAGTGACGAGCTGTTCGTCATCAACAGCTTCTCAAAGTATTTCGGCATGACCGGCTGGCGACTGGGTTGGATCGTGGCACCGCCGGACCAGGTGGAAGGCCTGGAACGCCTGGCGCAGAATCTGTACCTGGCGGCGCCGACCCTGTCCCAACACGCGGCCCTGGTCGCCTTCACGCCGGAGACGCGGGCCATTCTCGAGGAACGTCGTGCGGCCTTCCAGGCACGGCGCGACTATCTGCTGCCGGCCCTGCGTGAACTCGGTTTCGTGATCCCCGTGACGCCCCGGGGCGCCTTCTATCTCTATGCCGACTGCAGCCGCTTTACCGACGACAGCTTCGCCTTCTCCCGGCAATTGCTGGAAGAGGCCGGCGTCGCCATCACCCCGGGCCGTGATTTCGGTGAACATCGCGCGAGCCAGCATGTGCGCTTCGCCTACACCACCGACATCCCGCGGCTTCAGGAAGGGGTGGAACGTATTCGCCGCTTCGTGACCGGCTGACAACCCGGAAAGCCATGTAGGAGCGGGCTCTGCCCGCGAACCGTGGTGGCTGATACCGTTCGCGGGCAGAGCCCGCTCCTACATTCCCCGCGCCAGCAACGCGGCGCCATATGCCGCTTCCTGGTGCTCCGCGCGCACCACCGGCACCCCGAGCCGGTCGGCGCGGATCCGTGTCCAGGCCGCGTTCATGGCCCCGCCACCCACGCTGCGCACCTCGGTCGGGTACGGGGCGCCCAGTTCCGCCAACAGCCGGTAGCCGCGCGCCTCGATATCCGCCATGCCTTCCAGCAGGCCCTGCAGCAGCCGTACGGGATCGTCGGGGATGGGTTCGATGCGCGGCGGCAGCTGCGCGTCCTGGATGGGGAAGCGCTCCCCGGGTGCGCACAGGGGATAGTAATCCAGGCCGGTAGGGACCTCGGGGCGCAGCCGCGGGGTGAGTTCGGCGAGCTGAGCGCGGTCGAAGTATTGCAGCAGTACCGCGCCGCCGCTGTTGGAGGCGCCGCCCGCCAGCCACAGATCGCCCAGGCGATGGCTGTAGATCCCGTACTCGGGGGCAAACACGGGCGTGGGGGACAGCACCTTCAGCACCAGGGTACTGCCCAGGGAAGTGACCGCCGTGCCCGGGGCGCGGGCGCCGGTGGCGAGGAAACCGGCGGTGCTGTCGGTGGTGCCGGCAAGGATGCGGGTATCCGTAGGGAAACCCCAGCGATGCGCCAGGTCCGCGCGCAAGGTGCCGATGGGCGTGCCGGGGGGTACCACCTCGGGCAGCAGGCCGGGCGGCAGCCCGAGGGCGTTCAGCCAGTCCGGCCAGCTGCGCCGCTCCACGTCATAGCCGAGCTTGAGGGCGTTGTTCTCGTCGCTCAGGCCCCAGCGTCCGCCCAGGCCGCCGGCGATCCAGTCCGCCTGGTGCAGGGCGTGGCGGGCCTGGTCGGCCGGTTCCCGGTCGAGCAGGTAGAGCAGCTTGGCGAGGCTGGAGGAGGGGCCGTGGGCGCCGGAGCGCTTTGGTGCCAGGTCCGCGATGCGGTCCGCCTCGGCGCGGGCGCGGTTGTCGTTGTACAGGAGCGCCGGGCCCAGGGGCCGGCCCTCTGCATCGCTGAGCAGGAGGCTGGCGGAGGTACCGTCCACGGCGATGGCGCGCACCTCGCCTGCGGGGATGGTGGCGCTGAAGGCATCCAGCAGCGCGCACACGCTCTGCCACCAGAGATCGGGGTCCTGCTCTACCCGCGCCCCGTCGCGCACCGGGGCGGGCAGGGGGTGGGCCAGGCTGGCCCGTTCACGGCCGTCCCCGTCGATGGCGCAGACCCGGCAGCCGGAGGTGCCGAGGTCGATGCCCAGGTACAGGCTCAGGGGAGCTCCACCTTCGGCGGCGGGTTCCAGCCATCCTGGCGATGTTCGGCCACCACCGTGGTGTAGACCCCGCCGCGCACGTTGAACTTGGCGGTCAGGCGCATGAAGCGCGGTTGGGTGGCGGCGACCAGGTCGTCGAGGATGCGGTTGGTGACTGCCTCGTGGAAGGCGCCCTCGTCGCGGTAGGACCAGATGTAGAGCTTGAAGGACTTCAGTTCCACGCAGAGCGCGTCAGGGATGTAGTCCAGGTCCAGCAGGGCGAAGTCGGGCTGCCCGGTCTTGGGACACAGGCAGGTGAACTCGGGGGTGTGGATGTGGATGCTGTAATCCCGGTCCGGATGGGGATTTTCAAAGGTTTCCAGGTTCTTGCTGGGCTGTGTCGACATGGTTTCCAGATACTCGCTGCAAGTGTCACGCAAAGGCCCGTGGGCCTGTCGGGACGGGGTCCGCGGCCTGCTCTGGCAGGGCGCAAAGTCAAGCTTGTATCTTACATCAGCGGCCGGTATCTTCGCGCCCCATGCGACTCAGTAAAATAAAACTCGCGGGCTTCAAATCCTTCGTCGATCCCACCACCATCCACTTCCCCAGCAACCTGGTGGGCATCGTGGGGCCGAACGGCTGCGGCAAGTCCAACACCATCGACGCGGTGCGCTGGGTGATGGGCGAGTCCTCCGCCAAGAACCTGCGCGGCGAGTCCATGAGCGACGTGATCTTCAATGGCTCCACGGGCCGCAAACCGGTGGGCCAGGCGGGCATCGAGCTGGTGTTCGATAACAGCGACGGCGGCCTCGGTGGCCAGTACGCCCAGTACGCCGAGATCTCCATCAAGCGCCAGGTGTCGCGCGACGGCCAGTCGGCCTATTTCCTCAACGGTGCCCGCTGTCGGCGCCGCGATATCACCGACATCTTCCTCGGCACCGGTCTCGGGCCGCGCAGCTACTCCATCATCGAGCAGGGCATGATCTCGCGCCTCATCGAGGCCCGTCCCGAGGACCTGCGCGTGTTCCTGGAAGAGGCCGCCGGCATCTCCAAGTACAAAGAACGCCGCCGCGAGACCGAAAACCGCATGCGCCACACCTCCGAGAACCTGGCGCGTCTCAATGACTTGCGTGATGAACTTGAGAAACAACTGGAGAAGCTGAACCGCCAGGCGCGCACCGCGGAGAAGTTCAAGGAACTGCGTGAACAGGAGCGGCGCGTCAAAGCCGAGCTGCTGACCCTGCGCCACGACCAGATGCAGGGCCAGAACGAACAGCAGGCGCGCGCCATCGCCGAGCAGGAAACCAACCTCGAGGCGGTGATCGCCGCCCAGCGTGCCGTGGAAGCGGCCATGGAGAAGAACCGCGAGCAGCACGTGGAGCTGGTCGAGACCTTCAACGAGGTGCAGGGTCACTACTACGAACTCGGTGCCGAAGTGGCACGGGTGGAGCAGGCCATCCAGCATGCCCGCGAGACCCGCCAGCGCCAGCAGCAGGAGCTGACCCAGGCCGACGAGGCCTGGAACGAGGTGGAGGCCCATATCCGCATCGATGGCCAGCGCCTGGAAGAGCTCGAACAGGAACTGCTGCAGCTGGAGCCGGAACTGGAAGAACTGCGTGCCCGCGCCGAGGTGTCCAGCGCCGCCCTGGCCGAGGCCGAGCAGGCCATGCAGCAGTGGCAGAACGAATGGGACGACTTCAACCGGCGCGCCGCCGAGCCGGCCCAGACCGCCGAGGTGGAGCGCACCCGCATCAATCACCTGGAACGCCAGCTGCAGCAGCAGACCCAGCGTCTCGAGCGCCTGCGCCAGGAGCACCAGGGCCTGTCCGCCGCCGACCTGGAACTGGAACTCGAGGCCCTGGCCGAGCAGGAACAGGAGAGGGAAGCCCGCGCCCAGCAGCTGCAGGAAGAACTGGAGCAGGTGCGCGGCGGCATCGAGGGCCTGCGTGGACAGCTGCAGGGCCATAATAATGAACTCAACGAGGCGCGCGGCCGGCAACAGGATCTGCGCGGTCGCCTGGCTTCCCTGGAGGCCCTGCAGCAGGCCGCCCTGGGCCAGGGCAGCGGCGCCGTCAACCAGTGGTTGGAAAGCCGCGGCCTGGGCCAGGCGCCGCGCCTGGCGCAGCAGCTCGAGGTGGAGGCCGGCTGGGAACGGGCCGTGGAAACGGTACTGGGCGACAGCCTGCAGGCGGTCTGTGTGGATGGCGTGGACCCGGTGGCCGAATGGCTCGACAGCCTGGAACAGGGCACCCTGACCCTGGTGGATACCCGTGCCAGCGGCACTACGGCCACCGCCGCCGGTGAACTGGTACCCCTGTCCAGCAAGGTCAAGGCCGCCTGGTCCCTGGACAGCCTGCTGGGCGACGTCTTCGTGGCCGACAGCCTGGGCCGGGCCCTGGCCCTGCGCGGCCAGCTGCAGGCGCGCCAATCCATCGTTACGCCCGAAGGCATCTGGCTTTCCGCCGGCTGGCTGCGAGTGGCCCGCGACGAGGACCAGCAGGCCGGCGTGCTGGCCCGCGAAAAGGAAATTGGTGTCAGCCGCGCCGCCCTGGCCGAGGCCGAGGAGGCGATCGAGCAGTTCCAGGAGGCCCTGGACCAGGCCCGCGAGGCATTGCAGGACAACGAACGGCGCCGTGACGAATTGCAGGTGGAGGTCAACCAGGCCCACCGCGCCCATAGCGAACTGCGTGCCCAGCTCGGCGCGCGCCGCTCCCGGCTCGACCAGGTACAGGACCGCATCAAGACCCTGGCCGGGGAGATCGCCGAACTGGACGCGCAACAGGAACGCGACACCGCGGAACATGCCCAGGCCCGCTCGCGCCTGCACGAGGCCCTGTCCGCCATGGAGGCCCTGGCCAGCGAGCGCGAGGAACGCGCCGCCCGGCGCGAGGAACTGCGCCGCACCCTGGACGATACCCGGGCCCGCGCCCAGGCCGACCGCGATGGTGCCCAGGGCATCGGCCACAAGCTGCAGTCGCAGCGCACGGTGCGCGACAACACCACCCACAACCTGGAGCGCATGCGCAGCCAGGAAACCCACCTTCAGCAGCGCCGTGAAGAACTGCGCGCTGCCCTGGAAAGCAGTGCCGAACCCCTGCGCGAGATGGAGGAGGAACTCACCCAGTCCCTGTCGCGCCGCCGCGCGGTGGAGACGGAGCTGGCCGAGGCGCGCCGCCGGGTGGAGGCCATCGAACACGACCTGCGCATCCAGGAACAGGACCGCGGCACCAAGGAACGCGCCAGCCAGGAGCTGCGCGAGGCCCTGAGCCAGGCGCGCATCGCCTCCCAGGAGATCCGCGTGCGCAGCCAGACTCTGCTGGAGCAGCTGGAGGAAACCGGTTTCGAGCTGGAGGCGTTACGCCAGGAACTGCCGGAAGAGGCCAATGCGCAGGCCTGGGAAGAGGAGGCGGAACGCCTTGCCCAGCGTATCCAGCGCCTGGGCCCCATCAACCTGGCGGCCATCGAGGAATACGACGAACAGAGCGAGCGCAAGCAGTACCTGGACGCCCAGCACAAGGATATCAGCGACGCCCTGGAAACCCTGGAAAGCGCCATCCACAAGATCGACCGCGAGACCCGCACCCGTTTCAAGGAGACCTTCGACAAGGTCAATTCCGGTATCCAGGAGTTGTTCCCGCGCCTGTTCGGCGGCGGCCACGCCTACCTGGAGCTGACCGGCGAGGACCTGCTCGACACGGGTGTTACCGTCATGGCGCGCCCCCCCGGCAAACGCAACAGCACCATCCACCTGTTGTCCGGTGGCGAGAAGGCGCTCACGGCCGTGGCCCTGGTGTTCGCCATCTTCCGCCTCAACCCCTCGCCTTTCTGCATGCTCGACGAAGTGGATGCACCCCTGGACGATGCCAACGTGGGTCGTTTCTGCGACCTGGTGCGGGAGATGTCCGAGACGGTGCAGTTCATCTTCATCACCCACAACAAGATCACCATGGAGTTGTCCAACCAGCTGACCGGGGTCACCATGCACGAACCCGGTGTCTCGCGCCTGGTGGCGGTGGATGTGGACGAAGCGGTGCAGATGGCGGCGATGTAGTCAGGATACTATGCGATGGATGGCCTGCGACTGATCCTGTTGATCCTTGGTGTGCTGGTGGTGGTCGGAGTCTACCTGTTCGCACGCGAGCAGGGCCGCCGCAAGGTGCGCAACCAGGCCCGCGCCGGCGGCCGCGAACCGGTGTTTGGTTTCGACGGGCAGAGCCCCAGGGATGAACTCGACGAAGCGAAACTGAGCGAGGAGCTGGAGCGCATGCAGGCGGTACTGCGCGAGGAAGGCCGCCCGGTACCCGAAGCCGCTCCGGCGGATCCGGTCATCATCCCCTCCAGCCGTTCCCGCGCCCGCAAGGAAGCGGCCCGTCCCGCCACGGGTTCCACCCCGCCCGAAACCCCGCAGGACAAGATCGTCACCCTTCATGTCATGGCGCCGGCCCACAGTCCCTTTCGCGGCAAGGACCTGCTGCGCGCCTTCGAACTGGCCGGGCTGGAATACGGGGACATGAACATCTACCACCGTTTCCTGATGGTGGATGGCCAGCCCCGTAATGCCTGTTTCGTCGCCAACCTGGTCAATCCCGGCACCTTCGATCCCGAACAGATGGATCGCTTCACCACGCCGGGCGTGTCCCTGTTCCTGCGCCTGCCCGGCCCCGTGGAAGGGGTGCGGGCCCTGGACGACATGGTGGAGATTGCGCGCAGTCTGGCCGCGGAACTCAATGGTGAAATGCGCGACGAGACGCGCAGTGCGCTGAGCCGCCAGCGTATCGAACACCTGCGTGGTGAAGTGCTGGAGTTCGAGCGCAAGCTGCGCGTACTGCACGCCAAGTCCTGAACCGGCGGTCCAGACCATGAGCAAGGCCCGGGACCTCAAGCGCATCGAAGAGTTGCGCATCCAGCTGCATCACCATAATTACCGCTATTACGTCCTCGACGACCCCGAGATCACCGACGCCGAATACGACCGCCTGCTGCGCGAACTGCAGGAACTGGAGGAGCGTCATCCCGATGCCATCACCCCGGATTCCCCGACCCAGCGGGTCGGCGCCGAACCCCTCAAGGCCTTTGGCACGGTGCAGCATGCGCTGCCCATGCTGTCCCTGGACAATGCCTTTGATGACGAAGAGCTGGCCGATTTCGATCGCCGGGTGCGCGAACGCCTGGAGGTAAAGCAGGTGGAATACGCCGCCGAGCCGAAGCTCGATGGTCTGGCGGTCAGCCTGCTCTACGAAAACGGCATGCTCGTGCGCGGCGCCACCCGTGGCGATGGCACGACCGGCGAGGACATCAGCAGCAACGTCCGCACCATCGCCTCGGTACCCCTGCGCCTGCAGGGCGAGGCCCCGCCCCGCCTGGAGGTGCGCGGTGAGGTGTTCATCAGTCACAAGGGTTTTCTGCGTCTCAACCAGGAGGCGCAGGCGAGGGGAGAAAAGCCCTTTGTAAATCCGCGCAATGCCGCCGCCGGCTCGCTGCGCCAGCTCGATCCACGCATCACGGCGGAGCGCCCGCTGGAGATCTATTGCTATGGCATCGGCGTGCTGGAAGGGATGGAAGCGCCGCAGCGTCACAGCGCCACGTTGGCGCAGCTGCGGGACTGGGGCCTGCGCGTCTATTCCGGCGTGACCACCGTCACCGGCCTGGAGGGTTGCCAGGAATATTATCGCGACATGGAAGCGCGACGCGCCGATCTGCCCTTCGATATCGACGGCGTGGTGTTCAAGGTGGACCGCCTCGATCAGCAGCGCGAACTGGGTTTCGTGTCACGCGCCCCGCGCTGGGCCATCGCCCGCAAGTTCCCCGCCCAGGAGGAAAAGACCAAGGTACTGGACATCGATGTACAGGTGGGCCGCACCGGCGCCATTACCCCGGTGGCGCGCCTGGAGCCGGTGTTCGTGGGCGGCGTGACCGTTACCAATGCCACGCTGCACAACGAGGACGAAGTACATCGCAAGGATGTGCGCGTTGGTGACACGGTGATGGTGCGGCGTGCCGGTGACGTCATTCCCGAAGTGGTGCAGGTGGTGTTGTCGAAACGACCCAAGGGCGCGCGCCGTTTTGTCATGCCCAAAACCTGTCCGGTGTGCGATTCCGAGATCGAGAAAGCGGAAGGCGAGGCCGTGGCGCGCTGCTCCGGTGGTCTCTACTGCGCCGCCCAGCGCAAGGAGGCCATCAAGCATTTCGCCTCGCGGCGCGCCATGGATGTCGAGGGTCTGGGTGACAAGCTGGTGGAGCAGCTGGTGGAGTTGGGCCTGGTCGAGGACCCGGCGGATCTCTATGCCCTGACAGCGGAGCAGCTGGCCGGACTGGAACGCATGGGGAAGAAATCCGCCGCCAACCTGGTCGAGGCCCTGGAAAAAAGCAAGGACACCCATCTGGCGCGGTTCCTGTTCGCCCTCGGCATCCGCGAGGTGGGCGAGGCGACGGCGCGGATACTGGCCCGTGAATTCGGCGACCTGGATGCCCTGATGAAGGTCGATGAGACCCGCCTGGAACAGGTGCGCGACGTCGGGCCGGTGGTGGCCCATCACATCGCCACATTCTTTCGCCAGCCCCACAACCGCGAGGTTATCGCCAAACTGCGCAAGGCCGGCATCCACTGGCCGGCCGTGGAGGTGGCCGCGCCCGCGGAACAGACCCTGGCCGGCAAGACCTTCGTACTGACCGGCGCCCTGGAGGGCATGACCCGTGACGAGGCCAAGGAACGGCTGCAGGCCCTGGGCGCCAAGGTCAGTGGCAGCGTGTCGAAGAAGACCGACTATGTCGTCGCCGGTGCCGAGGCCGGTTCCAAGCTCGACAAGGCGCAGGAACTTGGGGTGCCGGTGCTGGATGAGGCGCAACTGTTGGAGCTGCTGCAAGGCTGAACCGGGCGGGACTGCTCTGCAAACAGTCGTCCTGGCCGACCACATCCGGATGCAAATCACCGCGCACGAGCGCTTTTCCACTACAAGATCATCTGGTTACCGCGCCCGCTTTATTTCCCGATCCTGGATATTATCGGGCGCGCGCCCGTATAAGTGGCTATTCCCGGGATAAACTGGCGTCTGCGCGTTATTTCGAGCCGGGTTGCCAGGGGTGGGGAAAAGGGCTTATAAATGAACCAATAACAATGAAGAATGAAGAATGTGGGAAATAAAAAAAGCATGTTAGCGGGCGTCTGCACCTTATTCACCCAAATCGGCAGTTATCCGTGCGCGTGCACCCTGTTTCGTGTTATCGGGCGCACGCCCGCTAATAGTAGTTCCATGGTCAGTACCGACTATTGCTGATAAAACTTGTCGAAGAAAGCGGATATGCGTAACGAAAAAACATGATATTAAGCGAAGCCAAAAACGTTACGTTTCAAGCTGGCTTGGAAAAGACAACGTTTTTGGCTTCGCTTCCCAATGTTTTCGTTGCGCCTCTCCACCTTCTCGCCAAGTTGCAATTGCACCGGTGGACTGCCATAGAACAATTCTCTGCAGCTGACACGTGCTACGCACATGCAGCTGAGTTAAATCGTTAGGCGACATGAAAGAACACGAGCGACCATCAAGGCCAGTGCTCTTCTTTACAAAGGAGTCGGACTACCCATACTGGGGTATAGGCTCGTCGTTTTTTATAGCGAGTGATCAACACGTGTATTGGATTACCGCTCGGCATGTTATGGAAAAACAAGGGGCGTTACCACATGACCTCAAGATTACACCAGGCGACGACTCAGCAATCTCAGTTCCTTTCAGCGAATTGCTACAGATCGAAAAAGGACTTGATAATGAGGACTTTCGGGACCTCTATATGCTTAAAGTTAATATGGACGAATTTTGGGAGTCGACGGATTCTGAGCTATATGCTTGGAATATAAGTCGTGATTTTTACGACTGCACCAAATTATCAACTGGTGAGGAACTTTTTCTTTTAGGTTTTCCTTCCGAATCGAGGTTCGTAGATTACGATGTAAAAAGAATTCATTTTACTCAAGTCGTCTTGCGAGGCATTTATCTGGGTCAAACCTCGGAGGAGCATTGCCATGAGCTTCAACTTGAAACTTCAGTCACCCTTGAAGAACTTGATGGTCTAAGTGGCGGGGTTGTTTTTAGATACCCACGAAATCCGGAAGAACCAAGCCAAATGGTTGGATTATTAATTCGTGGCACATCAAAGAGCGGAATTCTCCGGTTTATCGATTGTGCAGTTATAAATGAATTCGTGCGGCTATCAGAAGCCGTCTAACAATACGGCTTAGCCCGATGAACTAGCCCACTTTCGTGGACACTTTACGCGCACAGCCGCGCAGCTGGCCTTAGTGGTTAAGTGTCATATTAGCTGAGGAGATATATGGACCGTTTTGAACCGCCCCGGGTTTTGAGGAGGCTGTTTGGTTTAAGTCAGGCGGCTATTGCATCCTGACTGGCGAGTTGCCGGTAGTAGTTTGCCTCAGCTTCCG
>JAPHQV010000018.1 GCA_026197075.1 Gammaproteobacteria bacterium | reverse complement strand
CGGGCTCTGCCCGCGAACATTCGCGGGCAGAGCCCGCTCCTACGACTCACACGGTCGTGTGATTCGGCCGATCGACTACCGCATGGCCTCCAGCGCATCGATCATGGCCTGGGGTTCCATGCGCTTCCTGTAGTCGGTGTCGGCGAAGGCCGCGCGCACGATGCCCTGCCGGTCCAGCACGAAGGTGCCGGGCACCGGGAGCCCGTGGCGACCCGCGCCGTTATAAGCCTCGATATCGAGGTCGAAATTCCCCTTGTACAGGGCCAGCACCTCCGCGGGCAGCTCGAAGTACAGGTTGTAGGCCTTCATCACGCTGTCGTCGAGGTCGCTGAGCACATGGAAGGGATAAGCATCCTTCTCCACCTGCGCGCGGGACCGATCGGGGGTCTGGGGTGAGATGGCCACCAGGCGCGCGCCATAGGTCTCCAGGTGCGGCAGGCTCTCCCGCAGCGCCTTCAACTGCAGGCTGCAATAGGGACACCAGGCACCCCGGTAGAAGGTCACGATCACCGGGCCTTGCTCGAGCAGCTCCGACAGCCGGATGTGCTTGCCATGGGCATCCGGCAGGGTGAAGTCGGGTGCGCGGCTGCCCACCTCGAGCCCGGGATCGGGCATGGCGGCGGCCAGGTCCCGGGCCGCCTTCTCCATGATGGCCCGGCTGCGGGCATCCGGCCCCGCGCCCTGACGCTGCGCCTCGAAGGCGGAGATGCGTTCCTCCAGGCTCGGCACCGGTGCCTCGGCCGCGAAAGCGACCAGGGGCAACAGCAGGAACAGGCCCAGGATGTGGAACTTCAGGAATGATCCATTCATTTTCGCCTCCAGTCAGGTTGCAGTGTATACGCTCACCGGGACCTGCATGGTACCGGCCCGGGGAGCCGCCAGTGAATTGGTCGCGGCGTGTGCCGAAACCTGACAGGCAATGCGCGCACTACCTGATAGGGTGTTCCGGCTTATAATCCCCGGCCAATGGAAACCCTCCTGGCCCCCCTGCTGGAATGGCTGCAACAACACCCCCACTGGGCGGGGTTCACGGTATTCCTGACGGCCTTCCTGGAATCCCTGCTGGTAGTGGGCCTGTTCATGCCCGGCGCGGTGCTGATGTTCGGTTTTGGCGCCCTGGTGGCGACCGGCGTCATGGAGCTGTGGCCCACCCTGTTATGGGCGGTGCTGGGGGCCATCGCCGGCGATGGCATCAGCTTTTTCATCGGCCGCCATTTCCACCAGCGCTTGCGGGTCATGTGGCCCTTCTACAAACACCCCAGGCTGATGGCGCGCGGGGTGGATTTTTTCCACCACCACGGTGGCAAGAGTATCATCCTGGCGCGCTTCGTGGGGCCGGTGCGCCCCATCCTGCCGGCGGTGGCCGGCATGCTCAATATGGGCACGGGGCGCTTCTTCCTGTTCAACAGCTTTTCGGCGCTGCTGTGGGCACCCATCTACCTGTTGCCGGGTCTGGTGTTCGGCGCCTCCCTGGGCCTGGCCGCCGAGGTGGCCGGCCGCCTGGCCCTGCTGTTCGCCCTGCTGATCATCCTGCTCTGGTTCAGCCTCTGGCTGGTATGGCGACTGTTGCGTCTGCTGCAGCCCCACGCCAGCTACTGGATGGCGCGCACCCTGGACTGGAGCCGCCGCCATCCCCGCCTGCATCCCCTGGCCGCGGGCCTGCTGGACCCCAATCATCCCGAGGCCCGCGCCCTGACCCTGCTCACCCTGTTGCTGCTGGCGGCCAGCTGGGGCTTCCTGCTGACCCTGCAGCAAATCCTGGGGCAATCGACACTGGCCGGCCTCGATCCGCTGGTATTCAACCTGCTGCAAGACTTGCGCACCCCCTTCGCCGACCGGGTGATGGTATTCATCACCCTGCTTGGCGATGGACGCCTGCTGACCCTGTTGGTGGCGGGCATGGCCCTGTGGCTGGCGCTCAAGGGCCGCTGGAAGGCGAGCCTGCACTGGCTGGCGGCCTTTGCCATCACCTCCTTGCTGACGCGGGTGCTCAAGATCAGTTCCGGCAGCACCCGCCCGCTGGATCTCGGCCCGGACATGAGCCTGTCCTTTCCCAGCGGTCATGCCGCCATGAGCGTGGCGGCCTATGGTTTCCTGGCCCTGCTGGTGGCGGGCGAACTGTCCTGGGCGCGGCGCTGGATTCCCTACCTGGTGGCCACGCTGCTGTGCGTACCCATTGCCTTCTCGCGCCTCTACCTGGGTGCGCACTGGCTCTCCGATGTGCTGGCCGGCCTGACCCTGGGCTTGTTCTGGGTGGCGCTCATGGGCATTGCCTACCGTACCCATCCCGGTCCAGCCGTATCCTTGCGCCCCCTGCTGTGGCTGGGCCTGGCCCTGCTGCTGGTGCTGGGGGGCTGGCACATCCAGCAACAGTTCCAGCCGCGGCTGGAACGCTACCAGCCCCAGCGCAGTGTCCAGCAATGGACATTCCAGGACTGGCAGGCCGGGAACTGGTCCCTGCTGCCTGACAGCCGCCGGGACCTGGAGGGCCACCGGCACCATCCCCTGAACCTGCAATGGGCCGGCGAATTGGAGGACATCGCGCACTGGCTGGATGCGCGCGGCTGGCAGGAGCCGCCCCGCCTCTCACTTCGGACCCTGTTGCCTGAGTTCGCCGCCGACCCGGCCCTGGAACTGCTGCCGGTGACACCCCAGGTGCATGATGGTCATCACGACGACCTGCGCAGGGCACGCTACCTGCCCGGCGGCGAACAGCTGCTGGTACTGCGCCTGTGGCCAGCCGGAGTCGAGCTAACACCCGAGGCGCCACCGCTGTGGATCGGTAACGTCACCCTGGTGGAGCGCCAGCAGTCCCTGGGCCTGATCACCACCCTGCGCACGGGCACGGATTTCCGCACGCCCTTCGAGCTGTGGCGCGAGCAGATCGGCCAGTGGCCGGAAGACACGGCATGGGAATGGCGCATGGAGAATGGAGCCAGGCCGATGATGTTGCTGTGGCCGGGAAACATCGAGGTGGAGGCAGGGCCTCGGTGAGTGGCCCTTTCGTGAGTGGCAAAAGGGGTCGGTGACAACTGAGTCTAATTCGCAACTGGGAAATGAGAATTGGACTCAGTTGTCACCGACCCCTTTTTCTCCTGAGCTTGTTATTGAGCCCAGCGCCGCGACACCGCGTGCTCGATGTCGAGCTGGTCGAGGATACGTGCCACCACGAAATCCACCAGGTCGTCGATCGACTGTGGCTGGTGGTAGAAGCCCGGGCTGGGCGGCAGGATGCACACACCCATGCGCGCCAGCTTGAGCATGTTCTCCAGGTGGATCACCGAGAAGGGTGTCTCGCGCGGCACCAGGATGAGCTTGCGTCCTTCCTTGAGCACCACGTCGGCGGCGCGGTCGATGAGGTTGTTACTGGCGCCACAGGCGATGGCAGACAGGGTGCCGGTGGTGCAGGGGCAGACCACCATGGCGCGGGGCGCGCTGGAGCCGCTGGCGACCGGCGCGGTCCACTCCTCGCGTCCGAACACCCGCAGCTGGCCCGCGCCGGCACCGTGGCGTTCCGTAAAGAAGCGCTCGATCTCCGCCGTACGTCCCGGCAGCTTCAGGTCCGTCTCCATGCCGATCACCACCTGCGCCGGCGCGGAGACCATGAGATAGACCTGCTCGCCGGCCTCGAGCAGGCATTCCAGCAGACGCAGGCCGTACTGGGCGCCGGAGGCGCCGGTGAAGGCGAGGGCGATTGGTTTTGGCGTGATGGTCATGACAGGGAGGGTACAGGAAGGCCTTGTCGGGCTGAAGCCCGACCTACAAGCCCGGCCTACCGGGTTTCCAGGGCCCGCAACAGCAGCTCGTGGATACCGCCGAAACCGCCGTTACTCATCACCAGCAGATGGTCGCCGGGACGCGCCTTGGCCACCACATCGGCGACGATGGCGGGGATGGCCGCCATCACCTCGGCCGGAGGACGGGTGCCGGCGGCCACGCGCGCGAGATCCATGCCGATGTCCGGCGGGGCGTACAGCCACAGGGCGTCGGCCTGGGCCAGGGAGGGCGCCAGGCTGTCCTGGTGCACGCCCAGGCGCATGGTGTTGGAACGCGGTTCCAGTACGGCGAGGATGCGCGCCTTGCCGACCCGCCGGCGCAGCCCTTCCAGGGTAGTGGCAATGGCGGTGGGATGGTGGGCGAAATCGTCGTAGACGGTGATGTCATTCACCACGCCGCGCACCTCCATGCGTCGCTTCACACCGACGAACTCGCACAGGGCCGCGCAGGCCTCCGCCGTCGGCACCCCCGCATGGCGGGCGGCGGCGATGGCGGACAGGGCGTTGTGGAGGTTGTGGGCGCCCAGTTGTTCCCATTGCACCCGCCCCTGCACCCGGCCTTCGAACAGTACCTCGAAATCGCGACCGTCCTCCACCAACAGGCGCGCCGTCCACTGGGCCGGGTAGGTACCGGCGGAGACGGTTTCATCCGGCGTCCAGCAACCCATGGCCAGGGTCTCGGCCAGGTTGCCGTCGGCGGCGTTGACCACCAGCAGGCCCGTGCCGGGCACGGTGCGCACCAGGTGGTGGAACTGGCGCTGGATGGCCTCCAGATCGGGAAAGATGTCGGCGTGGTCGTATTCGAGGTTGTTCAGCACCAGGGTGCGCGGCCGGTAATGGACGAACTTGGAGCGCTTGTCGAAAAAGGCCGTGTCGTATTCGTCGGCCTCCACCACGAAGAAACCGCCACCGCCCAGGCGCGCCGAGACGCCGAAGTTGGCGGGCACGCCGCCGATGAGAAAGCCCGGTTCGAGTCCCGCGTGGTCGAGGATCCAGGCCAGCATGCTGGCGGTGCTGGTCTTGCCGTGGGTACCCGCCACCGCCAGCACCCATTTACCCTGCAGTACGTTTTCCGCCAGCCACTGGGGACCGGAGGTGTAGCACATACCGCGGTCGAGCATGGCCTCCACCGCCGGGTTGCCACGGCTCAGGGCATTGCCCACCACCACCGTGTCGACATCCTGCGTAAAGTGCTCCGACAGGAACCCTTCCTGCAGGCGGATGCCCGCCGCCTCCAGCTGGGTGCTCATGGGGGGATACACGTTGGCGTCGGAGCCGCTCACGGCAATGCCCGCCTCGCGGGCCAGCAGCGCGATGCCGCCCATGAAGGTGCCGCAGATACCGAGGATGTGGGTGGTCATATCATTTCTTCCATAACAGGTTGCTGATAAGGCCGGAACTTCTTTGCGGGACTCGCTGTAAATACATCCCTGTACGCTCGAAGGCCGCCTGCTGCGCAGGTCCAGGGTTCGCCAACATCATGCGAACCCGTTCGGCGGGTACGATGTCCACTGGACATCGTACTGATTCCGCCTCACCCATGCGGCCTACGGTCCCGCAAAGAAGTTCCGGCCTTATCAGCCTCAAGTCGGCGTCGGCAGCCACCAGCGCACCAGCCAGATCAGCACCAGGGCATAGCCCGCCGACAGCAACAGTCCCATACCAAAAGGGATTTCCAGGGCGTGGCGCAGGATATGGCCGCGCACCGCCAGGTTCCAGAACAACAGCGCCAGCCACAGCAGCCCCGCCCAGGCAGGCACCGGATCCTGCGCCATGAGCACCAGCGGCAAGGCCAGCACACCCAGCAGCGCGCCGGTTCCCGCCAATGCCGACAGGGTCTGGTTGAAGCGCACCGGCTTGCCCCACAGCCACAATACCAGGGCCGTGAGGCCAGCCATCACCCCCAGGTCCAGCACGCTGAGCAACAGCGCCGTGGACCAGCCGGATCCCGGCAATGCCACGACGATACCCACCAGTACGTAGAGCGCCAGCGCCAGGCCCAGCAGCCCGGCGGAAGCCGGTAGCTGCTGAGGTGCCAACCGCAGGCGACACATTTCGAACCAGGCACGCAACAGGTAGGCCATAACCAACACACTCCCCCGGCGCCGCGGGGCGCTCTGCTCCTTGACCATACCACGATGCCTGTCTATGGTTATGCAGTGCAAGGTCCGATTAGCCGATTATAAGGACAATGGTGACCACTATGTACCTGCGCGAGCTCGAGTCATGCATTCGCTGCGGATCCTTGCAACTGCACCTTGCCAATGGCACCAGCCGCCGCCTCGGGCACGATCGCCTCGAGCCCCCGGTGCACTGGCACCTCCACCATTCCGACACCCTGCGGCGCATTCTTTCCAACCCGGCGCGCATGTTGGGCGAGACCTATGTGCGCGACGAATGGCATGTGCCCACGGGAGAGTTGCCGCGATTGCTGGCGCTGTTGATGCGCAGTTTCCCCGACACCCCCAGCCATCCCCTGCGGGAGACCCTGCAGCACTGGCGCGCCCGGCTCGCGGACGCCGACAGCATGCTCGCTCCCCATGACCCGACCTGTTTCGATGACTGGTTGCTGAGCCGCTTCCTGGATGCGGACCTGCACTACCAGTGCGGCTACTACCGCGACCCCGATGTCAGCCTGGAAGAGGCGCAACGCACCATGTGCCGCCGCCTGCTGGACAAGCTGCAGCTGCAGCCGGGTCAGCATGTGCTGGATCTGAACGCCAACTGGGGCAGCCTGCCCCTGTACCTGGCGGAAGAGGGACAGGTACGCGTCACCGCCCTGGTTCGCAGCCATGCCCAGCTGCAGTACGCCCAGCAACGCGCCCGGGCGCGGGGCCTGCAGCACCGGGTGCGTTTCCTGCACCAGGATTTCGGAACACAACAGGAATGTTATGACCGCGTCATCGGCCTGGGTGTGCTCGAATCCCAGCAGCCTCACCAGTACGTTTGGCTGTTCCGGAAACTGCATGAGCGCCTGACCGAAGATGGCCGGATCCTGCTGCAATGCATCGGGCGCCTGGGCGCACCGGGCCCGACCAATCCCTGGCTCCGACAGTACCTGCTGCCCTACCAGTACAACCCGGCCCTGTCGGAAGTCAGCCAGGGGGTGGAACAAAGCGGGCTGCTGACCCATGACGTGGAGATCCTGCACGATCACTACGCCCACACACTGGCGGCCTGGCAACGACGTTTCCAGCGCCATCGCATGGACATCGCCCACCGCATGGGTGAGCGTTTCTGCCGGATATGGGAGTTCTACCTCGCCGCCGTCGAGGCGGGCTTTCGCTGGCGGGACCTGGCGTTGTTCGAATGGCAACTTGGCCGCAGCCGCCTGCCGGCGACCCGTGATGCGTCGCGCAGCGGGGCGCCCCAATCCGCGCCGGAACTCATCCGGCGCCTGCAACAGGGTGCCGCGGCGGGCAAGGGAGAATAGCTAGCGGCGGACCTTTTTGCGGACCGCGGTCTTCTTTTTGGTTGCCGCCTTCTTCTTGGCCACCGGCTTCTTCTTGGCCGTCACTTTCTTCTTGGCTACTGATTTCTTCTTGGCCACTGGTTTCTTCGTTGTCGCGGGTTTCTTCTTCGCGACTGGCTTCTTCTTCGTCACCGGCTTGCCAGCCTTCGCCTTGGGCTTGGCTTTTGACTTGGTGGCCACCTTCTTGCTGGTGACCTTCTTCTTGCCCACCGACTTCTTGGCGGCAGCCTTCTTCCCGGCGTCCGCCG
>JAPHQV010000050.1 GCA_026197075.1 Gammaproteobacteria bacterium | reverse complement strand
TGGCGCGGGGGATTCCTCGGCCCTGTCACCGGGAAGCTCCGCGTCCGCGGGATCCGCTTCGTCCACATCCGGCAATGGCCAGATGGGTTCCAGGGCGTCCTCGGATCCTGCCTGGTCGTTGGACTCGGACGGCAAGACCGGCAGCCGCAGGCCCGCCGGCTGGTCCAGTGCCGGCGTCGGTTCCCCCCACTGCTCCCAGACGCGGTTCAGTGCGGGATAGGCAAACAGCACCAGCGCGGCCAGCACCGCCAACAGGAACAGGTAACCGAACCAGCGCCCCAGGGCGGGCCCGGCCATGGGACCACGAAAGCCATGACGACGCTTGAGGGCGGCGGCGGGTGTGGCCTCAGCCTCGGGCAGCGCCTCGGCCACCAGCTTCTCGTCCAGTTCGACCAGACGCGCGTAGTTGCGCAGATAACCCCGCACGAAAGTACGCGCCGGCAGCCGCTCCAGGTCATCGGTCTCCAGGGCCTCGATGATGTGCACATTCAGACGCAGGCGTTGCGCCACATCCTTGCGCTCCAGGCCGCGCGCCTCCCGCGCGGCCTTCAGCCGTGCCCCGATCTCCAGGCGTGCCAGGGTTTCGCTTTCCGCCTCGGCGCTATGCTCTTCAGGGTTGTTCATTCAGCCATTCCAGGTAGGCCCGGGTCTGTGGCGCATCGGGAAAGTTGTTGCGCAGTGCCAGGCCATAGCTGGACACGGCGTTCCTGTCCCCCAGGGCATGCTCCACCCGGATACCGAGCCACAAGCTCTCCGGGCCATGGCGGCTCACCTGCTGGTAGCGTTGCAGATAGGCACGCGCGCGCAGGTATTCACCCTGTTCGTGAGTCAGGCTCAGCATCTGCAGCAAGGCCTGGGGATAGAAGGGGTTGCGCTCCAGCGCCAGGCGGAAATATTCCTCGGCCTTGCTCAGGTCAGGGATACGTCGGGCGCAGATACCGGCATTGGTATAGGCCACTTCCGGGGTGTCGTACAGGGGATCGGCCACGGCCTTTCGGAAATGGCGGTCGGCATCCTGCAGGCGCTTCTGGTGGCAGAGGAACTGGCCGAAGTTGTTATTGGTGCGGGAGTCAGCGGGTGCCAGTGCCAAGGCACGCCGGTAGTGCTGCTCCGCGGATTCGTTCTCGCCCAGGCGCTCGTACAGAATGGCGATGGCACCGTGCGCCTCGGACAGATCGGGGTTCAGCTCAACCGCCCGGCGCAGGTTCTCCATGGCCAGCTGCAAACGCCCCTCGCGATAGTAGGCCACCCCCAACTCCAGGTTGGCCTGGGCGGCCCGCTTGGGGTCGGAGGTATAGGTGGGGGTGGAGGAGCAGGCGCCCAGCAGCAGGGCCAGCATGGCGATGCCAAGAATCCGATAATGCCTCACGCCACTTGTTCTCCCTTGTGCAGGTCCATGCGCCGGATGCGGCGCTGGGTACGGTCCTGGAAATCCCCGGCCAGCTGGCCACAGGCGGCTGCGATGTCGTCGCCGCGGGTACGGCGGGTGATGGTGGTGATACCGGCCTGGACCAGGATTTCGAAAAAGCGATCGATACGCGCATCACTACTGCGCGTGTAACGGGTGCGCGGAAAGGGATTGAAGGGAATCAGGTTCACCTTGGCCGGTTTGTTGCGCAGCAATTTCACCAGCTCGCGGGCGTGGGCGTCGCTGTCGTTGACGCCGTCGAGCAAGACGTACTCGAAGGTCACCCGACGCCGCCCTTCATGCTCCACATAGCGCCAGCAGGCCTCGAGTAGCTCATGGATGGGGTACTTGCGGTTCAGCGGCACCAGTTCGTTGCGCAATTCGTCATTGGGCGCGTGCAGGGACACGGCCAGCGCCACGTCGCACCGGGTCGACAACTGCTCCAGACCCGGCAGCACGCCGGAGGTGCTCAGGGTCACGCGGCGCTTGGACAGGCCATAGGCATTGTCATCGAGCATGATACGCATGGCCGGGATCACGGCGTCGAGATTCAGCAAGGGTTCACCCATACCCATCATGACCACGTTGGTGACCGCGCGTTCCCCGCCGTAGTGCGGCGCGAGCAGGCGGTTCGCCAGCCACACCTGGCCGATGATCTCGGCGGTGCTGAGATTGCGGTTGAAACCCTGCTGGGCCGTGGAACAGAAACTGCAGTTCAGCGCACAGCCCACCTGCGAGGACACACACAGGGTGCCGCGGTCCTTCTCGGGTATGAATACGGTTTCGATGCAATTGCCGTCGTCGAGCCGGAACAGCCATTTGCGCGAGCCATCACCGGACTGCTGGTCCTGGGCTACTTCCGGACCGCGGATCTCGCATTCCTCCGCCAAGCGGGCGCGCAGCGCCTTGCTGAGGTTGGTCATGGCCGCGAAATCGGTTTCCCCTTCCTGGTAGATCCACTTCAGCAGCTGGGTGGCGCGGAAGGATTTTTCGCCGAACCCGGCGAAGAACCCCTGCAGCCCAGCCAGGTCGAAGTCGAGGAGATTGGTGCGTTGCGTGGTCATGAATTTCGGCATCGCCTCAGCGCAGGCGCGGGCAGATTTCGTCCGACTTGAAGAAGAAGGCGATTTCCTGCTCCGCGGTCTCCGGGCCATCGGAGCCGTGCACCGCGTTCTCATCCACGGTCTCGGCGAAATCGGCGCGGATGGTACCCGGCGCGGCGTCCTTGGGATTGGTGGCGCCCATGACCTCGCGGTTACGCTTGATGGCGTTCTCGCCCTCCAGCACCTGCACCATGATCGGGCCGGAGATCATGAAATCCACCAGCTCGTTGTAGAAGGGGCGGTCCTTGTGCACCGCGTAGAAGGCACCGGCCTGCTTGGGGGTCAGCTGCATCATACGGGCGGCGACGATGCGCAACCCCGCCTTCTCGAAGCGGCCGTAGATCTCGCCAATCACGTTCTTGGCAACGGCGTCGGGCTTGATGATGGAAAGGGTGCGTTCGATGGCCATGCGGTTACGGCTCCGGGAATGGTGGATGTGACGGACGGAATCGCCCGTATCTGCCAGAAAATCAAGCTGGTAAGTGTACCTTGCCGGCAGGAAACAGGCAATGAGGCGGACGGGGTGTTGGTGAAAGCGGGAGGCCAGGCTTTGGCGGCCTGCCGGCCCTCAGGCCAGGCCAACAAGCGCCTGTGGGAGCGGGGTCCGCCCGCGAATAGCCATCGCCATCACCCATTCGCGGGCGGAGCCCGCTCCTACGGGACGGCGGTGCAGGAAGACGGCCTCAGCCCCGCTCCTCCATCCAGGCCAGCTGGATGGCCTCCAGGATGCGCTCACCGCAATGGCCTTGATCGTCGTCGAAATCGTCGAGATCCAGCACCCATTGGCGCAGATCTACGAAATTCACCGTGCGCGGATCAATGTCCGGATGGGCTTCGTCGAGTTCGATGGCAATATCGAGGGAATCGGTCCATTTCAGGCTCATGACGATGTCCTCAGTGGTGCTCGCTGACCATGTTGATGGTGTACTTGGGGATCTCCACCACCAGGTCCTGATTCGCCACCCGGGCCTGGCAGCTGAGCCGCGAGTCGGGATCCAGGCCCCAGGCCTTGTCCAACAGGTCATCCTCGGCTTCGTCGGAGGGCGCCAGGGCATCGAAACCTTCGCGCACGTAGACGTGGCAGGTGGTACAGGCACAGGATTTCTCGCAGGCGTGCTCGATCTCGATGCCATGGGCCAGGGCCGCATCACAGATGGTGGTGCCGGGTTCGACCTCGATCACCGCCCCTTCCGGGCAGATCTCTTCATGGGGCAGGAAAATGATTTGGGGCATCTTTCTCTCTCGTCAGTCAAATTCGGTCGCAGGGCGCACTTGTTCAGTTCCTAGCCGCGAAACGCGGAGCACGCGGAGTCACGGAGAACACAGAGATTTTTAGGAACCTAGATCACACCGTCATGCCGGCGCATGCCGGCATCCATGCCTCTGATCCTTCTGGATTCCGGCATACGCCGGAATGACGAAAAATAATCAGTGGTTCCTCATCAATATTATCTCTGTGTTCTCCGTCTCTCTGCGTTCTCTGCGTTATGCAGCGCCATACCTGTACCTGGGCACTGGACACTACTCGAAATCCTTCACCTCGTGGCCGGCCATCATACGCTGGATGTTGGCGTTCATGCGCCGCTCCACGTAGTCGGCACTGGCCTTCTCCACCGCCTCGATGGCACGCTTGATGGCGCGGTGATCGGTGCCCTGGCGGGCGGCCACCAGGGCCTGCGTAGCTGCATCGATGGCGGCACGTTCGGCGGCTTCCAGGAAGTGCTCGCCATCCTTCACCAGGGCGGCCTGCAGGGCTTCCAGCACCCGGTCCGCCTCCACCTGTTGTTCGCGCAGGCGACGTGCCTCCATGTCCTCGCTGGCATGGTCCATGGAGGCCTTGAGCATGGTCTCGATCTCGGTATCGGTGAGTCCATAGGAGGGCTTCACCTCGATGCGGCTTTGCACTCCGCTGCCCTGTTCCCGCGCCGTGACGCTCAGCATGCCGTCGGCGTCCACCTGGTAGGTGACGCGGATGCGCGCCGCACCGGCCACCATGGGCGGGATCCCGCGCAGTTCGAAGCGCGCCAGGGAGCGGCAGTCGCTCACCAGCTCGCGCTCGCCCTGCACCACGTGCAGGGCCATGGCGCTCTGGCCGTCCTTGAAGGTGGTGAACTCCTGGGCGCGCGCCACCGGGATGGTGGTGTTGCGCGGAATGATCTTCTCCACCAGCCCGCCCATGGTCTCGATGCCCAGGGACAGGGGAATCACGTCCAGCAGCAACATCTCGTCCTCGGGCTTGTTGCCGGCGAGGATGTCGGCCTGGATGGCCGCACCCACCGCCACCACCCGGTCGGGGTCGATCTCCACGTGGGGAGCACGGCCGAAGAAATCCGCCACCGCTGCCCGCACACAGGGCACACGGGTGGAACCTCCCACCATCACCACCTCGGAGACGTCCGCGATCTCCACCCCCGAATCGCGCAGGGTGCGGCGGCAGGTGTTGAGGGTCTTGCGCAGCAGCGGCGCCACCAGGGCATCGAACTGTGCGCGACTCAGCTCCCCTTGCCAGTGGCTGCCGTCCATCAATTCCACGTCGAGTGGAACCAGGTCGGCCCCGGTGAGGGCCTCCTTGGCGGCACAGGCGTCGCGCATGAGACGACGCATCTGGGCGTGATCGGCATCCTCGCCGATACCCGCCTGCTCCATGATCCAGCGCGCCACCGCACGGTCCATGTCGTCGCCGCCCAGGGCGGTGTCGCCGCCGGTGGCCAGCACCGCGAACACGCCCTGCTGCAGGCGCAGGATGGAGATGTCGAATGTGCCACCACCCAGGTCGTAGACGGCGATGACACCCTCGGCGGAGCGGTCCAGACCGTAGGCCACGGCGGCGGCGGTGGGTTCGTTGAGCAGGCGCAGCACGTTCAGCCCCGCCAGGGTGGCGGCATCCTTGGTGGCCTGGCGCTGGGCGTCGTCGAAGTAGGCGGGCACGGTGATCACCACCCCCACCAGGTCGCCGCCCAGACTGGCCTCGGCGCGCGCCTTGAGTGCCTTGAGGATCTCCGCGGAGACCTCCACGGGACTGACGTCACCGGCCACGGTATGCAGGCGCGGCATGCCGGAATCCCCCGCCACGAAGGCATAGGGCAGCTGGTCACCCAGGGTCTTCACATCGGCCACGCCGCGCCCCATTAGGCGCTTCACCGAGGCGATGGTATTGAGGGGATCCCGCACCGCGCCGGCCAGGGCCTCACGCCCCACCCGCGGTTCGGCACCGGCGCGGTACTGCACTACCGAGGGCAGCAGGTGGCGGCCCGCGTCATCGGGCAGGGTGTCGGCCACGCCGCTGCGCACCGTGGCCACCAGGGAATTGGTGGTGCCGAGGTCGATCCCCGCCGCCAGCCGGTGCTGGTGCGGCGCGGTGGACTGTCCCGGTTCGGCGATCTGCAGTAGGGCCATGCTCAGTAATCCAGTTCCTGGTTATCGTAGGTATTCACGGCCCTTGTAGGAGCGGGCTCTGCCCGCGAAGGCCTTGGGCACCCCGGGCTGTTCGCGGGCAGAGCCCGCTCCTACAAGGGCGCACATGCGAACAACTCAGCCGAGCTGTTCCTCGAGGTCCATCTCCAGCGCCTCGGCCTCTTCCTCGAGCTTGCGGTAGAACTGCATCTTCAGCACCAGGGCCACAGCGCCATCCGGTACACCGGAATCACTGCCCGCCAGGCAGGCGGCCAACTCGTCCTGCAGGGCACGAAAGCTCGCGCGCACCCGGTCGATGAAGCCGGCCAACACCACCAGCGGATCACTTGCCTCCGCCACCAGTTCCAGTTCCTCGCGCAATTCCATCTGCTCCATCAGAAATTCGGTATCACGCAGCGACTGCTGTTGGTCATCGAGGTCCATGCCGCGCAGTTCCAGCAGGTAGCGTCCGCGCCGCAGCGGGTCCTTCAGGACCTGGTAGGCCTCGTTGAGACGCGCGGCCTGCTGCATGGAGATCCGCCGCGCCTGGTCCCCGGCGCTGGCGAAGCGGTCGGGGTGCACCTGGCGCTGTAACTCGCGATAGCGGGCGTCCAGCTTGCCCTGGTCCAGCTCGAAGGCCTGGGGCAGTCCGAATAGTTCGAAGTGATTACTGGAAAGATCCGTGGGCATGAGAGAACGCAATCCGGGATAACCGGGCGGTATGGTACTACACCCGGGACATCAGGCGTGCGACAGGCCGCTCAGACGTTGAAGCTTTCGCCGCAACCGCAC
Source organism: Gammaproteobacteria bacterium (assembly GCA_026197075.1). GTDB lineage: Bacteria > Pseudomonadota > Gammaproteobacteria > DSM-19610 > DSM-19610 > JAIVHA01. The sequence goes on along the minus strand of JAPHQV010000050.1, from coordinate 458 downwards.
TCATCCTTGACGTTGGGGTTATTGAACTTGAACCCCTCGTTCAGTCCCTCGCGGGCAAAATCCAGTTCGGTGCCGTCGATGTAGACGAGGCTCTTGGGATCCACCAGCACCTTCACGCCTTGATCCTCGAACACGTGGTCGGTATCGGCGATTTCGTCGGCAAACTCCAGCACATAGGCCATGCCGGAACAGCCGGTAGTACGCACGCCGAGGCGCAGGCCCACGCCCTTGCCCCGGCTTTCCATGAAGGTCTTGACGCGATTGGCGGCGGCTTCGGTCAGGGTAATGGCCATGCTCAACTCCCGCGCTCTCAGGCGCTTTTTGCCTGCGACTTGCCGCCCTGCTTACCCTGGTAATCGGCGATGGCAGCCTTGATGGCGTCCTCGGCCAAAACCGAGCAATGCACCTTGACCGGCGGCAGGGCCAGCTCCTCGGCGATCTGGCTGTTCTTGATCTGG
>JAPHQV010000027.1 GCA_026197075.1 Gammaproteobacteria bacterium | reverse complement strand
GCGGCCGTCGAGCGTACAGGGATGTATTCACAGCGAGTCCTGGAAACCATGACCGGCCAAAGCCCTGTCAAGATTCGGTACATATTGATTTTCCATATTTTTTGTGCAGTCGCCAGGACCCATTCCCAGGCCCTCCAGCTTGACCTAGCGGGCCAAAACAAAGATCATTAGCCGCTTATTCTTGCCCGGACGCCCTGGCCGAGACCCGGCCAGGCGCCCGTCGGCGCGCCCGCGGCGTGCCCTGGGACCAGAGACAAAACCATCTGGTTTGAAGAACCTGTACCTGTGGTCTGGCGGGTGATCCCCGCCGCCGACCGCCTGTTGAACGATAAGGAGCCCCATGGATACCGCCGACAAGAAACGGCTGCTGCGCGAAATGCTGTTCGCGCGCCGCTTCGAGGAGCGTTGCTACGAAGCCTATGTGGAACGCAAGATTGGAGGCTTCCTCCATCTCTACCCCGGCCAGGAGGCCTGTTGTTTCGGTGTCATGGAAGCTGCACGCCCGGGTCATGACTATGTCATCACCGGCTATCGCGACCATGTCCATGCCATCAAGTGCGGAACCGATCCGAAGGCCGTGATGGCCGAGTTGTTCGGCAAGGAAACCGGCTGCAGCAAGGGCCGCGGCGGTTCCATGCACATCTTCGACGTGGAGCACCACTTCATGGGCGGCTACGCCCTGGTGGGTGGCCCCTTCCCGCTGGCGGCCGGTATGGCCAAGGCCATCAAGATGAAGGGTGGCGACGAGATCTCCATCTGCTTCCTCGGCGATGCCGCCAACAACCAGGGTACCTTCCATGAATCCCTGAACATGGCCAAGGTGTGGAACCTGCCGGTGCTCTACGTCTGCGAGAACAACCTGTACGGCATCGGTACCCGCATCGACCGTTCCACGGCGGTGATCGACCAGTACAAGCGCGTGGCCGGCTATGACATTCCCGCCGCCCAGGCCGATGGTCAGGATATCGAGAAGGTCTACGATGCCGCGAAGATCGCCGTGGACCATGTGCGTTCCGGAAAGGGTCCCTACTTTCTCGAGCTGATGACCTATCGTTACCGCGGCCACTCCATGTCCGACTCCAACGCCTACCGCGCCAAGGACGAGGAACGCATGTGGTCCGGGCGTGATCCCATCATCCTGTTGCGCGACAAGCTCATCGAGGCCGGTGTCATCACCAAGGATGACTACAAGGCCATGGATACCGAGGTGCTGGAGCAGATCGAGAACGACGTGATCGCTTTCGCCGAGGACTCCCCGGAACCCAAGGTATCCGAACTGGACAAGTACATGTTTGCCGATAACGACCCCTATGTGCGCGGAGGGCAGCGCTGATGGCCGAAATCATGTTCTGGGAGGCGATCCGTCGCGCCCATGATGAGGAAATGACGCGCGATCCCCTGGTGATCTGCATGGGCGAGGACATTGGCGTCGCCGGGGGCACCTACAAGGCCACCCAGGGCCTGTATGACAAGTACGGCGCCGAGCGGGTCATCGATACCCCCATTTCCGAGAACGGCTACACCGGCCTTGGCATCGGTGCCGCCTTCCTGGGCGTGCGGCCGGTGATCGAGATCATGTCGGTGAACTTCGCCTGGCTGGCCATGGACCAGATCTTCAACAGCGCCGCCAAGGTGCGCTATATGTCCGGTGGCCAGCTGACGGCCCCGGTGGTGGTGCGTTCCCCGGGGGGTACCGCCCACCAGCTCGGCGCCCAGCACTCGGCGCGCATGGAAAAGGTGTTCATGGGTGTGGCCGGCCTGCGTGTGGTGACGCCCTCGAATCCGAGACAGGCCTACGGCCTGTTGAAGTCCGCCATCCGCTGCGATGACCCGGTGTTCATCAATGAACACGAACTCATGTACAACATGAAGGGCGAGGTGCCCGACGAGGAGTTCTTCCACCCGCTGGAAGGTTCCGAGGTCAGCCGCGAAGGCCGCGACGTCACCCTGTTCGGCTACAACATCTCCGTGCACTGGGCCCTGCAGGCCGCGGAAGTGCTCGCCAAGCAGCACGGCATCGACGCCGAGGTGATCGACCTCTACTGCCTGGCGCCACTGGACCGTGAAGGTATCCGCAAGTCCGTGAGCAAGACCCACCGGGCAGTGATTATCGAGGAGGCCGAGGCGCCCGTGGGTGTGGGTTCCGAGGTCATGGCCATCATCAACGAGGAATGTTTTTTCGAACTGGACGCGCCGCCGGTGCGGGTGTCGGCCGAGAACGTGCCGATCCCCTATAACCACGGCATGGAAAAGGCCGCCATCCCCAATCCCCAGGATGTGGTGAAGGCCGTCCTCAAGATGTTCGGAAAGTGATCGAGTGACGCATGGCTGAACCCTATGTAATCAAGATGCCCCAGCTTTCGGACACCATGACCGAAGGTGTCATCGTCAGCTGGGAAAAGAACATCGGCGACAAGATCGAGCGCGGCACCATCGTCGCCACGGTGGAGACCGACAAGGCCATCATGGACGTGGAGGTGTTCCGCGACGGCTATCTCTCCGGCCCCCTGGCGGCGGTGGACAGCACCGTGCCGGTGGGAGAGGCGATCGCCTACCTGGTGGCCTCGAAGGAAGAGGTGCAGGAGGAGGGCGCGGCCGCGCCACAAGCGACGGCCGAGGACAAGCAGCCGGCATCCGACAGCACGCAAGCGGAAGAGGAAAGCCGGACGGAAGCCGCTGCCGAAGCCTCACCTTCCGCCGGCGCCCCCGAGGGCGCCATCTACACCATCGCCATGCAGCAGCTCTCCGACACCATGACCGAGGGCGTGGTGGTGAGCTGGGAGAAACAGCCCGGCGACAAGATCAAGCGCGGTACCGTGGTGGCCCAGGTGGAGACCGACAAGGCCATCATGGACGTGGAAGTGTTCCGCGAGGGCTACCTGTCCGGGCCCATGGCTGCGGTGGACAGCACCGTGGCCGTGGGTGAGCCCATGGCCTACCTGGTGGAAAGCCCCGAGCAGGTGGTGCGCGAGGAGATGAAGGTCTCCGGCGCAGCCGCCGCACCGGCCCAGGCAGAGGCCTCCGCCAGCCCCACCCGGAAGACCGCCCCTGCCGCACCGGTACCCGCCGGCAGCCTCAACACCGGTGGCGCCCCGGCGCCGCGTCCCTCCGGCCGCGCCGCCACGCCCTATGCCCGCAAGCTGGCCGGCCAGCGCGGCATCGACCTCAACACGGTCAGCGGCAGCGGCCCGCGTGGTGCCATCCAGGCCCAGGATGTGATGGGCGCCCAGCCCATGGCGTCGGGTGGTGGCATACGCGAAGTGGATGTGCCCGGCAATGGCCGCCCCATGAACAAGCTGGAAGCGGCCATCAGCCAGGCCATGACCGATTCCCTGACCATGCCCACCTTCCGGGTCACCGCCCACATCCGGCTCGGCGCGCTTATCAAGGCCGCCAAGGCCCAGGGGGTATCGGTGACCGTGGCCATCGCCAAGGCCTGTGCCCTGGCCATGGCCAAGTACCCGAAGATGAACTGGTGCTACCAGCCGAAGAACAAACTGGTGGAACGCAGCAATGTCGATGTCGGCATGGCCGTGGCCGCCGACGGTGGCGGCCTGGTGGTTCCGGTGCTGCGCAACTGCGAGTCCCGCGAGCTGGATGAGCTGAACGAGGACTGGAAGGACCTGGTGGAGCGCGCCCGCAAGCGCCGCCTCAAGCCCGAGGAATACCAGGGCTCCACCTTCCAGGTGTCCAACATGGGCATGTTCGGCGTCAGCCATTTCGACGCCATCGCCACGCCTGGCATCGCCGCCATCCTGGCCATTTCCGCCAACGCCGAACAGGGCAGTCCCTTCACCATCACCGGCGACCACCGGGTGGTGAACGGTGCCGACGTGGCGATGTACCTTGGGGAACTGAAGGGCTTCATCGAACAACCGGAGGCCTGGATGGGTCCCACCGGCCCCGCCATCCCCGAAGGGAAATGGGATTATGACGTGGTCGTCATCGGCGGCGGCCCCGGCGGCGAGGACTGCGCCCGCGACCTGGCCGGCCATGGCCTCAAGGTAGCCCTGGTCAACGACTCGCCCTTCCCGGGCGGCGAATGCCTGTGGCGCGGCTGCATCCCCTCCAAGGCCTGGCGCGCGGCGGCGGACCGCATCCGCGACCGCCACGAGGACGCGCACCTGGGCGTGATGGGCACCACCAAGGCCACCCTGGACTGGGGCAAGCTGGAGGCCACCCGTCGCCAGGTGCTGGAGACCCGTGGCGACATGGCCCTCAAGACCGACAAGGGCGTGAAGATCCAGTACATCCAGGGCTTCGCACGCTTCGCCGATGATCACCATGTGATCATCGACAAGAGTGGCAACCAGGATGATCCCCACACCCGTGCAGGGCAAGGCGACGGCAAGAAAGGCGACAAGGTCAGCTTCGGCTGCGCCGTGGTCGCCACCGGCGCGCCGCCCTTCGTGCCGCCCATCCCCGGTGCCCGCGAGGGCCTGGGCCAGGGTGGTGGCGTGCTTACCTCCGACACGGTCTGGGGTCTCGAGGAACAGCCGAAAAAGCTGGTGGTCATCGGTGGTGGCGCCATCGGCCTGGAAATGGCGCAGCTGATGCAGGACTTCGGCGCAAAGGTTACTTTGCTGGAGGCCAAGGATCGCATCCTGGCCGAGGTGGAACCGGAGATCGCCAAGCACCTCACCGCCGTCCTCAACGACGACCCGCGCCTGGACGTGCATACCTCCGTCAGCATCGACAAGATCAGCGGCAAGGCCGGCAACATGCAGGTGGCGTACAAGGACAGCGAGGGCAAGGCCCACAAGATCAAGGCCGACTACGTCATCATGGGCACCGGCAAGCGCCCGGTGCTCGACGGCCTGGATGTGGACAAGGCCGGCATCGCCACCGACGGCCCCGCCATCAAGGCCGATGCCCGCTGCCGCACCAACGTACCACACATCTTTGCCATCGGCGATGTGATCGGCGGCTACATGCTGGCCCACACCGCCGCCCAGCAGGGCCGCGTGGCCGCCATGACCATCCTGGGCGAGGACATGAAGTACGACCAGGACAAGGACTGCGGCGTGATCTTCACCCGCCCCGAGGCCGCCTTCGTGGGCCTGTCCGTGGAGCAGGCCAAGGCCAAAGGCATCGACGCCGTCGAGGTCAAGGTGCCCATGAACATCGACGCCAAGGCCATGATCAACAATGAGCTGCACGGCATGATCAAGATCGTCGCCGACAAGCAGAGCCACCGCATCGTCGGCGTGCACCTGCTGGCGGACCATGCCGACACCCTGATCGGCGAGGCGGTGATGATGGTCTCCGGCGACATGACCCTGGAGCAGGTGGCCAGCGCCATCCATCCCCACCCGACCCAGACGGAACTGTTCGGCGAACTGGCACGGCGGTTGTTGGCGCGGCTGCGGCGGTCGCGGAAGTAGGGTTTTGAACCGCCAAGGCGCCAAGAGCGCCAAGAAAACCCTGTATTAACCGCCAAGGCGCCAAGACGCCAAGACGCCAAGACGCCAAGAAAGACATTATTCATATTGCACAGGGAGGTGCTTATGGAGCCGGGAAAAGAGCTGGATGGTCTTGCACGGAGGGTGATTGGCGCGGCGATCGAGGTACATCGGGTACTTGGGCCTGGGTACATGGAATCGGTTTACGAGGAGGCGCTGGCCATAGAGTTGGAGCACCGGGATATCCGCTCCGACAGGCAGGTGCCGGTGTCCGTGGTTTACCGGGGGCGCCCGGTTGGTGTCGCGCGATTGGATATGATGGTTGCAGACAGGCTTGTCATCGAGTTGAAAGCGGTCAATACATTGCTCCCCATCCACCACGCACAAGTGATTTCGTATCTGAAGGCAACAGGCGTTACATTGGGTCTTTTGATCAACTTCAATTCCAGGGTCCTGCGCGACAACATCAAGCGAATCATCTTCACCCAATAGGTTTTCTTGGCGTCTTGGCGCCTTGGCGGTTAAAACGGTTTTCCTGGCGTTCTCAGCGCCTTGGCGGTTCAACAAATCTTTCACAGGGTTGCAACGATGTCCAAAATCAACAAAGTCGTGCTCGCCTATTCCGGTGGTCTCGATACTTCCATCATTCTCAAGTGGCTGCGTGATCAGTACGACTGCGAGGTGGTGACCTTCACCGCCGATATCGGCCAGGGCGAGGAGGTGGAGCCGGCGCGCGCCAAGGCCAAGGCCATGGGCGTTAAGGAGATCTACATCGAGGACCTGCGCGAGGAATTCGCGCGTGATTACGTGTTCCCCATGTTCCGCGCCAATACCATTTATGAAGGCGAATACCTGCTCGGCACCTCCATTGCCCGGCCGCTGATCGCCAAGCGCCTGGTGGAGATCGCCAACGAGACCGGCGCCGATGCCATCTCCCATGGCGCCACCGGCAAGGGCAATGACCAGGTGCGCTTCGAGCTGGGCGCCTATGCGCTGAAGCCCGACGTGAAGGTGATCGCGCCCTGGCGCGAGTGGGACCTCCTGTCCCGGGAGAAGCTCATGGCCTATGCCAAGGAGCATGACATCCCGGTGGACTTTGCCAAGGCGGGCAAGAAGTCTCCCTATTCCATGGATGCCAATTCCCTGCACATCTCCTACGAGGGCGGCATCCTCGAGGATCCCTGGGCGGAGCCGGAAGAGGACATGTGGCGCTGGACCGTGCCGCCGGAAAAGGCTCCCGACACGCCGGCCTACGTGGAACTCACCTACCGGCACGGCGACATCGTCGCCATTGACGGCAAGGAAACCAGCCCGGCCCGGGTCATGGAGATCCTTAACAAGATCGGCGGAGCCAACGGCATCGGTCGCGACGACATCGTGGAGAACCGCTACGTGGGGATGAAGTCGCGCGGCTGTTACGAGACCCCGGCCGGCACCATCATGCTCAAGGCCCATCGTGCCATGGAATCCCTTACCCTGGACCGGGAAGTCATGCATCTGAAGGACGAGTTGATGCCGCGCTACGCCAAGCTGATCTACAATGGCTATTGGTGGAGCCCTGAACGGTGCATGCTGCAGACCATGATCGACGCATCACAGGAAACCGTGAATGGCGTGGTGCGCATGAAGCTCTACAAGGGCAATGTGATCGTGGCCGGCCGCAAGTCCGACACCGACTCCCTGTTCGATGAGCGCATCGCCACCTTCGAGGAAGACGAGGGGGCCTACGACCAGAAGGATGCCGAGGGTTTCATCAAGCTCAACGCCCTGCGCCTGCGCATTGCGGCGCGCCGCAGGGGCATCTGACCAGCCATTCGGGAGGAAGCACCATGCGCATACTCCATACCATGCTGCGGGTGGGCAACCTGGATCGCTCCATCCGGTTCTATACCGAGGTGCTCGGCATGAAGCTGCTGCGCCGCAAGGACTACCCGGAAGGCAAGTTCACCCTGGCCTTCGTGGGCTATGGTGATGAGTCCGATAATAGCGTCATTGAATTGACGCATAACTGGGACACCGATGCCTACGACCTCGGCAGCGGCTACGGGCATATTGCCCTGGAGGTGGATGATGTCTATCGTGCCACCGACGCAATCAAGCAGCAGGGCGGTAAGATCCTGCGCGAAGCCGGCCCAATGAACGCCGGAACCACCATTATCTCCTTCGTGGAGGATCCCGACGGTTACCCCATCGAACTGATCGGGGCAAAAGGCTGAGGCAGGATCCCCATCCCTTTTGCTATGATAAAAACATGGAACGCGGAACAAACGGGCTGACCCGTTTGATTCAACGTCCGGGGAGGAGCGCATGAAAATCCTGATCGCGAATCTGCCGCCCAGGATCACCGAGCTGGAATTGCTGGACCTGCTCAAGCCCTATCACAAACGGGGTGGCCTGGACCTCCAGATCGTGGACCAGGCCTGCGATGACGGCCTATATCACTACTACGCTGTCGCCGATATCCACCACGAGCGCCTGGCGGCGAAGGCCATCAAGAAACTCCATGGGAAAACGTTACGCAACAACGAGCTGCGCCTGCATGAATTCCAGCACCGCAGCTACAGTAATGAACGGCGCGCCCTCGGCTGGCGCAACCGAACCTGGAATGCCAGGGAGAGACGTTTGAAGGAGCGCCGCCGCAATACCCGGCAGTATGGGGATGAACTGGATGCGCTGTTCGGTATGGGCTCGAGCTCGGGGATCGAATTGGATGAGATCCGCGTAACGGCCTACCAGGACATGACCCGCAAGACCTAAACCAGTGTTGTAGTCCCGCACACGATCCCCCGCTCACGCCACTGGCCGAGGATCGCCAGTCCGCCTTCCAGTACAAGTTCCGGCCTGGCGTGTCCCAGTTCGGCGGCGATTTGCTCCAGGGCGGCACGACCGCTGAGCGCGGGTTCATCCCGCAGCAGGGCAAACAGGCGCGCGCTGACAGGATTCAGCTCCAGGAAATGCACCTCGTCGTCGGCGTCGCGGTATACCAGCAGAAACACGCCATCGGGATCCGGGGCGTCGGGCTGGAACTCCGGACCGATGCGGTGTACGGGATACGCATAGCGGAAGGTCCAGGCCAGGGCTGACAGCTGGGGGTGTCCTTCCAGCAGGTTCCCATCGGGGTCGATCCCGGCCTCGGGCTCGGGATCCTCGGCCACCGCCAAAGCCAGTTCCAGCCATTCGTAGTGGGCCAGTTCGTGGAGGAAGGGCGGGTCCTCGTCCCGGGCGTCCCGTTCCTGCTCCAGGTACTGGAGGAACTCACGGGGGATCTCCAGGAACAGCGGCGTGTGGCACTGGTGATGGGCAAAAAAATCCCGCGCCAGGGCCGTCCAGTGGTCATCGTTCAACAGGCTGCGCAATACCGGGAAGCTGCTGGACAAAAAACCTTCCACGTTATTGAAGAACAACTCACGGTAGATGGCCATGCGACGGTCTTCCACATCGGTGGGCCGTGGATGACTCTCCGGGTCGCGGATATGGGCGGCGAATTCGTATTGGCGGCGGATAAAGGCCGGGGTATCAGCGGGTTTTGGCGGCATGTCCGGTATGGGCGCTGGTCCAGCGCTGTTGCGCAATCAGGATGCGGTCGATCTCGACCAGCAGTTCCGGGATGGGCGGGATGTTGAAATCACGTTCCAGCAGGGTAGGTACGGGTCCGCAGTGTTCATAGGCGCGGTCGAGCAGTTCCCAGACCGGATCGATGACAGGGGCGCCGTGGGTGTCCACGCGCAGGTCCTCGGCCTCCTCGTAGTGGCCGGCCACATGGAAGTACACCACGCGTTCCGCCGGAAGACCCTGCAGGAATTCGAGTGGATCGTAGCGGTGGTTGATACTGTTGACGTAGATATTGTTCACGTCCAGCAGAAGGTCGCAGTCGGCTTCCTCCAATACCGCATTGATGAAGTCGATTTCCTTCATTTCCTGGGCGGGTGCGGCGTAGTAGGACACGTTCTCCATGGCGATGCGCCGTTCCAGGATATCCTGGACGCGGCGGATACGCCCGGCCACGTGGTGCACGGCCTCTTCGGTAAAGGGAATAGGCATCAGGTCGTAGAGATGGCCGTCATCTCCACAATAGCTCAGGTGTTCCGTGTAGGCACGGATGCGGTGTTCATCCAGAAAGCGTTTCAGGCGTTGCAGGAAGGTCTCGTCCAGGGGGGCGGGACCGCCGATGGACAGGGACAGGCCGTGGCAGACGAAGGGGTGGCGATCGGTGAAGGAGTGCAGGCGCTTGCCCAGGGCACCGCCTACGCCGATCCAGTTCTCCGGCGCGATTTCCAGAAATCCGATCTGCTCCGGAAAGGCCTCCGCGAGCGGACCCATGAGGGTCCGCCGCAGGCCCAGACCGGCACCCTGTACGGGGTAAGGCTGGTTCGGAGTCATGGAAGGGTTTTCCGGCTCAACGGTTGCCGCCGCACTTGCCTTCGCCGCATTTACCTTCCATGTCCTTCGCTTTTTCCTTGGCCTTGTCGCCGCCGCACTTGCCTTCGCCGCATTTACCTTCCATGGCTTTCTCTTTCATTTCTTCCCGGCTCTTTTCACCACCGCACTTGCCCTCGCCACACTTGCCTTCGTGCTTGTCGGCCACCATGTAACCGCTGGACAGCTCGGTCATGGAGAAGGGGTTCTGGTCGGCGCTGGCGACACCGGAACCCAGGGACAGGGCGAAAGCGGTGCCGAGGGCCAGGCTGACGGGCTTGAGCTGGTTGGATTTGGACATGTTCGGTCTCCGTAGCAGTTATGAATTGTATGGGGGTATTGCTGAACGTGCAGCATGTGTGACTGCTTGATGTAAGTCAAAGTTCCGGTAATGGGCCATGGAAATAAATATTAGAGGATCATGATATTTATGGATGGTCTTGTCTCGCCAATTTCCTGACGGCGCCACTTTTTGTTCGTGAAATCACAATGCTGTCCTTGCCTGGACTGGACTACAATGGTGGCGTACCAGCCAACTGCGGTCACGGCGGATCACAATACCAATCAAAAATGGAGGGTGCGCGATGGGCATGTTGAAGGAGTTCAAGGAATTCGCGGTCAAGGGCAATGTGGTGGACATGGCGGTGGGGATCATCATCGGGGTGGCCTTCGGCAAGATCGTATCCTCCTTCGTGGCCGATGTGGTGATGCCGCCGCTGGGGCTGTTGATCGGGGGCGTGGATTTCAGCAACCTCGTGATTACTCTCAAAGCGGCGGAAGAGGGCGTGGAAGCGGTGACGCTGAACTACGGGGTCTTCATCCAGACGCTGTTCGATTTCATCATCGTGGCCTTTGCCATTTTCATCGCCGTGAAGATGATCAATCACCTGAAGCGGAAAGAAGAGATCGCGCCCACTGCACCACCACCCCCCTCCAACGAGGAAAAGCTGCTGGCCGAGATCCGCGATCTTCTGAAGAAATAGCGAGGGTTGGACGCGGTTGTTGGCGGGCATGCCCCAGGGCACGCTCTCGACCGCTACGCGGTCTCACCTTGAGCCCGCTCCTACAACTGCTTTACGCATTCCAGGTAGGCCGTCTCGTCGGGCGCGGTGCCGTTGCGCTGCGCCTGCCAGATCATTTCCGCCAGGCATTCCATCATGCGGTGTTCCAGTTCATGGGCGTCCCCGAGGCGAGCCAGGGCTGCCTGGTAGCCTTGCAGGATGCCGGCGGGCCGGTCGATGCTGAGCTGTTCACGGATGGCGATGTGCATGCCCATGTGCAGGAAGGGATTCGATTCTCCCATTTCCGGCAGGTAGTCGCGGTCCACGGCATGCTCGGGTATTTCCAGCAGGCGGTGGTATTCGGGATGCTCGCTGATGACCGTGGCCACCAGGTCCTCCAGGGGCTCCATGGGCATGCCCTGGCTGAACTTGCGCCAGGCCTCGCAGTAGAAGCGGCGGATCTGGTTGCGATCATGACCGAATAGCATACGTCCTGGCCGTGTAGCAAGGGGTTGCCGGCAGTCTAGCACGCCTGGCGGTGGCCCGGGTTTCCTGTCCACATCGCCCATGCCTTGCAGGCTTGACATAATTTTAGAATTAGTCTAAGTTTAATCAATCTTGGAATCAGTCTAAATAAAACCCTACAGAACCCTACAGATTTTAGTCCAACTTGCTGTAAAGCCAAAGGAGAGGTGTATGTTCAAGCAAAGCATTTCAGCGCTCGCGTTGTGCGCCGCATTGGGTGGCTTCGCCCTGGCGTCCGCCAGCCAGGTCCAGATGTCCGCCCCCACGAACGACTATTGGTGGCCCAACCGCCTGAACCTGGAGCCGTTGCGCCAGAACGCGGCGGGCGCCAACCCGATGGGTGACGATTTCGACTATGCCGAGGTCTTCCAGGACCTGGATCTGGACGCCCTCAAGCAGGATCTCATCGCGGTGATGCGGACCTCCCAGGACTGGTGGCCGGCCGACTACGGTCACTACGGTCCCTTGTTCATCCGCATGTCCTGGCACAGCGCGGGCACCTACCGCACCCTCGACGGCCGTGGCGGCGCCGATGGCGGTATGCAGCGCTTCGCGCCGCTGAACAGCTGGCCGGACAACGCCAACCTGGACAAGGCCGCCCGCCTCCTGCTCCCCATCAAGCAGAAATACGGCAACGCCATTTCCTGGTCCGACCTGCTCGTGCTGGCGGGCACCGTGGCCATGGAAGACATGGGCTTCAAGACCTTCGGTTTCGCCTTCGGCCGCGAGGATGCCTGGAAACCGGAAGAGGTGTACTGGGGCCCGGAAGGGGAATGGCTCGGCGATCAGCGCCACGCTGGTGAGCGTGAGTTGCACAGCCCCTTCGGCGCCACTCAGATGGGCCTCATCTACGTGAACCCGGAAGGCCCCAATGGCAACCCCGACCCGGTGGCGGCGGCCCATGACATCCGCATGACCTTCGCGCGCATGGGCATGAACGACGAGGAAACGGCGGCCCTGATTGCTGGTGGACACACCTTCGGCAAGACCCATGGCGCCGCCAAGCCGGGAGAGTGCGTCGGCCCCGAGCCGGAAGCCGCCCCGATCGAACAGCAGGGACTCGGCTGGATCAGTCGTTGTGGCTCCGGCAAGGGCATCGACACCATCACCAGTGGCCTGGAAGGCGCCTGGACCGTGAACCCGGTGCAATGGACCCATAATTTCCTTCAGAACCTCTATGGGTTCGAGTGGGTGCAGACCCGCAGTCCCGCAGGCGCGATCCAATGGATCCCGGCCGATGGCCAGGCCGCCAACCTGGTGCCCGATGCCCATGACCCCGACAAGCGCCATGCGCCCATCATGCTGACCACGGACCTTTCCCTGCGCGAGGACCCGATCTACCGGGAAATCACCCAGCGCTGGCTCGAGGATCCCCAGTCCTTCGCGGATGCCTACGCCAAGGCCTGGTTCAAATTGACCCACCGAGACATGGGGCCGACCTCGCGCTATCTGGGTGACTGGCTCCCGGACGAGGTATTCGTCTGGCAGGATCCCGTGCCGGCGGTCAATCACGACCTGATCGGCACGCGTGACATCGACCGCCTCAAGGCCGATATCCTCGCCACCGGGCTGTCCACCCCGGAACTGGTGCGCACGGCCTGGGCCTCCGCGGCTTCCTTCCGTGGCACGGACATGCGCGGCGGGGCCAACGGTGCCCGCATCCGCCTGGCGCCGCAGAAGGACTGGGCGGTCAACCAGCCGCGTGAACTTGCCAAGTCACTGGCCAAGCTGGAAGCGGTTCAGAAGCGCTTCAACCAGGCCCAGTCCGGCAACAAGCGCGTGTCGCTCGCTGACGTGATCGTGCTGGGTGGTGTCGCGGCCATCGAGCGGGCAGCCAAGGATGCCGGCCACGACATCGAGGTGCCCTTCAACCCGGGTCGCACCGACGCGACGCAGGAGATGACCGATGTCGAATCCTTCGCGGTACTGGAGCCGACCTCCGATGGTTTCCGTAACTACCATGCGAAGGGTCACCCGCGGGCGCCGGCCGAGTCCCTGGTGGAGCGCGCGGCGCTGCTGAACCTGACCGTGCCGGAAATGACGGCCCTGGTCGGTGGTATGCGCGTGCTGAATGCCAATGCCGATGGCTCCCGCCATGGGGTATTCACCGACCGTCCGGGCACCCTGAGCAATGACTTCTTCGTCAACCTGGTCGACATGTCCGTTGCATGGAAGAAGTCCGCCAAGGACGATGGCCTCTACGAGGGTGTGGAGCGCGCCACGGGCAAGCAGAAGTGGACGGCCACCCCGGTGGACCTCATCTTCGGCTCCAACTCCCAACTGCGCGCGGTAAGCGAGTTCTATGCCTCATCGGACGCGGAAGCGAAATTCGTGCAGGACTTCGCCCAGGCCTGGGCCAAGGTGATGGACCTCGATCGCTTCGATCTGAAGTAGGCGGGGGTCTTCCGGTTTCGATGATCGGAAACGGGAAACGGCGGCATGCAATGCCGCCGTTTTTTTATGGCTGGCCCCGAGATGGGCGGAGCGGGGGGGTGCGGTAGACCGCGCCTGGCGCATCGCACCCACGGGGCAGTACCATCTATGGTAGAATCCCGCAATTTGAGCCCCTGTCCCTGCCCGAGCGAAGCCGATCAGCATGTCGTCCCGTATGCCCGTCGATGCCCCCAAGGTGGAATTGCGCACCTATGTCTACATCGACTCCCTGCAGCCCCAGCTGGCCTCCTACATGGCCACCGCCTCCCAGGGCTTCCTGCCCAAGCCGGGCGATTCCTGCCTGTGGCTGGAGGTGTCCCCGGGCATGGCCATCCATCGCCTGACCGACATCGCCCTGAAGGCGTCCCCGGTGCACCTGGGCGGGCAGGTGGTGGAACGTGCCTTCGGCTCCATGGCCATCCACAGCCGCGACCAGGCCAGTGTGCTGGAATCCGCCCACGTGGTGCTGCGCTGGCTGGACACTACCGAGGCCGCGCGCCAGCCCTGCCGGGTCCCCTGGCACGAGATCATCCGCGGCATCAACGCGGATCATTCCGTGCTCATCAACCGCCAGAACCGCAAGGGCTCCATGGTGCTGGCCGGGCAGAGCATCTTCATCCTCGAGACCGAGCCGGCGGGCAATATCATCTATGCCGCCAACGAGGCGGAGAAGGCGGCTAGCATCACCCTGGTGGAGGCCCACGCCGTGGGCGCCTTCGGACGGCTGACCCTGGCGGGGCGCGAGGCGGACATCGAGACCGCCGCCGCCGCCGCCCTCCGGGCCGTTGACCGCCTCAACGCCCAGACCCCCTGACGCGACTCTGCCCGCGCCCCTCAGACCAGGGCCTGTACGTCCAGGCGCGGCACCGCCGCCAGCAGGCGCCGGGTGTAGTCGTTCTCCGGCGCGCGGCACACCCGGTCCGTGGGGCCGTGCTCCACCACCTTGCCCTGGTACATCACCGCCATGCTGTCCGCCAGGTATTCCACCACCCCCATGTTGTGGGTGATGAACAGCAGGGTGAGTCCCCGTTCCTCCCTGAGCGTCTGCAGTATCTGCAGAATCTCCGCCTGCACCGATACGTCCAGGGCGCTGGTCACCTCGTCACAGACGATGAAACTGGGATTCAGCACCAGGGCGCGGGCAATGCCGATGCGCTGGCGTTGACCGCCGGAGAACTCGTGGGGGTAGCGCCACAGGCTATCGGGAGGTAGCTGTACCTGCTCGATCACCGCCTGCGCCAGGGCCAGGCGTTCCTCGTGGGAGGCACCGATGCCGTGTACTGCCATGGGCTCGGTCAGTGCCTCGGCCACGGTGAGGCGAGGGTTCAGCGACGAGGCCGGGTCCTGGAAGATGATCTGCATACGGCGCCGGAAGGGGCGCAGCTCGCGCGGCGACAGACGAGTGATGTCGTCATTCTGGAAGCGGACGCTGCCGGAGGTGGCCTCCAGCAGGCGCAGGATGCCGCGCCCAAGCGTGGTCTTGCCACAGCCCGACTCGCCGACCAGCGCCAGCACCTGGCCACGGCGGATGTCCAGGGAGACGCCGTCCACGGCGCGCACCTGGTCCACCACGCGGCGCAGCAGGCCCTTGCGTACCGGAAAGTGGATCTTGAAATCCTCCACCCGCACCAGCACCTCGTCCTGCTCGACCACCTGGTTTGCCTCGACCGTGGGGCGCACCCCGGTCACGCGCCGGCGGTGCAGGTTCTCGGGAAGGGCATCGATGAGCTGGCGGGTGTACGCATGGGCCGGACGCGTGAGCACCTGGCGCACCGGACCGTCCTCCACGATCCGGCCGAGGCGCATCACCGCCAGGCGCTGGGCCATCTGCGCCACCACGCCGAAGTCGTGGGTGATGAACAGGATGCCCATGCCGGTACGGTCCTGCAGCTCGCGCATGAGGCGCAGGATCTCCGCCTGCACGGTCACGTCCAGGGCGGTGGTGGGTTCGTCGGCGATCAGCAGGTCCGGCTCGCAGGCCATGGCCATGGCGATCATCACCCGCTGGCGCTGGCCGCCCGACAGGCGGTGGGGAAACTCGTTGACGCGTTCCTCGGGATTGGGGATCTGCACCTGGGCCAGGGCGGCGATGGCGCGTTCGCGCGCCTCGGCCTCGCTCATCTCCGGGCGGTGCAGGCGCAGGGCCTCGATGATCTGGTCGCCGACGGTGAACACCGGGTTCAGCGAGGTCATGGGCTCCTGGAAGATCATGGCGATGCGGCTGCCGCGAATGGCGCGACGCCGTTCCTCGGGCAGGGTCAGCATGTCCACCCGTTCGTGGCGGCCGTCGGGGTGGCGGTAGTCGAACAGGATCTCGCCGCCCGGATGCTGGGTGATGTCACGCGGCAGCAGCTGGATCACCGACAGGGCGCTCACCGACTTGCCGCTGCCCGATTCGCCCACCAGGCAGAAGGTCTCGCCGCGGTCGATGCGGAAGCTCACGTCCTCCACGGCGTGAACCGTTTCCTTGCCGGCGCGCAGCCAGGTCTTGAGGTGGTTGACTTCGAGCAGCATCAGGCGTTCTTCTTCAAGTGCGGGTCCAGCGCGTCGCGCAGCGACTCGCCCACCAGGTTGTAGGCGAACACGGTCAAAAAGATCGCGCCACCGGGGAAGGCCGCCATCCACCAGTTGAAGGTGGAGGACTGCACCGCCTGGTTGAGCATCTGCCCCCAGGACGGATCGTCCACCAGCCCCAGGCCCAGGAAGCTCAGCGTGGCCTCGGCGAGGATGGCCGAGGCCACGCCGAAGCTGGCCGCCACCAGGATGGGCGCGGCGCCGTTGGGCAGCATGTGGCGGAACAGGATGGAACGCAGTGGCAGGCTGCAGGCCACCGCCGCCTGCACGTATTCCTGCTCGCGCAGCTTGAGGAACTCGGCGCGCACGTAGCGGGCGTACCCGGACCAGGAGGTGATGCCGATGATGATCATCATCATGTACAGGCTGCGGCCGAAGAAGGCCACGAAGGTGAGCAACAGGAACAGGGTGGGAATGGCCTCGAAGATCTCCACCAGGCGCATGCCGATCATGTCCACGATGCCGGAGAAATAGCCCATCAGCCCGCCGATGATGACGCCGATGAAGAGCGCGATGCCGGTGGCGATGAAGCCGATGCCGAGCGCGATGCGCGAGGCGTGGACCATGCGCGCCAGCACGTCGGAGCCGTTCTCCTCGGTGCCCAGCCAGTGGCGCCGTTCGCCCTCCGCCAGCGGCGCCTCCAGGCCGGTGTCGCCGTAGTCGCGCAGGTAGTCCTTGGGCGAGTAGGGGATGGGGGCGCGCACTACCCAGTCATAGGCGCCGGCCGCTTCGGCCTCGCGGTATTGCTCATAGACCACCAGTGCGGGCGGCGTCACGAAGGCATAACTCAGGATGCCGCTTGCCACCAGGGTACCGAGTACCAGCAGCAGGCGGTGGCGCAGGGGGCGGCGCCAGGCGGCCGCGGCCAGGGCGGCCAGGAAACCCGCCAGGATGGTCAGGTCGGCGGCGTTCAGGTGTGCCAGCACGGGACTCGACAGCTGCCCCTGCTGGGCCAGTAGCAGGGGATGACTGCTGGCCAGGAAGGGTGCGAACACGGCGATCATCACCAATACCAGGATCCAGGCCAGGCCCAGACGCGCGCCCCAACGCGTGAACACCTCGCGCGCCACCTGGGCGCTGTAGCTGCGGGCGCGGGCGGGAGGCTGGATGACTTGTGCTTCAGTCATAACTCACCCGCGGATCGGCAATGGCATAACAGAGGTCGGCAAGCAGGTAGCCGGCCAGGGTCAGCAGGCCGCTGATGAGGGTCACCGACAACACCAGTTCGCGGTCGCGGGTACGCACCGCGTCCACCGCCAGCTTGCCCATGCCGTCGATACTGAAGATGGTCTCGACGATCACCGAGCCCGCCAGCAGGCTGGGCAGCAGGGTGGCGGACACGGTGATCAGCGGCAGCAGGGAATTGCGGAAAACATGGCGCCACAGCACGTCACGTTCGGCGGCGCCCTTGGCGCGTGCGGTGCGCGCGTAGTCGGCCAGCAGGTTTTCCAGCACCGAAGATCGGGTGAGCTTGGCGAGAAAGGCGAAGCCGCCGTAGGACAGGCAGATGACCGGTAGCACCAGGTGCCAGAGCCGGTCCACCAGGAAGCCGCGCACGAATTCGCCTTGGGCCAGTTGCGATGCGAGCAGCAGGCCGAGCAACAGCCCGAGCAAGCCGAGGGTGAGAGTGCGCAGGGACTGGAAGCCGCTCCAGCCGATGCCGGCGAACAAGGCGCCCACCAGCAGGGCCAGCACCAGGTGCATGGGTCCAAGGCCTGTCACCCCGGCGGGCTGCCCGGCCATGGCAAAGCCGGCGGCCGCGCCCAGCACACCGAGCACCAGCACCCGCAGCCGCACCGGACCGCGCAGGCTCAGCCACACCAGCAGCACGGCGCCGAGGCCGCCCAGCAGGAACAGCAGGCCGACGTCGCCGAGGACGCCCCAGTGGGGCAGGAAGGGCATGTCCAGGGCCTCACGGCGGCTGAGACCGGCGGTGGGGAACCAGGGCCAGAACTGGTCCGAGGCGAAGAAGCCGATCATCAGCACCCCGGCCAGCATGGTGGGGATCGACCACAGCCCCAGCATTACCACACTGGAGCTGACGTCGAAGCTGCTGCCGCGCCGGGTGGCGGCATGTACCCCCACGGCGATGGCGATGATGTAGATGATGGGGATGGAGATGACATTGAGCAGCAGGGTGATGGGCAGGCGTTCCGCCACCAGGTCCATCACCGGGCGGCCATAGCGGAAGCTGGTGCCCAGGTCCGAGCCCTTGGTGAGGGAGAAACGTCCCAGCTCGCCCGTGGCCTCGTCCAGTTCGAACCCGACGGGCGAGACGTTGTTCAGCCAGCGCAGGTATTGCACCGGCGCCGGCCGGTCCAGGCCGTACATGCGGTTGTAGTAGTCCTCCAGTGCCTTCTTGGCCTGGGGCTCCAGGTTCATGCCCTCCACCAGCGACTGGGCGCTGATGCCGCCGGGGGCGGAGGCCATGACCACGAACACCACCAGGGTGATGCCCAGCAGGGTGGGCACCATGAGCAGCAGGCGGCGCAGGATGTAGGTGGTCATGATTCGTCATTCCCGCGAATGCGGGACAAAAGCACGGAGTGCGTTGAACGCCCGCAGGGCGGCCCGAAGGGCGAGCGAAGCGAGTAATCCATATTTTTGAAACACCTGGATTCCCGCATTCGCGGGAATGACGAATGAATCAGCGTTTCGAGCATCACTCGAATCCCGCTAGCGCGCGTATTTCTGGGCTTCGAGCGGCACATAGATCTCCACCGGCACCATGCCCAGGTTGAGGCCCAACCGGGTCTGTTCCAGGTTGTGGATACGCCGGTCCACGAAGGCCAGGGTCTGGCGCCGCATCAGGAAGGTGTAGGGCTGGTCCTCGTGGAGGATGCGTTCGGCGGCGCGCCACAGGGGCATACGCTTGTCCTCGTCCACCTCGGCGCGGGCCGCGTCCATGAGCCGGTCCAGCTCCGGGTTGCGGTAGCTGATGAAATTGTCGCCGCCGGCCACCGTCTGGTCGGAATTGAACATCTGGTAGATGTCCGTCTCCACGCCGCTGGTCCAGCCCAGGGTGATGGCGTCGAAGTCCTTGCGGTTGAGCAGATCCAGCATCACCGACCACTCGGTGGGGCGCGGGTGCATGAGGATACCGGCACGCGCATAGAGATCCTTCAGGAACAGCACGATGCGCCGTGTGTCCTCATTGTCCTGGAAAAACACCAGGCTGAATTCGAAGGGCTTGCCGTCGGCGTCCACCAGGATGCCCTCGCGGTTGCGCTCGGTGTAGCCTGCCTCGCCCAGCAGTGCGATGGCGCGTTGCATGTCGAAGAGGTAGGGCGAGAGGCTGGGATCATGCTGTTCACTGCGCGGGTTGAAGGGGCTGACGGCCGGTTCCGCGTAACCGAGCATGATCTCCTCGATGATGCGGTCGATGTCGGTGAGATGGCTCATGGCCTGGCGCACGCGCCGGTCGGCGAAGCGGGTGGGCTTGCCGTCACGCTCCTGGTTCCAGCCGATGTAGACATAGCCCGCCGTCGGACTCATGTATTCATAGTTGCGGGTGCGCTCGCGCAGCTGTTCGTCGTCCAGCAGTTGCTGATATTCGCGCGGTCGCGCGGCATAGACATCGATCTCGCCGTTGCGGAAGGTGGTCAGGCGCGCGCTGTCGTTCTCGATCACCTTCCAGAGCACGCGGTTGAAGGAGGGATCCACCGGTCCCCAGTAACGCGGGTTGCGCTCCAGCTCCACCAGGCCCTGGTCCGGGGTCCAGGTCTCGGGGTTGGCCAGCCGGTAGGGGCCGGAGCCCAGCAGCAGGCCGCGCGACTGGTTGAAGACCTCGGGTGTTTCCAGGTAGTGAGCGTAGAAGTGCCTGGGCATGATGGCCATGCCACCGGCCAGGGACAGGCTGTTGAAATAGGGCTCGGCGAAGGTGAAGGCCACCTCGTGCTCGCCCAGGGCCTCCACCTTTTCCAGCTTTTCCATGTAGGCACGGGCACGCGGCGCGGCGATGGCCTCGTTCATGATGAAATCGAAGCTGAACACCACGTCCTCGGCCGTCATCGGCACGCCGTCGGAGAAGGTGACGTCGGGGCGCATGCGAAAGGTGATGGTCAGGCCGTCCTCGCTGATACTCCAGTCGCGGGCGATCAGCCCCTGCCATTCCAGGGTGTCGGGATCGCGGCTCAGCAGGGATTCCAGCACATAGCTTTGCACCTCGCTGGCATAGGCATCGCTGGACACCAGCGGAGTAATGGTACTGAGTCCGGTTCCGAAGGCCCGCACCAGCCAGTCACCCTGGGCATAATCCGCCTGTTCGGTGGCGGCCTGGGCGCGGCGGAAGGCCTCCGGGACCTCCCCTGCCCGCGGCGCGGAGGCGCTGGTGGTCAGCCCGCCCTCCTGCACGCGTCGTTCCAGGCCCTGCATGGACACCCGTACCCGGCGCAGGTCCTCGGCCTGCTCCTGCAGGGCGCGCTGCATCTCGCTCATGCGGTTCCATTGGCGATCCACCTGGTACATGAGCAGGATGAGCAGCAGGGCGAGGAAGGCGAGGCCGAGGACGAGCGTCAGGTCTCTTGCGGTAAAGCGTCTTTCCATGGTGCACGAATTCCTGGTGCCCCCGGCCTGGGCGCCGGGTGGGGTTGCCGGATTAGCGCCTGACTATAAAGGGTTTTGGCGAAGGTTTCATCCGCCGCAGGGGGCTGTCCCTGTGCGGCCTGGGAGCGAATTTTTCTATATTAGCGAAAACTGCGTTGCCTGGTGCATGCCCTGGCTGGGGGGGTCAGTCCTTTGCAATGGCGATGGCGTCGATGGGTTCCTCGAAGGCAATGAACAGCACGCAGGGTTCTTCGCTTTGGCAGATGGCCGAATGCGGTAACTGGGGTGGACCATAGGCATAGGTGCCGGGTGTGAGGATGATGGCTTCCTGGCCGTCGTACTGGACGAGCATTTCACCGGCGACCAGCACCATGCGCTCGGCTGAGGTGTGGCGATGATGCGGAACCGTGAAGTCCGGGGGTACCTTGAAGAAGATGTCGGTGTTGCGCTTTTCCGGGTCGCCATGGAGCACGGCGATCTCGCAGCCCGTGGGGATGAAGTCGGGACAGGGTCCCCACTCGAGATCGGCATCACCGGCGGTCCACGCCAGTGCCGCGGCAGGTTCGGCGTTCACGGACGAACAGACCAGTGACAGGAAACCGCACAGCAGCACCCGCTTCAGTCGGTCGAAGAATGTCATGATCATAGGGTAATCCTCCTTGTTCATTATGGTTATTACAGGACCTGCAGCCTTCCTGGAAAAGAATAGTGGATAATCTCCGGACGTGTAGCCGTGTCTCTGGTTCCCATGCTCGACCACCCCGAGTGCCCCGGAGACGCAAGTGAAGGATGCAGGTATGAGTGGTGTTCCATCGACACTGGACCTTGACTATACCCTGGAGCGCTTGAGCGGAATCCTTGACAGCCATGGCGGCGACCACGCCGCCTGGCTGCGCGAGCTGGCCGCCCTGCGCGGCAATGAAGCAGCCCTGTATGCCGGCCTGAACAGCCAGCGCATGTGGGGCGGTGCCGGCTCCATCGCCAACGAGGCCCTCGCCGACAACCCGGGCATCGCACCGGCTCGCTGGGAAATGGACATCCGCGAGTTCCGCACGCTCATGATCGAACTCGCCGAACACCTGCGGGCCCGCGGCCGGCATTATCCCGACATCGATTTCTGGCTGAGCGCCTTCAGCAGCTGGCGGCAGGCGGGAGTGTGAGCCGGCGCGGGACGCGTCATTGCCGGTTCGTTCAGGGCTTTCTCTAATATAAGATTCGGCTTATGTTCTGATGGCCCCGCCCTCCCCGGAAAATATTGATCTCCGTCAACTGCAAGTAAAAAAACCCGCCTCACTTGACCTGATGCAGGTACGAGAGTCTTGCAATCCGCTAGATTCAATACTGTGTGATATGCCACACTCCAATGCGGCATTTCCCATGCCAGTTAAAATGCCGTCACCGGTCTCGAGCAACGTGGGTTCGGGTCGGCAGTGCACTGAATCACCCGAACCGACGGAGCCATGCAGCCATGAGCCAGGACAAGACGCAGGACCCAACCCACGAACAGAGTGACCTCCAGGACGGCGCCATCGACCCCAGTCGCCGAAAATTCCTCAATACCGCCGCCCTGGTCGGCCTGACCGGTGCCGGCCTGTCCGTAGGGCTGTCCGCATGCAAGCAGGAGAGTTCAGCGCCTTCCGCTCCGGCCGTGCCCGCCAGTGGTACCCTGGCCAAGGCGGATCCGATCCATCCCAAGCCGGGCCAACTGGATGAATACTACGGCTTCTGGAGCGGTGGCCATACCGGCGATTTCCGTGTACTGGGCATGCCCTCCGGCCGCGAGATTCATCGCGTACCCTGTTTCGTACCCGATGCCCTGGTGGGCTGGGGTGTTACCAACGAATCCAAGAAGATCATGGGTACCAAGGCCGACGGCAGCCTGCAATTCACCGTGGGCGATACCCATCACACCCATGCCTCCTACAAGGATGGCAACTACGACGGCCGCTACGCCTGGATCAACGACAAGCTCAACAGCCGGGTGGCGCGTATCCGTCTGGATACCTTCGTCTGCGACAAGATCACCAAGCTGCCGAATGTGCAGGGCTTCCATGGCATTTTCCCGGACAAGCGCGACCCGGTGGATACGGCCATCAATTACACCACCCGGGTGTTCTGCGGCGGCGAATTCCACATCCCGGTGCCCAACGACGGCCGGGATATCGATTCACCGGAGAAGTACCGCGCCATGTTCAGCTGTCTCGACGCCGAGACCATGGAGGTGCGCTGGCAGGTGATGATCGACGGTAACTGTGACCTGTGCGCCACCTCCTTCGACGGCAAGCTGGCCGCCTGCAACCAGTACAACACCGAGAATGGCGTGCACTACGAGGACATGATGTCCGTTGAACGCGATGCCTGCATCTTTTTCAACATTGCCCGCATCGAGCAGGCCGTGAAGGACGGCAATTTCCGTACCTTCGGTGATACCGGCGTGCCGGTAGTGGACGGCACCCGGGCCTCGAACGCGGATCCGAAGACCGCCTTGACCGCAACCGTGTCCGTACCCAAGAACCCCCACGGCGTCAATGCCAGCCCCGATGGCAAGTATTTCATCTGTTCCGGCAAGCTGTCGCCCACCGGTACCGTCATCGAATTGCAGAAGGTACTCGACTGGTTCGACGGCAAGCTCGATGACGTGGACAAGGCCATCGTCGCCGAGGTCGAAATCGGCCTGGGTCCACTGCATACCGCCTTCGATGGCCGTGGCAATACCTATACCACCCTGTTCCTGGACAGCCAGGTGGTGAAGTGGAACGTGGAAGATGCCATCCGTTTCCACAATGGCGACAACACGGTTCAGTACGTACGCGACCGCATCGACGTCCATTACCAGCCCGGACACATCAACGCCTCCCAGTCGGAGACCATGTTCGCTGATGGCAAGTGGCTGACGGTGGGTTGCAAGTTCTCCAAGGACCGCTTCCTGCCGGTGGGCCCGCTGCATGCCGAGAACGAGCAGATCATCGACATCTCCGGTGAGAAGATGGTGCTCGTCGCCGAGCATCCGGTGCGCCCGGAACCCCATGACTTCATCATCCTCAAACGCGATCTGCTGAACCCGAAAAAGATCTATTCCCTCGACGATTTCCCGCTGGCGATTCACGATCCCAAGGATGTGGGTGTGACACGCGATGGCAACAAGGTGACCGTCAGGCTGGTGTCCATCGCGCCGGCCATCGAGCCGCGCGAGTTCCGGGTGAAGTTGGGTGACGAGGTGACGATCATCCTCACCAACCATGACCGTATCGAGGATCTGACCCACGGTTTCGGGCTTCCGGAATACAATATCAACTTCATCGTCAACCCGCAGGAAACCGCTTCGGTTACCTTCATCGCCGACAAGCCGGGTGTGTTCTGGGGTTACTGCACCCACTTCTGTCACGCCCTTCATCTGGAGATGCGCAGCCGTATGATCGTGGAGGCCTGACCCGGGCCTCGGATGGCCCCGACGGACCGGAACCGGTTCCGGTCCGTCGGGGGCTCATCCTTCTTTAACCATGTCTTGATTCCGGTTTTCTGGTGTCTTTAATGTAGTAGCGGGCTTTGCCCGCGAACCAGGGTGCCATCCCGGTTCGCGTGCAAAGCCCGCTACTACAGTCTTCTGCCCCTTAATTTGACCATGATCAAGTACCAGTCCCCTCGAAGTGTCTAGACTCCCCCCATGCTGGTCCAACGGGTAGTGTCATGAAACGGATTCTCACTTTGCTTCGTGCCGTCCTTGCCGCGACGACACTGGTGCTCGTGGCGCCGCTGGCCATGGCCGCGGCCTACGAAGCGCCTCTGCCCGCGGAGATCGGTACCGCCCCCGATCTTTGTGCCATGGTGGCCTGCCACGAGGTCATGCCCGGCGCCGACAGTTTTTCGGAGCGCATGGGGCGACCCGCCTACGTGGAGGCATATCGCGACGGGGAGCAGGGCAGGGAACTGATCGGCTACGTGTTCCTGTCCACGGATATCGTGGATATCCCCGCCTACTCGGGTAAGCCGGTGGTAACCCTTATCGGCATGGATACGCAAGGCATCATCGTCGGCACCCGCATCCTGCGCCACAGCGAACCCATCCTGCTGTTGGGTATCCCGGAGGAGGAACTGACCAAGTTCGTCAACCAGTACCTGGGCAAGTTTGTCGGCGACAAGATCGAGATCGGCAAATCACGCCCCGATGCCGGTTATATCGGTCTGGATGCCATCACCGGTGCCACCGTCACGGTGATCGCCCAGAACCAGGTGATGCTGCGCTCGGGTGTGGCCATCGCCCGCCAGGTGGGCATTCTCAAGAGCGATCCCAAGCCACAGGCCCGCTTCACCGATGTCCATGAACTGCGCAGCTGGGAGGAACTGGTGCGCGAGGGTAGCGTACGGCGACTTACCGTGCGCCCGGAACAGCTGGGCCTGCCGCGTGCCAACGAGCCCTACATCGAGATGTATTTCGGCTATCTCAACGTGCCGGCCGTCGGCAAGAGCCTGCTGGGTATGAGTGGCCATGAACGGCTCATGTCACGCCTGGAACCCAACGAGCATGCCATCTTCATCATTGCCAACGGCGTGGATTCCTTCAAGGGTTCGGGGTTCGTGCGCGGAGGCATCTATGACCGCATTCAGGTGGCTCAGGACATGGACACCTTCACCTTCCGTGACATGGACTACTACAACCTCTGGGGTCTGGAGGCGGAAGGCGCGCCCGGCTACCGGGAGTCCGGCATCTTCATCATCCGCGATCCGGTGTTCAGTGCCGCCTATCCCTGGAGCCTGGTGTACCTGGGCAACAAGCTGGACCGCAACACGGGTGAACGCAGCTTCGTCAGCTTCGACCAGGAATACTGGGTGCCGGCCCACTACCTGGAAGGTGGACGCCCGACCATCATCAAGCCCGACCCGCCCTGGGTACGGGTGTGGAAGATGCGCGCGGTGGAGATCGGCCTGTTCACCGCCTTCCTGCTCGCGGTGGCGACCGTCTATGCCAATCGCAACCGCCTGACCCGGATGTCGAACCGCAAGAACAAGTGGCCGGTGAATGCCTTCAAGTACAGCTTCTGGGTCATCAGCGTCGGTTTTGTGGGCTTCTACCTGCTGGCTCAGCCCTCCATCACCCAGGTGCTGACCTGGTTCCATGCCCTGCTGTTTCAGTGGAAGTGGGAGCTGTTCCTCACCGATCCCTTCATTTTCCTGTTCTGGATATTCATCATCGTCACGGTATTCGTCTGGGGGCGCGGCCTGTTCTGTGGCTGGATGTGCCCCTTCGGCTCCCTGTCCGAGCTGCTGTACAAGATCGGCGGTGCCGTCGGTCTCAAGCGCTTCCAGTTCAAACTGTCCAAGCCCTGGCATGACCGCCTGAAGTGGGTGAAATACGGGGTCTTCTTCGTACTGTTGGCAGTATCCATGTTCTCCATGGGGCTGGCGGAGGTCCTGTCCGAGGTGGAGCCTTTCAAGACCACCTTCCTGGTCGGCCTGTTCAGCCGTACCTGGCCCTATACCCTGTTCGCCGCCGGCTTGCTGGCACTTTCGATCTTCATCGAACGGCCCTTCTGCAAGTACCTGTGTCCGCTCGGCGCCGCCCTCGCCATGCCTTCGACCTTCCGCTGGTATGGGCTGAAGCGCAAGCAGGAATGCGACAGCTGCAAGGCCTGCGCCGTGGGCTGCGGCTCCCTGGCCATCGACAAGGACGGTCGCATCGACCAGCGCGAATGCCTGCTGTGCCTGGACTGCATGGTGTACTACACCGATACGCATGCCTGCCCGCCGCTGGCCAAGGAGCGCAAGCGCCGCCTCAAGGCCGGCCTGCCGCTGACCCCCATTGGCGCCAATGGCTACTACATCCCCATCCATCCCGAGCCGATGCGTCCCGCAACGGCCGGCAAGTCCTGATCCGGGAGGTCATCCATGGTCGACCCACGTATGCCCACCGATCCCATCGAACCGCCCTACGCCGGCTACAGCCTGCCGGCCATGGTGCTGGCCGAGATCTGGCATCACCTCTGGCCCTGGTGCCACGGCGGCTTCCAGCGCAAGCGCGCCCTGGTGGCGGCGGAGGTGGCCGTCGCCCTGGCAGTCACCCTCATCTGGGTGTTGGCGGCCCTGGGTCGCCTCGATGCCGCTGCCATCATCGGCTGGTGGTTCGGCTGGAGTGTCTTCGAGGTCATGATCCGCATGCAGTCCAAGCCCTATGTAAAGGAAGGCCCATGGTGGGGGCGGCAGTACCGCAAGGCCAGCCTGATGGACATGATTTCCTATGTAAGCTTCAAGAACCTGCTGATCGGCGCTGCGCTGTTCCTGGCGCTCAAGTCGATGGGTCTTCTGGTACTATGAGCGGATGCTACATCTTGTCTCGCCTCGTCCTGACCATGTAGGAGCGGCCTCCGGCCGCGAACCGGTAAGCGCCGCACTGTTCGTGGCCAGAGGCCTCTTCTGCATGGATCGTCACGCAACTCTGCGGGGTGCGATAGTCAATGCGTAAAGTCCGGCTTGCATTGGCGGCGCTGTTGCTCTATTCGGGAACAGCCCTGGCTGCGACCTGGCAGGTGCAGCCGGGCGAATCCATTCAGACGGCTATCGACAATGCGGTGCCCGGCGATGTCGTCGAAGTGATGCGTGGCCGTTACCAGGAAAATCTGCGCATCGACAAGACCCTGACCCTGCGCGGCCTGCATCGTCCCACCATCAGTGGCGGACAGAGCGGAGACACCATCCGGGTCACCGCCGAGGACGTGATGATCGAGGGGCTGATCGTCACCGATTCCGGCGACAGCCTGCGCGACCAGAATGCCGGCATCTACATCCGGCCCGGCGCGCATCGCGCCGTGGTGCGCGATTGCGACCTGGCCTACAACCTGTTCGGGCTGTGGATCGAGAAGGCCAACGACGTACGCATCGAGCGTAACCTCATCACCGGCAAACGGGATTACCGTTCCTCCCAGCGCGGTAACGGCATCCAGC
Source organism: Gammaproteobacteria bacterium (assembly GCA_026197075.1). Taxonomy (GTDB): domain Bacteria; phylum Pseudomonadota; class Gammaproteobacteria; order DSM-19610; family DSM-19610; genus JAIVHA01. Next base: position 49,771 of record JAPHQV010000027.1, on the reverse strand, counting down.
TCTACAATACCCAGGGGGCGCGTATTCTCGATAACAACATCAGCTTCGTGCGCGACGCCATCTACGTGGACGTTACCCACCACGCGGTGTTCCGGGGCAACCGTCTCCACCGCAGTCGCTACGGCACCCATTACATGAATTCCTATCACAACCTGTGGGAGGACAATGATGTGTTCCTGAATCGTGGTGGTCTGGCCTTGATGGAAGTGCGCCACCAGGAGGTGCGCAACAACCGCGCCTGGGGCAATTCCGACCATGGCATCATGCTGCGCACCATCCAGGACAGCCTGGTGGAAAACAATGTGGTGGCCGGCAACCAGCGCGGTTTCTTTATCTACGATGCCGAGTACAACACCCTGCGCGGCAACCTGGTGGTGGATAACGTGGTTGGCATGCATGTATGGGCCGGTTCCAAGAACAACGTGGTGGAACGTAATGATTTCATCGCCAACCGCGAGCAGGTGCGCTACGTGGCTGCCCGCGACGAACTCTGGGGCATCGAGGAGGGTAACCACTGGGGCAATTTCCTGGGCTGGGACCGCGACGGCGACGGCATTGGCGATGTGGCCTACGAGGCCAACGATATGGTGGACCGGCTCAGCTGGCGCCATCCCATGATGAAGCTGCTGCTGGCCAGCCCCGCGGTACAGACCCTGCGACTGGTGGGGCAGCAATTCCCCCTGTGGCGCGCCCCCAGCATCGTCGATCCCAATCCGCGTATGCGGCCCCAACACGAAAACTGGAGAGACTGGCTTGGCAAGTATTATCCCGGCACCCGCTGAATCCCTGGTCAGCGTTCAGGGCGTTCACAAGCGCTATGGCGCCGTGCACGCCGTCGATGGCGTCGATCTGGAAGTCCGCCCTGGCGAGCTGTTCGGCCTCATCGGTCACAACGGCGCCGGCAAGACCACCCTGTTCAAGATGATGCTGGGCCTCATCCCGCTGAGCGCGGGTGATATCCAGGTGGCCGGCGCCCGGGTGGGAGAAGGCGGTTTCCGCGCCGCGCGCCGCCGTATCGGCTACCTGCCGGAAAACGTCGTGCTGTACGACAACCTGACCGGCCTGGAGACCCTGCAGTTCTTCGCACGCCTCAAGGCCGCCCCGCTGAACGAATGCGCGGGATTGCTGGAAAAGGTGGGTCTCGGTCCGGCGGCCAGGCGGCGGGTGCGCGAATATTCCAAGGGCATGCGCCAGCGTCTTGGTTTCGCCCAGGCCCTGCTGGGCAGGCCAAAACTGCTGTTCCTGGATGAGCCCACCAACGGCCTGGACCCGGAGGCCATCCGCGAGTTCTATGCCATCCTGCGCGGCCTGAGAGAGGAAGGCGTGACCATGATCCTGACCTCCCATATCCTGGCCGAGATCCAGGAGCGGGTGGATCGGCTGGCCATCATGACCGCTGGTCGTATCCGCGCCCTGGGCACGGTGCAGGCCCTGCGTGAGGAGATGTCCCTGCCCCTGTGGATCGAGATCCGGCCCGGCAGTGGTGGCCTGGAACGGGTGCGTGCCCTGTTGGAGGGTCTCGGCGTGCCCCAGGTGGAGGAACGTGGCGATGAACTCATCCTGCGCTGTCCGCGCAGCATGAAGATGGCGGTGCTGGAGGCGCTCACCGCCTCCAACGTGGAGGTGCTGGACGTGCACATCCGCGAGCCATCCCTGGAGGATGTGTTTTTCGGTTTTTCCGACCTGGAGGCCGGGCATGGAAATTAGGCAGGTCGGCATCATCGCCGGCAAGGAGTTCTGGGATCGCATCCGCAATCGCTGGGTGCTGGCGGTGGCGTTGGTGTTCACGGTGTTCGCCCTGGTCATCGCCTATTTCGGCGGCGCCCAGCAGGGCACGGTGGGCTTCCGTTCCATCGAGTTCACCATCGCCAGCCTGGTGAGCCTGGTGATTTATCTCATTCCACTCATCGCCCTGGTGCTGGGTTTCGATGCCATTGTGGGCGAGCGTGAGCGCGGCTCCCTCGACCTGCTGCTGTCCATGCCTATCACCCGTTTTGAACTGCTGCTGGGCAAGTACCTGGGCCTGGCCGCGGCACTGGCCTTTTCCACACTGGCGGGCTTCGGCCTGGTGGCGGTGGTGCTGTCCACCCAGCTGAGCCTGAATGCCCTGTTCCATTACTTCGGTTTCATGCTCAGCTCCGTGCTGTTGGGCATGGCCTTCCTGAGCCTGGCGGTGATGTTGTCGGTATTCGCCAGTGACCGCACCCGTGCCTCCGGTCTGGCCATCGCCCTGTGGTTCTTCTTCGTGCTGGTATTCGACCTGCTGCTGTTGGGTGCGCTGGTGGTTACCGGCGGCCAGTATGGCGGCGAGATCTTTCCCTACCTGCTCCTGCTCAATCCGGCGGACGTGTTCCGCATTCTCAATATCTTCAGCCTGGAGGAGGTGCGCACCCTCTATGGCCTGGCCACCGTCTTTCCCGGCCGACTGGCCGAACCCTGGCTGCTCACCCTGGTGATGCTTGCCTGGATCGCCGCCCCCCTGGGCATCGCTGCATGGAGATTTCGCAAATGAAACGATGGTATTTTCAAAGCCTGCCACTGTTGCTACTGGCGGCCGCATTGGGTGGCTGTGGCCAGACCGACGACAGCGGCGCCTCGGGTCCCGTGGAGATCACCGGCGGGACCTACTGTGCCCTGGACGGTATGCTGCTGGCGGACTATCCCGGCCCCAAGGCCCAGATCCACTATGCCGGCCGCAAGGTACCGGACTTCTTCTGCGATACCGTCGAGATGTTTCATATCTATCTGAACCCGGAAATCATCCAGCCGGTGCGTGGGCTTTATGTTCAAGACATGGGCAGTACCGACTGGGACGATCCCCGGGAGAACTGGATCGATGCCCGCAATGCCTTCTACGTACTCGGTTCCTCGCGCCGCGGCGCCATGGGGCCGACCCTGGCAAGCTTCGCCACTGAGGAGGCCGCGCGGGAGTTTGCCAGGGAATTCGGTGGCCAGGTGCTGCGTTTCGAGGAGGTCACCCCCGACCAGGTGATTCTCGACGGCGGCGCGCAGCACGACACGAGGATGTAGCCATGGTGGATTTTTTCAAGGATCTCGATTACGAAACCGCCACCGAGGTGGAGGCGCTGACGCGGCTGATCTATGAATTGCGGCAGAACCGTAACGATCTGCTGGCCGGCTGTGCGGTGCCCGACGATGATGCCCTGCTCAAACGGATCAACGCGGGCGAGCTGGAAGAGCATCCCGGTTACGAGCAGTACCTGGCGGCGCGCATCCTGGCGGACACTTGCGAGACCGCGCGCCAGCTGGTGGCGGAAAAACTGCGGGAGGCGCAACGTCGATGAGCATTCATCTCGAGCTGGCGGCCATGATCGATGCGGAATTTCCCGACCAGCTGGCCGGCCCCCTGGAACCACGCCAGGACGCGCTTGTGGTGGGCTTGCACAATGGCGTGCGGTTGACCATCCACTATGCCGGTCAGGATGCCTATTCCCTGCGCTGGCAGTTCGAGGGAGGCGAGGCCGGTATCGATACCGCACCCCTGCATCGCGGCCTGACAACCTTCCCCCACCATTACCACGCTCCCGACGGCCAGGTGTTGGCCGATCCCCTGACCAGCCCCGAGCGCGCGCCGCAGGATAATCTGCGATGCCTGTTGCAGGCGCTGGCGCGGAATCCCCGGTTGGACACGCCAGCCCGCGAATGAAGACTCGAACCGCAGCCGGGGTGTTATTCCTGTTGACGCTGGTGGCGGCCACTATCCTGGGTTTGTGGCAATTCGCCGGCCATGGGGAGGGTGCCGGCCATGCAGCCCGGCAACACAGTATTCACGATCCCGTCATTGGCCTCGATCCCATTGCGGCCAGGCAGGTGCCCGCCGAGGCGCGTTGTCCCGTCTGCGGCATGTACCCGGCACGCTATCCGCGCTGGGCGGCGCAACTGATCTTCAAGGACGGCAAGGCGCTTTTCTTCGATTCACCCCTGGAGCTGTTCCGTTTCCTTCTGGACATGCGGCATTACCACGATGCACATGGCCCGGATGACGTGGCGCGTGCCTACGTCAGCGACGCAGGTGACGGTCGCTGGGTATCCATCGTGGAGGCGCATTTCGTGGAGGGTTCAGGACTGCTGGGCCCGATGCGTAACCCGGACCTGCCCGCATTCGCGGAGCTGGAGGCTGCGGAGGCCTTCGTGGCTGAACGGGGCGGTCGTCTGCTACGCGTGGAGCAGGTCACGCAAGACCTGCTCCACGCGCTGGAGCATGGGGGCCACCCGAACCCCTAGCGGTTGCTTACCTGGATAGATCCACCATGTAATCGACCGCGGCCATGGTGTTTTCGTCGCTGAGGGAGGGGTTGCCGCCCTTGGCGGGCATCATGCCCTTTTCGCCGGTGTAGCCCTCGATGGCATGCTTGTACAGTACGTCCATGCCCTGGGCGATACGGGGGGCCCATTCCTCTTTGTTGCCGGGAATGGGCGCGCCGGCGGCGCCGGAGGCGTGGCACATGGCACAGGTCATGCCGTAGGTCTTCTTGCCTGCTGCGTTGGCGGGTGCCTCCGGTGCGGCCGCCGTGGCTTGCGGTGCGGCGCTTTCGGTCGGGGACACTGGCGGAGCCGACTGCGCGGTCTCTTCCTGCTGTCCGCAGGCGGCGAGCAGCAGTGCAGTGGTGGCGGTCAGGACAAGGATGATCTGCTTCATGTCAGGCTCCTAAGAGTTGATCGTTACGGGTCGCGCCTGCCGAATGGACACAGGTCCAGAATGGCCATGCAGGTCGCAAGGATAAATGAGTCTCGAAGTATACCACTTTCATTCGGAGCTGGATCCTGCCTGGGTCAAGGCGCCCAAGTCCATCTTGTAGTGGATTGGCGACAGATTGGGATTCACCGCTGCTTGTGCCACTATGCTCGAGGTTACCCACCGGGTGCTTGACCGGGCAAGGGGGACGGCGCTAGCGTGGGGACGCCTTACTGCGATCGCGTGTATCACTCATCCCAAGGAGAATAAAATGTCGATCAATCCTGCTAAATTCCTGCTTGGTCTCGTATGCGCCCTGGCCCTCGCGGCTGGATCCTTAAGTACAGCCTTTGCGGGCATGGTCGGTACCGAACAGCTGCTGGTTGCCGAACAGGTACAGATGGACCGTGAGCAATTGCTCGCCACCCTGTCCCGCGCTGAAGTGAAGCAGCAGTTGAGCGACATGGGCGTGGATCCGCTACAGGCCGCCGAGCGTGTGACGCGCATGACCGATGCCGAGATCGCGGCGCTGTCCGAGGGGCTTGGCGACCTGCCTGCCGGTTCGGGCGTACTGGGTGCCGTCGTGTTGATCTTTGTCGTATTCGTCATCACCGACGTGATCGGTGCCACGGACATCTTCCCCTTCATCCATCCGGTCAACTAGTCGGGGGGTTACCCCTGCTCGCGGGCCCTTTTCCCACCGGCCTGGCGGCACTGTTCGTCAGCCTGCTGCTGGCTGGCTGTGCCTTGACGCCGCATACCCGCTCGTTGAAGGCATCCCCACCGGCCGGGTTGCCGGAACAGGTCGAGCTGGTCGATGTGCCCTTCTTCCCGCAAGAGGCCTATCAATGTGGCCCCGCGGCCCTGGCTACCCTGTTACTGGACCAGGGCATCCCGGTGGAGCCCGCAGCACTGGTGCCCGAGGTCTATGTGCCGGCCCGGCAGGGCAGCCTGCAGGCGGAGATGCTGGCGGCGGCCCGGGCACGCGGACTGGTGGCCTATTCCCTGCGTCCCGAGCTGAACGCGATCCTGCGTGAAGTGGCCGCTGGGCGGCCGGTGCTGGTGCTGCAGAACCTGGGTCTTTCCTGGCTGCCGTATTGGCACTATGCCGTGATCGTGGGCTATGACCTGGCGCGTGGTGAGATCGTCCTGCGCTCCGGCCTGCATGAGCGTCATGTGAATGGCTTCGCGCGCTTCGAGCATACCTGGCGCCGAGCCGGCCGCTGGGCTTTCGTGGTGACCACGCCGGACAGGCTACCCGCCACTGCACAGCCCCTGCCCTGGCTGCAGGCCGCCCATGCCCTGGAAAGTACCGGCCAGTCGGAGATCGCCGCCGAAGCCTATGTCACGGCCACGCGCCACTGGCCGCAACAGGCGGCAGGCTGGTTCGGCCTGGCGAACGCATACTACGCCCTGGGTCGCTATGCGGAGGCGGAAATCGCACTGCGTTCACTGTTGAAACGTGAGCCAGACATGGCCATGGCCTGGAACAACCTCGCCCATGTGCTGGCGGCGCGCGGCTGCGGCGCACAGGCACGCCAGGCAGCCGTCCGCGCCCTGCGGCTGGAGCCGCATGACACCCGCTACCGGAGCACCGCGGAGCAGATGCAGGAAGTGACGGAAGGCGAGGGATGTTTCAACGGGGTCGGGCTCGATTGATCCCCGTTATGGAGTCTCTGATTAATCTCCTGTTCGTCATTCCCGCGAAGGCGGGAATGACGAACAAAGCAGGGTTTCCTTGGAAAGGTTCAGTCCTCTGATTTGTGCCTGTACTCGCACAGGTCCTCGATCACACAGCTGCCACAGCGCGGCTTGCGGGCGATGCAGGTATAGCGTCCGTGCAGGATGAGCCAGTGATGGGCGTCCTGGCGGAATTCCTCCGGCGTGAACTTCTCCAGCTTGCGCTCCACCTCTGCCACGTTCTTGCCGGGCGCGATGCCGGTGCGGTTTGAAACGCGGAAGATGTGGGTGTCCACCGCGATGGTAGGCTGGCCGAAGGCGGTGTTGAGGATGACATTGGCGGTCTTGCGGCCCACGCCGGGCAGGGCCTCCAGGGCAGCACGTTCATGCGGGACCTGGCCGCCATGTTTTTCCACCAGGAGTTCGCAGGCCTTGATGAGGTTTCTGGCCTTGGTGTTGAACAGGCCGATGGTCTTGATATGTTCCTTCAGCCCCGCCTCGCCCAGCGTGAGCATGGCCGCCGGGGTCTTCACCTTCTTGAACAGCGCGGCGGTGGCCTTGTTGACGCCCTTGTCGGTGGCCTGGGCCGACAAAACCACCGCCACCAGCAGCTGGAATTCATTACTGTAGTGCAACTCGGTGGTGGGGGCGGGATTTTCGGCGCGCAGGCGGGTGAAGATCTCGATCCGTTTCTGCTTGTTCATACCGGTTGGCTGGCGGGGGCGGCCTCGGGTTCCTCGATCTTGCGGGGACGGGCTTGCAGGCGACCGTCGATGATGTTCTTGAGGGCAATGAGCAGGCCCAGGCCGATGAAGGCGCCCGGGGGCAGGATGGCGATGAGAAAACCACGATAATCAGCCAGGATGGTGACGCCGAGGTCGCGCGCCGCTTCGCCGAACATGAGATGGGCGTTGGCGAACAGGGTTCCCTGGCCGATGATCTCGCGCATGCCGCCCAGGGCCATGAGTACCAGGGTGAAACCGACGCCCATGGTCAAGGCGTCGATGAAGGCGGGCAGTACCGGTTGCTTGGAGGCAAAGGCCTCGGCGCGGCCGATGATGGCGCAGTTGGTCACGATCAGGGCGATGAAGATGCCGAGGATCTTGTACAGCTCGTGGAAGTAGGCGTTCATCACCAGTTGCACCACGGTCACCGTGGAGGCGATTACTACCACGAACACCGGGATGCGCACCTCGGGCCGCACCAGCTTGCGGATCAGCGAGATGGTCACGCTGGAGACCACCAGGGTGAAGGTGGTGGCGAGTCCCAGGCCGATGGCGTTCACGAGGCTGGAGGTAATGGCCAGCAATGGACACAGGCCGAGCAGCTGCACCAGGCCGACATTGTTGGTCCAGAGGCCGTCACGGGCGATGGTCTTGAGTTCGCTTTCAGCCATGCTCTTCAACCTCCTCTTCTGCGTCCGATTCCAGTGGTTCGAACAGCTCGTCGCGGTGCCGTTCGAAGTATATCAGGCTTTTACGCACTGCATTCACCACCGCGCGCGGGGTTACCGTGGCGCCGCTGAACTGGTCGAAGACCCCGCCATCGCGGCGTACCCGCCACTGGTCGGCGGGTGGATTGCCGAGACTGCGGCCATCGAAATCGAGGATCCAGTCGCTGCGTTCGGCCTCGATGGCATCGCCCAGCCCCGGGGTTTCCCGGTGACTGAGCACCCGCACACCGATCAGTGTGCCTTCGGGATCGATGCCCACCAACAGCCGGATGGCACCGCTGTATCCATCCGGTGCCTCCGGTGTCATCACCAGTGCCACCGGTTCGCCATTGCGACGCGCACGATAGACTTGTACGGGATCACGGCTGCCGAGCAGGGTGGGATCCTGCACCTCGATGACATCGCGGAACAGGTCGTTGGTGTGACTGTCCGGTGGTAACAGTACATGCAGGTTGCGTAGCAGGGAAGCGCGCTCATTGGCGGCAATGCGTGCCTTGGTGTTCTCGAAGGTGTAGGCCACCAGTGTCGCGCCGATGACGGTGAACAGGCTCAACAGGATACCGGTGAACAGAACGGTGCGGTAACGCATGTCAGCCCTTGTGCCCGAAGCTGCGCGGCCGGGTGTAGTAATCGATGGTGGGTGCCGCCATGTTCATGAGCAGCACGGCAAAGGCCACACCATCGGGATAGCCGCCCCAGGTGCGGATGATATACACCAGCAGGCCGATACCGGCGCCGAAATAGAGGCGGCCACGTGTCGTGGTGGCGGCGGACACGGGATCGGTTGCAATGAAGAAGGCACCGAGCATGCTGGCGCCACTGAACAGGTGAAACAGTGGCGAGGCGTACTGGTCCGAATCGCCCAGGTGGAACAGGCCGGAGACCAGGAACAGGGTGCCCAGCATGGCCACCGGGATCTGCCAGCGGATTACCTTGAAGTAGAGGAGCACCAGTCCCCCCACCAGGAACCAGAAATTGATCCATTCCCAACCGGTGCCGCCATAGTTCCCGAACAGGGGGCTGGAGGTGATTTCCGACAGTGTTTCGCTGAGTCCCAGCCGCGTCTTCATGCTGTCGAGCGGCGTGGCTGCGGTGAGCGCGTCGATGCCAAGATTGGGTGGCAGGGCGCCGGTGAACACCAGCCGCAGGCTGTCGACCAGGTCCAGGGTTGTACCCCCCAGCGAGGCGGGTGGCACCCACAGGGTCATCTCTCGCGGGAAAGAGATCAGCAGTACCACGTAGCCGATCATGGCCGGGTTGAAGGGGTTGTAACCAAGACCGCCATAGAGGTGTTTGGCGAGTACGATGGCGAACAGGGTGCCGAGGACCGCGATCCACCATGGTGCCAGCGGTGGCAACGCCAGGGCCAGCAGCAATCCAGTGACCGGGGCAGTGAAGTCCGTCAGGGTGGGCAATACCGGGCGGCCGCGCAGGCGCAGCACCAGGGCCTCGGCCGCCACCGCCGTCACACCCGCGAGCAGCAGGTTGATGAGCACACCCCAGCCCAGCACCCACCAGGCGCAGAGAATGCCGGGCAACAGGGCGAGCATGAGGAGTTGCATCATGCGCGCCACCCGGGACGGCACCGGGAGATGGGGAGAGCTGGGGGTGGGAAAATCCATCAGTCCTGCGCTCCATTGTCGGTGTCGGCCTTGTGGCTCCGGGCGGCGGCACGGCGGCGATTGGCCTCCTCGATCTGGCGCTGTTGCTCGGGCGTGAGATTGTCGGTGTTGCGGGGCACTTCGTCGGCCACGGACTTGCGGGCCTTGACCCGTTCCAGGGCAGCGGCGATGGCGGCCTTCCTGGGGTCGTCATCGCCCGCCGGGGTATCCAGTGCCTTGCGCTTCTGTTTGTGGCGTTCAGCCTTCTCGCGCTTCTCCCGTTCCAGGCGTTCGAGACGGAATTCGTGACGCAGGCGGGCGAGGTCGGCCTTCTCGCGTTCACGCTCCTGATCCCAGATTTCGGTCTTGGCGTAACGGAAATATTGCACCAGCGGGATGTGGCTGGGACACACCTGGGCGCAACAGCCACATTCGATACAATCGAACAGGTCGTATTCCTGCACCGCGTCCAGGTCGCGTGCATGGGCATGCCAGTAGAGCTGTTGCGGCAACAGATTCGCGGGGCAGGCCACGGCGCATTCACTGCAGCGGATACAAGGCAGTTGCGGCTTCGTTGGAGCCAGGGTGGCATCCGTTGCGGCCAGGATGCAGTTGCAGGTCTTGATTACCGGCAACTGGTCGCTGGGCAACGCGATGCCCATCATGGGGCCGCCCATGAGCAGGCGCCGCACATCCCGGGTGTAGCCGCCGCAAAAGGCGATGAGCTCGGCGATGGGGGTGCCGATGGGCACTTCGACGTTGCACGGCTCGGTGACGCCATCGCCACTGACGGTGACGATACGGGATACCAGGGGATGGCCACGGGTCAGGGCCTGGTACACGGCCGCAGCCGTGCCCACATTGTGGCAAAGAATACCCAGGTCTGCCGGCAGGCCCTGGCTCGGGACTTCGAGGCCGGTGAGCACCTGGATGAGCTGTTTTTCGCCGCCGGCGGGGTAACGGGTGGGCACGGCCACCACCTGGATGCCCTCGTCCGGACCCTGTGCCAGGGCTGCGCGCAGGGCTTCCATGGCCTCTGGCTTGTTGTCCTCCACGCCGATGACGCACTGGGCGGCATTCAGCACATGACGCAGGATGCGCAGCCCCGCAATGATGTCCGCGGCGCGCTCGCGCATGAGCAGGTCATCGCAGCTGATATAGGGTTCGCACTCGGCACCGTTGAGCACCAGCAGGTCGATCCTGCGTTCGAGTCCGGTGTTGAGTTTCACCGAGGCGGGGAACCCGGCTCCGCCCAGGCCAACGATGCCGGCATTGCGGATCAGGTTGCGCAGTTCGGCGGGGTCCCGCTGCAGGACGTCATCCACCCCGGCGAGTGTGGGCAACCATTCATCCTTGCCATCGGTATCGATGACGATACAGGGGGCGGACAGGCCGGAGGGATGTGGTATCGGGAGTTCGGCGATGGCCACCACCGTGCCGGAGCTGCTGGCATGCACCGGGGCGCTGATATACCCCTCGGCGGCGGCAATCATCTGCCCCTTGTAGACCCGCTCGCCGGCCTCGACCAGTGGCACGGCGGGAAGGCCAATGTGTTGGGACAGGGGCAGGGTCAGCCGCCTGGGCAGGGGCAGGTGCGCGATCGGCCGGGTGGTGCTGAGGTCCTTGTGGGACGCCAGGCGCAGGCCGCCGGGAAAGCGATGCAGGTGGCTGAAGTCGTAGCTCATACCTTCGCCGCCTGGATGAGTTCCCGCAGGTTCATGTCGCTGGCCTGGTCATCGGGGCTGGGCCACTTCCAGGATTCGACATCGGTCTCGACCGGTACCATGTGGATGCAGTCCACCGGGCAGGGTGCCACGCACAGTTCGCAGCCGGTGCATTCGCTTTCGATGACCGTGTGCATCTGCTTGGCGGCGCCGAGGATGGCATCCACCGGACACGCCTGGATGCACAGGGTGCAGCCGATACAGACTTTCTCGTCGATGATGGCGACACGCTTGCCCTTGTGTTCGCCGTGCTCCTCGTTGAGGGGCACGAAATCACGGCCCAGCAGGTCGGCCAGGGCGCGGATGCCGGCTTCGCCCCCGGGCGGGCACTGGTTGATTTCCGCCGTGCCGGCGGCGATGGCCTCGGCATAGGGACGACAGCCGGGAAAACCGCACTGACCGCACTGGGTTTGGGGCAGGATGGCGTCGATCTGGTCCACCACCGGATCCGACTCCACATGGAAACGGATGGCGGCAAAGCCCAGCATCAGGCCGAACAGCCCACCCAGCACGCCGAGCGCCAGCATGGCGGCGAGGATGGGGTAGGCCGCGAGCAGTTCCATGCCCGGGCTAGCCCTTGACCAGGCCCGAGAAGCCCATGAAGGCCAGTGACATCAGGCCGGCGGTGATCAGGGCGAGGGCCGGGCCCTTGAAGGCCCGCGGCGCATCGCCCACGGCAATGCGTTCGCGCATGGCGGCAAACAGGATCAATACCAACGAGAAACCCAGCGCCGCACCGAAGCCATACACGGCGGACTGCAGGAAGCCGTGCTGGTGCTGCACATTGAGCAGGGCCACGCCGAGCACGGCGCAGTTGGTGGTGATCAACGGCAGGAAGATACCCAGCACCTGGTAGAGCAGGGGGCTGGTCTTGTGCACGAACATCTCGGTGAGCTGTACCACCACGGCGATGACCAGGATGAAGGTGATGGTGCGCAGGTATTCCAGCCCCAGTGGCGCCAGCAGGTATTCGTTGGCCAGGTAACTGCACACCGAGGACAGGGTCAGCACGAAGGTGGTGGCCAGCGCCATGCCGGTGGCGGTCTCCAGCTTGCGCGACACACCCATGAAGGGGCACAGGCCGAGGAACTGCACCAGCACGAAATTGTTCACCAGCACGGTACTGATCAGGATGAGAAAGAATTCGGTCATATAGGTTGCTTATCCCGGTGTGTGCCAGGCCAGTAAGATCGATTCACCGCAAAGACGCAAAGTACGCAAAGCAGATCCTTGTGTATCACAATGGCAATCCCTACCTGTATACCAATTAGGAGGGATGAGGCAACACCCCGACCTTGCTGGTATTTCTCTGCGTCCTTTGCGTCCTTGCGGTGAATAAGCCTTTCACTTCACTCGCATCCCCGGTTGCGCACCTTCGTCGGGGTGCAACACCCACAGCTCCTCGCCGCCGGGGCCGGCGGCCAGCACCATGCCCTCGGAGACGCCGAACTTCATCTTGCGCGGTGCCAGGTTGGCCACCATGACCGTCATCTTGCCCTCCAGGTCCGCGGGGGCATAGGCCTGCTTGATACCGGCGAACACATTGCGGGTCTCGCCGCCGCCGATGTCCAGGGTGAGCTGCAACAGCTTGTCAGCCCCTTCCACGGCACCGGCCTTGAGTATGCGTACGACGCGCAGGTCGAGTTTGGCGAAATCCTCGATGCCGATGGTCTCGGCAATGGGATCGCGTGGAGGCGCGGAGGCGGTTTCCGCGGCCGGTTCAGCGGTGGTGGCCAGATCTTCGCGCGAGGCGCTGGTCATGGCCTCGATGGCGGCGGGATCGATGCGCGTCATCAAGGGCTTGAATGGGGCGATAGTATGACCAAGGACTGGTGTCGCTACACTGTCCCAGGTCAAGGGTTCGATTTGCAGGAATGCTTCCACCTGCCCGGCCATGGTCGGCAGCACCGGCTTCAGGTAGGTCATCAGTACCCGGAACAGGTTCAGTCCCTGGGTGCAGATGGCCTGTACCCGGGACTCCTGGCCTTCCTGCTTGGCCAGCACCCAGGGCTTCTGCTCATCGATGTATTGGTTGGCGCGGTCGGCCAGGGCCATGATCTCGCGCATGGCGTGGCCGAATTCGCGCTGCTCGTACAGGCCGGCGATCTCGGCTTCGCAACGCGCGAAGGTGTCGTACAGCTCCGGGTCGGGCAACTCGGCGGCGAGCTTGCCGCCGGACAGCTTGCCGATGAAGCCGGCGCAGCGGCTGGCGATGTTTACCACCTTGCCCACCAGGTCGGCGTTCACGCGCTGGGTGAAATCCTCGAGGCTGAGATCGAGATCGTCCACGCCGGCGGACAGCTTGGCGGCGAAGTAGTAGCGCAGGTACTCGGGGTTGAGATGGTCCAGGTAGGTGCGCGCCTTGATGAAGGTGCCACGCGATTTGGACATCTTCTGTCCGTTCACCGTCAGGAAGCCGTGGGCGAAGATGGCGCTCGGGGTGCGGAAGCCGGCGCCTTCCAGCATGGCGGGCCAGAACAGGGCATGGAAATAGATGATGTCCTTGCCGATGAAATGGTACAGCTCGGCATCGCTGTCGCGGCCCCAGAAACTCTCGAAGTCGAGCCCGGTTTTGTTACACAGGGCCTTGAAGCTGGCCATATAGCCGATGGGCGCATCCAGCCAGACGTAGAAGTACTTGCCGGGTGCATCGGGGATCTCGAAACCGAAGTAGGGCGCGTCGCGGGAAATATCCCAGTCGCGCAGTCCATCCTGGAACCATTCCCCGAGCTTGTTGGCCACTTCCGGTTGCAGGTGGCCGGCGCGCGTCCATTTCTTCAGCATGTCTCCGAAGTCGCCGAGCTGGAAGAAGTAATGTTCCGAGTCCCGTTCCACCGGTGTGGCGCCGGAGATGGCGGAGCGCGGGTTCTTCAGGTCCGTGGGGGCATAGGTGGCGCCACAGGCCTCGCAGGAATCGCCGTACTGGTCGGCGGCACCGCATCGCGGGCACTCCCCCTTGATGAAACGGTCCGGCAGGAACATCTCCTTCTCGGGATCGTAGGCCTGGGTGATGGTGCGGGTCTTGATGTGGCCGCCCGCCTGGAGGGCACGGTAGATGCGCGTCGCCAGTTCCCGGTTCTCCTCCGAGTGGGTGCTGTGGTAATGATCGAAGCCAACCTGGAAGTCGCGAAAATCGGCGCGGTGCTCCTCGCCCACGCGGGCGATCAGGTCCTCGGGGGAAATGCCCTCGGTCTGGGCACGCAGCATGATGGGGGTGCCGTGGGCATCATCGGCACAAACGTAGTAGCATGCATGCCCGCGCATTTTCTGAAAGCGAACCCAGATGTCCGTCTGGATGTATTCCACCAGGTGGCCCAGGTGGATGGAACCATTGGCGTACGGCAGGGCACTGGTGACCAGGATGCGGCGGGGCGACTCGTTCATGCGCTAACTGTCTTGTATGTAAGCAAATTTGCCACGAGGGCGGGGCGCCTACAGTAGCAATTTCGGGGCCCGGCCGCCACCGGAACGGCCCGCCCGCAAGCCGCACTACACAGGGCGGGAATTTTTTGTATAATACCCGATCGTTTTTGTCAGGAATTAGGGGCGCGGATGGTCCGCCACCCCGCTCGGAGGTTAAGCAAAATGGCTGATGTATCCCAAGTGGAATCACTCCTCAAGGAGTTCGTGGATCCCTACCTGCAGAAGGACCTGGTCTCCACCAAGTGCGTGAAGGACATCAAGGTGGACGGTGACAAGGCCACCGTCGATGTGGTCCTGGGGTACCCGGCAGAGGGTTATAAGGCCGACCTGGCCGCCAAGCTGAAGGAAAAACTGGCGAGCGCCGGCATCGACGCCACCGTCAATGTCAGCAGCAAGATCGTCGCCCACCAGGTGCAGAAGGGCGTCAAGACCATCGAGGGTATCAAGAACATCATCGCCGTGGCCTCCGGCAAGGGCGGCGTGGGCAAGTCCACCACCGCCGTCAACCTGGCCCTGGCGCTGTCCGCCGAGGGCGCCAAGGTGGGTATTCTGGACGCCGACATCTACGGCCCCAGCCAGCCGCGCATGCTGGGCGTGCATGGCAAGCCGGAATCGAAGGACGGCAAGACCCTGGAGCCCATGATGAGCTATGACCTGGAGGCCATGTCCATCGGCTTCCTGGTGGACGAGGAAACCCCCATGATCTGGCGTGGCCCCATGGTCACCCAGGCCCTGCAGCAGCTGCTCAACGACACCAACTGGGGCGAGCTCGACTACCTGGTCATCGACCTGCCGCCGGGCACCGGTGACATCCAGCTGACCCTGGCGCAGCAGATCCCCGTCAGCGGCGCCGTCATCGTCACCACCCCGCAGGACATCGCCCTCCTCGATGCCCGCAAGGGCCTCAAGATGTTCGAGAAGGTGGAAGTGCCGGTGCTGGGCATCGTGGAGAACATGAGCATCCACATCTGCTCCAACTGTGGCCACGAGGAGCACATCTTCGGCCAGGGTGGCGGCCAGAGCATGTCCGACCAGTACGACGTGGACTTCCTCGGTGCCCTGCCCCTGGACATCCGCATCCGCGAGGAAACGGACAGCGGCAAGCCCACCGTGGTGGCCGAGCCCGACAGCCGCATCGCCCAGATCTATCGGGATATCGCCCGTCGGACCGCCGCCAAGTTGTCCATGCAGGCCAAGAACTACGCGGCCAAGTTCCCGTCCATCGTCATCCAGAACAACTGACGCAGGCGCGGCAAAGCCGCACGGCGCCGGGGGGACATTCCCGCGCCGTGCGGCTTTTTTCTTGTCGGAAACCGCCGCCGATTGGCAGGTACTGCCATACCCGGTAGAATCCGCAG
This sequence comes from Gammaproteobacteria bacterium, assembly GCA_026197075.1. Lineage (GTDB taxonomy): Bacteria > Pseudomonadota > Gammaproteobacteria > DSM-19610 > DSM-19610 > JAIVHA01. The sequence continues at coordinate 33,836 of JAPHQV010000027.1, read as the reverse complement.
GCTTACTCACGAGTCTGGATGTATCGCTACAATGAATCCCGTCATTCCCGCGTAGGCGGGAATCCATGGATTCCCGCCTACGCGGGAATGACGGGGTCCCGGTCTGTAGCCATGATTATCGACTCCTGCGTAGCTAGCGCGAATGAATCATGGCGGCAGCGCCCGGGGATGGAGAACAGATGAGCATCAAGGCAGACAAGTGGATCCGCCGCATGGCGCGCGAGCAGGGCATGATCGAGCCCTTCGAGCCGGGCCAGGTACGCGAGCACGAACAAACCGGCCGTATCATCTCCTACGGCACTTCCAGCTACGGCTACGATGTGCGCTGCGCCGACGAGTTCAAGATCTTCACCAACATCAATTCCGCTGTCGTCGATCCCAAGAACTTCTCCGCGGCCAGCTTCGTGGACGTGAAGTCCGATGTCTGCATCATCCCGCCCAATTCCTTCGCCCTGGCGCGCACGGTGGAGTACTTCCGTATCCCGCGCAACGTATTGACGGTATGCCTGGGCAAGTCGACCTATGCCCGCTGCGGCATCATCGTCAATGTCACGCCGCTGGAGCCGGAGTGGGAAGGGCACGTGACCCTGGAGTTCTCCAATACCACGCCGCTGCCGGCCAAGATCTACGCCAACGAGGGTGTGGCACAGATGCTCTTCTTCGAATCGGACGAGGTCTGCGAGACTTCCTACAAGGACCGCGGTGGCAAGTACCAGGGCCAGCAGGGCGTGACCTTGCCCCGCACCTGAGCCTGCGGCTCAGGGATCGCAGCGGGTTCCCGTTGCGAACACCTGGCCGCGGCATGGTCAATTCCCCAGCCATTGCCTCAGCAGCTCCGGGTTGGCTTCCACCCAGCGCTGCGCATTCTCATAGGGATCGCCTCCTTCCTCGTTCATGACCATGAGTTCCGCCATCTGGGTTGGTGTCCAGTGGAAACGGTCGAGGATGGTGTGGGCCTCGGGCATGTCGTCGCGCAGCCCGGCGCGCACGATGGTGTGGATGTATTCCTTGCCGCCGTAGATGCCCTTGGGGTCCTCCAGGTACTTGAGTTCCCAGCGGCCTTCCTTCCAGTGCGGCGTCCAGCCCGTCACCACCACCCACTCTTCGTTACGAATGGCGTCCCGCAGGGCACCGGTCATGGTGGCATCGGAACCCTCCATCAGGCTGAGGTTCAAGCCGTATTCCTCGATGGCCTGCTCGGTGGTGCTCATGATGCCGGCGCCCGGATCGATACCGATGATCCGGCCCTGGAATCGGTCCGCATGCTGGTTCAGTTCCTCGATGGAATCGATTTCCACGTAGGCGGGTACCACCAGGCCGATACGGGTTCCCTCCAGGTTGGGGCCCAGGTCCTTGACCTGATCCGCCACCCGTTCCAGGTAGTGACCATGGGTAGTGGGCAGCCAGGCGGCCACGAAGGCATCCTGGTCCCCGGTGGCCACTGACTGCCACATGGCGGCGGCACTGACCGAAGTCATGTTCACATCGAAGCCCGCCTTTTCCAGCACCACGCGGACCACGTTGGTACTGGCCACCTCGCTGGCCCATTCCACGTAGACCAGGTCGATTTCCCTGGATTCGTCACGGCTGCCGCAGGCGGAAAGCAGCAGGAGCAGAGCCAGGCCCACAAGGCCTGTCGATATGTTCTTTATGTTCTTTGAAACCTTATTCATGGTTTTCCTCCCGGGTTGGGTCAGGGGTTTGGCTTGTGTTTGCGGCCGATATGCTGGGTGACGCGATCCAGGATCATGGCCACGATGACGATGGCGATACCCGCCTCGAAGCCGTCGCCGGGCTGCAGTCGCTGGATGGCGCGCCACACCTCGCCGCCCAGTCCGCCGGCGCCGATCATGGCGGCGATCACCACCATGGACAGGGCCAGCATGATGGTCTGGTTGATGCCGGCCATGATGGTGGGTACTGCCAGGGGCAGTTGCACCATGATCAGTTTCTGGCGCCGGGTGGCGCCAAAGGCGTCTGCCGCCTCCACCAGTTCCTGGGGAACCTGGCGGATGCCCAGCGTGGTGAGCCGGATGGCGGGTGGCATGGAAAAGATCACCGTGGCGAACATGGCCGATACCTGGCCGAGACCGAAGAAGGGAATCGCCGGGATCAGGTAGACAAAGGCCGGCATGGTCTGCATGAAATCGAGAATCGGCATGATGGCCCGGTGGAAGCGCTCCGAAAGGCCACCGAGGATGCCGATGGGCAGTGCGATACAGATCGTCACCGTAGTGGCGAACAGTACCAGGGTGAGGGTTTCCATGGTGGCGACCCAGAGTTGCAGGTTCCAGAGGAACAGCAGTCCGGCCGCCGTGCCGATCCCTACGCGCCGTCCGGCCAGGTACCAGGCCAGGGCGGTGAAGCCGGCGATCACGAGCCAGGGCGGCGGGTAGGTGAGCAGATGCACCACCAGGTCCACACCATTGCCCAGCACGGTGCTGATGGCGCGGGTGATGAAGGCGAACTGGAAGGTCAGCCAGTCGAGTCCCTGGTCGATATACCGGGCCAGGGGGATCTTGTCGATGAAGGGGAAATCCTGGCTCATGCGGCGGGTGCCTCCGGGGATTCGTCCGGGACTGTGGGTGTATCGTGCTCACCGGCCTTGGCATCGGCCAGCGCGGACAGTACATTGCTTTTCACCACGGTACCCAGCAGGCGGCCGGACTCGCTGATCACGGCCACCGGGATACGGGTGTCCGCCAGCAGGTTGATCAGGCCGGTGAGGGGTTCATCCGGTCCCACCCGCGGTCCGTCAGTTTTGAGAATGTCGTTGATGTCCTGGTCGCCGCGGCGGATGGCCGCGGCGGCGTCCTCGGCCAGGACGTAACCGGCCAGAGTATTGTCACGGTTGAGCACCAGCAGGCTCGAATAGCTGAGTTTCTCCATGCGGTGCAGCAGGGTGCGGGGGCCGTCGTGGCGAAAGCCGACGGCGCCCGCATCCCGCATCACCGTGCCCGCGGTGAGTACCTGGGACTTATCCACGTCCTCGACGAAACGTTCCACGTAGCGATTGGCCGGGGAAGCGAGGATTTCCTCCGGGGTTCCCACTTGCACCACGTAGCCGTCCTTCATCAGCACGATGCGGTCACCCAACTTGAGGGCCTCGTCCAGGTCATGGGTGATGAAGACGATGGTTTTCTTCACCTGGGATTGCAGTTCGATGAGTTCATGCTGCATGTCCCGCCGGATCAAGGGATCGAGTGCACTGAAGGCCTCGTCCATGAGCAGGATGTCCGGGTCCACCGCCAGGGCGCGCGCCAGGCCCACGCGTTGCTGCATGCCACCGGAAAGTTGCGCGGGATAGGCCTGTTCCCAGCCTTCAAGCCCTACCTGTCGCAGGGATTCATTGGCCCGGTTATCCCGCTCCGCAGGATCCATGTTGCGCACTTCGAGGCCGAAGGCCACGTTTTCAAGGATGGTGCGGTGGGGAAACAGGGCGAAATTCTGGAACACCATGCCGAACTTGCTGCGCCGCAACTTCAGCACGGATTCGGCATCCAGCCTGGCGATGTCCTGGCCGTCGATCTCCACGCAACCGGTGGTGGGTTCGATGAGCCGGTTGATGCAGCGGATCAGGGTGGATTTGCCGCAGCCGCTCAGGCCCATGACCACGACGATCTCACCCTGCTCCACATCGAAGGAGACATCGGCAATCCCCAGGGTCAGGCCGGTGCGCTTGAGGATCTCCTTGCGATCGAGGCCCTGCTCCAGGAGTTCGAGCGCCGGCTCTGCGGGTTCGCCGAAGATCTTCGTCAGATTTTCAATACGGATTTTTGGCATGGTCGGTTCTTCGCTGTGTAGCTGGAACCGCCGCGCAACGACACATGAAGACGAGGAGCGACGTACTTGACACGCAGGCTAGCCGCGTGGTGATCATCAGGACCTCATCATACCCTTCACCTCGAGGGGAGGGAAACCCGACAGGCTCCTAGCGCCAGGGTTCGCGCAGGGCACGCAACAGCAATGGCAGGCCCAGTACGGCCAGCAGCAACGGGCCGTAGTAGATCATGCCGCTATCGTAATCGGCGCCACCCAGCACCCGCTCGTTGGCCACCAGTATCCCGTGCAGTACCAGGATGAGCAGGCCGCCCACCAGTACCAGGGGGCCCCGCATGAGCGCCGCGACCAGGGCGTAGATCAGGTAGGGCAGCAGGCCGGTCAGCAGCACACCGGTCATGAGGTAGTAGCCGGTGTCGTAGTGGGGCACGACGGCGGACAGAAAGGCAAGCCCGCAACCGAGCAGGATGATGCCGTAGGACAGTGAAGCTTCGTTCATGGACCATGCCTCCTTGCGTCTGGGATGACAGGCTGAAGTGAAAGTATAGCTTCTGATTCAGGCGACGTGGCCTCAGTCGGCGAATTCCAGGCGTGCCTCCACGGCGTCCAGGGCCACGCGGGCACAGGCCTCGTCCAGCTCGCCGCCAGGGGCGCCGCTCACGCCCACGGCGCCGAGCAGGGCGCCGGCCGCGCGAATGGGCAGGCCGCCGGCCAGCATCAGCACACCATCCACCAGGTTCATTTCATCCTTGATATCGCCACGGTTGGCGACGAATTCCGCGGAGCTGAGGCCGGAGAGAATGACGGCATTGGCCTTTTCCTCGGCGATCTGGAGGGTGAAACGGCTGGCGTACACATCACGCAAGGCCACCATGGGATAGCCGGAGCGATCCACCACCACGGCGCTGACCTGGTAGCCTTTCTCGCGGCAGGCATCGACGGCCCCGGCGGCGATCTCCTGCGCCAGGGAAAGTGATATGAGACGCGCCGGCAGCAGATCCGGTTCAGCGGCTACCGCTGCGGAGCCGCCGGCCAGCAGGGACAGGGTGGCGATCAATGCGGGGTAACGGTTCATGGGAGTCTCCTTGGTGGTTCACGGTTTTACTCAGCCACCGCCGGCGTGCGCAGGCCGTCGCTCACGGCATGCAGTTCGCTGGTGATGAGCCGGTCGTCGTCTTCGCGCTGTAACAGTTTGACCGGGAGATAGTGCAGCCTGGGCGCGCACCAGATGGCGGTGTAGCGTTTGTTGTCGTCCCGCAGTCGTTCCAGTTTCAGGGTGTCGAAACTGCCGGCGGGGGTGTTCACGACTTCCTCGCCGACCACCTTGAAGCGGTAGGTCTTGAGTTTGCCACCATCGGCGATGGCATATTTCACATCCCGTTTCCCCCGGGCCAGGTCCTGCATCAGCACCAGGGTGACCACCATCTTGTCCAGGGCGTCGGGGGGGATGTCCATCACCCAGGGATGACCGGCGACACGGTTTTCCACCTGCAGGGCTTCCCAGTCGAAAATGAGTTCGGCGTCGCGATCACTGCGCCCGCCCGTGCGCCGATAGAGGTATTGCATGGGACGGATCCGTTCCTCGTGCCAGGTCCACTGGCTGCGTTCTTCGACCCGGTCCTTGCGAAACCAGGCGGCGATGCCCGCCGGTTTGCTGCGCGATTCGTACAGATACGCATCTCCCTGCTGGCGAAGACGGTAGACGGCCTCGCCGACGCGGATATCTTCATAGCGCAGGGTGTACTGCACCTCGAATTCCGGCAGGGGCGCGGCCAACACGCGGGCGGTCGCCAGCGCGAACAGCAATGTCCCCACCAGTCTATGAAGTGCTTTGCAGGTCATGATCCAGTAGTAGCGGTGTTTCCAGTGGTTTGCCATCGAGCCACACGCGGTGCTCCCGCCAGCGAACGCGGCCGCTGGCGATCAGCTCCACGGCGGCAGGATAGAGACGGTGTTCCTCTTTGAGGACCCGCGTGGCCAGGAGTTCCTCCGTATCGCCGGGATGCACGGCTACCCGCGCCTGCAGGATCACCGGTCCACCATCCAGCTCCTCGGTGACGAAGTGCACACTGGCGCCATGTTCGGTCACGCCTTCCTGCAAGGCGCGTGCATGGGTATCGAGACCCCGGAAGCGCGGCAACAGGGAAGGGTGGATGTTGATCAGCCGGCCCTCGTAGTGGCGCACGAAGGCGGGCGTGAGGATGCGCATGAATCCCGCCAGTACCACCAGCGCGGGAGCATGGGCGTCGATGGCGATCCGCAGGGCCGCGTCATAGGATTCCCGGTCTTCATACTCGCGGTGATCCACCACCGTGGTGGAAATGCCGGCCTGGTCGGCCAAGGCCAGGCCCGCGGCTCCCGGGCGGTTGCTGATGACGGCACGAATGACGGCATTCAGCCGGCCGGCCTGGATGGCCTGCAACAGGGCGTGGAAATTGCTGCCACGGCCGGATAGCAGTACCACCAGCGGCAGCGGGGAAGGGGGGGAAGTGGGCATGGCGCATACCACGGCCGGGCGTGGCGTCAGCGCTCCGTGAAGCGCACCTCGGCCGCTCCCTCGCCGGCCTCGATATGGCCCAGTCGCCAGGCGTCTTCGCCCAGTTCCTTGAGGCGGTTCAGGGCCCGGTCGGCCTGTTCGGCGGGCACGCACAGCACCATGCCCACGCCGCAGTTGAAGGTGCGGAACCACTCGTGGGTTTCGATGTTGCCCTGTTCGCGGAGCCATTCGAAAACCGGTGGTACCCGCCAGCTGCCAGTGTCGATCACGGCGCGGGTGTTGTCGGGCAGCACCCGGGGGAGGTTCTCCGGCAGGCCACCGCCGGTGACATGACAGAGGGCACGCACCTCCACCGTCTCGAACAGGGCCAGCAGGGATTTCACGTAGATGCGCGTCGGCTCCAGCAGCTGGTCGATGAGCGGCCGGCCGGCGAGGTCCTGGTGCGGATCCACGCCGCTTACCTCCAGGACCTTGCGTATCAGGGAGTAGCCGTTGGAATGGGGGCCGGAGGAGGCCAGGCCGAGCAGCACGTCACCCACCTGCACGCGGCTGCCGTCGATGATGCGGTCTTTCTCCACCACGCCGACACAGAAGCCGGCCAGGTCATAGTCACCACCGGCATACATGCCGGGCATCTCCGCCGTCTCGCCGCCCACCAGGGCCGCGCCGGCCAGTTCGCAGCCGCGGGCGATGCCCTGGATCACGGCACTGGCCACCTCCACGTCCAGGTGGCCGCTGGCGTAGTAGTCCAGGAAGAACAGCGGCTCGGCGCCGGCCACGGCGATGTCGTTGGCGCACATGGCCACCAGGTCGATGCCGATGCCGTCGTGGCGGCCGGTCTCGATGGCCAGCTTGAGCTTGGTGCCCACCCCGTCGGTGCCCGATACCAGTACCGGCTGGCGATAGCGGTCCAGGGGCAATTCGAACAGGGCGCCGAAGCCGCCCAGGCCGCCCAGCACTCCGGGGCGGTGGGTGCGCGCCACGGCGGGCTTGATGCGTTCGACCAGGGCATTGCCGGCGTCGATGTCGACACCCGCGGCGCGGTAACTCAGGGAATCGGGGGATTTGGGGCCAGGCACGGTGGATGTGATCTCGGGTTGGTGGGAAAGGAGTTGAGGGGCGTATGGTAGCCACCCCGCTGGCGGGGGTAAACCCGTTGGCTGCCTCTCATTGGTGGCCGACCGGGTGTGGTATGGTACAGCCGTTTCACTCGGGGCTGAAGGAACCATACGCGTGTTGGACCGGCAAATGAATCGAATCTGGCATCGCCTGTGGATGGTTGCCTGCCTGTGGTTGGCCGGCCCCGGTACGCTACTGGCGGTGACGCTGCCGCTCTACGAGGCCGAGATACCGGTGCTGGACCAGTCCGTGGCGGCGCGTGGTCCGGCCCTGCGCCAGGCCCTGACCGAGGTGCTGATTCGGGTCAGCGGCGACCGGGCCGTTGCCCACCAACCGGGCGCGACGGCACTGCTTTCCCAGCCGGAAGTCTATGTGCAGCAGTTCGGCTACCGGCCAGCACCGGCCGATGCCCGCACTACGGAGGAACCCTGGCGCCTGTGGGTGCGTTTCGATGGTGCCGGCCTGGAAGGGGCACTGCGAGAGCGGGGTCTGCCCTACTGGGGTGACGAGCGACCGGAGATCCTGGTCTGGCTGGCGGTGGAAGAGCGGGGCCGGCGCCAATTGCTGGGTGAGCCGGATGTGGCCGAGGCCAAGGAACGGCTGGTGAGCGTGGCACGGCGCCGCGGCCTGCCGTTGATCTTCCCCTTGATGGACCTGGAAGACCGTGGCCGGGTGGGTTTTTCCGATGTCTGGGGTGGTTTCCTGGAGCCGGTGCAGGCGGCCTCCCGGCGTTACCATCCACAGGCCCTGCTGATCGGCCGCCTGCACCAGAGCGGGACGGGTGCCTGGCAGGCCAGCTGGATCCTGCAGGTGCAGGACAATGAACAGCGCTGGAGCGGCAGCGATGCGAACCAGGGCGAACTGGTCGCGGAAGGCATGGAACGGGTCGCGGACGAACTGGCCGCCCGCTACGCGGTGCTGGATAGTGGCGGCGATGGCGCCCGCTTGCGGATCACCGTGACGGGGGTGACGGATACCGGGGACTACGTGCGCCTGAACCGTTATTTCGCCAGCTTGTCTGCGATCCGATCCGCGCGCCTGCAGACCCTGGCCGAGGATCGTGCCGAGTATCTGCTGCAACTGCAGGGTGACGTGGCGAGCCTGGAACGGGCGCTGACCCTCGGCTCGGTGCTGCGTCCCGACCCGGATGCCGGTTCCCGGTATTATCGCCTGCAACCGTGAACCGACGCGATATTCCCAACCTGATCACCTGGCTGCGCATCCTGATGGTGCCGCCCTTCGTCTGGCTGTTGCTGGAGGAGCGCTATTTCGACGCCCTGGTGCTGTTTTTCATTGCCGGGTTCTCCGACGGCCTGGACGGTTTCCTGGCCAAGCGCTACGGCTGGACCAGCCGCCTCGGCGGCCTGCTCGATCCCCTGGCCGACAAACTGCTGCTGGTCAGCGCCTTCGTTACGCTCGGCTACCTGGGTCTGTTGCCCGTTTACCTGGTGGGCCTGGTGTTGCTTCGCGACCTGGTGATCGTGTCCGGCGCCATTGCCTACCATTTTCGCGTGGCGCCCCTGGACGCCGATCCGAGCTGGGTGAGCAAGGTGAATACGGTGTTGCAGATCGCCCTGGTTCTGCTGGTGGTCTTCAACCAGGTCCATGCCCTGCTGGGCCCCTTCTGGATGCTGATGCTGGAGGCCATGGTGGTGCTTGCCACCGTCTGGAGTGGCCTGGATTATGTCTGGACCTGGAGCCAGCGTGCCCGTCGGCATGCGGGGACAAGGGAGTGACAGGATGACGGAAGCACGCAGTTGGTTCTGGCTGGGGATGCTGCTGATCAGCGGCTGGTTGGTGTACCTGTTGGCCCCGGTATTGACTCCTTTTCTGGCCGCGGCGCTGATCGCCTACCTGGGCAGCCCCCTGGTGGAGCGGCTGCAGGGGGCACGGCTGTCGCGCACCAGCGCCGTGGTGCTGGTATTTATCCTGTTTACCCTGGCCGTGCTGATCCTGATGCTGTTCCTGGTGCCGCTGCTGGTGAAGCAGATCGAGGCGGCGCTGGTCGTGCAGTTGCCGCGTACCCTGGAGTGGCTCCAGGGTACGGCCCTGCCTTTTCTCGGTGGGCTGGCGGGCGTGGAAACCGAGGCCCTGTTGGACATCGAGCAGTTGAAGGAATCCTTGACCGCTCACTGGCGCGAGGCGGGCGGCCTGGCGGCGCGGGTGTTGGAGTCCGTGACGCGTTCCGGGTTGGCGCTGTTCGGTTGGCTGGTCAACCTGGTGCTGATTCCCGTGGTGGCCTTTTATCTGCTGCGTGACTGGCAGGGACTCATCGGACGCATCGACCAGATGTTGCCGCGCGACTGGGCGCCCACCATACGCCAGTTGGCCGGCGAATCCGATACGGTGCTGGGTGCCTTCCTGCGCGGTCAATTGCTGGTCATGCTGGCCCTGGGGCTGGTCTATACCCTGGGCCTCTGGATCATCGGGCTCGAGCTGGCGCTGTTGATCGGCTTGCTGGCGGGCCTGGTGAGTTTCGTGCCCTACCTGGGTTTTACCATTGGTGTCCTGGCGGCCCTGCTGGCAGGCTGGTTCCAGTTCCAGGAGTTCATGCCTTTGTTGTGGGTGGTGGTGGTATTCGGAGTCGGACAGTTGCTGGAAAGCCTGGTGCTGACCCCGAAGCTGGTCGGAGACAGCATCGGTCTGCATCCCGTGGCGGTGATCTTCGCCGTCATGGCCGGTGGCCAGCTGTTCGGCTTCGTCGGTGTGCTGCTGGCCCTGCCCGTGGCCTCGGTGGTGATGGTCTTGCTGCGTTACGCCTACCGGCAATACCTCGACAGCGATGTCTACGAAGGCAAGGAGTGAGCGCCGTGCATCCACAACTGCCCCTGGGGCTGCGGCTGGGCGATCATGCGCGGTTCCGGAATTTCTTCGCCGGTCCCAACGCCGAAGTGCTCGCGGCCCTGCGCGCCTTGCCGGGGGACGGCGCCCGCATGGTCTACTGCAGTGGCGCGCCCGGCACGGGCAAGTCCCATTTACTGCAGGCAACCTGTGCCGCGGCACGCGAACAGGGGCACGCGGCCTGGTACCTGCCCCTGGATCCCCTGTTGGCGCCGGCGGTGCTGGAAGGGCTGGATCAGCAGGAACTGCTGTGCCTGGACGACCTGCAGCGGGTGGCGGGGCATGCTGCCTGGGAGGAAGCCCTGTTCCACCTCTACAACCGGGTGCGTGAACAGGGAGGAGCGCTGCTGGTGGCGGGCGACGGCCGTCCGGAGGAACTGGGCCTGGCGCTGCCGGACCTGGTATCGCGCCTGCACTGGGGTGTGCTGTACCGCCTGCGGGAACTCGATGATGCCGAGCGCCTGGCGGCCCTGCAGCTGCGCGCCGCCAGTCGCGGCCTCGATCTGCCGGGCGATACCGGCGACTACCTGCTGCGTCGCTGTCCCCGTGACCTGCCGGCGCTTTTCGAATTGCTGGATCGGCTCGATCTGGCCTCTCTCGCGGCCCAGCGGCGCCTGACCATTCCTTTCGTGCGCGAAGTCCTGCTGCGCAACCGTTGAAGCACCGCTGCCCGGCTGCGGATCAGTCGCGTATCACGTCGACCCCGCGGATTCCACGTCATGCCGACGTTGCCGCGCATGGCTGCGTACATACAGGATACCGCCGCAAAACCAGAGGAAGCTGAACAGCACCTCCAGCAGTCCGTACAGGCGATCTTCCGGCGTGCTGTAGGCCTCCACCGCGCCGTGGGTGAAATAGAACAGCGCCAGGAACAGGCTCCAGCCCACGGTATAGGGCCGGCCGTGCAACAGGCCGCGCAGGGGGAACAGCAGCGGCGTGCACAACAATATCAGTACGAAGGCGGCCGGCAGGTGCAGGGAGGGGCTGAGCCAGCCATACCAGGCCACCAGCAGCAGGAAGGTGCCGAAGTAGCCACCCAGGGTCAGGACCAGCCAGGGGGTGCTCTTCATTGCAGTTTCGCGGCGGCCTGTGCCAGGCGTTGTCCAAGCGCGCTGCACAGCTGTTTTTCGGAATCGCTCAGCGGCAGGTCGCTGTCGGGTCCGGCCAGGTGGCTGGCCCCGTAAGGCGTGCCACCGGTGCGGGTGTGCAGCAATTCGGTTTCACTGTAGGGGATACCCAGGATCAGCATGCCATGGTGCAGCAGAGGCAGCATCATGGACAGCAGGGTGGCCTCCTGGCCGCCGTGCAGACTGGAAGTGGAGGTGAACAGGGCGGCCGGTTTGCCCGCCAGTTCACCGCCCAGCCAGAGGCTGCTGGTACTGTCGAGAAAATACTTCAGGGGCGCGGCCATGTTGCCAAAGCGGGTGGGGCTGCCCAAGGCCAGGCCGGCGCACTGGCGCAGATCGTCCAGGCTGACGTAAGGCGCCCCCTCGGCGGGGATGCTGTCCTCGGTGGCTTCGCACACGGTGGATACGGCGGGCACGGTGCGCAAGCGCGCCTGCATGCCGGGCACCTGCTCGATGCCGCGCGCGATGCGTTGTGCCATCTCCCGGGTGGCACCGTGGCGGCTGTAGTACAGGACCAGGACATCGGCCATCAGAGGATCTCCAGTACGTTTTCCGGTGGGCGGCCCAGGGCCGCCTTGCGGTTGGTGAGCAGGATGGGTCGCTCGATGAGTTTCGGGTGCTCCACCATTGCCTGGATCAGCGCCGCGCGGCTCAGGGCCGGGTCGTCCAGGCCCAGTCCCTGGTATTCGGCTTCGCCGGTGCGCAGGAGTTCCCGGGGTTCACGGCCCAGCAGCTTGAGAATCCGTTCCAGTTCCGCGGCCGTGGGCGGGGTCTTGAGATACTCGACGACCTCGGGTTCCAGGCCCTGTGCACGCAGCAATTCCAGGGTCTGGCGCGACTTGGAGCAGCGCGGGTTGTGGTACAGGATGGCGGCGGGTTTGACCATGTACTTGTCCTCTGGTGGTGGAGGTGTCGCGACAGCCCCGCGAGGTATTGTCCCAAAAGCCGGACGTCGACGTCCATGGCCCCGTGTCTTGACGGTACCGGGGGCCGGTGCTACGGTTGGCGCTTGCCGAACCTGTTAGGATCGGGTCGGATCATATCCGGGCCGAGACCGAACCTAGATGCCGAGCATTCGCACCCTGCCACTTCGCAACCTACTCCTGGGTATTATTTTCGCACTGACTGCCTGCGTGAGCGCGCCCGTTCAGGAAATGAGCGATGCCCGCCAGGCCATTCAGGCCGCCCATGCGGCCGGTGCCGAGCGCGTGGCCCGGGATACCCTGCTTGCCGCCCGCTCGCTGCTGGAGCAGGCCGAGCGGGAGCTGGAATCCGGCCACTATCGGGAGGCACGTCGCAACGCCCGGGGGGCGCGCGAGCAGGCTGTGCTGGCCCGTGAACAGGCGGAAAAGACCCCGCCACAGGATTCCGAGGGAATGTAGGGAGGGGTTGTTGCGTCTAACAGTCCCGAGGGCTCTTTGTGGCCAGGGGCCAGCTTGACCGCCCTTGCACCCGGGTGTTAGGTTCCTAGGAGCGGGCCTGGTTCCGAAGTCCGAATATAGTAAGAAATGCCAAGAAAAACATGTTCTTTTGACCACCAGCAGCGGAGTTGATTCCATGACTAATCCCTTTTGCCGTAAGCACCTTTTGATGATGGCTCTCACCTTGGGAGTGGCCGCGGGCTGTGCTACGACTCCGCCGGAGCCGGCCGTTGCCCCCCAGTCGCAGACCGCCACCGCGGCATCCCAGATGATTGCCGATGCCAAGGCCGCGATCGCCGAGGCCAAGTCCCTGAACTGGATCTGGCGTGACACCGAGAAGTTTCTGGCCAGCGCCGAGAAGGCCGCCTCGGAGGGTGACCATGATACCGCCCTGAAAATGGCCACCAAGGCCCGCAACGAGGCACAACTGGCCGTCAACCAGTACTACCTGGAAAAGGCCAAGATCATGCTCGCCAAGACAGAGGGTGCCAGCGGCCTGAGCGCCGAGCAGAGCTCCACCCTGCGGGCTGCCTCCGCGGCCATTGCCAATGCCGAGGGCCGCAAGGCCTATGATCTGCTCACCGGCCTGATGGCGGAGCTGCGTGGCAGCATGACACAGTACACCGTCGTAAGCGGTGACAGCCTGTGGAAGATCTCCGGACGTTCCGACGTCTACAACAACCCCTACCAGTGGCCGCTGATCTACAAGACCAACCGCGATAAGATCAGCGATGCCGATCTGATCCATCCCGGCCAGCAGTTCAGCGTGGATCAGAACCCCTCCGCGTCCGAGGTGAGTGCCGCCGTGAACCATGCCCGTAACCGCGGCGCCTGGTCCATCGGCGTGGTGGAGGAAAGTGACCGCGAGTACCTGGGTGGCAGCGTGACCCTGCGCTGATCCAGCCGTGTTCCGTACTGAAAAAGGACCCGTAAGGGTCCTTTTTCATTGGTGACGCAGGGGTGGGGCGCGCCTACAGGGGTTCGAACCGGAAGCGCTCGAAACCGCCGCCGCTCTCCAGCAGCTTGACGCAGCGTACCTGTTCACGGCGCCCGCCCTGTACCAGTTCCAGGTGGCGGCCCGCTGCGAACAGTCCCGGCGGGGTGATGAGCATGCGCCAAAGGCGTTCGCTCTGGCGCAGGTCGGTGCGCAGGGCGGGATGGTATTCGTTTCCGCGTTGTCCCGGTTGCCGGCTGCGTACCGCCAGGGGCACGGGTTCGCGGGCCAGGTACTGGGCACCGAGTTCGAAGCCATGGGTTTCCGCGCGCAGCCAGCGCAGGCTGGCGACGAACCAGATGCCCGGTTCCTCGTTGCCGCGGGCCTGGCTGCGGATGCCGACCAGTGCGCCTACCCGTGGAGCCTTCTCCAGTGCACTACCGCACTGCAGGCCAACCCCGCCGGCGCCGCGATTCACTACCCGACAGGGCAGGCTGGGAAATTCCGCCTCCCGGGACGGGTCCCATTGGGCCAGTTGCGCACCGAGGTCGATCTCCCCGTTGCGCTCATCCCCGGGTTCCGCATAGGCGTGACGGTCGAAGGCGAGGCCGCGGTTGAGATGACAGAAGGCGGCTTCCAGACCGATCACCAGTTCCGCGTCTGCCTGCGGGATACTGCGTTCCGCCTTGCGCTCCACCTGCTGCTGCCAGCCCAGTAATAGCCGTTCCAGGATGTGCTGTGCGCCATTCGCCCGTACCTGTTCGCTCATCCCCAGCTCCGTGGGTGCGCCGTGGTTGCGCAGCTGATCGATGTGCTGCCGGACGGTTTGCCGCAGGACCCTGAGATCCAGCCCCAGTCCATGGCGAAAGCCATCGGCCCGGGGGTTGGTGGCCGGCAGGTAGAGGCAGGTATCCTGCGCGTCATCCTTCCAGGGCTCCAGACGGGCCAGCCGGGCGTGCTGGCGCAGGTAGCGCCATACCTCCCAGAGTCCATTCGCGGGCAGCTGAAAGGGATCCCCCACCTTGAGCAGTACCACTTCCTGGAAGGCCTGCTCGATACTGGTGGTATCACCGCGCTGACCGGACAGCGGGGTCTGGTGGCAGCCGGCCTGGCGGGCGTGGCGATAGAGTTGGTCGATTTCGGTCCACAGGCTGGCGGGCGGGCGCTGGTAGCCGGCATAGCGGTGTCTGAGCTGCTGGCCCAGGTACTGGATGGCCTGCAGCAGGGTGCGCTGGCGGACCTTGGCACCCCCGAACAGGCGATGTTCCCCCAGGCTGTCCTGGACGGCGATCTTGTAGCCGAAGGCAAGCCCCTGGCAGCAGCGCTCCAGTGCGGTGGCGATGGCCTGCTGTTCCGTGGCCGGGATGCGGGCCTCCGGGGTGGCCAGCAGGGCATCGAACAGGCGCCAGTACGGGATGGCGAACAGGTCCAGCAACTCCAGGCGCTGGCTGGCCGGCAGCGGCTGTCGGTTGAGCCGCTGCAGCTGTTCCCGCACTTGCCGGGCCGCCAGCTCCGGGGCGAGGCAGGGCAGGGCATCCACCCATTCCCGCAGGGCGCGCGGGCGGATTTCCACGGCGGAGTCGAGCTGGGCGTGCTGGGCAGGGATGGTGAGTTTCAAGATACCGGCTTCTTTTGGCGCAAGCTTCTGATCATACTATTTTTGCGTCACCTGAAGCCAGGTTTGGCAGGGCGGCGATGCGCTGGCGCCAGGCCCGCGGGCCGGACGTATGCACCGATACCCCGCGGCTGTCCACGGCCACGGTCACCGGCATGTCCTCCACCTCGAACTCGTAGATCGCCTCCATGCCCAGCTCCGGAAAGGCCACTATCCGCGCCGCGCGGATCGCACGTGACACCAGGTAGGCAGCGCCACCCGTGGCGATCAGGTAGACCGCCTGGTGGGCGCGGATGGCCTCGATGGCCGCCGGGCCGCGCTCGGCCTTGCCGATCATGCCGATGAGCCCGGTCTGCTCCAGCAGGGGTGCGGTGAACTTGTCCATGCGGCTGGCAGTGGTGGGGCCGGCGGGCCCCACCGCCTCGTCCCGCACCGGGTCCACCGGGCCCACGTAGTAGATGAAGCGGTTATGGAAGTCCAGCCCGGCCGGCAGGGGCTCGCCACGGGCGAGCAGGTCCAGAATGCGCTTGTGGGCGGCGTCGCGGCCGGTGAGCAGGTGACCACTGAGCAGCAGGGTCTCGCCGGGCTGCCAGTCCTGCAGGGACGTTCTGTCCAGCCGATCCAGGTTCACCCGCCGCGCCCCGGCCCCCGGTTCCCAGTCGAGCCTGGGCCAGTCCGCCAGGCGCGGTGGATCGAGGCGGGCGGGACCGCTGCCATCGAGCTGGAAATGCACATGGCGGGTGGCGGCGCAGTTGGGGATGAGCGCGACGGGCTTGGAGGCCGCATGGGTGGGATAGTCGCGAATCTTGACGTCCAGCACCGTGGTCAGCCCGCCCAGGCCCTGGGCGCCGATACCCAGGGCGTTGACCCTGTCGTGGATTTCCAGGCGCAACCGTTCCAGTGTCCCCTGCGGTCCGCGCGCCTTCAGTTCCTGGATGTCGATGGGTTCCATCAGGGCCTCCTTGGCCAGCAGCATGGCCTTCTCCGCCGTGCCGCCGATGCCGATGCCGAGCATGCCCGGCGGGCACCAGCCGGCGCCCATGTCAGGGACCTGGTCGAGCACCCACTCCAGCAGATCGTCACTGGGATTGAGTACGGCAAACCGGGCCTTGTTCTCGGAACCGCCTCCCTTGGCGGCGAGGGTCACCTCGACCTTGTCGCCGGGCACCAGCTCCGTATGGATCACGGCCGGGGTGTTGTCGCCCGTGTTGGTGCGCGCGCCGGCGGGGTCCGCCACGATGGAGGCCCGCAGGGGATTGTCGGGGTCCTGGTAGGCGCGCCGCACGCCTTCATTGACCATGTCCGCCACGCTCGATTGCGCTTCCCAGCGTACCTCCATGCCGACCTTCAGGAATACGGTGACGATGCCCGTGTCCTGGCAGATAGGTCGGTGCCCTTCGGCACAAAGCCGGGAATTGACCAGGATCTGGGCGATGGCATCCCGCGCTGCGGGTGCCTGTTCGGCCTCGTAGGCGCGGTGCATGGCGTGCAGGAAATCCGGTGGATGGTAGTAGGAGATGTACTGCAGGGCGTCCTGGATGCTGCGCACGAAGTCCTGCTCGCGGATGTGGGTCATGGTGTCACGGCCTTGCCTGGGGAACAATTTTCACATTCATGGAGTCTCATTATAAGTTCCATGACTTTTGATTGCAGGCCGTGGAATATCCCGCCGGCAAGAGCTGTTTATCAGCCTTGATGGACATCATGCACGAATTGCGGAATTTCCGGTATGGTGGCAGGCTGGTGCTGGCACCTGCCCTTTCAAATGAGGTTGGTATGAAGTTCAACTGGATGCCGGCGTGGTTGCTGGCCTGTATCTTGCCCTTTGCCGTGCTGGCGGAGGCCCCCGTGAAGTTCGCATTGCCCGACATGCAGGGTGAATCGCACTCCCTGGAACAGTATCGCGGCAAATGGGTGGTGGTGAACTACTGGGCCACCTGGTGCCCACCTTGCCTGGAGGAAATCCCCGACCTGGTGGATTTTCACGAACGTAACAAGGATCGCGAGGCCGTGGTCGTGGGGGTCAACTACGAAGACATCAGCACTGACCAGCTGACGGCCTTTGTTGCGCGACACATGGTGTCCTACCCCATATTGCGTGCCGATCCCTTCTCGGATTCGCCACTGGGATCCATCCCCGGCCTGCCCACCACCTTCGTGATCGATCCCGAGGGCCATGCCGTGGCCCGCCAGGTGGGCCCCATCACCGGCGAGCAGCTGGAAACCTATATCGAGGCCCGCAAGGCGAAATCTTCCGACCGGCGTGAGGGAGGTTCCTGATGAAAACCTGGCGACACCTGTTGTGGATTGGCATGCTGGCGAGTTTCCTGGTCCTGGCCGAGGAACCCCGTGACCCCCTTGAACACTTTTTCAACCAGAGTTTCGGGGATTTCCCCGAGGAGCTGGCCCGTGCCCGGGAGGAGGGCAAGAAAGGCATTCTGCTGTTTTTCGAAATGGACGAGTGCCCCTTCTGTCACCGCATGAAACAGACGGTGCTCAATCAGCCCCGGGTACAGGACTTTTACCGCGAGCGCTTCCTGAGTTTTGTCGTGGATGTGGGCGGTGACCTGGAAATCATCGATTTCAACGGCGAGCACATGAGCGAGAAGGATTTCGCCTTCAAGCAAAACCGGGTGCGCGCCACACCCGTATTCCAGTTCTATAACCTGGAGGGCGAACCTGTGGCCCGTTTTACCGGGGCCACCTCCGGTGTGGATGAATTCCTCTGGCTGGGCGAGTACGTGTCCGAGGGTCATTACCAGGACATGCCCTTCACCCGCTACAAGCGCGAGCGCGGACAGACTGCCCGGCCATGAGCGGGGCACGTCTACCCCTGACGGCGTTTGGCACCGTCACCCTGGTCCTGTGGCTGGCCGGGGCGCTGGCGCAGGAGCTTCCCGATCCCCTCACCCTGGAGGCCGCGCTGGCGCACAGCCAGGGTCTTCATCCCGAACTGTTGCTGGCCCAGGCGCGCCAGGAGGCCGCCGAGGCGGAGCGCCAGCTGGCGGAATCCCGCTACGGTACCGAGGTGTCCCTGCTGGCCCGCGCCCGGGCCGTGGAGCCTTCCGAGCTGGGGCGGCAGCTCCGCGATACCCGCAACGATTCCGACATTCGCCTGCAACTGAACCGCAGACTCTATGATTTCGGCCAGACCCGCGCCCGGGTGGCGGCTGCCGAGGCGTCCAGTACGGGACTGGACCATCACCTGGAGGCGGTACGCCAGCAACGTAGTCTGGACGTGATGGCGCGTTTCCTGGAGGTGCGGCTCGCGGATTTCGCCTTCCAGGTGCAGGACGAGGCCATGGCCATTGCCTATGTGCGCACCGATCGCGCCCGTAATCGCCATGAGCTGGGACAGATGAGCGACGTGGAGTTACTGGGCCTGGAGAGCGTGTACCAGAAGGTGCGGCTCGATCGTCACCGTGCCCAGATCGAACAGCGCAACAGCCGCGCCCGACTTGCCCAGGCCCTGGCACAACCCGGCAAACTGTCTTCGACGCTGGTGCAGCCGTACTTCCCCGGCAACGGTCGTCCCGCGCCGGAGTTGGAGGAAATCGAGGCCGTCACCCTGGCTCGCAATCCTCGCTTGCTGGCCCTGCGCGCCGAGGTGGCCGCGGGTCGGCAACGGTTGGCGGCGGCCCGCAGCGGTGGCCGGCCGGTGCTCAGCGGCAGCCTGGCGGCAGGTGAATATTATCGCCAGACCGGTTCCGATGACGACCTGGAAGCGGAACTGCGCCTGGAAATTCCCTTGGGCACTGGAGGTCGCGTGGCCGCCGACAGCGCCCTGGCGCGGGCCGATTTGCGCGCCACCGAGGCGGCCCTGCTGGAAGCCGAGTGGGCGCTGAGGCAGCAGTTGTTCGAGTTGCTGCAGGAGATTCAGCTGTTGCAGGTGCAACGGGAGGAGGTGCGGGTCAATACGGAATTCCGCGACCTGGAGCTGGATCAGAAACGGACCGAGTACGAAATGGAATTCACCAGCGACCTGGGTGATGCCATGGTGCGGTTTTCCGAAATGCGCCTGCGCCAGGCCCGCAATGAATACGAGCTGGCCCTGGCCTGGGCGCGACTGGCCATGTTGACCGATAATCCGGACTGGAGTCCGCTGCGCGGAGGGGATGCGAATGAGTAGTTGGATGCGCGGATTGTTGCTGGGCACCTGCCTGTGGCATACGGGCCTGGTGCAGGCCGAGGAGCTTCCGGCGCAGTTGGACTGGGGGCGGCACCTGGTGATTGCCACACCGGAATCGGGCCTGGTACAGCGGGTGCACGTGAGCGCCGGGGAGATGGTGCAGGCCGGCCAGGAACTGCTGCGTCTCGATAGCCGGGCACTGGAGGCCCATCTGGCGGAGGCCGGGGCGGGGATCGAGGAGGCCGAGGTACGGCTGGCCGAGGCCGAGCGGGAACGGGACCGGACCCGGGAACTCTACGACCGCACCCTGTTGGCGGAACATGAGCTGCAACTGGCGGATATCGCCCTGGCCGAGGCCCGTACCCGGCTGATGGCCGCGCGCTCGCGGCAGGCCGAGCTGCAACAGCTCCGCGACCAGCGCATCCTGC
Source organism: Gammaproteobacteria bacterium (assembly GCA_026197075.1). Classification (GTDB taxonomy): domain Bacteria; phylum Pseudomonadota; class Gammaproteobacteria; order DSM-19610; family DSM-19610; genus JAIVHA01. The sequence goes on along the minus strand of JAPHQV010000027.1, from coordinate 13,945 downwards.
GGGCGCCCTGGGACGGGCGGGTAGTGCTCGTCATGGTGCAACCGGGCCAGGCCGTGGTCAGCCACGAACAGCCCATGCCCCTGCTGGAACTGGCCCAGGAGGGCCAGTGGCGGGCACGTGCCGAACTGACTTCGGAGATCCTGCCGCGCATCCAGCCGGGCATGAGCCTGGAAGTCCTGGTGGCCGGGCAGCGCTACGATGCCAAGGTGCAGACGCTGGGCTGGCAGCCGCTGGCAGGGGAGGGTCTGCCGCGTTATGCCCTGGTGGTGGCTTTTGACGCCCCGGCGGAGCGGAACCTGCGTCCGGGCATGGCGGCCAGTATCCGCCTGCCATGACCCGCTGCCTGCGTTGCCGGGTCAGTGGCCGGGTGCAGGGTGTGTTCTTTCGCGCCTCCACCCGCAAGCAGGCACGCGAGCTGGGCCTCTGCGGTCATGCCCGCAACCTGGACGACGGCTCGGTGGAGGTGCTGGCCTGTGGCCCGGACAAGGACCTGGCGGTCCTGCGTGAGTGGCTGTGGGTGGGCCCGCCGGCGGCGCGGGTGACCGCGGTGGAATGCGAGGCGGTGGACCTGGAGCCGCCGGCGGATTTCACCACGGGGTGACCCGCTCCTACAGGTGGCCTTGCACGACTTCCGGCGCGGTTTCCAAGGCCGGGGCGTCGGGTACCAGTACCGTGTCCCGCGGCGGGTGGCGGGTATCGGCCTCCGGGTAGTCGAGGGTGTAGTGCAGGCCGCGGCTTTCCTTGCGCGACTGGGCCGAGCGAATGATCAATTCCGCCACCTGGACCAGGTTGCGCAGCTCCAGCAGGTCATTGCTTACCCGGAAATTACTATAGTATTCCAGTATTTCCTGCTGTAGCAGCTCGACGCGCCGGCGCGCCCGCTGGAGGCGCTTGTCGGTACGCACGATGCCCACGTAGTCCCACATGAACCGCCGCAGCTCGTCCCAGTTGTGGCTGACCACCACCTCCTCGTCGGAATCCGTGACCCGTGATTCGTCCCAGGACGGCAGGTCCGGCGGCAGCGGGATGCCGGCCAGCCGTGCGTGGATGTCCTCGCTGGCGGCCTGGGCGAATACCAGGCATTCCAGCAGCGAGTTGCTGGCCATGCGGTTGGCGCCGTGCAGGCCGGTATGGGCGCACTCTCCGATTGCGTACAGGCCGGGCACATCGGTGCGCCCGTGCAGGTCGGTGCGGATGCCACCACAGGTGTAGTGGGCGGCGGGTACCACCGGGATCGGTTCCTTCGTCATGTCCATGCCCAGTTCCAGGCAGCGGCCATACACGGTGGGGAAGTGCTCGGTGATGAACGCGGCCGGCTTGTGGCTGATGTCCAGCAGCACATGGTCGATCCCCAGGCGCTTCATCTCGTGGTCGATGGCGCGGGCGACGATATCGCGCGGCGCCAGTTCGCCCTGGGGATGGAATCGCGGCATGAAACGGGTGCCGTCGGGCAGCAGCAGCCGCCCGCCCTCGCCGCGCACCGCCTCGGTGATCAGGAAGGACTTGGCCAGGGGATGGTACAGGCAGGTGGGATGGAACTGGTTGAATTCCAGGTTGGCCACCCGGCAGCCGGCGCGCCAGGCCATGGCGATGCCATCGCCGCTGGCGGTATCCGGGTTGCTGGTATAGAGGTAGACCTTGCTGGCCCCGCCGGAGGCCAGCACCAGGCTGCGGGCGCGGAAAACCTCCACGTGGCCGCTCTCCCGGTCCAGCACATAGGCCCCCAGACAGCGCGGGTCCTGCAGGCCCAGCTTGGCGCTGGTGATCAGGTCGACGGCGATGTGCCGTTCGTAGAGGTCGATGTTCTCGCGCCGGCGGGTCTCCGCCTCCAGGCTGTTTTCGATGGCCTTGCCGGTGGCGTCGGCCGCGTGGATCACGCGTCGGTGGCGGTGGCCGCCCTCGCGGGTGAGATGGTAGTCCTGGCGACCGTCGGCCTTCTCCTCGCGGGTAAAGGGCACACCCAGGTCGATCAGCCAGCCGATGGCGGCGGCGCCATGTTCCACGGTGTAGCGTACCGCCGCCGGGTCACAGAGACCCGCTCCGGCGGCCATGGTGTCGGCAATATGGGCATCGACGGAGTCGTCCTGGTCCAGCACGGCGGACACCCCGCCCTGGGCGTAGAAGGTGCTGCCCTCGCGCAGCGGACCCTTGGACAGCACCGCCACCCGCAGCTCGCCGGGCAGGCGCAGGGCGCAGCTCAAGCCCGCGGCCCCGCTGCCAATAATCAGTACGTCGTAGTCTCGTTGCTGCTGCATCGGTGGTGGCTGCCGGGCAAATCGGGTATGTTGACGCCTCGCGCGCGGCAGCCGGGGCTTGGTCCCGGCTGCCGCGCGCCTACCTTACCTTAATAGAGACATCCTGGCGAACTATCCCCGGCGGACGTGGTCTACGCTGCTGAGCGACGATTGACGGCATCCGGGTTGTGAAAGGAGACAGGCCCGGATGGGCGAACGCAGTGTTGATCAGGAGCTGGTGGAGCGGGTTCAGCGCGGCGACAAGACGGCCTTCGATGTTCTGGTGCGCAAGTACCAGCACCGCCTCGGCAAAGTCATCGCCCGCTACATCCACGACCCCAGCGAGGTACTGGATGTCTCCCAGGAGGCCTTTATCAAGGCCTATCGCGCCCTGCCGTCCTTTCGGGGTGACAGCGCCTTTTACACCTGGCTGTACCGGATCGCCATCAATACGGCGAAGAACCATCTGGTGGCCCAGGGACGCCGCCCCCCCGGGGACGACATCGATGCGCGGGACGCGGAACAGTACGACGGTGTGGACAGTCTCAAGGAGCAGGATACCCCGGAGGGGCTGCTGCTCCGGGATGAGATCCAGAGCACCATCATCCAGGCCATCGACGCCCTGCCGGAGGATCTGCGCACGGCCATTACCCTGCGGGAGCTGGAAGGCATGAGTTACGAGGAAATCGCCACCACCATGGAATGTCCCGTCGGGACGGTGCGTTCGCGGATCTTCCGGGCCCGCGAGGCCATCGACAACCGGATCCGGCCCCTGCTTTCGGGCCATGCCGGGGAGTAAATGACATGACACAAAGCCTACAGGAACAACTGTCCGCCCTGGTGGACGACGAACTGCCCGCCGCCGAACACGCCCTGCTGCTGGAGCGGCTGGCGCGGGATGGCGGTCTGCGTGAGTGCCTGGGCCGTTATCAGCTGATGCGGGATGTACTGAACAACCGGGTGGCCATGCCGGTGGACGGCCGCTTCGTGGACCGGGTCATGCATGCCATCGAGGCGGAACCGGCCTACCAGGCCCGGTCGGGACCCTGGCTGCGGTTGGCCAAGCCTCTGGCGGGAGTGGCGGTGGCCGCCTCCGTGGCCCTGGTGGCGGTGCTGGCCCTGCAGAACGTGGACCCTGGTACCACCGGCTCGTCGACGCCCCAGGTGGCCAGCGCGGGACTGCCCGCCACCGAACTGGTGGCCAGCGGGGAGGTGTGGGAACGCCGGCCCGCGCCGGCGGGCGGCCGCCTCAACGGCTACCTGGTACAGCATAACGAGTACGCCGCCAGCAGCGGCGTGCAGGGCGTGTTGCCCTATGTGCGCATCGTCGGCTACGACAGTGGGAATGAATGATCAGTAGGCTCCTGATGCTCGGGCTCCTGGGCCTCCTGTCGGCAGGGTTGCCGGCGGCGGAGGACGAGGCCCTGCACTGGCTGGATCGCATGTCCCAGGCGGTCCAGCAGCGCAACTACGTCGGTACCTTCGTCTACCTGCACAATGGCCGCATGGAAACCATGCGTGTGGTGCATCGCAGGGACGAGGACGGCGAGCGCGAGCGGCTCCATTCCCTGACCGGTGTGGCGCGCGAGGTGTTACGCGACAACGAGAAGGTCACCTGCATACTGCCCGACCGGGAGTCGGTCATGGTGCGCGCCAGCAAGCCGCGCAGCCCCCTGCGCAGCAAATGGCTGCAGGACCTCGAGCGTCTGACCCGTTACTACGAAATCCGGGTCGATGGCGAGGACCGGGTCATCGGACGCCTGGCGCGGGTGATCGCGGTGCAGCCCCGCGACCCGTACCGCTACGGCCACCGCCTGTGGCTGGACGTGGAAAGCGACCTGATGCTGAAATCCATGGTGCAGGACGAGCAGGGACGCACGGTCGAACAGATGATGTTCACGGAGCTGGAGTTACCCGCCACGATTCCCGACAGTGATCTGCAACCCGCCCTCAGTGGCCAGGATTTCACCTGGAAGGATCACCGTGACGAAGGTCCCGGGGCGGCGGTGGATCTGTCGGACCTGCACTGGGAGATCGGCGAGCTGCCGCCGGGCTTCCAGCTCAAGCACCACAACCGCTATACCAGTCCCGACCACTTCGACCAGCTGGAGCACCTGGTATATGGTGATGGCCTGGCAACGATTTCCGTTTATATCGAGCCGGCCGGCTCCGATGAGGACGTCATCGAGGGTGGATCCCGCCGTGGCGCCGTCAATGCCTTCGGTACCCTGGCGGGCGACTACCAGGTGACGGCGGTGGGTGAGGTGCCCATGGAAGCCGTGGAACTGGTGGCCCGGTCCGTCAGGCGGTTGGCGGAGAGCCAGCATGATTGAGGAACGGGCCGAGGTGGTGGCGTGCGAGGGACGTTTTGCCTGGGTGCAGACCCAGCGGGCCAGCACCTGCGGGAGCTGCGCCGCCAACAAGGGTTGCGGTACCGCCACGCTGGCCAAGGTGCTGGGGCAGCGCCGCACCCGGGTGCGGGTGCTGAACGATGCCCGGGCGGTCGTGGGTGAACAGGTGGTCATTGGTCTGTCGGAACAGGCCCTGGTGCGGGGCGCCCTGGCCGTCTACCTGGTGCCCTTGCTTGGTCTGCTGGGCGGTGCCCTGTTCGGGGCCCACCTGGCGGAACGGCTGCTGGTGCAAGAGGCGGACCTGCTCAGTATCTTCTTTGGTGGACTGGGCTTGGCAATCGGGATCGGCTGGTTGCGCCATCATGCGCGCCGCATCCGCGAGGATGCCCGTTACCAACCGGTAATCCTGCGCCGCCTTGGCACTGCCCAGCCCGCAGGTGGCATGACTACCGGGCTGTTGAACCATAAGATATCGTGAATAGCGAAACTGGAGACGTTATGAGTGGAATAGTCATTCGTGGATTGCCGCGTGCACTGGCCGTACTGCTACTGTGCACCCTGTTGACCACTCAGGCATGGGCGCAGGCCGGGCTGCCGGATTTCACCGGTCTGGTGAAGGAGGCGAGTCCCGCCGTGGTGAATATCAGTACCACCCAGAAGGTTGCCGCCGGGCGCCACCCGGGCCTGCCGGAAGGGCTGGAGATCCCGGACATGCCCGAGGGTCCACTGGGCGACCTGTTCCGCCACTTCTTTGGCGAGGGTGGTCCCGGGGGTGCTCCGGGAGCGCCCGGCAACGGGCCGTTGGAACGGGAGGCCCGCTCCCTGGGCTCCGGGCTGATCGTGTCCGCCGATGGCTACATCCTGACCAATAATCACGTGGTAAAGGACGCCGAGGAGATCATCGTCCGGCTCAGTGACCGTCGCGAGCTCATCGCGGAAGTCGTGGGGCTGGATGAACGCAGTGACGTGGCCGTGTTGAAGATCGACGCCAACAATCTGCCGGTGGCCCGTATCGGCAAGAGCGAGGATCTGGAAGTAGGCTCCTGGGTGCTGGCCATCGGTTCACCCTTTGGCTTCGATTATTCCGCTACCGCCGGCATCGTCAGTGCCAAGGGCCGTAGCCTGCCGCGCGAGAACTATGTGCCCTTCATCCAGACCGACGTGGCCATCAACCCCGGCAATTCCGGCGGCCCGCTGTACAACCTCGACGGCGAGGTGGTGGGCGTGAACTCCCAGATCTACAGCCGCACCGGCGGCTTCATGGGCCTGTCCTTTGCCATACCTATCGAAGTGGCCATGGAAGTGGCGCAACAGCTGAAGGAAAGTGGTCGCGTGAGCCGCGGCTGGCTGGGCGTCATCATCCAGGATGTGACCCGTGACCTGGCGGAATCCTTCGGCATGAAGAGACCCATGGGGGCGCTGGTTTCCCGGGTGCTGCCCGAGAGCCCGGCGGAGGCCAGTGGCCTGCGCGTGGGAGATGTCATCCTGGAGTTCAATAGCCGGGAAGTGGTCAGTTCCACCGATTTGCCGCCCATCGTGGGCCGTACCCCGGTGGGTGAGAAGGTGCCGGTACTGGTCATGCGCGATGGCAAGCAGACCCGTTTGCGGGTAGAGCTCGGCGAATTACCGGAAGACGACGTCCAGGTGGCCTCCAGCCAGCCGGCCAAGCCCACCAAGACCAGCCGCCTGGGAATCTCGGTCAGTGACCTGACCGACCGGCAGCGCAAGGAGATGGAGCTGGACCAGGAGGGCGTACTGGTGGAACAGGTGGAGCGGGGTGCCGCCGCCGAGGCCGGTATCCGCCAGGGTGATGTGATCCTGCGCATCAACAACGAACCGGTGAAGAGCGCCGGCGATTTCGAACAGATGGCCAAGGATCTCCCCGCCGGGCGTACGGTGCCGGTGCTGGTGCAGCGCCGTGGCGGCCCCACTTTCCTGGCCCTCAAGGTGCCGGCCAAGGAGTGAGTTGGCGGGATAAGGTCCGGGACGATATGCCCGTATCGGGTTGATTGGTGGTCACCGCAAAGGCGCAAAGTGCGCAAAGGAAATCGTTGAGGCCTTGTCATTGCTGGCTTTGGTAACCGGAATGAAATTCTTTGCGCACTTTGCGCCTTTGCGGTGAAAGGTTTTTTCTTTTGAAACTCACCGTCTACAGCCGACTCTACTGCCACCTGTGCGAAGACCTGCTGGCGCGCCTGGAGACCCTGCGGCCCGAGCTGGGCTTCGAATACGAGGTCCTGGATGTGGACGCGGACCCGGCGCTACGGGCCCGATATGACCGCCTGGTGCCGGTGCTGGCTGCCGGGGAACGGGAGATCTGCCACTATTTTCTCGACGAGCAGGCCCTGCGGCACTACCTCGAGCAGGCCTGAGCCTGTATACTAAGCTGCTGTTTAACCAGAAAATACGCAGCCATATCTGAACGTGCAACTCCCTGATTTTGCAACTCCTGGACCACGGCCCCGGCCAACGGTCACGGGTCCTCTTGAATGCCTACGGTGCAATTGCGTGCTTCCAGCCAACCAGTACAAACCATTTGCGTGCCTGCCGGCGCCCGCCACGGCAGTCGCGGAGCACGCGCATGTCTGATCTCAGCCGCATTCGCAATTTCTCCATCATCGCCCACATCGACCACGGCAAGTCCACCATCGCCGACCGCTTCATTCGTGTCTGCGGGGGCCTGACCGACCGCGAGATGTCGGAACAGGTGCTGGATTCCATGGACCTGGAAAAAGAGCGCGGCATCACCATCAAGGCGCAGAGTGTATCCCTGGACTACAAGGCCCGGGACGGCAAGATCTACGAGCTGAACTTCATCGATACCCCCGGACACGTGGATTTTTCCTACGAGGTGTCCCGTTCCCTGGCCGCCTGCGAAGGGGCGCTGCTGGTGGTGGACGCCGCCCAGGGCGTGGAGGCCCAGAGCGTCGCCAACTGCTACACCGCCATCGAGCAGGGCCTCGAGGTGCTGCCGGTGCTGAACAAGATCGACCTGCCCTCGGCTGAGCCGGAGCGGGTGATGCATGAAATCGAGGAGATCATCGGCATCGAGGCCAGGGATGCCGTGCGGGTCAGCGCCAAGACCGGCGTGGGCATCGAAGACCTGCTCGAGGAACTGGTCAAGCGCATCCCACCTCCCGTGGGTGACGTGGATGCGCCGCTGCAGGCCCTGATCATCGACTCCTGGTTCGACAGCTATGTGGGCGTGATCTCGCTGGTGCGAGTCATGCAGGGCACCCTGGCGGCCCGCTCGCGCATGCAGGTGATGTCCACCGGGCGTGTCTACCAGGTGGACAAGGTGGGCGTGTTCACCCCCAAGCGCAAGGACCTGCCCGCCCTGCATGCCGGTGATGTGGGTTATGTGATCTCCGCCATCAAGGAGATCGACGGCGCGCCGGTGGGCGACACCCTCACCAATGCGGACCGGCCCGCGGACAAGATGCTGCCAGGTTTCCAGAAGGTACAGCCGCGGGTGTTCGCCGGACTGTTTCCCATCAATGCCGAGGACTACGAGAACCTGCGCGAGGCCTTGCAGAAGCTGCGCCTGAACGATGCCGCGCTGCATTTCGAGCCCGAGACCTCCTCGGCGCTGGGCTTTGGTTTCCGCTGTGGTTTCCTCGGCATGCTGCACATGGAGATCGTCCAGGAGCGCCTGGAACGGGAATATGACCTGGACATGATCACCACCGCGCCCACGGTGGTCTACGAGATTCTCACCACCAAGGGCGAGACCCTGCTGGTGGACAATCCATCCAATCTGCCGCCGGAAAACCTGATCGCCGAGATCCGCGAGCCCATCATCCTGGCCAACATCCTGGTGCCGCAGAACTACCTCGGCCCGGTGATCACCCTGTGCATCGAAAAGCGCGGTGTGCAGCGCAAGCTGCAATACCTGGGCAACCAGGTGGCGCTGAGCTATGAGCTGCCCATGAGCGAGGTGGTGCTGGATTTCTTCGACCGCCTGAAATCCGTGAGTCGCGGCTATGCCTCTTTCGATTACAGTTTCGAACGCTTCCAGACCGGGGCCATGGTGAAGCTGGATGTGCTCATCAACGGCGAGAAAGTGGATGCCCTGGCCATCATCGTGCACCGTGAATTCGCCCAGGCCCGGGGCCGGGACCTGGCGGAGAAGATGCGCGAGATCATTCCGCGCCAGATGTTCGACGTGGCCATCCAGGCCGCCATCGGCTCTCATGTCATCGCCCGCACCACCGTCAAGGCGCTGCGCAAGAATGTCACCGCCAAGTGCTACGGTGGCGACGCGAGCCGCAAGCGCAAGCTGCTGGAGAAGCAGAAGGCGGGCAAGAAACGCATGAAGCAGTTCGGCAAGGTGGAGATTCCCCAGGAGGCCTTCTTCGCCGTGCTGCACGTGGGCAAGAAATGAGCGTCTCAATGAGGCTGATTATGTTGCGGAGGGCACAAGCCTGCCGGGGTCGGTGTACGGGACCGTCGGCCGCATGGACGCGGCCGTCGAGCGTACAGGGATGTATTTACAGCGCGTCCCGTACACCGACCCCGGCAGGCTTGTGCTTGCCGTCCGGTGGTCATGCTAAAAACAGGAACTGCATATGAATCTGGATTTTCCAACCCTGCTGGTGGCGGCCACCTTCCTCACCGGCATTCTGTGGGCGCTGGACGCCTGGTGGTGGGCACCGCGGCGCCGCGCAGCGGCCGCGCAGCTGGAGGCCGGAGGCGCCGGCGCGGAGCAGGTGAGCAAGGCCCTCAAGGAATCCACGGTGGTGGAATACGCCAAGTCCTTCTTCCCTGTCATCCTGGCCGTGCTGTTGCTGCGTTCCTTCCTGGTGGAACCCTTTCGCATCCCCTCCGGCTCCATGATGCCCACCCTGCTGGTGGGTGACTTCATCCTCGTCAACAAGTATGCCTATGGGATTCGCCTGCCGGTGCTCAATACCAAGGTCATCGAGGTCGGTTCACCCCAGCGGGGCGACGTGGCGGTGTTCCGCTATCCCATCGACCCACGCACCGACTACATCAAGCGCGTCATCGGTGTACCCGGGGATCACGTGGAGTACCGTGACAAGCGGTTGTATATCAATGGCGAGATGATCGACCAACAGTCGGTGGGCAGTTATATTGGCACCGGCTCCGGGCTATCGGCCTCGGGCGCCAGCCTGCGGCTGGAGCAGTTGGCTGATACGCCGCACCAGATCCTGGTGGAAGCACGCAAACCTACCCTGGACGGGGAATACCGGGTCCCGGAAGGCCATTATTTTGTGATGGGTGACAACCGGGACAATAGCAATGACAGCCGTTTCTGGGGTACGGTACCGGAAGAAAACCTGGTGGGACGGGCCTTCATGATCTGGATGAACTGGGATTCCGCCGGGGGCGGTGTGGCCTGGGACCGGATCGGTAACGGCATTCAATGACGAGCGAGGGGATCGATATGAAGGGTTTGCAAAAACAACGGGGCATGACCGCCATTGGCTGGATCATCGTGTTGGGGCTGATCGCCTTTTTCACCCTGGTCATTCTGCGCCTGACGCCTCTGTACCTGGAATACAGCAAGGTTTCCTCGGTGCTGGAGTCTCTCGAGAAGGAGCCCGGCATCACCCGCCAGAGCAAGGTCGCGATCCAGACACTCATCTCACGCCGGTTCGAGATCAATGATGTGCGTAACGTGGATCCCAAGATCGCCGTAATCGAATCCAGGAATGGTCGCCTTACCGTGACCATGGATTACGAACGTCGGACCAATATGGCCGGCAATATCGATCTGGTGGTGCGCTTCAATAAATCCATCGAGGTGATCGCCAATTGAAGTCCGCCGTTAGGGAGCTGATGCGCGGTCTCGGCCACGAATTCGAAGACCGGGAACTGTTGCAACAGGCCCTGACCCATCGCAGTCTGGGTGGGCATAACAACGAGCGGCTGGAATTCCTGGGTGATGCGATCCTTGGCTTCGTCATCGCCGAGGCCCTGTTCCAGTACCTGCCCAGGGCACGCGAGGGCGAACTCAGCCGTATGCGCGCCAGCCTGGTGAAGCGCGAGACCCTGGCGGAGGTGGCGCGAGACCTGAAGCTTGGCGACCATCTGCAGCTGGGTTCCGGCGAGCTGAAGAGTGGCGGCTATCGCCGTGATTCCACCCTGGCGGACGCCCTGGAGGCACTGTTCGGCGCCATTTACCTGGACAGTGATTTCGCCACCTGCAGGGCCTGCATCCTGCAGCTGTTTACCCTCCGGCTGGAAGCCCTGCCCTCGGCCGCCGCTCTCAAGGACCCCAAGACCCGCCTGCAGGAGCACCTGCAGTCCCGCCACATTCCCCTGCCCGAGTACGAGGTACTGGAAACCCATGGCAACGAGCATGACCGCCGCTTTCTCGTGCTGTGTCGGGTGGATGAACTCGATATCCTTCATGAGGGAAGCGGTAACAGCCGGCGTCGTGCCGAACAGGCCGCCGCCGCTGGCGTCCTGGAGAAGCTGGGTGTGTCGCCGGTGGGAGAGGAAGCATGACAGACGTTTTCCGCAGTGGCTACGTAGCGCTGGTGGGTCGCCCCAACGTAGGTAAATCCACTCTTCTGAATCGTATTCTCGGCCAGAAGGTCAGCATCACCTCGCGTCGCCCGCAAACCACCCGCCACCGCATTCTCGGCATCAAGACCGGGGCACAGGTACAGGCAGTGTATGTGGATACCCCGGGCCTGCACCTTGGCGGAAAACGCGCCATGAACCGCTACATGAACCGTGCCGCCAGCGATGCCCTGCAGGACGTGGACGTGGTGGTGTTCGTGGTGGAAGGCACGCGCTGGACCGACGAAGAGGAGCTGGTGCTGGAGAAACTTCGTCAGGTGAACTGCCCGGTGATCCTCGCCATCAATAAGATCGACCGGATTGCCGACAAGAAGGCCTTGCTGCCATACCTGCAGCAGGTGTCCAGGCATATGGATTTTACCCAGATCATCCCCCTGTCGGCGAAGCAGGGTAGCCAGGTGGGCGAGTTGGAACAGGCGGTGGAAGCACTGTTGCCCGAGTCCACGCCCTTTTATCCCGAGGACCAGGTCACGGATCGCAGCATGCGCTTCATGGCGGCGGAACTGGTGCGCGAGAAGCTGTTCCGCAAGCTGGGTCAGGAGCTTCCCTACGGCATTACCGTGGAGATCGAACAGTTCAAGGAAGAGGATGGCCTGTTTCGCATCAATGCCTTGATCTGGGTGGAACGGGACAGCCAGAAGGCCATCGTCATCGGCAAGCAGGGCGCGCTGTTGCGCGAGGTGGGCCGCGAGTCCCGCATCGACATGGAGGAAACCTTCGGTCAAAAGGTATTCCTGGAGCTGTGGGTGAAGGTCAAGGAGGGCTGGGCCGACGACGAGCGCGCACTGCGCAGCCTGGGGTATGATGACCAGTAGGATCCGGGCGGTGGCGTCTCGCCCTGCGTAGGAGCGGCCTTTGGCCGCGAAGCGTCTGGGATCACACCGCATTCGCGGCCAAAGGCCGCTCCTTCGGGAGGGCCTTTGGTGATACTCGTCCGATGGTGAAGCGCCGGCCAATGGCGGAACCTGGTAGCCCTATTCAAGCATGTCCACCTCCCTGTCACTGCTCCCGGCCTTCGTGCTGCACAGCCGCCCCTATCGGGACACCAGCCTGCTGCTGGAGGTGTTCAGCGCCGGGCAGGGGCGCGTGGGCCTGGTGGCGCGTGGTGCGCGTACCTCGCGCAGTCGCCAGCGCGGCCTGCTGCAACCCTTTCAGCCCCTGTTGTTGAGCTGGTCGGCGCGCGGTGAGCTTGGCACCCTCACCGCGGTGGAAGCCGCCGGGGCTCCACTGTCCTTGCGCGGCCATGCCTTGTATTCTGGTTTTTATGTGAATGAGCTGCTGGTCCGGCTGTTGCATCGCAATGACCCGCATCCGGAGCTCTACCCGGTTTACGGGGAGACCCTGACAGGGTTGATGCAGGCAAGCGAGCCCGAGCCGGTGCTGCGTCGCTTCGAATTGCGACTTCTGGAGCTCCTCGGTTACGGTCTGCAACTGGAACGTGATTGCGCCGGCGCGGAACTGGATCCGGAAAGCCGGTATGATTACCGGCCCGAGGAAGGAGCGGTGCCCTTGGCGCCCACCGGCCAGGCGCGGGGCGTGGCGATCAGCGGCCACAGTCTGCTGGCCTTGCGGTCGGAATGCCTCGACGATGCCCAGGTGTGTCGCGATGCACGACGGCTCACCCGCGCGGCCCTGGATCCGCACCTGGGCGCGGCCCCGCTCAAGACCCGCGCAGTACTGCGGCAGCTGGTGAAGGTGCGCTGAACCCGGTATGGCGCGGTACAATTTTTCCCAGTTAACGGTAAAGGCAAGCGCAATGCATAATTCCCACGACATTCTGCTTGGTGTGAACATCGATCATGTGGCGACCCTGCGCCAGGCGCGCGGCACTCGCTATCCCGATCCCATCCAGGCGGCCATCGAGTCTGAAACGGCTGGCGCCGACAGCATCACCCTGCACCTGCGCGAGGACCGTCGCCACATCCAGGAGCGGGATGTGGAAATGCTCAAGGACATCCTGCTCACCCGCATGAACCTGGAAATGGCGGTCACCGACGAGATGCTGGCCATCGCCGAGCGTATTCGCCCCGCCGATTGTTGCCTGGTGCCGGAGCGGCGCGAGGAACTCACCACCGAGGGCGGCCTGGATGTGGCCGCGCAGGCGTCGCGGATGCGGGACGCCTGCACGCGCCTGGCGGTGGCGGGCATCCGGGTTTCCCTGTTCATCGATGCCGATCCTGCGCAGGTGAAGGCGTCCGCGGAGGCGGGTGCGCCCTGTATCGAGATTCACACTGGCCAGTATGCCGATGCTGTTTCCGCAGAGGCCCGACAGGCGGAATACCGGCGTATCGTTGCAGCCGTGGAACTGGGCACGGAACTGGGTCTGCAGGTCAACGCCGGCCATGGTCTCAATTACCAGAATGTCATGCCCATCGCCGCGCTGACGCACGTGCGCGAGTTGAATATCGGCCATGCCATCGTGGCGCGTGCCCTGTTCACGGGCCTGCGCGAGGCGGTGGCGGAAATGAAGCGGCTCATGGTCGAGGCGCGCCGTCGGCCATGATCCACGGTATCGGTACCGACATCGTGCAGGTATCCCGTATCCGGGATTGCCTCGAGCGTTTCGGTGAGCGATTTGCACGCCGTATCCTGGCGACGGCGGAATGGTCGCGCTATGAGCGTGCCGCGCATCCGGTGCATTTTCTGGCCAAGCGCTTCGCCGCCAAGGAGGCAGCCGCCAAGGCCCTGGGTACCGGCTTTCGGGATGGGCTTGGTCTGCGCGACTTTATTATTGTCAGTGATGTCCGCGGTCGCCCGGGGCTGGAATTTCAGGGCAGGGCGCGTGAATTGCGCGAAGAGCTCGGGATC
>JAPHQV010000020.1 GCA_026197075.1 Gammaproteobacteria bacterium | reverse complement strand
TACAACCGGGATCGACTCCACTCGGGAATCGGCTACCAATCGCCGATTAAATATGAAAAGCTGTGCGCGTAAAGTGTCCACGAAAGTGGTGCTAGTTCAGTCCGGCTGGGGCGATTGGTTATACGTTGCTTTACTCACTGCAACCTTTGTACGGCGACGCGCGACACACAGCTAGCCATTGCTGAGACAATTCAGATTCCCCCCGCTCCATATATAACTCACTAAGTAAATACGCAGCATATCCGTAACCTTCTTCTTTAGATTCCACGTACCTCTCATACCAGCCTATTGCGGCCTCAACATCTGAATTCTCTTCTGACCTCAACACGTGACCTAACCCGAGGAATGCCGGGGCATAGTTTTGCTCTGCTGCTTTCTTATAATAATTCTCCTCAGATTTATGATCTCCAGCATAACCAAATGACATCCCTACCGAATACTGGATATCAGGGTATCCCTGTTCAGCCGCAACCAAACAAGGGACGCTCATGTGCGATTCCCTCGGTCTATTATCCAGGACAACAGCACACTCCTTGTACTCTGACGAAACGTCCGTAGCGTAACCCTCCACAGACGCGGCCAGAAGAGGCAATACCATCAATGTCGTAGAGAGGTTCATGGCAACGTATAACGTTAGAATTAAACCGCGCCGCTTTTTGGCGTCGGTTTGAATGACTTGTTATAACGCTTTACCAATAGCGACAAAATTACAAAGCCAACAATAAATGTAACCGTTTGAATACCGATTGTTGCCATAAATACGGCCTGTGATTCAGTATCATCTGTTACGTATTGCCACCCTTCCGAAACCCCGTAAACAAATATTCCAATGAGTGTTGATAGATAAACTGACAACAAACCCCATCCACCGGAACCTCGCCAGCTTAAGCGCTTTGTGGCGCCTAGGTAGGCCGAAAGAGCAGCAATTAATAGAGGCATGACAAATGGAATTATTACTATGTTCGGTTGGAACCGGTAATCCGGAAAGACTAAGCCTCTAATTATTCCCACTCCAATTATTAGAAGTATCCATTTCATATTGCGTTATAACGTCTGAAACCAGCCGCGCAGTTTACTGCGTCGGCTGGGTTGAATTGTTATGTTTCAATGCCAGCATGCACCGCTGGACTTCGAGCCCGGAATGCAAAGGCACTATATTTACTTGCTTTTCTCCTCTCATTTGTCCGTCCGGAAGGCCCTCAGTAATATTAACTTTTACATAGCCAGCCTTCTCTAATTCTTTTATATAAGCAATTTCGCCGCTCTGCTCTAAATGCCACAACGGCATATAACTATTCGGGGAAGCGCTTACTAGGTAGGCAAGCGCATTAAGGGAGATGCCAACTGATTTAATCGAAGCATCATTCAGGCTTTGTATTTTTTCTTCGAGCGAACTATCTGATGCCACCACAGAGGCCGAAAACAATAATGAAAGCATGATGGATGCTATTCGATTACCCATGACCTCTCTCCTTTTGAAACATAACGTTGACGCTGTGCGGCGCAAACGAAGCGCAGCGTAGTTTGCGTCCGAACGAGCGACTTGTTATACCCTTTAATGAGTGAGTTTAGGCTTAAGGTACTTTTCAATATCATCTATCCCTTTCTTAAATTCTTTTTTGTACTCATCTTCTTCATCAGAGAGATCGTCATACATGATGTCGCGCTTTTTTTGTTGAATCCTTTCCACAGCTTCTTTTTTAGCTTGACTAACATCAGGGTCTATTAATTCAAGATAATGCCTTACATTTATTAAAAGCTCATGTTGTAAATCAAAGAGAACTTTGAATAAATTCTTTAAATCATTTCCCCATAACGCCTCTGATTCTAAAAGGTCCGCATAAATACTGGTTCGCTCTTTTTGCACTTTATCCCAACGTTCTTGGTAGGCTTTAGACGTACCATAGAAGCGTATTAGATCTTTCGACATTTTGTCGGCTTCTTCCTTGGATGGTAATGGCATTTCGTAAGCCCACATTATAGGATGCCTTACTCCATCAATCGTATCCCGATACTTAAACAATGAAACCAATAATCGTCTTGACAAATCATACTCAGATTTACCCTTTAACTGACGCTGCCAAGTGCTTAGACCTTTAACTGCTACAATTGCGCCAACAACAGCGGCCGCACTTATTATTAAGTCTTTTGATAAAGCAATGATCTCTGCACAAGTCAAACTATGCTCTCCATTGGGTATAACGCCCGGCTCTGCGGCAGGCAAAAGTGGAGGCCGCTTTTTGGCCGGAGCTTTTGACTGTCCGACAGCAGCCGCTTGTTACGTGTGATGCGCTACCCATGTTTGAGGCGATCCAGCATTTCGGCATGTGATTTCTCCGCAGCCGCAATGTCATTTAACCATGCTTCTCGATCATTGATCGCACGCCATTGATGCACAGCTTGATAGCCTAGTGATTTGGTTAACGGACCACATTGTGGCCACCCACCATCAGAACCATTACCAATTCGAAATTCAAGACTATGTGGATAGTATGATTCCGCACTCAGCTGGCCAATCACCTCTATGCCCTTGACCAATTTAGAAGTATGAATTTCGATACAAGGCACAACATGATCTTCATTGTTTTTGGTGTGGAGAATTTTCAGATTACCTATATCCACTTCTGAAAGATCAAAGTCATGCTCAAAAACCGCATTAGTTATTGCCACGTGACTCATTGAATTAAAATCGTCGCTCTTTGGTTGATAGGTTAGAACAATTGAGCACGTCCACCAGCCTTCCTGGGGATTAGATTTGAGCAGATCACCTTTTTCTATGTGCTTCTTCATGTCATCATGACTTAAATTCTGGTGACACGTAACGACCAAGGCAAGCTGCGGCGAAGCCGTCAGCCTTTGCCGCCTTGTTATGTTGCCTTTCACTATCGCGAATAATTGCAATGCACGGCCTATACACGGGATCACCCATTTGTATTTTCATTTGTCGGTTGAAGAAGCCGAAAGGCTAGATATCCCAAGCATACCAGGGGCAGTAAATACGATATATCCGCTGCAGATAGCCCTTCAGAATGCTCTAAAAATAGTATTTCTACCGAGATAAAAATATATAAAATAGAACCCGTTAAAATGACGAGCAGGCTTCCAATTTTACGTGCGGCACTCACAGATGAATATGGAGTTAAGGAAGCTACGATTATTCCTATTCCTGATAATGTCCCTAAATTAAAATCAAGACCATGAAACTGGCTTGTAGCAAGTAGCATATAGCCAACACCAAACAAAATGATTCTGGCAACAACCGATGCAACTATTTTCAGCGACTGAATTCCCATGTAACTCACTGCCTACAACTTAGGCTCATAAGTGCTTCTACTTCTCGTAGGCAGCTCGACAACATAACAGTGTGTATGTTGGATGTTGCGGTGTTTAAACACGTGAAACTCCGACATATCCCATCTCCTAGCTTGTTGGATTATTGTTGGTATCTTGCCGAACGCTACCGGCAATTCCGTATTATTTCAAGGACATTCGCGGACCGCTTCCTGCTGTATCGTGATTTCATTCAGGCCGGCGGCCGTGAATAAGCCTCGGTTTCCCGCCTATCCCGCCCTTGCCATTTGGACATTGCCGTACTACTGTAAATGTGTACAGTCCATGGAGGGATCTGATCATGCAGAACGCTGACGAAAAGTCGCCGTTTCTCAACCGTGTGCGGGAGGTCATCCGCACCCGGCATTACAGTATCCGAACCGAGCAATCCTATGTTCATTGGGCAAAGCGTTTCATTCTGTTCCATGGCAAGCGCCATCCGAGCGAGCTGGGTGAAACCGAGGTGGCGGCGTTCCTGTCGCACCTGGCGGTCGATCGTCAGGTGTCGCCCAGCACCCAGAATCAGGCCCTGAATGCGCTGGTGTTTCTCTACCGCTATGTGCTCGACCGGCCGCTGGGGGACATCCTTGATGCGGTGCGCGCCAAACGACCTGAACGGCTGCCTGTAATTCTGACCAGGGCGGAAGTGCGGCGACTGTTTGCACACCTGGATGGCCCCCACTGGTTGCCGGCCTGCCTTCTTTATGGCTCCGGCTTGCGCCTGATGGAGTGCCTGCGTCTGCGGGTAAAGGATCTGGATTTCGACCACCGTGCCATCACGGTGCGCTGCGGAAAAGGGGGAAAGGATCGCGTGGTTACCCTGCCCGATCCCTGCATCGAACCGCTGAAACAGCAGTTGGCGCGGGTGCGGCAATTACACGGTAAGGACTTGCAGGACGGATTCGGCGCGGTCTGGCTTCCGCACGCGTTGGCACGCAAGTACCCCCGGGCTCCGTCGGAATTCGCTTGGCAATATGTGTTTCCCGCCAGCAAGCGCAGTGTCGATCCACGTTCTGGGGTTACCCGGCGTCATCACCTGGATGAAAGCTGCCTGCAACGGGCCATCAAGCTGGCGGTTCGCAAGGCGGGCATAACCAAGCCGGCCAGTTGCCATACGCTGCGCCATTGCTTTGCCACCCACCTGCTGGAGCGCGGCATGGACATTCGTACGGTGCAGGAACAACTGGGGCACAAGGATATTCGCACCACGCAGATTTACACGCATGTACTGCAGCGCGGCGGCAATGCGGTGGTCAGCCCGCTGTCGGATGTGCTCGGGGCGGGGTGATTCATTTGCTGCATGGTAAGTGCGCAGTCAGCCGTGCCTGATCGAGCCGGCAACCCTTGAAGCGCGCTCGGTGATGCGGCCTATTCCTCTCCCGGCCTTCTGGCACCCGCGCACGGTAACCGGAACCACTTGCGGTCCTCCAGCCGCAGGGCCGTCAGTTCACCGCCCCACAGGCAGCCCGTGTCGAGGGGAAAGACGTTTTCCTCGTGCACCCGTCCCACGGTCGACCAGTGACCGAACAGGATGCGCAGGCCGGCGCTGGCGCGGCCGGGTACCGCGAACCAGGGCATGTGGCCGCGCGGTTGGCTGCCGGGCGCGCCCTTGTCGCGCAGGTTGAGGCGGCCTTCCGGGTCGACGTAACGCAGGCGGGTGAAGCAGTTGGTGATGTAGCGCAGCCGATCCCAGCCCTCCAGGTCTTCCGACCAGAGATCCGGCTCATTACCGTACATGCGCGACAGGAATGCACCATGGTGGCCATTGCGCAAGACCTCTTCCGCCTCGGCGGCGCAGGCTTGCGCCCTGGCCAGGTCCCATTGGGGCGGCAGGCCGGCATGGAGGAGGGTGAAGCCGAGCTCGGTGTCGTGGTGCAGCAGTGGCCGGCAGCGCAGCCATTGCAGCAACTCATCCTTGTCGGGGGCCTCGAGGATGGGTTGCAGGGTGTCCTTGGGGCGGGCGTAGCGGGCATCGAAATCGGCGGCAAGCAGGTGCAGGTCGTGGTTGCCAAGCACGGTGAGGGCGGCCTCACCGAGGCCGTGCACGAAGCGCAGGGCCTCCAGGGACTGAGGGCCACGATTGACCAGGTCACCGGCGAACCAGAGGCGGTCGCGGGCGGGATCGAAGTTGATGAGATCGAGCAGGGACTGCAGTTCCGCGAAGCAGCCCTGCACATCCCCGATGGCGTATACAGACACTAGTGCAGGGTGCGCGGGATCGACAGGGTGAAGGGCGGTATCGCGGCGTCGAACTGCTCACCGTCGTCCGCCACCATCTGGTAGCTGCCCTCCATGGCGCCGACCGGGGTTTCCAGCAGGGTGCCGCTGGTGTAGCGGAAGCTTTCGCCGGGCTTGAGATAGGGCTGTTCGCCCACCACGCCTTCGCCACGCACCTCGTTGATCTTGCCGTTGGCGTCGGTGATGACCCAATGACGCGTCAACAGCCGGGCCGGCACCTCGCCCTCGTTGCGAATGGTGATGGTGTAGGCGAATACGTAGCGGTCCTGCTGGGGCAGGGACTGCTCCTCGATATAGCTGGTGTCCACTTCCACCTTGATGTTGTGTCGTTCGGCTTGCATGGCCTGGTTCCGTGGGTAAGGGGGGATTGCGTTGTAGAATAGACACATTCTACCTGTCCTGTGGGGCTGCGTCCCGCCGTGCCGGCGGCAAGATTCCACAGACCAACGGTTGGAATGGCTAGGAGCCTGTCGGACTTGAGCGATCGTAGCGAGCAAGGTGGGAGAGTGAGGCCATTTTTTCGATCGTTTGAGGAGAATAGTCTTGCTATTTGACGAAAAGGATCGGAAAAATGGACCGCTCTCCCACCGGCGCAGTAGATCAGTCTCAAGTCCGACAGGCTCCTAAAGCCGGCTGGCGACCAGACCGGCGCCCAGCAGGCCCGGTTGCTCGGTCAGCACCAGGTGAACCGGGAAACGGCGCATCAGTTCCGTCATGCGGCCCTTGTTGCGGAATGCCGCCAGGAAGCCGTCGGTACTGAGGCGGGGCAGGATGCGCGGGGCGATGCCGCCGGCGATGTAGAGACCACCACGGGCCATGGCGGTGAGGGCCAGGTTGCCGGCCTGGGCGCCATAGAGGCGCAGGAACAGGTCCAGGGCCTGGCCGGCGAGGGGATCGTCCTGGTCCAAGGCCAGTTCGCTGATGCGGGCCGGGGTGCGCGGGTCCTCCAGGTCGAGCTCCGGCAGGTGGCCGGCCCGCTGGCAGAGAAAATCATGGATCAGCGCCAGCCCGGGTCCGGATACCAGGCGTTCCCAGGAGACATGGGTATAGCGTCCCTGCAGGTGACGCAGCAGTTCCAGTTGCAGGGCATCGCCAGGAGCGAAATCCGCGTGACCGCCCTCGGTGGGCAGTACCCGGTAGTCCTGACCGTCATGGGGCAGCAGCGCCTGGCCCAGGCCCGTGCCGGCGCCGATGAGGGCGCGGGTGCCCTGGGCCTCGGGCTCCCCGACCTGCAGGCAGTACAGTTCCTCCTGGGGGATGCCCGCCAGGGCGTGGCCGATGGCCTCGAAATCGTTGATCAGGCGCAAGCGCTCGAAGCCCAGCTCGCGGCGCAGGGCGCGGCCATCGATCTCCCATTGCAGCCGGGTGACCCGCGCCCTTTGCCCGTCCGCACCGTCCCACACTGGGCCGGCCACGGCCAGGCAGGCGCGAGGGGGCGGGGGGCGGCCGGTGGCCTGGAAAAAATGCCGCAGCAGGCTGGTAAGGTCGGGGAAATCGGCGGTGCGCACATGGCGCTCAAGGTGGCTGTGTGGCACCTCGGCGTCGCCATTCGCCAGGCGCAGCCGGGTATGGGTGCCGCCCAGGTCCACGGCCAGCAGGTTGGGTTCCGTTTCGCTCATAGGGGTATCTGTTCCGCGGCCGCTGCGTCGAGGTGCCATTCCAGGTTCTCCAGGTCCGCCAGGGCCTGGATCGGCAGGCCGGCGCCCGGTTCCCGCCAGATGCGCCCCAGGATATCGGCCTTGGCCGCGCCAGTGGTCAGTATCCACAGGGCCCGGGCCTGGCGCAACGCCGGGTAGGTGAGGCTGATCCGCCAGCTTTTCAGGCGTGGCACATAGACCGCCGCCACCGCCCGTTCCCGCTCGTTGAGGATACAGGTGCCGGGAAACAGGGAGGCCGTGTGGCCATCCTCGCCCAGGCCCAGCAGCACCAGGTCGAAACGGGGCTGGCCGCCGCTGCCGGCGGGGGCGTGGCGGGCCAGTTCCCGGGCATAGGCGGCGGCGTCGTGGCGCACGCGTTCCATGCGGGCCGGGATGGGGTGGACCTGCGCCTCCGGTATGGGCACCTGCTCCAGCAGCGCGACCTGTGCCATGTGGTAGTTGCTGTCCGGGTGATCGGGCGGGACGCAGCGCTCATCCCCGAAATAGAGGTGTACCCGCGACCAGTCCAGTTGCCCGCGGCGTTCCGGCCGCGCCAATTCCCCATAAAGGTGGCGCGGGGTGGAGCCGCCGGCCAGGACCAGGTGGGCGGCCCCGCGTGCCCCGATGCACTGGCGGGCATGGTCGATCAGGCGGTCCGCCAGGCGCCGGGCCAGGCTTTCCGGGTCGGGGTATACATGGGGTGTGGTCATGGGCCTTCCTTGCCGGCCGGGGTTTATTCGGCACAACTGGTTGTAAGGACTACAATCTACTATGGTTGCGGGCAAAATAAAGGCCCCGCGTATCTGTCGAGAAGGAGCCGTGCATGTACCTACGACATACCGCCAGCGGCGATCTGGTGGAGATCCTGGAGCCGGGAGCCCTGTTTGACCCCTTCCAGACCGAGGTGAGCGGACGCTTCCACGCCGGTGAGGAAATGCAGGAACCCGCGCCGTTTCGCAAGGCGGAGCTGGTTTTTCCCTCCGGAGAGCCGCTGCCGCGCTGCTGGATGGACCCGGACTATCGGGGTGAATTGCCCTAGGGGACCTGTTATCGTCATACCGACATGACGGGTTGATCCGCCTTCCCTGTCACCAGGGTAAAGATGCCGCGCCAGCGGCCGATGTTGCCCAGGCACGGGATTACCCTGGCCCGTGGCGCTTTTTTCCGGATTGTGATCCGGTCGGCAGATGTTTCCGGTTGCCAGTTGCATGCTGGAATCACACACGAACCGATTGTTTGGTACAGGGATTGCAGGTTTGCAGGGAGGACTCCATGAGGGTTCGTGGAGGAGGACGCATGAAAACAGTACATCGACGGCACTGGCGGCTCGATCCGCTGCTGGCCCTGGCCCTGGTAGTGGGCCTTGGTGTCGTGGTGACGACCACCGCGCGGGCCGATGAGCGCCCCGCCACGGGGCACGAAGCCCTGGCGGTGAGCTATTCGGGGGCATTGCCGGCCCTGCGTAAGCGCCTGCAGGAGCAGACCGACGAGCTGCTGCGCGCGGCCGACGGTATGCCGGCGTCCCGCGATGTCGGTACCCGCCTGAGCTGGTCCCTGGCCGCGCCCGAGATCGAGCCGGCCCTGGCCCGCTCCCATGATCCCGATGGATTCGTGGTGGAGGCCCCGGCCGCCATGACCCTGATCTACCGGCACCGCTGGTAGTAACCCTCCCGGCCGGCGCCGCCGGCCTCGGCCTGCCACGCCTTCTGGCGCGCCTGGCAGTTGTCGTCGGCGCCGATCTTCATTACTGTGCTGCGATCCTGTGCGGATTTACGGATTTCGGCCATGGCAGTGCAGAACAAGAATACCCCTCGTCGCCTGTCCAGCTTTGGCCTGGAACCGGGATTCCGGATTGGCGACAAGTACCGGGTCGAGGCCCTGCTCGGCACCGGCTGGGAAGGGGAGGTGTACCTGATCCGGGAACTCGCCACCGGCATCGAGCGCACCGCCAAGATCTTTTTCCCGCAGCGCAATCCCCGCAACCAGTCCCTGCGCTTCTACGCCCGCAAGCTGCACAAGCTGCGCCAGTGTCCCATCGTCATCCAGTATCACACCCGCGACACCCTGGAGTTCAAGGGTATGAAGGTGTCCTTCCTGGTGTCCGAGTTCGTCGAGGGGGAACTGCTCAGCGAATTCCTCAAGCGCCAGCGCGGCCGGCGTCTGACCCCGTTCCAGGGAGTACACCTGCTCTACGCCCTGGCCCGGGGCATCGAATGCATCCATGCCATCGGCGAGTACCACGGCGACCTGCACATGGACAACATCATCGTGCAGCGCCATGGCCTGGGCTTCGATCTGAAACTGCTGGACATGTTCCACTGGGGACGTCCCAGTTCACAGAACATCCGCAATGATGTGTTCGACCTGGTCCGGATCTTCTATGACGTGCTGGGCGGGCGTCGCTACTACGCCGGCCAGCCCGCCGAGGTGAAGGCCATTTGTTGTGGCCTGCGCCATACCCTGATCGGCAGCAAGTTTCGCAGTGCCGGCCAGTTGCGCGCCTATCTCGAAAACATGCAGTGGAACTGAGGCAAGCCCATCTCTTATCCAATGAGCAATAATAAACCCGCGCTGGAAGCCTTTTTTCAATGGAACACCGATGCACCGCTACGCCTGGCCGGCATGCCGGGGCAGGTGGCGGTGTTTTCCGGCCGTGCTCCGCACAAGGAGACCCCGAACGAGGATGCCGCCGGCGTGTTGTGCATGGGGGATGCCAGCACGGTGCTGATGGTTGCCGATGGGGTCGGCGGCCTGCCGGCGGGCGAGGACGCCTCGCGGCTGGTGATCGAGACCATTGCCGGGGAGCTGCAGGCACTGCCAGTGGAAACCCGCGACAACCTGCGCGAGACCATACTCAACGGCCTGGATGTGGCCAACCGGCGCATCATGGCCGAGACCAGCGGCGGTGCCAGTACCCTGGTGCTGGTGGAAGTGCAGGGCCGCCAGGTGCGCACCTACCATGCGGGTGACTCCATTGTGCTGGTATTCGGCCAGCGCGGCCGGATCAAGCTGCAGACCGTGCCCCACTCACCGGTGGGCTATGCCGTGGAGTCGGGCATGCTGGACGAGGACGAGGCCCTGCAGCACGAGGATCGCCACCTGGTCTCCAACATCGTCGGCGTGGCGGACATGCGCGTGGAGATGGGTGGTACCCTGCGGCTCGACGACCGGGACACACTGCTCGTGGCCAGTGATGGCCTGACGGACAACCTCACCGTGCAGGAGATCGTCGCCATCATGCGCAAGGGGCGGTTGGAGGAATCACTGGGGGAACTGGTGCGCGCCTGCCGGGAGCGCATGACCCACCCGGTGCCGGACCAGCCGAGCCACAGCGACGACCTCACGGTGATTGCCTACCGCCTCTGAGGGGTGGGACGATCACGGACCCCGTAGGAGCGGCCTCTGGCCGCGAATGGTTGGTGGCAGATCCAGGCATGTTCGCGGCCAGAGGCCGCTCCTACAGGGGGCGTCGTTCACTCGTCGCGGATGCGCACCGCCAGCACATCGCAGGGCGCGCCGTGCAGGACCCCATTGGCGGTGGACCCGAGCAGACGCTGGATGCCCTGCCGGCCATGGCTGCCCAACACGATGAGGTCGGCCTTCGTTTCTTCTGCCAGGCGCTGGATCTCGCCGCGTGTATTGCCCTGCAACACATGCTGGTCCACTACCGCGATCCCGATTCTTTCCCCCACTTCCGCCAGCCGTTTCACGGCCAGCTCGTTCAGCTCCTGGTCCAGCTCCATTTCCTGGGGCAGTACCAGTTCGTTGGCCATGTCCACGGGCACGTACTCCGTTACATGCACCAGGCTCAGGCGGGCACCGTGCAGCTGTGCCAGTTCGCGGGCACGCTGGATCACGGCCTCGGAATCAGGGGCGAAATCGACGGCCAGCAGGATGTGTCGGTAGATTGCCATGGCGTGCGTTCCTCGTGCGGTTCAAGAACGGGTGATTGACGCTCAATCATCCGGTAGAAGCCCGTGTCACGTACCGGCTGGCGGGTGTCGGCCGCATGGACGCGGCCGTCAAGCCTACAGGGACGTATTCACGGCGTCCCGCCAGCCGGTACGTGACACGGGCTGGCGCCGTGATTGTTTAAATCATGCCGGCTGATTGCTCAGCGCCGCGAATTGCGCCAGCGACAGGGTCTCGCCCCGCGCCCCCGGATCCACCCCGGCCGCGGCGAAGCCCGTGTCGTCCAGCAGGCCCTTGAGGGCGTTGCGCAGGGTCTTGCGGCGCTGGGCGAAGGCGCGCTGCACCACCTCCGCGAAGCGGGCTTCATCCCGCACCGTAACGGCCGGTTGCTCCAAGGGTAGCAGGCGCACGAAGGCGGAATCCACTCGCGGCGCCGGCCGGAAGGCACCGGGGCCGATGTGGAACAGGGGTTCCACCTGGCAGCGATACTGGATCATCACCGACAACCGGCCATAGGCCTCGGTGCCGGGTGCCGCGGCCATGCGTTCCACCACTTCCTTTTGCAGCATGAAATGCATGTCCCGGATGCAGGGGGCCTGCTTCAGCAGGTGAAACAGGATGGGCGTGGAGATGTTGTAGGGCAGGTTGCCGATGATGCGCAGGGCTGCCGTCGACCCGCTGGGCGCCAGGGCGCAGAAATCCACCTTCAGGGCGTCCTGGTTGAGGATGTGCAGTTCACCGACATTGCGACAGCGTTCCGCCAGCGGCCCCACCAGGTCGCGGTCCAGCTCCACCACGGTAAGCCGGCCCGCCGCCTGCAACAGCGGCAGGGTGATGGCGCCCTGACCGGGGCCGATCTCGATCAGGGACTGGTCGGGGCGCGGCGCGATACAGGAAAGAATGCGCTGGATGACCTGCGGGTCATGGAGGAAATTCTGGCCGAAGCGCTTGCGCGGCTGGTGGTTCATGGCCGGCCGGCCCGGGCCATCTGCACCGCCGTGGCGATGGCGGCTTGCAGGCTGCCCACCTCGGCGCGGCCACTGCCGGCCAGTTCCAGGGCGGTGCCATGGTCCACGGAGGTGCGGATGATGGGCAGGCCCAGGGTGATGTTGACGGCCTGGCCGAAGCCATGATGCTTGAGCACCGGCAGACCCTGGTCGTGATACATGGCCAGCACGGCGTCGGCCTGCTCCAGGTAGCGGGGCGTGAACAGGGTGTCGGCGGGCAGGGGCCCGTACAGCTGCAGGCCCTCGGTGCGCAGGGCCTCCAGCGCCGGAGCGATGATCTCGATCTCTTCGCGTCCCAGGTGACCCGCCTCGCCCGCGTGGGGGTTGAGGCCGCACACCAGGATGCGCGGGGAGGAAATGCCGAAGCGCGTGCGCAGGTCCTGGTGCAGCACCCGCACTACCTGCTGCAGGCCCTCGACGGTGATGGCGTCGCTCACCGCCCGCAGCGGCAGGTGGGTGGTGGCCAGGGCCACGCGCAGGCCCGGCGCCGCCAGCATCATCACCACCTGGGCGCTGCCGGTGCGTTCCGCCAGGTATTCGGTATGCCCGCTGAAGGGAATGCCGGCATCGTTGATGATGCCCTTGTGCACCGGCCCGGTGACCAGGCCAGCGAAGCGGCCGTCGCGGCAGCCGGCGATCGCCGCGTCCAGGGTCTCCAGCACATAGGCCGCATTGGCGGGGTCCAGGCGTCCGCTGTGGACCGGACTGCGCAGCGCCACGGGCAGTACCCGTAGCTGGCCGGCCGGTGTGGGGGCCGGCGGCTGGTCAGGGTTGAAGGGGAGGATCTTCAGGGGCAGGCCCAGCTCGGCGGCCCGGGCCAGCAACAGGTCGGGGTCGGCGATGACCACCAGTTCCTCGGCCTGGGCCTGCCGGGCCAGCAGGATGCACAGGTCCGGGCCGATGCCGGCCGGTTCCCCGGGCGTGAGGGCGAGACGCAGGGTCAAGGCCGGGCTCCGGGATGGCCGTACTCAGGCATCCTCGAGCCGGTAGTCCACGTAGGATTCATCGCGCAAGCGACGCATCCAGCTGGCGCTTTCCTCCTGGATCTTGCGCTGGCGCACCTGCTCGCGCGCCTCGGCGCGGCGGAATTCCTCGGTGCTGTCGCGCTCGCGGCGTTCCAGGACCTGCACGATGTGCCAGCCGAAGCGGGATTCGAAAGGCGGGCTCACCTCGCCCGGCTGGAGTTGTGACATCTCTTTCTCGAACTCCGGTACCAGGTCGCCGGGATTGCTCCAGCCGAGATCACCGCCGCGGGCGGCGGATACGGCATCCTGGGAATGGGCACGGGCCAGGGTTTCGAAATCGTCACCACCCTCGATGCGCCGGCGCAGCTGCAACAGGCGGTTTTCCACCTGGGCGGCGGATTGCAGTTCATCGGGGCGGAGCAGGATGTGGCGGGCGTGGGTCTGGGTGATCACATGGCGTTCGTCGCCGCCGCGCAGGTCGTCCATGCGCACGATATGGAAGCCACTGGCGCTGCGGATGGGTTCGCTGATCTCGCCCCGCTCCAGGTTCCGGGCCACGTCGGCGAACAGGCTGGGCAACTGGCTGGCCTTGCGCCAGCCGAGGCTGCCGCCTTCCAGGGCCTGCTGCCCATCGGATTCGGCCACCGCCATCTGGCTGAACTCCTCGCCGGCGCGCAGCCGTTCCAGCAGGCGTTCCGTGCGCGCCTGGGCTTCCTGGATCTGTTGCGGGCTGGCGGCTTCCGGCAGCGCCACCAGGATGTGGGACAGCAGGTATTCACGGTCATCGGCGCCCTGCTCCTGGCTGGTGAGCAGGTTCTCGATTTCCTGTTCACTGACCTGGATGCGGTTTTCCACCTGCTGGGCGTGCAGTCGGGCGATGATGAGCTGCTTGCGCACCTCGTCGCGGAATTCGGTGAAGGAATAGCCTTCCGCCTCCAGCGCCTGGCGGAAGCCGGCCAGGTCCAGGTTGTTGGCCTCGGCCATCTGGCGCAGGTTGGCGTTCAGCAGCTCATCCTCGATGCGGATGTTCATGCTCGCGGCCAGCTGCAGCTGGATTTCTTCCAGGATCAGGCGTTCCAGCACCTGCTTGCGCAAGACATCCATGGGCGGCAGGCGGGTGTCCCGCTCGAGCAGCTGCTGACGGATCTGGTCGGTGCGCCGGTCCAGCTGACTCTGCAGCACCACGCCGTCGTTGACCACGGCCACGATCCGGTTGAGGGCCTGTTCGGCCTGGCCGGGGAGGGAGAGCAGCAGGCCTGCCAGGAGTGCCAGCAGGGAAGGGAGTGCGGTCATCTTCATTGGGGACAAACTTCAGGGTCAGGGATGATAGCCAAGGATACCACTTTTCATCAGGGACTCGACCTTGTCCCCCAGGCTGGTCATGCCCTTCAGTTCCCATTCCAGGTACAGGCCCTGGTTGTATTCACCCGCGGCGCCACTCGGCAGCAGGGTGCGCCAGGCGATGCGCAGGGCCCAGCAGCAGCTGTCGTATTCGGCGCCGAACAGGGCTTCCAGGGTGCGGTTGTCCTGCAGGGAATAGTTCCAGCGCCCGGCCAGGTGCCACTGGTGGCTCAACGGCCAGAGCCAGGAGGCGTCCAATTGCGCCAGGCTGCCCTTGGTGTAGCGATAGGAGAGGTTGGCCACCCGCCGCGCGCCGCCGCGGTAGTGGATACCCGTGTTGCTCTGGCGCGTGCTGCCATCATCGGGATTCCACAGGGCGTCGCTGTACAAGGACCAGGGCCCGGGCAGGTTGACTTCCAGTTCGCCGGCGATGTCCGACTGTCCTTCCTCCAGCGCCGCGGTATTCTGCAGCGTCACCTCGCGATCCTCGAAATAGAACAGCTGGCCGATGCTGGCGCGCACCCGCTCGGTTCCGCTGAGCGGGTCCAGGTAGCGACTGGTCACCGCCAGGGCCAGCTGGTTGGCATCGCCCACCCGGTCGGCGCCGGTGAAGCGGTTCTCCGTGAACAGCTCCCGGAAGCGGAAGCTGCGGTTGCCGCTGTCGAACAGGGGGATATCGCGGTGATCGCGAGCCGGCGCAAAGACGTAGAAGGCGCGCGGCTCCAGCGTCTGCTGGTAGGCATGGCCGAACAATTCGGTCTGGCGCTCGAAATACACCCGGTTGTCCAGGCTGACGATGGGTGTGGTGCGACTTGGCGTGCTGTCCAGGCTTGGATCCACCCGTTCGAGGTCGTACTGGGTGTGGGCAACGGTCAGGGTCGGGATGATCTCGTAGGCGGTACGGCGCAGTGGCAGGCTCAGGCGCGGGCGCAGGTCGAGGCGGTTGCCCGTGTCCACCTGGTCGGAGCGGCTGTGATCGAAGGCGGTGAACTCGGCGCCCAGGCTGCTTTCGAGTCCGAAGGGCCGTACCGGAGTGCGCGCCGTGAAATTGATTTGTGGCAGGCGCGCGTAGGGGCGGCTGAGGATCGCCGGGTTCACGGTCTGGAAGTTCTGTGCCCGCCCCTGCAGGCGCCACCAATCCCCCTGGTAGATGGCCTCGAGGCGCCGTTCCAGGTGGGTGATGCTGGTGAATTCCAGGCTTTCCCCGAAGTCGTTGAAATAGGCCTCGTCGGAGACATCGTTCAGGTCCGCTTCCAGGCGCAGCCGCTCGCCCAGGGTACCCTGGTGGCGGATGGCCACCAGGTGGCGGTCGGCGCCAAAGGCGTCGTCGTCCGGCAGCGCGGCCAGGTCCAGCTGGCCCGCGCTGCGGCGGTTGAGATAGCGCCATTCCGTGTCCAGCATCAGCCCGCGCTTCTCCATGTAGCGGGGCGTGAGGGTGGCGTCCCGGTTGGCGGCGATGTTCCAGTAGTAGGGCAGGCGCAGGTCGAAACCGCTCTGGTCGGAACTGCCGAAGCCGGGGATCAGGAAGCCGGAGCGGCGCCGGTCATCGATGGGGAAGCTGATATAGGGGGTGTAGAACACCGGGATATTGCGTACTTCCAGGCGCGCATGGCGCGCCACGCCTGAGCCCTCGTCCTGCTTCAGCAGCACCTGGCTGGCGCGCAGGCGCCAGGCATCACTCCCCTGGGGGCAGGTGGTGTAGCTTGCCTGCCGCAGGCGCTTGCGCTCCGGGCCTTCCAGGGACAGGGTGGCGGCCGTGCCGCGTGCATGGGCGGAATAGAGCAGGTAGTCCACGGGCTGTATCTCACCCTCGTCCGTGTCGAGCACCAGCCGCGCCTGTTGCGCCTCCAGGTGCAGGTTCGGTTCGTCGAAGCGCACCTGGCCGGTGGCGTCGACGCTGCGCAGCCGGTCATCGAACAGGATGTGATCCGCCGCCACGCGCTGGTCGGCGCGCTGGATGATGGCCTCACCCAGCAGTTCGTAGCGCGCGTCGCCATGGGAGATGACGCGGTCGGCCTCCAGCGCGGTAGTGGCCAGTTCCCGGTCGGGGACCGGGACAAGGTTCAGCCCGCGCTCCGGCAGGGGAGGGCACAATACCCAGGCCGGGTCGACAGGGCCGGCCGGTGTGGCCTGCGGGGAAATCGGTGCGGGGGGTGTGCTGGCGCGTGGCACCGGTGTCGCTTCCACGCGGCCTGGCGCTGCCGGGGATGTGGTCGGTTCCGCCGGCGGCGGGCTGGTCAGGGTGGTGGCTTCCTGGCCGGTGCAGACCCACTCTCCCTGCGACGAGGACCGGCAGTTCCACTCCTGGGCCACCACAGGCCCCGCCAGCAACAGGCCGAGGGCCAGGGACAGGGGCGTCAGACGCAGGGGTGGTGGATTCACGTACAGGCTTCTCTCGGCTTGATCGGCGCGACTGGCGGGCGCTGCGTAAAATCGCATAGAATGGCTGATCAATCAATCACTTTTCCGGGGTCATGGCCTGCTCCCCGGGACCGGGGCCGACACGTGCCAGATCGTATACAAGCCCTGCGGCGGTGGCTGCAGGATGAGTTGGGCTTCAGCGACTACGGCCTGGAGCCCGCTTCCAGCGACGCCAGTTTCCGGCGCTACTTCCGCATCCAGCGCGCCGGTCGCAGCTACATCGCCATGGACGCGCCCCCGCAGCAGGAGGATTGCCGCCCCTTCACCCAGGTCACGCGCCTGCTCTTCGACCTGGGCCTGAACGTGCCGGAACTGCTGGAAAACGATCCCGCCCAGGGCTTCCTGTTGCTGGGGGATCTGGGTGATCTCCCCTACCTGCAGGCCCTCAACGAACAGACCGTGGACCGCCTCTATGGCGATGCCCTGGCGGCCCTGGTGGTGATGCAGGCCTGTGGTCCCAATGATGGCCGCCTGCCCCCCTATGACCGGGAGCTGCTGCTGCGCGAGATGGCACTGTTCCCCGAGTGGCTGCTGCAGACCCACCTGGACCTGACACTGGGCGAAGAGCGGGAGCGTCTGCTCGGGGAAACCTTCGCCCTGCTGGTGGACAATGCCCTGCAGCAACCCCGGGTCTTCGTGCACCGTGACTACCACTCGCGCAACCTCATGGTCACCGCCGTCAACAACCCGGGCATTCTCGATTACCAGGACGCGGTGGTGGGGCCGGTGACCTATGACCTGGTTTCCCTGCTGCGCGATTGCTATATCCGCTGGCCGCGCGCGCGGGTGGAGGACTGGGCGCTGGGCTACCGCGAGCTGGCGCAGCAGTCCGGCATCCTGCGTGAGGATGTCGGCGAGGCGCAGTTCCTGCGCTGGTTCGATCGCATGGGCGTGCAGCGTCACCTCAAGGCGGCGGGCATCTTCGCGCGTCTCAACCATCGCGATGGCAAGCCGGGCTACCTGGCGGACATCCCCCGCACCCTGGGGTACATCGTCGAGGTGGCGGAGCACGATGCGGAGCTGGGCTTCCTCGGTGAGCTGATCCGTGAACAAGTACTGCCGCGACTGTGATCCTGGCCTCTACTGCCCCCGTAGGAGCGGGCTCTGCCCGCGAAGGTTCGTGGTATCCGGCACACACCGTTCGCGGGCAGAGCCCGCTCCTACCGGTGGTGAGTCTATAACTGTGGGAGTAGGCCCGGACGCGCGCTTGCCTGTGGCGCTTGGCGCAAGGTAACCTGCGGACATGAAAGCCATGATCCTGGCCGCCGGTCGTGGCGAGCGCATGCGGCCGCTGACCGATCACACTCCCAAACCCCTGCTGGAAGTCGCCGGCAAACCCCTCATTCACTATCACATCGAGGCCCTGCGTCGTGCCGGTATCCGAGAACTGGTGATCAATGTGGCTCATCTCGGGGAACAGGTTCGCGCCTGCCTGGGGGATGGCGTGGAACTGGGTGTGTGCATCCAGTATTCGCAGGAGCCGGAGGGTGCCCTGGAGACCGGTGGCGGGATCCAGCAGGCCCTGCCCCTGCTGGGGGAGCAGCCCTTCCTGGTGATCAACGGCGATGTGTGGACGGATTACCCCTTTGCGGCACTGGGGCAGCGTGAGCTTGGCGAGGATCTCGCCCACCTGGTGCTGGTGCCGAATCCCGCCCAGCATCCCGAGGGGGATTTTTGTCTGCACGACGGCCGCCTGCGGGAAACGGGCGAGCCGCGCCAGACCTTCAGCGGCATCGGTCTCTATCACCCGGATCTGTTTGAGGATTGCACGCCCGGGCGTTTTCCCCTGGCGCCGCTGCTGCGTGACGCCATGGCGCGGGGACGCGTCAGTGGCGAATTGTACCCGGGCTGCTGGTCCGATGTGGGCACGCCACAACGGCTGCGGGAACTCAACGCGGCTACCGAAGGAGACCCCCCGCGTGGGCGACGAGATCAGCCATAGCCACTTTACCCGGGCCGAGGAAAAGGAATACCGCCGCCGTCTCGCGCAGGAGACCGCCACCCTGGCGGAGTGGTTCACGGAACAGCGGTTTTCCCGCCGGACACCGGTGGCGGGTTGCGAGCTGGAGGCTTGGCTGGTGGATGAACAGGGTAGCCCGGCGCCCATCAACGAGGCCTTCCTGGCGCGTCTGGGTGACGCCCTGGTGGTGCCGGAGCTGTCTCGCTTCAACGTGGAATTCAATACCCCGCCGCAGGACCTGCAGGGTACGTGCCTGGCCAGCATGGAAGCGGCATTGTCCGAGACCTGGCGCGCCGGTGTGCGCGCCGCCGCGGATCTGGACGCGCGCCTGTTGATGATCGGTATCCTGCCCACCCTGCGCGAATCCCAGCTCAGCCTCGCCAATATGTCGCCCCTCAAGCGCTACCGCGCCCTCAATGCACAGGTGTTGCGCCTGCGTGGAGGGGCGCCACTGGAACTCGATATCCACGGCCGCGAACAGCTCAGAACCCAGCACGGCAATGTGATGCTGGAGGCGGCCACCACCTCTTTCCAGATCCATCTCAAGGTGGGCCTGGCGGAGGCGGTGCGCAGTTACAACGCCGCCATCCTGGTGTCGGCGCCGTTGGTGGCCGTGTCCGCCAATTCCCCCTTCCTGTTCGGCCGCGACCTTTGGGACGAGACGCGTATTCCCCTGTTCGAACAGTCGGTGGCGGTGGGCGGTTTTGCCGGTGTGGCAAAAGGTCCCCTGCGCCGGGTGAGTTTCGGCACCGGCTATGCGCGCCATTCCCTGCTGGAATGCTTTGTGGAGAACGAACAGCATTTCCCCGTGATGTTGCCCATCCTGTACGACGAAGAGGATGTCACCCTGCCGCACCTGCGCCTGCACAATGGCACCATCTGGCGCTGGAACCGGCCGCTGCTGGGGTTCGACGCGGACGGTACCCCGCACCTGCGTGTCGAGCACCGGGTGATCCCCGGCGGCCCGACCCTGGCGGACGAGGTGGCGAACATGGCGTTCTTCTACGGCCTGGTGGCGGCCCTGGTGCAGGCCGAGTCGGCGCCGGAGGCGGCGCTGTCCTTCCCCGCGGCCCGCGACAACTTCTATGCGGCGGCCCGTGACGGACTCGAATCCACGATCACCTGGCTGGACGGCAAGCGCCATGGCATGGCCTGGCTGGTGCGCGAGCGCCTGCTGCCCCTCGCGGCCCAGGGACTGGAAAAGCTGGGCATCGAGGGCAGGCAGGCTGATCATTACCTGGATATCATCGAGCGACGTGTGGCGAACGGCTGTACCGGTGCCGGCTGGCAACGGGCCTTCGTGGCCCGTCACGGCCGCGACATGGCGTCACTCACCCAGGCCTACTGGGAGCGCCAGGAAAGCGGTCTCCCGGTACACGAATGGGATAGCTGACCGGCTCCTAGACCTTGAACTTGCCCGCGGCACGCTGCAGGTCGGTACCCAGCCGGGCCAGTTCGGCGCTGGCGCTGGCGGTGTGCTCCGAACCGGTCGCGGTCTCATCGGCCACAGTGCCGATGTTGACGATGTTGCGGTTGATCTCCTCGGCCACGGCGCTCTGTTCCTCCGCCGCGCTGGCGATTTGCATATTCATGTCGCTGATGGCCGAGACGGCGTAGGTGATGGTCTGCAGTGAGCTGCCTGCCTCGCCGGCCTGGTGCACACTTTCCTCGGCCCGTTTCCGGCCGGTTTGCATGACCTCGACCGCCCCGCGGGCGCCGTCCTGCACCTTCTCGATCATCTGCTGGATCTCCCGGGTCGAAGCCTGGGTACGCTGGGCCAGGGTGCGCACCTCGTCGGCCACCACGGCAAAGCCGCGACCCTGCTCGCCGGCACGGGCGGCCTCGATGGCGGCATTGAGCGCCAGCAGGTTGGTCTGTTCGGCAATACCGCGAATCACGTCCAGCACACTGCCGATGGCCTCGCTGTCGGCGGCCAGTTGATCGATCACTCCGGCGGCCTGGCTGACCTCCCTGGCCAGTTCGTGGATGATGCTGATGGTGGCATCCACCACGCGCTTGCCATCCTCGGCCTCGCCGTTGGCCTCGCGGGCGGCCTCGGCCGCGCCGGCGGCGTTGCGTGCCACTTCCTGGACCGTGGCGGCCATTTCGGTCATGGCCGTGGCCACCTGGTCGATTTCCGAGCGCTGGCGCTGCACGCCGGCACTGGTCTGGGCGGTGATGGCGCTCATCTCTTCGGCGGCGGTGGCCACCTGGGTGGTGGAGCCCTGTACCTGCTGCACCAGTTTTTGCACGGTGTCGGCGAAGTGGTTGAAGCCGCGTCCCAGTTCGGCGACTTCATCGTTACCGTCGGTGGCCAGGCGTCGGGTCAGGTCGCCGTCACCGCTGGCGATGTCCTCCATGCGTGCCACGGCCCGGCGCAGCGGCGCCACGATGCTGGTGCTGACGAAATAGAACAGCAGCAGGCCCAGCAGCAGGGCCACCACGGCGGCCGCCAGCAGGCTGTTGCGGGCATCGGCCAGTTGTTCCTGGTAGGCGCTGCGGTCCATGGCCAGTTCCATCACACCCACGGCCTGACCCGTGTAGTCGAAAACGGGTACCAGGTAGGTGGCCAGGGGCTGACCATTGTGCTCGACGGTGGCGATCACCGCCTCACCATCCACGGCGCGGCGCATCTGGTCGTGGCTGGCCAGCAGGCCGGCGTTCCAGGTGCTGGCGTGCTGACGAAAGCCCTCGCCATCCGGCAGGTACATGGCGGCATCGATCCCGTTCATCTCCTTGAACTGTTCCAGCAATTCCTGGCCCAGGGACAGGCCGAACTCCACCGAGCCGATATGCCGGCCCTGGAAGGAGACCGGTGCCACGCCGCGAATGCCCAGGCCGGCCACGCCCCCTTCGATCCCATGCAGGGGCTGCCGGGTTTCGTTGACGCGGGTGACGGTGTGGCGGAAGGAGGACAGGTCGTCACCGAACTTTTCGGGTTTGTGGACGCGCAGGAAGGACGTGGCCGGGGGCAGATGGAACTGGAACTGCCCCATGCCGTTGTTGTCCCGGAACTCCTCGTAGGCATCGCGCACCATCTCCAGCAGGCGCTGACGATCGCCACGGGCGAAGGCCTCCTGCATGTCGGGTTGGTGAGCAACCAGCTGGGCCAGGCCCAGGGCCAGCTGACCCTGATTGTCGATCAGGCTCATCATGGCGCTGTAATGGCTCTGCAGCTCCCGCTTCTCGGCGGCCTCGATGATGGATGAGGTATTGTGCTGACTGATCCACACGACCGCGACGATGGTGAGCAGAATAATGATGGCGAAGGCCAGGGGGATGCGGGTGCCAATACGCAGGTTGCGGAACATGTGGGGGTCCTCGGTGCAGGATTGCGGATACGGGGGGATATCGACCTCGCAGGCCCGGTATTAAGGGAGTAACAGTACGGTTTATGTCCTGTTACGAGGTCCCCCGCCAGGGCGGGGATGGTAGGATGGGGGCTACGGAAAATCAGAGGGGTGTTGGCATGTTACGGGTACTGAACCAGGTGCCGGAGGGACTGTTGCAGGCCGGGGCGGAGGAGCTGGAGGACCTGCTGGGTGGTCCGACCCTGATCCACCTGGAGGGCGGCATTCTCGAACCCCTGTTCGTATCCACCCTGTTGCACGGTAACGAACATTCGGGCCTGCAGGCGGTCCAGGCCCTGTTGCGTCGCCATGCGGGCGGCCGCGAGCTGCCGCGCAGTCTGTCCTGGTTCATCGGCAATGTGGCGGCGGCGCGCTATCACCTGCGCCGGCTCGACGGTCAGCCCGACTACAACCGGGTATGGCCCGGCAGCGCGGAGTCCGGCAGCCCCGAGGCGGCCATGATGGCGCGCATCGTGGAAGACCTGCGCGCGCGCCGGGTGTTCGCCAGCGTGGATGTGCACAACAACACCGGCCTCAATCCCCATTACGCCTGCGTCAATCGCGTGGATCACCGTTTTCTGCACCTGGCCACCCTGTTCAGTCGCACCGTGGTGTACTTCCTGCGCCCCCTGGGTGTGCAGTCCATGGCCTTTGCGGGACTATGCCCGGCGGTGACGGTGGAGTGCGGTAAATCCGATCAGGCCTTCGGCGCCGAGCACGCGGAACAATTCCTGGATGCCTGCCTGCACCTGCATGAATTCCCGGATCACCCGGTGCCGGATCGCGACCTCGACCTGTTTCACACCGTGGCCACGGTGAAGGTGCCCACCCGGCTCAGCTTTGGTTTTGATGCCACGGACCACGACATCCGCTTCAGTTCCGATCTCGACCATCTCAACTTTCGTGAACTGCCCGCCGGCACCAGTCTGGGCCGGGTACGGGATGCGGATGGGCTGGCCCTGGAGGCCTGGGACGAGGAGGGGGGCGAGGTGGGGGAGCGGTTTTTCCGCATCGAGGATGGCGAGATCCGCACCATCCGGGTGTTCATGCCTTCCATGTTCACCCTGGACGAACGGGTGATCCGCCAGGACTGCCTGGGCTATGTGATGGAGCGCTATCCGTTGGCGGGACACCCGCGTGATTGAGCCCTGCCCGGATGAACGTAGCCCCCTGTAGGAGCGGCTTCAGCCCTCCAGCACCCCGGCCGCCTGCACGTCGGCGTGATAGGAGGAACGCACCATTGGGCCGCTGGCCACGTGGGTGAAACCCATGGCCTCGCCGATGCGCGCCAGCTCGGCGAATTCATCGGGATGCACGAAGCGCTCCACGGCAAGGTGGTGCAGGCTGGGCTGCAGGTACTGGCCCAGGGTGAGCATGTCGCAGTCGTGGGCGCGCAGATCCTGCATGACCGCCTGAACCTCTTCCAGGGTCTCGCCCAGACCGAGCATGAGACCGGACT
This sequence comes from Gammaproteobacteria bacterium, assembly GCA_026197075.1. Lineage (GTDB taxonomy): Bacteria > Pseudomonadota > Gammaproteobacteria > DSM-19610 > DSM-19610 > JAIVHA01. The sequence goes on along the minus strand of JAPHQV010000020.1, from coordinate 8,401 downwards.
TGGTGGGCACGCCGGGGTGGTGTGCCTTGAATTCCTTCAGCAGACGCAGCGACCAGTGATAGTCGGAGCCGGGGCGCGCGGCCTTGTAGAGGCGGGGCACCGTTTCCAGGTTGTGGTTGAACACGTCGGGCGGGGCCGCCTCCATGATTTCCAGGGCGCGGTCCATGCGGCCGCGGAAATCGGGCACCAGGATCTCGATGCGGGTGTGCGGGGTCTGCTCGCGCACGGCACGGATGCAGTCCACGAAATGGCCGGCGCCGCCGTCGCGCAGGTCGTCACGGTCCACGGAGGTGATGACCACGTAGCGCAGGCCCATGGCGGCGATGGTCTCGGCCAGGTGGCGGGGCTCCTCGGCATCGAGGGGGTCGGGGCGGCCGTGGGAGACGTCGCAGAAGGGGCAGCGACGGGTGCAGATGTCGCCCATGATCATGAAGGTGGCGGTGCCGTGGCCGAAGCACTCGCCCAGGTTCGGGCAGGATGCCTCCTCGCACACGGTGTGCAGGCGCTGCTCGCGCAATACCTTCTTGAGCCGCGCCACTTCCGGGCTGGCGGGTGATTTGGCGCGGATCCAGGCCGGCTTGCGGGCCACCTTGACGCTGGGCTCGATCTTGACGGGGATGCGCGCCACCTTGGCGGCACCGCGCTGGTGCTTGCTGTCCGGTTCAGTCATGGGGTGTGGGGGCCACGGGTTCCTCGGGGCGCCCAGTGTAGCCCAGAAGGGCCTCCAGGTGGGCCTGGAGGCGGGTGGAAACCTGCTCGATGGGTGCGGAAATGCCCAGATCGCGCAGCTGGGTCACGGCCTGGCCCGGGTAGCCGCAGGGATTGATACGGGCGAAGGGTTCCAGGTCCATGGCCACGTTTAGGGCCAGGCCGTGGTAGCAACGGCCCTTCTTGACCCGCAGGCCCAGGGCCGCCACCTTGCCCCCGTCCACGTAGACCCCCGGGGCCTCGCGCCGGGCCCGGGCCGTGACGCCGTAGTCCGCCAGCAGGTCGATGACCGCCTGCTCCAGGGTGCGCACCAGGGCCTGCACGCCGAGCGGGCGTCGCTCCAGGTCCACGAGCAGGTAGGCCACCAGCTGGCCGGGACCGTGATAGGTGACCTGGCCGCCACGATCGATGGGGATCACCGGGATGTCCCCCGGATCCAGCAGGTGCTCCGGTTTGCCGTTCAGCCCCAGGGTGAACACTGGCGGGTGTTCCAGCAACCAGAGCTCGTCGGGGGTGTCGGGACCGCGGTCCCGGGTGAAGGTCTGCATGGCGTGCCAGGTGGGCAGGTAGTCCGCCCGGCCCAGGTGGCGCACGCATAGCTGCTCGCGGACATCGGGCATCAAAGGGCCATCAACACCGCTTCGCAGGCGGTCAGTTCCCGGTAAATGGCATCCAGCTGGGCACGGCTGGTGGCGCGCACGGTGATGGTCACGGCCAGGTACTTGCCGCCCTGGCTGGGACGGGTGCGCACGGCGCCCTCGCCCAGGTCCGGGGCATGGCGACGCACCAGTTCGGCAACCCGGAGGTCGAAGCCTTCCGTCGCCAGCCCCATGGCCTTGATGGGGAAGTCGCAGGGAAATTCCAGCAGGGTATCGGTGTCGTTCACTATGGTTGCCGCAGGGAAGAGTGGAGGGTCCAGCCCTTTATATCGGGTCGTTTGCCGGGAATGCAAGGCTGCACCCGGGCCTGCGAGTGATCCATTTCTTGATCCCGGTCAGTGGTTTTCCGGCGGCTTATGGCTACACTTCGCACATCGTGATGATGAGGAGGACGACCATGGGAAGTCAACGCAATTGCCTGCTCCTGCTGTGTGCGCTGGGGATATCCGCCGCCCAGGCCGGAGACGATGTGGAGCAGCGGAAACAGGCTGCCGTCGCGGCCACCAAGGGCCTGGTGCAGCAGTTGGGCGGCGCCCTGAAGAAGGAGATGGAGGCCGGTGGCCCGGCCCAGGCCATCGGCGTGTGCCGGGACCTGGCGCCGAAGATCGCCGGCGACCTGTCCCGAGAGCACGGCTGGCAGGTGACCCGCGTCGGTACCCGGGTGCGTAACCCCCTGCTGGGTATCCCGGACGCCTGGGAACAGCAGGTGTTGCAGGACTTCCAGGTGCGCGCCGCCGCTGGCGAAGCGGTGGCCGACATGAGCTTCAGCGCCGTGGTGGAGGAACCGGATGGCCGTTATTTCCGCTTCCTGAAGGCCATTCCCGTCCAGGCGGTTTGCCTCAACTGCCATGGTCCGGTCGAGAAAATCCCCACTGCCGTCCAGGAGCAACTGGCCAGCCACTATCCCATGGACCGGGCGGTGGGCTATGGCGAGGGCGAACTGCGTGGTGCGGTGAGCATCAAGCAACCCATGGACCTGCCCCTCAAGACCAACTGAAGGCGTTCCCTTCGCCGCCGGGCGTTGCCCCGGCGGTCTTCCCTGCGGAAACCCCGTGGCAGGCTGCTAGAATGGCGCGCAATTCATTATCAGCGAGCGCAGCATGGCCAATTCCCTGCGGGACCAGTTGATCAAGGCCGGGCTGGCGGAGCAGGCCCCGGCCAAGTCCGCTGGACGTCCCGACAAACCCGGCACCCGTAAACCTTCCCGTCCGAAACGGGCCGCGAAACCGAAACCGGCCCGCCGGGTCGCGTCCGGCGACCCGGCGCTGGAACGGGAGCGCCGCGACCTGCGTGCCATGGAACAGGCACGAATCCGGGAAGAAAAGCAGGCCCAGGCCACGGCGCGCGCGACTCAGCAACGCCGTGACGCGGCGCGGGCCTTCCTCCTGGATCATCAGCAGAATGATCGGGCGGGCGACATCCCCTTTCATTTCCAGGCCGGGGAGCGCATCCGGCGTTTGTTCGTCACCGCGGCCCAGCGCCAGGCCCTGCTGGCCGGTGAGCTGCGGGTGGCGGTGTTGGGCAAGCGTGATTTCCTCATTACGCCGCGGCAGGCAGAAGAGGCCCTCGCCCTGGACCCCGGGCTCTTCGTCTTCACGGCTTCGCCCGCGGATGCGCAGACGCCGGGGGAGGGAGACCCCTACCGGGATTACCCCGTCCCCGACGACCTGATGTGGTAGACGGCCGATGACCCTGATCCTCGGCCAGATGGCCCTGCTGGTGTGCGCCGGCCTGGCCTGGCAGTGGCTGCGACCCGGCGGCCTGGATGCCGCCCTGACCCGCAAGGTGCTCACCGGTCTGGTGTATCACCTGCTGTTGCCGGCACTGGTGTTGCTGGTGCTGTGGCAGGCGGAGCTGGGCCTGGATTCCCTGCGTATCGCCCTGGCGGCGGCCGTCGGGGTCCTGGGCGCCCTGCTGCTGAGCGCCGGGCTGTGCCGGGTCTGTGGCATGCCGGGGCCGGCCACCGGTGCCGCCATGCTGGCGGCGGCCTTTCCCAACGTCACCTATCTTGGCCTGCCGGTGCTGGAGGGACTGTTCGGCCCCTGGGCCCGGGGTGTGGCCATCCAGTACGACCTGTTCGCCTGCACGCCCCTGCTGCTCACCGTGGGCATCCTGGTGGCCCAGCGCCTGGGTGACGGGGGGCGCTTCGTCTGGTACGGCTTCCTGCGCGTGCCCGCCCTCTGGGCGGCGCTGTTGGCTCTGTTGCTCAACGCGGGCGATGTGGCCATGCCGGTGCTGTTGCAGGGGACACTGGAGCACCTGTCCAGCGGGGTGGTCCCACTCATGCTGCTGTCCCTGGGCCTGAGCCTGCGGACCGATGTCCTGCGTTCGAGGCGGGTGGGTGCCCTGCTGCCCATCGTGGCCATCCAGCTGTTCCTGATGCCGGCCCTGGTATGGGGGGTGGCCGCCGCCACGGGACTGGAGGGGGTACTGCTGACCGCGGTGGTATTGGAGGGGGCGATGCCCAGCATGGTGCTGGGCATCGTGATCTGCGAGCGCTATGGCCTGGATACCAGCCTGTTCGCCGCCGCCGTGACGGTCACCACGCTGCTGAGCTTCTTCACCCTGCCGCTCTGGTTTGCCTGGGTATAGCAGCCAGGCCAGCCCGCAGGATCGACCGGGAGCTGTTGTGGGACCGTAGGCCGCATGGACGCGGCCTTCGAGCGTACAGGGATGTATTCACAGCGAGTCCCACAACAGCTCCCGGTCGGTCCTGCGGGCTGTGCGGTCTGGTTCAGTGTATGGCGCGGGCGGGCCGGCGCGGTTCCTGCAGGCTGCGGTAGAGGGCGTCGGCGGCACGAATGGCGAGGCGACCCAGCAGGCGGCCCAGGCCGGGTTGCTGCGACTCCCCGGCGCAATGGGGGCGCCAGGCCATGATGTTGCCCACCTGGTTGCGTACCTGGTCGCGCATGATGTAGCTCGGACGTTGCGGCATGCTGCTGCTCCTTTCTGGTGAACGCCGACGGGCGTTGTTCTCTGTTGGTTCTTTTTATATCAGAAAGGAGAACGAATGGAAAACATTTTTTGCATGTCGGGCTGAAGTCCGGCTGCGGCGGGTTCCCACTAGCGCTGGGCGAAATATTCCGCCAGAAACTCCCCGAAGGGTGCCTGGGGGCGGGCCTCCAGCTCGCGCTGGGTCTCCCGGGATTGGCGCGCCTGGGCCTCGAAGCGGGCGGTGATCTCCGGATCCTCGGGCAGGGCTTTGAAGTAATGCTGGTGTTTGATGGACATGCGCTTGGCAAAGGCATGGAAGCCCTCGCCGGTGTCGCGCATCTCGCGCAGCATGCGCGCCGAGGGGGTGCGGTCGGGGTCCCGCGCCGTTTCCTGCTGGTTGGCCAGACTGGCCCGGTAGCCGCGCTCGGGATGGCCGGCCTCGAGGGCCTCGCTGACCCCTTCCATGGCGCTCAACAGTTCCAATGCCCAGTCGCGCAGTGGCACTTCCCGACCCTGGCGCTGCAGACGTAACCGGGGGTCGCGTCCGCGGTGGGCCGCGGCGTTCTGGTTGTAATCGATTTCGCGCCGCTCGGCGGCGCTGACGGTCGGGCTGTCCTCCAGCAGGCAGAACAGCAGGAAGGTTTCCAGGAAGCGCAGTTGTTCCTCGTTGATGCCGAGGGGATCGAAGGCATTGACATCGAGGGAGCGCAGTTCCAAGTACTTCACCCCGCGACGTTTCAGGGCCAGGGTGGGTTTTTCCAGGGGTTCGAGGATCTGCTTGGGACGTATGGTGCTGTAGTACTCGTTTTCGATCTGCAACAGGTTGGCGTTGAGCTGTTCGTACACCCCGTTGACCACCACGCCCATCTTTTCGTACTCGGGATGCGGTGTTTCGATGGCGCGGCTGAGGCTGTCCACGTAGGCTTCCAGGCTGTCATAGTTGGCCTTGACGCCGGCCTTGTCCTCGCGACTGTTCTGGTAGCCGATGTCACCCATGCGCAGGGAGGTGGCGAAGGGTTCGAAGTAGGTGTGGGGGTCGAACTTGGGCAGTCTCGCTTCCTGCTCGCCGAGGAAGGATGCGCACACTGCCGGTGAGGCACCGAACAGGTAGGGCACGAGCCAGCCATAGCGCTGCAGGTTACGCGTCATGCCGAAGTAGGCCGCCGAGATGAATGCCTGCGGTTCGCGCGCATCCTGTTCCAGGGCCTGGTACACCGGCCAGAACGCTTCGGGAACCGAGTAGTTGAAATGCACGCCGGCGATGACCTGCATCATGCGCCCGTAGCGATGTCCCAGGCCGCGCCGGTAGACGGTCTTCATGAGGCCGGGGTTGGAGCTGCCGTAGTGGGCGATGGGAATGCTGGTTTCACCGCTCACCACGCAGGGCATGCTGGTGGCCCAGAGGAGTTCTTCATTCAGCCGCGGGTAGACGAAACGCTGGGTATCGCGCAGAAAGCGCAGCGCCTCCAGGGCGTCGGGGAAGGGCGGGGTGATGAATTCCAGCAGCGCCTCGGAATAGTCGGTGGTGATCCAGGGGTGGGTCAGGGCCGAACCCAGTGCCTCGGGGTGGGGGGTCTGGGCTATGCCGCCATCGGGGGCCACGCGCAGGCTTTCCTTCTCCAGTCCCACCAGCCCCCCGCACAGCAGGGTCTGCTGGCCATGGTTGTACAGGCGGGCCAGGCGTTCTTCGAGGCGCGAATCCAAGGTGGGTGTGTCCTTCTGCGAATGGCGGGGTCGTGGCGGGCCGGAGTCGGCTGCCGTGAGGGCGCTAGGCTACACCAAGCGGGGATTGCGTACAATTTCCTTTCTACCCAGTATGTTGTGGTGTTTTTGCGGGATTCCTCGGCGAACTGGCGGCTTATTCGACGCTCCGTTTGCGTACAATGTGCGCTATCCGATTCCTGCAGAGGGCTGCGCAACATGACTGTACAGGCAACCATTGAAACCAAGCTGGCCGAGGGCCTGCATCCCCTGCACCTGCAGGTGGAAAACGAAAGTCACCGGCACAATGTGCCGCCGGGCTCGGAATCCCATTTCAAGGTAGTGGTGGTTACCGACGCCTTCGAGGACAAAAGCCTGGTGGCCCGCCACCGCATGGTCAATGAAATACTGGCCGACGAACTGCAGAACCGTATCCATGCCCTGGCCTTGCACACCTATACGCGCCAGGACTGGGAGGACAAGCACGGCAGCGCGCCCCTTTCACCACCCTGTCTGGGTGGCGGCAAGCGGCAGGCCTGACGCGGGCCGCCCCTCAGTCCGGCATGGCGGCGGATTCCGCCGGCCTGGCCGCTGGCGCGTGCCGGCGTTCGCGGCCGTAATCCTCCAGGAACCATTCCACGCTGGCGATGGCCTCGGCCATGTCCGTCAGCTCGCGGCTGCCCACGGCCGGCAGCGGCCGACCCTGCTCTCCCAGCAGGGCCGTCAGTGGATGCAGCAACTCCGCCAACTCCGTCAGTTCCAGCATCCGCAAGGCGCCTTCCACCTGGCGCAGCATGGGTAGCAGGGCCTCGGGCAGTGGGCCTTGGCCGGCCGCGGGGCCATAGGGATCGAAGTGCTCCTCCAGCGTATCCCGGATGCCGGCCAGGGATTGGCGCGCCACGCGCAGGGTGTTTTCCTCGGCCAGGCGCAGGTGATCGCAGTGATCCTGGTTCAGGGATTGCAGCGGCACTCCCTCGGCGTAGGCCTGCAGGGCGATCTCGATGCTGACCATCTGGTCCGCCATGGCGGTGAGGTTGGCGGACATGCCGTCCGCGGCCAGCGCGGGGAGCTGCCGGGCGATGCGTCGGCACTGGTGCATGGCCTGGTCGAGGCCCAGCAGCTCCAGGGTCAGGGCGATCTGGTCCAGGTTGCCGAGCAGAGTGCGCAGCCCGGTCGAGGAATCCTCGGTCGAGGATTGCAGGGCCAGCAGGCCGGTCTTCACTTGTGCCAGGTCGTCCAGGAGCTGTTCGGCCACGGCCGCGGTGGCGCCTCGGTCCGGGGATTGCAGGCGCTGCCGCTCCTGCTCGAGATGCCGTTGACTGTCCACGCAATCGCTGAGCCGGTAGCGTACTCGCAGGGCATGTACCTGACCCGCGGCGGAGTCGGCCTTGGCCAGGTAGTACAGCAGGTGGGTGCGCAGCTCCGGGTCCATCGGCCGGGCCAGCAGGGCGGGTCCCTGGTCGACGAGCCGGCGCAGTTCCCGGTCCACGCGGCCGAGCATGTGTCGAAGTGAGAAATCCAGTTTCAACTGGTCGTCCCGCAAGGCCTCCAGCAGGCCCAGGGCCAGTTGCCAGACCTCGTTGAAGGGCTGTTGGCCGCACAGGGTCTGTAGCTGCGCCAGGGTTCGGGAAAGCAGCTGCAGATGACTCTGCGGGGCATGGTCGCGGATCACCCCGATCAGCCCCACCTGGTACTGGTGCCGCAGGCTGCGGATCCGGCGTGGCAGGTCGTCATGCGCCGGTGTTCCACGGTCGGGCGTGGGCGGCACGTGCAGCGGCAGGCGGTGGTCCACGAAGGCATGTTCCGGGATCAGCCCCGCGCGACGTACGTAGCGCAACAGGTTGATGGTGGGCAGCAGCAGGGCAGGCGTCTCCCGGCCCAGGCTGTGTACGTAGTCGAGGTAGCGGGGCAGGAACAGGGTCGCGGAGATCAGCAGTTCGCAGCAGCGTTCGTGCGTGAGCCGGTCCGGATCACCAATGGCGCTCAGCAGGGCCTGCATCTCGCCGGTCAGACACAGGGCGCCCGGCAGTTCCAGCATGGTCAGGCAACCGCTCACCTGGCGCAGCCGTGCGTTGCAGCCTTCGAGTTCGCTGTTCTGGTCGGGGTTGCGGTGAAAACGGTCCAGGTGGCGGGCAGCCTCGTCCAGGCTGTCCCGGATCTGTTCCCGTACCAGTGCGAGTGGCCGCTGTCGGGCCAGGGTGTGGATGTCCATGGCGCATCCTGTATTTGTTATTCTGTATCACGCAACGCCCGGTTGCGTCTGTGGCAACCTGTTCTAGGCTAATCCTTCCGCACGCCGTGGTCCAGTCTGCCCTTCAGCCCGCCAATTGGCGGGCTACGCCATTGAGGCCCTCGGCATCCTCCACCACCTGCTGGGTGAGCCGCAGCACCGCATCGAT
>JAPHQV010000025.1 GCA_026197075.1 Gammaproteobacteria bacterium | reverse complement strand
TTGAGTCCTGCCACGGAAGTCACTCTCGAAGGGGCTGCACTGCGTCCCGCCAGTATAAAGGAAACGGGGATGGATCCCAGCCGGCAATCCCCACTTCCACCCGTGGCCTGGTTTGCCCCGGATTACGACCGCTGGCCTTCATCCAGGCCACTGGCCGCCCGCGTCGACCACGGCCCCTGTAGGAGCGGGCTACGCCCGCGAATGGCCTGGTTGAACCACCTGTTCGCGGGCAGAGCCCGCTCCTACGGGGATGTCAGGATCCCGCCTGGCGGTCCAGGCTGCGATACCCCAGGGCCTCGGTGAGGTGATGCCGGCCGATGGACGCGGCCCCGTCCAGGTCGGCGACGGTACGCGCCACCTTGAGGATACGGTGGTAGCTGCGCGCCGACAGCCGGAAGCGCTCCATCACCTGGCCCAGCAGGGCGTGGTCCTCCGCCCGCAGCCCGCAGTGGGCCTCCAGGGCGCGCGGTTCCAGGCGCGCATTGAGTTCGCCGCCGCGGGCCTGCTGGCGTTCCCGCGCCGCCACCACCCGCCCCCGCACCACCGCGCTGGACTCGCCGGTCCGGCCCTGCAGTTCCTCGAAGGCGATGCGCGGCACCACTACCTGCAGGTCGATCCGGTCCAGCAAGGGGCCCGAGATGCGGTTGCGGTAACGCTGTACCTGTTCGCTGCTGCAGCTGCAGCGGCCATCGGGCTCGCCCCAGTAACCGCAGGGGCAGGGGTTCATGGCCGCCACCAGCTGGAAGCGCGCCGGGAAGCGGGCCTGGCGCGCCGCCCGGGAGATGAGGATGTGACCGCTCTCCAGGGGTTCGCGCAACACTTCCAGCACCCGGCGATCGAACTCCGGCAGTTCGTCGAGGAACAGCACCCCCTGGTGGGCCAGGGAGATCTCCCCCGGCCGCGGCTGCGAGCCGCCGCCCACCAGGGCCACCGCCGAGGCACTGTGGTGGGGGGCGCGGAAGGGACGCCGGCGCCAGAGGCCGGCGTCGAAGCCTTCGCGGCTGACCGAGGCCAGCGCCGCCGCCTCCAGGGCCTCGTCCTCCTCCAGTTCCGGCAGGATCCCCGGCAGGCGGCTGGCCAGCAGGCTCTTGCCGGTGCCGGGCGGGCCCACCATCAACAGGCTGTGACCGCCGGCCGCCGCCACCTCCAGCGCGCGCCGCGCCTGGGCCTGGCCGCGCACCTCGGCCAGATCCGGGTGCGGCATCCCGCCGGGCAGGGGACCGGGCGTCTGCAGTGCCAGGGCCTCGCCATCATTGAAATGATCCGCCACTTCCAACAGGTGCGCGGCGGGACGGATGCGCGCGCCCTGTACCAGGGCCGCCTCCGCGCCGTTGCTGCCGGGCAGCACCAGTTCGCGGCCGGCATCCCGGCACTGCAGGGCCATGGGGATCACGCCGCGCGCCGGGCGCAATTCCCCGGACAGGGCCAGTTCCCCGACGAATTCATATTGATGGAGCGATTGGGCCGGCAATTGTCCCGAGGCCGCCAGGATCCCCAGGGCGATGGGCAGGTCGAAATGACCACCTTCCTTGGGTAGTTCGGCGGGCGCCAGGTTGATGATGATACGGCGGGCGGGGAATTCGAAGCGGCTGTTGAGCAGGGCACCACGCACCCGGTCCTTGCTCTCGCGCACGGCGGTCTCGGGCAAACCCACGATGGACAGGGACGGCAGGCCATTGGCCAGGTGCACCTCGACGGTCACCAGCGGCGCCTCGATCCCCAGTTGCGCGCGGCTGAACACCACGGCGAGTGACATCGGCATCCCTTCCTGTGTCGGGCCCGGCCTCCTGCCAGGCGCTTGCATCAATCCCCGTCGCTGTTGGGGTCGTCCCAGTTTTCCGCCGGTTTCAGCAGCCGCGCCTCCAGCTCCGCCACCTGTTGTTCCAGGGCCTCCAGCTTGGCGCGGGTGCGGGCCAGCACCTTGGCCTGCACGTCGAATTCCTCGCGGGTGACCAGGTCCAGCCTGGACAGGCCCGCCTGCAGCTGGGCGCGCATGTTCTTCTCCACGTCCGATTGCAGGTTCTTCACACCGCTGGGCATGGCATCGGCCAGCCGCCTGGCCAGGTCATCGAGGTTCTTGGGATTCAGCATGGCCTTACGGTACTGGATTGGACGCATCCGCGCCAGATCCCGGCCCGATTTCCCTGCCCCATTATCGTGCACCCGCCCGGTGCAAGGGTGGACGGGTCCCACTGTTTTGGTGCAGTCACGCCCCGCCCTCACCGGGCAAACATCATAACTTACTGTTTATTTATTATTTTTCAAGTTGGCACCATTGCTGCAGTGACTCCTGGCAGGAATGCCCGCCAGCAGGCGTACCCGGGCATCCGGCCCCCAGGGCCCCAAGACATCAGACCCGCTGAGGAGAGTCCCCATGAAGTTGATTACCGCCATTATCAAGCCTTTCAAGCTCGATGACGTGCGCGAAGCCCTGTCGGAGATCGGCGTGCAGGGCATCACCGTCACCGAGGTCAAGGGCTTCGGACGCCAAAAGGGCCACACCGAGCTGTACCGTGGCGCCGAGTATGTCGTCGATTTCCTGCCCAAGGTGAAACTGGAAGCCGCCGTGAACGACGACCTGGTCGACCGGGTAATCGAGGTCATCACCAAGGCCGCCAACACCGGCAAGATCGGCGACGGCAAGATCTTCGTCTTCGAGCTGCAGGAAGCCATTCGTATCCGTACCGGCGAGACCGGACCGGAAGCACTCTGATCCATACCATTGTCCGTTACGGAGGGTTTAAACCGTGGAACAAGTAACACAACTATCGTATGCACTGGATACTTTCTACTTCCTCATGGCGGGGGCCCTTGTCATGTGGATGGCAGCCGGCTTCTCCATGCTGGAGGCCGGCCTGGTGCGCGCCAAGAACACAGCGGAGATTCTCACCAAGAACATCTCCCTGTTCGCCATCGCCAGCATCATGTACATGCTGGTGGGTTACAACATCATGTACCCGGGTGAAGGGGTGAACGGCTACTGGTCGGGCATCAGCTTCCTGTTGGGCGCGGATAACACCGTGGAAGACGTGCTGGCCAGCGAGGGTGATATCTACTACTCGGGCATGGCCGACTTCTTCTTCCAGGTGGTGTTCGTCGCCACCGCCATGTCCATCGTCTCCGGTGCCGTGGCGGAACGCATGAAGCTGTGGGCCTTCCTGGCCTTCGCCGTGGTCATGACCGGGTTCATCTATCCCATGCAGGGCTACTGGTCCTGGGGTGGCGGCTTCCTGAGCGAGGCCGGCTTCAGCGACTTCGCCGGCTCCGGCATCGTGCACATGTGCGGCGCGACCGCCGCCCTGGCCGGGGTACTGCTGCTCGGCGCACGCAAGGGCAAGTACGGCCCCAACGGCGAGGTCAACCCCATCCCCGGCGCCAACATGCCGCTGGCCACTCTGGGTACCTTCATCCTGTGGCTGGGCTGGTTCGGCTTCAACGGCGGTTCGCAGCTGATCGTGTCCACCATCGAGGATGCCAATGCCGTGGCCATGGTGTTCGTCAACACCAACCTGGCGGCTGCCGGTGGTGTGGTCGCGGCCATGATCACCGCCCGGCTGATGTTCGGCAAGACCGACCTGACCATGACGCTGAACGGCGCCCTGGCCGGCCTGGTGGCAATCACCGCCGCTCCCCTGACACCGTCGCCGCTGCTGGCTGCGATCGTCGGCGCCATTGGTGGCGTGTTGGTGGTGTTCTCCATCCTGACCCTGGACAAGATGAAGATCGACGATCCCGTCGGCGCCATCTCCGTACACGGCGTGGTGGGCATCTGGGGCCTGCTGGCGGTGCTGCTGTCCAATGACGAGGCCACCCTCATGGGCCAGATCACCGGCCTGGTCGCCATCTTCCTGTGGACCTTCGTGGTAAGCCTGATCGTCTGGGGCATCCTCAAGGCGGTGATGGGTATCCGGGTCACCGAGGAGGAAGAGTACGAGGGCGTGGACCTGGTGGAGTGCGGCCTGGAGGCCTACCCGGAATTCACCGGCTCGCACGGTTCCGGTCGCTGATACACAAGGAGTTTGTCGTTACCTTGCGGGCGCCTCGGCGCCCGCTTTTTTTTGCCTACAGTTTTTGGTGGGTGCCGTCGCAAAAAGGTGGGCTGGCGGTATGCTTGCAGCCACACAGGTAATACTTGTCTTTTTTCGTTACCTCGAATTTCAGCGGTTGGAAATCCGTATTCTTGTGGGAACCGTCGCAGAAGGGCTGGGTCTGGGAACGACCACAGGCGCACCACCAATAGGCGCCGGGTTCCAGCTCCACTTCGTAAGGTCCTTTTTGCGCAATGACCGGGTCTGTCATAATGTTCCCTCGTTGTATCCATCAATGGTGCGCGCAACATACCCCAGCCAGTGCCGGTGGGTAAAGAATCACCAGCAGCCACGAGGAAATACCCCTGCCCCTGCTCAGCCTCCATCAGCTCGCCCGCCCGGGTCTGGACCCGGTCAGCCTGTCCGTGGAGCCTGGCCAGCGGGTGATGATCAGTGGCGGTTCCGGGGCGGGCAAGACCCTGCTGCTACGCGCCATCGCCGACCTCGATCCTCACCAGGGTGAACTGCGCCTGGAAGACGTGCCCAGCCATAACATGCCCGCTACCCGCTGGCGTGCCCAGGTCTGCTATGTATCCTCGGAAAGCCAATGGTGGAGCGATCGGGTTGCGGAACACTTCGCGACGGCGGCACCGGAACTGTGCCAGTCCCTGGGTTTCCCCCCGGACGTCCTGGAGTGGGCGGTGCGACGCCTGTCCAGCGGCGAGCGTCAGCGCCTGGCGCTGGCCCGCGCCCTGGCATTGCGCCCGCGAGTGTTGCTACTGGACGAACCCACCGCCAATCTCGATCCCGACAACACGGCACGTGTCGAGCGCCTGGTGTGCGAATACTGCAAGAAGGAAAACGCCGCCGTCCTGTGGGTCAGCCATGATCCCGAGCAGCGGCGACGGCTGGCACAGCGGCACTGGGTCATCGAGGCGGGGCGGGTGCGGGAAGAGAATCCAGCCACTCCATGAAGACAGTGCCCGGCATCGGCCTGGCAAAGTGATATCCCTGCAGGTAATCGACACCCAGTTCGCGCAGAATCTCCGCGGCCCGCGCATCCTCCACACCCTCGGCGACGGTCCTCATCCCCAGCGCATTGGCAATGTGAACGATGGCCTGCACCAGGCTGAGGCCGGTGGGTTCCCCGATGCGACGTACGAAGGAAATGTCGATCTTTAGGTCGTCCGCGTGGATCTCATGCAATTGCGACAGGGAGGAATAACCGGTACCGAAATCGTCGATGGCAATCCGGAAACCGGCGGCCTTGAGTTCGTGCAGGCGCTCGGCGGAGTGTTCCACATCGAGCAGGGCCAGGCTTTCGGTGACTTCCCAGGTGATATCGCCGGGCTGCAATCCGCGCCGCTGTACTTCCTCGAGGGCCTGCTCCGTGAAGGAAGGTATGAACAATTGACGCTTGGAGACATTGACCGAGAAGCGCATGTTCCAGCTCGCCCCACGGCATTGCACCAGTTTATCCAGGCTCGCCAGCCAGACCTGCTGCCCCAGCTCCCGAATCAGGCCGATATTTTCCGCCATGGGAATGAAGGTGGTGGGGGGAATCCAGCCCAATCCGCCATCCTGCCAGCGCGCCAATACCTCCACGCTCACACAGGCGCCGGTGCGGGCGCACACGATGGGCTGAAACCAGGCCTGTATCTCACCGGCATTGATGGCGCTCGCCAGTCGGTTCTGGATATAGAGCTCCTTGCGACCGATACCCTTGGAACTCATGTCACCGAAGAAGCACGCCTGGTTGCGTCCCTGCTCCTTGGCATGAAACATGGCACGATCCGCCTGTGAAAACAGCACCTCGCCGCTATCGGAATCGTCCGGGTAGATCGCCGCCCCCAGGCTGAAGGTGATGCGCATCTCGGCGCCATCGAGCAGGATCGGCTGTTCGATCACCGAGCAGAGCTTGTGAGTGACCTCACGAATGTCCGCCTCGGCCTGCATACCCGGCAGCAACAGTACGAACTCGTCGCCACCCCAGCGCGCCAGGGTATCACCGGCGCGCAATTCACTGCGCAGTCGCTCGGCAAAGGCCACCAGGAGCCGGTCACCCGCCTTGTGGCCGAGGGTGTCATTCACGTTCTTGAAATGATCGATATCGATGAAGCAGACACAGACCCTGTCACCGGTACGGCTGGCCATGCGCAAGGCAACCTTGATGCGATCCTCCAGCAAGACCCGGTTGGGAAGTTCGGTCAGGGCGTCGTGCAGGGCCATGTGGCTGATCTGCTTTTCGTGCAGGTAGGATTGGGTGATATCGCGCAGCACGCCACGGATATAGGCCATCTCCCCCTTTTCGTTCCGGAAGCCCACGAAGCGACACTCGATCCATGCCTGCTGTCCCGGCCGCTCCTCGGTAAGCCGGACCCTGAACAGGAGATTCTGTTTTTCACCCGAGCGCATCAGGCCACACTGGCCTTTCAGCACCTCGGCATCATCCGCGTGAATGAATTCACTCAGGTTGCGTCCCACCACATCGTCGCTATGGACCAGCTTGTTCCAGCCGGGGCTGGCACGCAGGATCTGTCCGTCGCAATTGAGTTCCAGTACGGCCTCTTCCAGTAGCGCCAGGGTCTCCAGGTAGACCGCCTGCTCACGCTCGCGGGCATCCACCGCGTGGGCCAGTTGGGTGATGGCATTCGCCACGACACTGATTTCATCGGGGCGTTCGCGCGCGGCGCGCAGGTGCGCTTCGACCTTGGCGGGCGGCTCCTGCTCCGTATACGCATCCAGCGCGGAATCGAGGGATTCCAGGCGCCGCACGGTGAAGGTCAGCCAACGCCCCAGCGCCAGCCATAACAACAGGGTGATGAACAAGCCCGCACCCAGCAGCCAGTAGACGAATTCCGTGAAGGGCAACAGGTCCTTGGATTCCCGGAAGGCCAACAGCATGGGACGCTGCTTGTCGTCGCCGGACCAGGTGACCCGTGCCTGCACCAATCGTTGCCCATCCGACTCCACCACCCGTCGCGGATCATCGGCCAGGCTGTCGGGGTATTCTTCATGGGATCGTGCCACGATCCGCTCCCGCCAACTCGCCAGCAATGCTACATCCGGTATGACCAGCGCTTTCAAGGCCGCATTGTCCAGGGGCTTGAACAGCACCAGTATGCCCTGCCCTTCGGCGCCCAGCCACAGGGGTTCGTGCAGGACCCGGTACAGCTCGCCCAGGTCGGCATCGAAATACCAGTCATTGCCCTGCAGGTCGTCCGGGGCGAAGGTATGGGCGATGGCCCCGTAGCGAAACAGGATCTCGCCGCCACGGTCGACGACCAGCAGGGTGGGAAAATCGACAAAGATTCGCTGGGCATTCAGGAAGGCCGTAAGTTTGTGCCAGCGCAGGCTGTTCTGCTCTTCCAGGATACGCGCGAACTCCAGCTGCGACTTCAGCCGTGCAGCACCGTCCATCCAGGTGTACTCGAAGCGTGCCAGTTGATCGTGGTAATACTTTCCGAGGGTGGCGTGGCGCAGATCGATTTCCCGTTCGCGGAATACTTCGTAGCCATAGACCCCGAACCCCACGACGCCCAGGGTGGCAATGAGCATGACGAACAGAATGTGTTCGATGGCCTGTCCGCGCAGTGTCAACAGTCCGGTACGCCCGCGACGCCACCAATTTGTCATGGATTCAGTCGACCTTTACCCAACGATCATCGATGAGCGTGCGGATATCGGCATTGCCCGGCATGCGTATGCCCACCGCGCGCATGAACTCACGGGTCGACTCGATCTCCTGCTGGGAAAAGTCGCCATCGCGACTGTAGGGCGTGGGCAGGCGTGCCAGGGCATCCACGATATCGGCACGTTGCTCGGGGTCCTCGATCCGCAAGCGGCTGACGATTTCCTCCGGCGTCGCTTTGCTGGCCCAGTTCAATGCGCGACTCAGCATACGGGCCATGGCCTCGGTTTCCTCAGGATGGGCGGCAACACGGTCCGGTGTCGTTACGATCACGGCCCGCAAGTGATCGCGACCCGCCACTCGCGCCGGGTTGAGAGGATCATTGAGGCTTGCCAACTGGCGGCCGAGCCCCTTGCGCACCAGGCTGGCCGAGTAGGGCTCCTCGCAAAAAACCGCGTCCACGGTCTTCCCGGCCATGGCCCCATAGACACCGTCGTAGGTCTGGGTGATCGGAGCCCAACGCAACTGGTCACGGCTCACCCCGTGGGCGGCCACCCACATCTCCGCCACCATCTGCAGGTAGGTCTTGGTGGTGGCACTGCCCACCGGGACTCCCAGGGTGTGTCCGCGCAGATCCCCGATGGTGCGGATGCGGTCCGCCAGATCAGCCCGCACGATGATCGCATAGGGTGGGGCGCCACTGCTGAGGCGTCCGATGGCGACCACGTCCCGTCCCTGCTCGAGGAATTTCGGCAATACCGGGAACCCGGTCCCACAAAAATCTGCATTGCCCGCCAGCATATCTTCCAGGGCGATCACGCCGGTGGGGTGATAGCGGATACCCAGCCTGAAGCCCAACTCCTGGTCGATCCCCAGTACCGGGATCAGCTCGATGGGAAAAAAGGGCATCAGCAGGGGACCGGGGATGTTGATGCGGATGCTCTGCGTGTCGGGAAAGGCCCGCGCCGGGCCCGCCAGCGCACAGGCCGCCGCCATGGCTTTCAGAATGGCACGGCGAGACAGGCACGGGATGGATTTCGTGGGCGGTCTTTGACTCATTTTCAAAGCATGGCAGTGCCCACCGGCAAGATCAAGCCAGTAAATCGTCATCGCCCTGCCCCCGTGTCACGGTGCGGTTGACTGGGCTATGATGGGTCACCGTCCGGGATAGCCTCGCCATACAGGCACGGGAACCTCATGATCCACCTCAGCAATCTCGATCTCGCCATCGCCGCCTTGCTGGTGCTGGCGCTGGCCTTTTTCGCCGGCCGCCACCACGGTCCGCTGGGCAGACAGATCCTTATCGCCGGCATCCGCACCACGGTCCAGTTGCTGCTCATCGGCCTGGTGCTCAAGGCGCTGTTCGCCGACGCACGCCTGATCTGGGTACTGCTCATGGCCCTGGTGATGCTGGTGGTGGCCGGATACGAGGTGCGCGCGCGCCAGCACCGGCGCTTTACAGGGGCATGGGGCTATGGCATCGGCAGCCTGTCCATGTTTATGTCTTCCTTCACCGTGACCTTCTTCGCCCTGTGGGTGGTCATCGGCACCGATCCCTGGTACCAGCCCCAGTACGCCATCCCGCTGCTGGGGATGTTGCTGGGCAATACCATGACCGGGGTATCGGTTGCCATGGACCGCCTCAATCAATCGGCCTGGGAACAACGCGAACGCATCGAGGCCCGGTTGATGCTCGGCCACAGCGCCCGCGAGGCCATTTCCCATCTGCGGCAACAGGCGGTGCGCAGCGGCCTCATCCCCATCATCAACGCCATGACCGCCGCCGGGATCGTCAGCCTCCCGGGCATGATGACCGGCCAGATCCTGGCCGGCGCACCGCCCGTGGAGGCGGTGAAATACCAGATCCTCGTCATGTTCCTGATCGCCGTCGGCACCGGCCTGGG
Organism: Gammaproteobacteria bacterium; assembly: GCA_026197075.1. GTDB lineage: Bacteria > Pseudomonadota > Gammaproteobacteria > DSM-19610 > DSM-19610 > JAIVHA01. Next base: position 278,586 of record JAPHQV010000025.1, on the reverse strand, counting down.
CACCCTCGGCGCCGTGGCCATCAGCTGCCGGCGCCTGTTCGACGAACGCCAGCGGTTGCGCTTGGATCGGCTGCGGGAGGCCTGAGCGCGCTGTTCGCCCGCATGGCCGGACGCACAAAATCATCACAGGGGGATTCCGCCATGTCACTCACCACCGGATTCATCGGCCTGGGCGCCATGGGCGCCGCCATGGCGCGCAACCTGCATCGCGCCGGCCTGCTGACGACCGTATGGAACCGCACCGCGGCCAAGGCGCAAGACCTGGCCGCCGAACTGGGCATCCAGGCCTCCACCGAGCCCGCCTCTCTCGCGGCACAATGCGATTGCGTGGTGTTGTGCGTCTCCGCCGATGCCGACGTACTGGCGGTGGTCGATAGGCTGCTGCCGGGCTTGCGCGCCGGAACACTGGTCATCGACATGTCAACGGTGAGTCGCGACACCGCATGCCTGGCCGCCGCTCGTATCGCGGCCCATGGCGGGCAATTCCTCGACGCTCCGGTATCGGGTGGCGTGGAAGGTGCGCGACAGGGGACCCTGTCGATCATGGTGGGCGGTGATACCCGTCACCTGGATCGGGCACGCGCCGTGCTGGAGGCCATGGGCAGCCGCATCACCCACATGGGCCCGGTCGGAGCCGGCCAGGCCACCAAGGCGGTCAACCAGGTCATGGCCGCCGGCATCAACCAGGCGGTCTGCGAGGCGCTGACCTTCGCCGGGGCGCTGGAGCTTCCCCTGGAGAAGGTGATCGAGGTAACGGGCGCCGGCGCGGCCGGTAACTGGTTCCTGCAGCATCGCGGCCCGACTATGACGCGCGGACAGTTCGCGCCCGGCTTCAAGGTGGCCTTGCACCACAAGGACCTGTGCATCTGCCAGGCCATGGCGAAAGCACTGGACTGCACCCTGCCACTGGCGGACATGACCCTGGCGGATTACCGGCGGTTGATGGACGCGGGGCATGGCGAAGCAGACATCTCCGCCCTCTACCTCGAAAAGACCGAAAGAACCCCCTGATTAATTATTCAATCTTGATGTAGGCGAAACCTTCGGATTGCAACTCAGCGATGCGCACCACGCCCGAGGGCACCAACTCGACACCCTCGTGAAGTTTCTTCTCGTCGAGGTTGACCTCGCTGCGGGTGATGTCACACAACTCCAGCCTGACACGATGGACCTGTTGCAAGGACTGCAGGCGACCGGTGAGGTTGCTGCGCCGTTCGGCCAGGTCGGCATCCTCGGCAAAGGGGGTATCGGCGAGCTTGTCGTCGGTGACGAAGCGGATGCCGTGGGCCACGAATACGATACGCACGTCGTAATCCATGAGTTCGTTGTTGTAGTGGGTCACCATGTTGTTGATGCTGGTGAGCATGCCGCTGAAGCGGCGGGGGTCGGAGAAGTCCGCGTGGTAGACGACCTTCGCCTCGGCCAGGGCCTGGAGGGGAAGCAAGAGTAGCAGGGTCAGCAACAAGTACCGGGGGACGATCGGTGTGCGTTTCATGGTGACTTCTCCTGTGGGTCTGCCCGGGGTTTCCCGTAGGAGCGGCCTTCGGCCGCGAAGTCGCGGCGGTACACCCGCTCGCGGCCGAAGGCCGCTCCTACGGAGGAATGGGTGCACGAATCAGGATTGCTGCGTGCGTCTGTGCCGTCCCATTAAGCCTAGCACAGACGCGCCATCCTCATTCCCGCACGCGAATCAGAATGGCGTCGACCTTGTGGGACTTGAGCTGTACGCGGATCTTGTGCAGCTCGTCGAGATCGCGGAACGGGCCCACCCGCACCCGGTGCCAGGTCTCGCGGTCGTTGATACTTACCGTCTGGATGCCGGTCTCCAGGCCGAGCAGGGCCAACTGCGCCTTGAGGCGATCGGCCTGTTCGTGGGTGCGGAAGGAGCCCGCCTGTAACAAATAGGTGCCCGGCTTGTCCACCTGGCGCACGCCTTCCTTGCGAGTACCGGTGATCTCCTCCTCCGGCACCACCACCTCCATCTCCGGCAGGGTGGTGTAGAAATCGAAGCGCGGCCTGGGCGGCGGTGGAATGGGCGCCGGCGGTTCCTTCTTCACGCCGCGCACCTCGCGCTCCATGGGCGGCGCTTCCACGGCACGCGGTACGGGCGCGTCACCCGGGCCGGCCTTCAAATAGATGAGCAAGGCCACGAACAAACCGATCCCCAGGCCGGCGAGCATCCACACCCAGGGGGGCGCGGGCTTGCGCCTGGGCTTGCGTCGTACCTGATGCTTGTAATCCCGGGCCATGATCGTGCCCTACATGCTGTCCGGCGCGGACACACCCAGCAGGCCCAGGCCGTTGGCCAGCACCTGGCGCACCGCCTGGATCAGGTTCAGGCGTGCGTTGCGCAGGGCCGGGTCGCCGACCAGGAACTGGTGGGCGTTGTAATAGGTATGGAACTCGTTGGCCAGCTCGCGCAGGTAGTGGGCCAGGTGATGCGGCTCGTGGTTGAGCGCCGCCGCTTCCACCATCTCCGGGTAGCGCGACAGGTTCACCAGCAGCGCCTCCTCGTGGGATTCATGCAGCAGGTGCATGCCCTGGGCGCCCTGCTCGCGGTCCCAGGCCATGCCCTTCTCCGCCAGCTGGCGGAACACGCTCATGACCCGGGCATGCGCGTACTGGATGTAGTACACCGGGTTGTCGTTGGACTGTGACTTGGCCAGGTCCAGGTCGAAGTCCATGTGCTGTTCGCACTTGCGCATGACATAGAAGAAGCGCGCCGCGTCGTTGCCCACTTCCTGACGCAGCTCGCGCAGGGTGACGAACTCGCCGGAGCGGGTGGACATCTGCATCTTCTCGCCGCCGCGATAGAGGATGGCGAACTGCACCAGCAGCACGTCGAGCTTGCTTGCATCGTCGCCCAGGGCGGTGAGCGCGGCCTTCACGCGCGGCACATAGCCGTGATGGTCGGCGCCCCAGATGTCGATGACTCGCGCATAACCGCGCTCCAGCTTGTTCATGTGGTAGGCGATGTCGGAAGCGAAGTAGGTCTTCTGGCCGTTTTCGCGCACCACCACACGGTCCTTCTCATCACCGAATTCGGTGGAGCGGAACCAGAGCGCGCCCTCCTGCTCGTAGACGTGGCCGCTGGCCTTGAGGCGCTCGATGGCCTGGTCCACGACGCCGCTTTCCGTGAGGGAACGCTCCGAGAACCATTCATCGTATTCCACCCCGAATTCCTTCAGGTCCTGGCGGATGTTGGCGAGAATGGAATTGAGTCCCTCGTCGAACAGTTCGCGGTAGCGCTGCGGCCCCAGCAGTTGCTTGGTGCGGGTGATGAGGGCATCGATGTGTTCTTCCTTGTCACCGCCCGCCGGTGCATCGGCGGGAATATCGCGCAGCATCTCCTCGGGAGCGAACGCCCAGTCGTTGCCGTGGTTGCGGTGGAGGGTGGCGCCGATGTCCCAGACATAGTCGCCCTGGTAACCGTTGCTGGGGAAGGGTAACTCCACGCCGGCAAGTTCCAGGTAACGCAGGTAGACACTGGCGGCGAGGATATCCATCTGCCGGCCCGCATCATTGACGTAGTATTCACGGTGCACGTTGAAACCCACGGCACGCAGCAGATCCGCCACCGTGGCGCCATAGGCGGCGCCGCGGCCGTGGCCCACATGCAGCGGGCCGGTGGGATTGGCGGACACGAATTCCACCTGCACCGGCTGGCCCCGGCCCACCTCACTGCGACCGTAGTCGGCGCCGCGTTCAAGGATCTCTCCCACCACGCCATGCCAGGCGTCACGACTGAGGTGGAAGTTGATGAAACCGGGACCGGCGATTTCCACCTTGCTGACCTGTGCCACCTGCGGCAGTGCGGCCACCAGGGCCTCGGCGATGTCGCGCGGCTTGCGCCCCGCCACCCTGGCCAGGGTCATGGCCAGGTTGCTGGCGAAATCTCCATGGCCGCGGTCGCGGGTACGCTCCACCAGGATATCGACCGGGTGGTCGGCGGGAATCATGCCTTGGGACTGCAGGGCCGAGTAGGCCTGCGCCAGGAGTTGCGCCAGCTGTTGCTTCATGGAAAGGATTCGCTTCGGTTTGCCAGGTTCCGCGCGCGGCGGAAGAGGCGCCTATTATCCCTGCTGCCCCAGGTTTCGCAACCGGCGGCGGGCCAAGGGGTTGTCGAACTGAACTCCGACCAATTTATTCGTCATTCCCGCGAAGGCGGGAATCCATGTCCTTGAAAACCTGGATTCCCGCCTTCGCGGGAATGACGTGAATTGGCTCACAGGGTATCCACGGGATCCACGTCCAGGGACCAGCGCACCTTGCGGGCGCTCTTGAGCTGCTCCAGCTGCAGTACCCAGGGGTCGAGCAGTTGCTGTAAGGCGCCCCGTTCCGGCGCCTGCAGCAGCAGTTGTGCCCGGTAGCGGCCGGCCCGCCGTTCCATGGGGGCGGGCACCGGACCCCAGAACTGCACACCCGCCTGACCCAGCGCCCGGGCCGCGTCCCGCGCCTCTTCCAGGAAGGCCAGTGCCGGCTCGCGGCCGCTGGCCTCGGCGCGCAACAGGGCCAGGCTGGCGAAAGGCGGGAAGCCGGCCGCCTGCCGCTCCGCCAGGGCGGCCTCGGCAAAGGCCCCGTAGCCCTGGAGCACCAGTTGTTGCAACAGGGGGTGCTCGGGATGATGGGTCTGGATCAATACCTCGCCGGCGCGGTCGGCACGGCCGGCGCGCCCGGCCACTTGCACGATGAGCTGTGCCAGGCGCTCGGCGGCGCGAAAATCATTGCTGAACAGACCCTGGTCGGCATCGAGGATGGCCACCAGGCTCACCTGCGGAAAGTGGTGGCCCTTGGCCAGCATCTGGGTACCCACCAGGATGCGCGCCACCCCTTCCGTGGCCTGCGCCAGGCGGGCCTCCAGTGCCCCCTTGCGACGGGTGGTATCGCGGTCGATGCGGATGGTCTCCTGGTCGGGGAAGCGTGCCGCCAGGTATTCCTCGATGCGTTCCGTGCCCTTGCCCAGGGCCAGCAGGTCGGGGCTGCCACAGCCGGGACACTGGTGCGGCAGGGCCCGCTCGTGGCCACAGTGGTGGCAGCGCAGGCGCGCGGCACGCTGGTGCAGGGTCATGTGGGCGTCGCAGCGCGGGCAATCCGCCAGCCAGCCGCATTCGTGGCACAACAGGGTGGGCGCGAAGCCGCGCCGGTTGAGGAATAGCAACACCTGACCGCCCGCCGCCAGGTGGCGTTCCATGGCGGCCTGCAGCGCCGGCGCCAGCGGACTGTCCATGGGCTGGCGGCGGATATCCAGCAGACCGACCCGCGGCGGGCGCGCACTGCCGGTACGTTCGGGCAGGTGCAGGCGGGCATAGCGGCCCTGCGCCACGTTGTACAGGGATTCCAGGGATGGCGTGGCCGTGCCCAGCACCACCGGCACGGCTTCACGATGGGCGCGCCACACGGCCAGGTCGCGGGCCGAGTAGCGAAAGCCTTCCTGCTGTTTGAGGGAGGCATCGTGCTCCTCGTCCACCAGCACCAGGCCCAGGCGCGGCAGTGGCGTGAACACCGCCGATCGCGTGCCGATCACCACCGCCGCCTCGCCGGCGGCGGCGCTCTGCCAGGCGCACAGGCGTTCGCGGTCATTGAGACCGGAGTGCAGCACCGCCAGCGGGCGGGTGAAGCGGCCACGGAAGCGCGCCACCAGTTGCGGTGTCAGGCCGATCTCCGGCACCAGCACCAGGGCCTGGCGGCCCTGTTCCAGGCAGGCGGCGATCAACTGCATATAGACTTCGGTCTTGCCGCTGCCGGTCACCCCTTCCAATAGAAAGGCACCGTACCCGCCCAGCCGCGCGGTCACGGCCGCCACCGCGCCCGCCTGTCCGGCATTCAGCTCCGGCGCGGGCTCGGGGCTGGCCGGTACCGCTTCCAGGCAGGGCCGCTCCCGCTCCTCCACCCAGCCCTTGTCGACCAGGGCGCGCAGGGTGGCCGCGTTCGCCTCCAGCGCCTCGCGCGGCAGGCCCGCCGGATGCCGGCGCAACTGCTGCAGCAGGGCGAGCTGGCGCGGCGCACGCTTCAGGTGATCCGCCGCCACGGCACGTCCCGCCTCCGTCAGCCGCCATTCCTTCACGCCGGCGATACGGCCCTGGTGGCCACGCCGCAACAATACCGGCAGGGCGGTGGCCAGCGCCTCGCCGATGGGGTAGTGATAATAACGGCTGGCCCACTGCACCAGGGCCAGCAGATCAGGCGGCAGCACGGGAATATCATCGAGCAGGGCGTGGGCGGTCTTCAGTTTGGCGGCGGGCACCTCGCTGCGATCACGCACCGCCAGCACGACACCCACCTGTTCGCCGCGACCGAAAGGCACTCGCACGCGCACCCCCGGCTGCAGTCGGTCCGCTCCCCAATCCGCTGGCGCGCGGTAGTCGAAGACACGCTGCAGGGGCGATGGCACGGCGACCTGGAGGAAGCACGGGCTCACGGGCCGCAGCTCCGCCCCGGCACCCCGGACAGCCCGGGTTGAGTTAGCCCCGATGCCTCAGGGCCGTTCTCACAAAAAATCGCTAAGCCATTCATCCTGTTGGGGTGCATCCTTATCCACAGAAATTGTGGATAACTCTGTGGAAGCTTTGGGGTAAACCCGCTGCAAGCGGCGTCATTATTACCCTTTTGTTAAATTGGTTAAATTCTCACCAGCAGCATTAATTAAATATAAAGCAATAGGTTATACGTTTTTTATAGCACCGGATGCGGGTCGTGACGGGGAAAACCGCCAATTGTGAAAATATTTCGACAGTCTGTGCATAAACCACACGGAATTGTCCCGGAAAGTCTTGCGCCTGCTGCCGCAATGTGCTTGATCCGACGTCATTTTGAGACGAAACAAGGCCCGAAATCACCGATTCGGGCCTGATCCAGGACTGGAAAATCCTCCAGAAGTTCATGGGGTCAGAGTATTTGAAACCCCTGATCCCCTGAACCCGGCACGAAAAAGCCGCCCGCAGGCGGCTTGTTCGTGCCCGCCCAAGTCCGACAGGCTCCTAGAGCTGCTTCACCTCGGCGATCAGCTGGCTGGCCACCGCCTGGCCGTCGCCGTAGAGCATACGGGTATTGTCGAGGAAGAACAGGGCATTCTCGATACCCGAGAAGCCGGTGCCCTTGCCGCGCTTGACCACGATGACATTGCGCGCCTTGTCGGCATTGAGGATGGGCATGCCGTAGATGGGGCTGTTGGGATCGTTGCGCGCCGCCGGGTTGACCACGTCGTTGGCGCCGATCACCAGCACCACGTCGGCCTGGGGAAACTCGTTGTTGATCTCCTCCAGGTCGTAGATCTTGTCGTAGGGCACACCGGCCTCGGCCAGCAGTACGTTCATGTGCCCTGGCATGCGGCCCGCCACCGGATGGATGGCGAACTTCACTTCCACGCCCTTCTCCTCCAGCAGCTGCACGAATTCCCACACCTTGTGCTGGGCCTGCGCCACCGCCAGGCCGTAGCCGGGCACGATGACGACCTTGTTGGCATAGGCCATCATGGCGGCTGCATCCATGGGACCGACTTCCTTCATGCTGCCTTCCACCGCCTCCATGGCCTCGCCGCCCTGGGCACCGAAACCGCTGAACAGCACGTTGGTCAGGGGACGGTTCATGGCCTTGGCCATGAGCTGGGTGAGCAGGGTACCGGCCGCACCCACCACCGTGCCGGCGATGATCATGGCCGCGTTGCCCAGCACGAAGCCCTCGAAGGCCACGGCCAGGCCGGTCAGGGCGTTGTACAGGGAGATCACCACCGGCATGTCGGCGCCGCCGATGGGCAGGGTCATCAGGATGCCGAACAGCAGGGCCAGCATGAAGAACATGAAGATGGCGAAGCCGGCGGGCGCCTCGGAGAAGATCAGGATCAGGCCGAACACCAGGGTGGCGGCGAAGACCGCCAGGTTGATGAGCTGCTGCCGGGGGAACAGGATGGAGCGCTTGATCAGCCCCTGCAGCTTGGCGAAGGCGATCATGGAACCGGAGAAGGCCACCGAGCCGATCAGGGCACCGGCCACCGCCAGGGTCTGGAAGGTACCGGTGTCGAAGTGCCCCTTGAGCAGCTCCACCGCGGCGATGGAGGCCGCGGCGCCGCCGCCCATGCCGTTGTAGATGGCGATCATCTGCGGCATGTCGGTCATGGCGACCTTCTTGCCGGTGTACCAGGCGGCGCCACCGCCGATGAGCATGGCCAGGATCATCAGGCCGAAGTTGCTCAGGCCCGGATGGAAGAAGGTGACCAGGGTGGCCACCACCATGCCGGCACCGGCCCAGACGATACCGCCACGGGCGGTGACGGGCGAGCTCATGCGCTTGAGGCCGAGGATGAACAGTACGGCCGCGGCGAAGTAACTAAGCTCGATCATTGCGGCTTCTCCTTGCTGCTCTTGAACATTTCGAGCATGCGCTCCGTCACCACGTAGCCGCCCACGGCGTTGCCCGCTCCCAGCATGACGCCGATGAAGCCGATCATGCGCTCCAGGTCCGTTTGCGCATGACCCAGGGCCACCATGGCGCCCACCAGCACGATGCCGTGCACGAAGTTGGAGCCGGACATCAGCGGCGTGTGCAGGATCACCGGCACCCGGCCAATGACCTCGTAGCCGACGAAGCCGGCCAGCATGAAGATATACAGGGCTGTGAAACCTTCGATCATGACTGTGCTCCTTCGACGGCCTCGCGACTCGGGCCGTGCTTGATTTCGCCCGCGTGGGTGAGCAGGCTGCCACTGACCACCTCGTCCTCCCAGTCGGGCTTGAATTCGCCGTCCTGGAGCATGGGGGTGAGGAAATTCAGCAGGTTCTTGGCATACATCTCGCTGGCGTGCACCGCCAGCTGGCTCGGCACATTGAGCGGGCCGTAGACGATCACGCCCTGGTGCTCGATCTGCTCGCCGGGCTTCGTCACCTCGCAGTTGCCGCCACCCTCGGCGGCCAGGTCGATGATCACCGCGCCGGGCTTCATCTGCTCGACCACGGCCTTCGAAATGATGCGCGGCGAGGCGCGGCCGGGGATGGCCGCGGTGGTGATGACCACGTCGGCGGCGGCGATGTGTTTTTCCAGCACCGCCTGCTGCTTCTGCTTTTCCTCGTCGGTGAGTTCGCGGGCGTAGCCGCCCGAACCCTCGGCGCTGACACCGGTATCGACGAACTTGGCGCCCAGGGACTGGATCTGCTCGCGCGTGGCGGAACGCACGTCATAGCCTTCCACCTGGGCGCCGAGGCGCTTGGCGGTGGCGATGGCCTGCAGACCGGCCACGCCGGCGCCGATCACCAGCACCTTGGCGGGGCGGATGGTGCCGGCGGCGGTGGTGAGCATGGGGAAGAAGCGGCCGCTGCGCTCGGCGGCCATCAGGGCCGCCTTGTAGCCGGCCACGGCGGCCTGGGACGACAGCACGTCCATGCTCTGGGCGCGGGAGATGCGCGGCACCAGTTCCATGGCGAAGGCGGTGATCTTGCCGTTGCGCAGCTGCGCGACCCGTTCGGGATATTTGTGAGGCAGCATCATGCCCACCACCACGGCGCCCTCCCTGAGACGGGCGATTTCCTCTTCCGTGGGCGGCTGCACCTTGAGCAGCAGATCGGCTTCCTTATATAAGGTGTCGGTATCCACCACCCGGGCGGAGCTGTAGGCCTCGTCACCGTGGTAGGTACCGGCGCCGGCGCCCTGTTCCACGAGGACTTCCACGCCCAGTTTCGCGAAGCGGTCCGCCATCAGGGGGTCCAGCGCCACCCGCCGTTCACCGGGAAAGCTTTCCTTGGGTACTGCCACACGAATCGGCATCGTTACGTTCTCCACCACCCGGCCCTGGGGCCGGAACTGCTCAGGATTCAGGGAAACACTGAATGATTTTCTTCACGTCATGCCCGCGCAGGCGGGCATCCAGGTTTTTTTGATCGCCTGGGTTCCCGCCTGCGCGGGAACGACAGCAGGTTCAGTGCATCCTCGGGAAAAGCAGGCCCATCCCAGTCTTCCAGGCGCAGGTGCCCGCAAAATCAGGGCATCATAGCGGAAACCGGCCGGTGATTAAACGCCGGAATCTGTTCGGATTTCCCCCGGACTCTGCCGTCATGAAATTGTAATCCACCAGAATTCAGACGTTTACAAATATCCGCGTTTCTGGGATAACTATCTCCCAAGGTAATCAGTGGGTCGGGAGTCTCTCCATGTACGAGCTGAATCACCAGGTGCTGCGCACCGACCAGGCCGGTGTGCCCCTGGAATGGATCGATTATCAGGATGCCGTGCGCCTGTACTACCTGGACCAGGTGGCCTTCACCTGTGGCTCACTGCTGTATGAAGTCCACGGCGGTACCAATGCCATCACGGGCAAGCGCAGCGTCATCGGCGTCAACTCCATCATTGCCACCCATGGCAACAAGACCCTGCTCTCCAAGATCCGCGCGCGCTATGTGCCGCCCCTCAACAACCGCGCCCTGTTTCGTCGCGATGCCCATCTGTGCCTGTACTGCGGCAACCGCTTCCCCATCTCCGACCTGTCGCGCGACCATGTGACCCCGGTTTCCCAAGGCGGCCGCGACCAGTGGAAGAACGTGGTCACCGCCTGTCGGCGCTGCAACAACCACAAGGCCGGCCGCACCCCGGAACAGGCCGGCATGGAACTGCTGGCGGTGCCCTTCACGCCCAACTACGCCGAGTACATCTACCTGCAGGGCCGGCGCGTACTGGCCGACCAGATGAAGTTCCTGCTGGCACATTTTCCGCGTACCAGCCCGCTGCACCAGCGGGTGTCGCAGTTGCTCTAGCAAGCCCTGGTTCACCGAAGCCGTCATTGCGAGCGCAGCGCGGCAATCTCGTAACGTGTCAAGCATCGTCGGGGGATTGCCGCGCTGCGCTCGCAATGACAGGTTACCATTGACCTTACGATCCCCATGAACCTCGAACACGCCATCTGCCGATCCATCGCCGCCGTCACCGGTGGCCCCGGCAAGCCCGGCCCTGGCCAGCAAATGGCGGGCGGCTGCATCAATCGTGCCCAACGCCTCGAATGCGACGGCATCCCTTACTTCGTCAAGCTCAACCAGGCCGGATTGCTGCCCATGTTCGAGGCCGAGGCCCAGGGCCTGCGGGAACTGGGTGCCCCCCATGCACTGCGCGTACCCCAACCGGTAAGCTGGGGTCGCGAGGGTGACACGGCCTGGCTGGTGATGGAGTACCTGGAACTTGGCGGGCGCGGTTCGATGGCGGAGCTGGGCGAGGGACTGGCCGCCCTGCACCGTGTGCCACAGACGCGCTTCGGCTGGTCGCGGGACAACACCATCGGCTCGACGCCGCAGCGGAACGACCCATCCGACAGCTGGCTCGACTTCTGGCGTGATCGACGCCTGGGGTTCCAGCTGGAGCTGGCCGCGCGCAACGGCTTTGGCGGGCGCTTGCAGGCCCTGGGCGCGGAGCTCCTGGAACGATTTCCCGCCCTGTTCGAGGAGTACCGGCCCGTGCCCTCCCTGCTGCACGGCGACCTCTGGTCCGGCAATTACAGCTTCACCCTCGCTGGCGAGCCGGTGATCTTCGATCCCGCGCCCTACTGCGGTGACCGCGAGGCCGACCTCGCCATGACCGAACTGTTCGGTGGCTTCGGCGGTGAGTTTTATGCCGCCTACCAGCGCGCCTGGCCGCTGGATCCCGGCTATGCCCAACGCAAGACCCTCTACAACCTCTACCACATCCTCAACCACGCCAACCTGTTCGGCGGCGGCTATGCCAGCCAGGCGCAGGGCATGATGGAGCGGCTGCTGCGGGAGCTGTGAGAAGAAAACCGTGGTCTGTCCCCGGTTTTTTTACTCCCCGTTGCGCACCCGTCCACGCAGCGCCTTGGTCTTGCCGCGTTGGGTCTTGTGGTCCACGCGCTTGCGGCGGGCGGACTTGGACGGCTTGGTGGGCTTGCGGGTCTTGGGTACGAAGATGGCGCGCTGAATCAGCTCCGCCAGGCGCTGCAGGGCCTCCTCGCGATTCTTCTCCAGGCTGCGAAAGCGCTGCGCCTTGATGACGATCACGCCTTCGCCCGTGATGCGCTGGTCCGACAGGGCCAGCAGGCGTTGCTTGCATTCATCGGGCAGTGACGAGGCGCGGATATCGAAGCGCAGGTGCACGGCACTGGAAACCTTGTTGACGTTCTGGCCACCCGCGCCCTGGGCACGGATGGCGCTGAATTCGATTTCGGCGTCGGGTATGGAAATCTGGCGGTTAATGGTCAGCATGGCTGTGGCATGATAAAACAATTCATCGAGTCTGGCTCAATGGATTCTTTTTCGTCATTCCGGCGTATGCCGGAATCCAGTGACCGCCATGGGTGATGGATCCCCGCATGCGCGGGGATGACGGTGTCTTCCAAACGGAGAACGAACCACATGGGTTTGATACGCAACTGGCGCCGGCGGCGCCTGCTGCAACACAATCCACTGGCGGCCGAGTCGTGGCAGGCATTATGCGCTGCCGTGCCCCTGCTGGCCTGCCTTTCAGCGGCGGAACGGGAACGCCTGCGCGAGCTGGCCACCATTTTCCTGGCGGAGAAGACCCTGCTTGGGGTGCAGGGGCACACTCTGGAAGAAGAACACCGCCAGTTACTCGCGGCACTGGCGGTACTGCCGATTCTCGCCCTCGACAGCGACTGGTACGAAGGCTTCCTGGAGGTCATCGTCTATCCCGACGAATTCATTCCGCGCCACGAGGTGGAAGACGAACAGGGCCTGGTACATGTGCGCCACATCCCCCTCAGCGGGGAATCCTGGTCCCATGGCCCGGTGATCCTGTCCTGGGTCGACGTGGAGGCCTCCATGGCGCTGGACGGCTACAACGTGGTGATCCACGAATTCGCCCATAAGCTCGACATGCTGAACGGCGACGCCAACGGCATGCCACCGCTGCACCGTGACATGCGGCCGGCGGACTGGACCACGGCCTTTCGTGCCGCCTTCGAACAATTGAACTTCGAGCTCGAGGCCGGTCGCGAAACCCTCATCGACCCCTACGCGGCGGAAGATCCCGCGGAATTCTTCGCTGTGCTGAGCGAGGTTTTCTTCGAGCGTCCCGGCGACGTGCAGCGCGGGTATCCCGCCGTATATGAACAACTGCGTACCTTCTACCGCCAGGATCCGGCGGCCAGGATGCAGGCGGTGTACGGTGGCAGCTAGCCGTCGACCTTGGCCTGCCAGGCGGCCTGATTCTGGCGTTCCCGCCGTTTCTGTGCCAGGTAGGCGGCTTGGTCCATTTCCCGGAGTTGCTCCGGGTAACGCTCGGTCTGCTCAAACCAGTGTACGTGCCGCGCCTGCTGCTGGTGCGGATCGGGCAGGTGCAGATAGCTGGTGATGGCGAAGAAGAAGCGCATGGTGTTGCGCTCGATCATGCCACGCACGCCACCCACAGGCTCAGCGACTCCATCCAGGTCAACGTCCTCCATCGTGAAACCAATCCGGTGACGGCCGCTCGTCGCGAAATAAATCCGCATGGCAAAGCGTGCAAGTCGACCGTGGCCGAGGGAATAACTCAGCCGCATCAAGCTGCGCTCTTCATCGAGGGGAATGGCGCGCACCTTGATCTGAAACGCCCGTACACCTAGAGGACCGCGATCGGCCTCGAGACGCACGGCCAGCCGGTTCTCAGTCTGTTCCTCGAGGGTAAAGCCCAGGCGGGTTTGTCGCGCGACCTCGGGATCCTGGTAATATTTCCTGCCGATGAAAACCGCCAGGCTGGCGGCTTCATCCTCACGCTGGTGAACACAGGCCTTGATGTTGTAATGCAAAAACAGGATCTCGCACCACCCCTTTGGGCTGCCCACTGCCTCGCTCAACTCCACGAAGGGAATGTCCAGGATCGCATGGACCTGTCCCTGGACCTCGCGCTTTGTCTGTTTCGATTCCAGGTGTATGGGTTCGCCGAACGGGCTTGCGTGAATGGCCTCGAGGACCGCATCCGAGTCCAGGGGCAGATCATCGTCGGCGCGCACCGGTTCAGACCGTGCAGACTGCACCAGTAACAGCGAAATGAGCAGGAATAACCGGAACACTGCGTATTGCCTCCTGTCTCGACTTGCCCTGTGCCGTTCAATCACGTCCCAGCAACATGTCCAGAAACTCCTGCCGCATTTCCGGATTCATCTCACGCAGTGTCAGAAATTCCACATGCTCATCCGGAAGCGCGGTATTGATATGGATCCCCCACAGGGGCCGCAAGCTGTTTGGCAGCATGGCATAGCGAATATCACCCAGTACCCAGGGCTGCTCGGGGTGGCGTACCAGATAACCGTCCGCCAGCTTCGAAAAGCGCTCGATATCCTGCATGAGTACCGAGTCAGCGGGGATTACGGCCAGGTCATCGGGAACACCGCGCGCAATGGGTCCACCCGCATAGTAACGCGGCGTGCTGAACCAACCCACTCGCACCGCATTCACGTAAAACAGGTCCTCCACCTGGTAGAGGGACCGCCAAAGCAGGATATTTCCCAGGGTCGGTTTCACTTCCAGTCGGTCAATCTTATGATCACGCTCTTCTGCCAGTCCCAATACCACCCCTATGGCACGCTGCTGTTGCACAAATGCCAATGACAGGTACAGCAGCGCCAGTCCAAGGCCAAACCGTGCCGGAACAGCACTGCGTCTGCGCCATGCCATCAGCAAGGCCACCAGCAACACCAGGGAGAACACCGGGTCGACGATGGCGATCAGGTTCCAGGCAATGCGTTCATGGCTGAGCGGCCACAGCAAATGGGTACCAAAGCTGGTGCAGGCATCGAGCAGGCCAGCCGACAGCATCCCCAGCAAGGCAAAGCCATAGATCCGAACCGCGGATAGCCGTTCGCGCAGGAAGGGCCAGGCCAGCAGCGTGACCAGCAAGGCCCCGAAAGGAACGAACAACAGGGAATGGGTAAAATGACGGTGATATTCGATGCTGAACAGCGGGTCATCCGCGGCGCGAATCAGGATATCGGCATCGGGCAACATGCCCGCAATGGCGCCGATGAGGGCTGCACGCCGCACATCCGGCACCCGCGCGGCACTCTGCGCCAGCAAGGCACCGGCCAATCCCTGGGTAATCAGATCCATAGGTACTCTTCAGTGCCTGGCGTCATCGGCAGCATCAGTCGTCGATCTCGACCAGCTTGAAGCGACCCGTGGTCCCGATTTTTATACGTACCTGGGACTTGCGCAGTGAGAATTGCGTGGCGATGAGCGCGATCAGTTCACGATTTGCCTTCCCGTCAGCAGGCGGGGATTTCAGCTGGGCAAGCCAGCTGCCATCCTCTTGAGGCTCCAGGCTCGATTCGCGGGCATCGGGTTTTACCTTGACCTGGAACTTTGTCATTGAAGGCAGGGGGTGAAATTTCAGCATTCGGTACGCTGATTATGGTTATTCACCCCCCGGGGACGCAAGCATCCCGCCTGCCTTCAGTCAAGATTTTTTGCCGCGAACTCCCAGTTGATCAGCTTGTCCAGCACGGCCTTGACATAGTCCGCACGCCGGTTCTGGTAGTCCAGGTAATAGGCATGCTCCCAGACATCGATGGTCAACAGCGGTTTCATGCCGCTGGTCATTGGATTATCCGCGTTTCCGGTTGCCATGACCTTGATCTTGTCGCGGTCCTGCACCAGCCATGCCCAGCCACTGCCGAACTGGGTTGTCGCCGCTTTGATCAACTCCTCCCGGCAGGCATCCAGACTATCAAAGGAAGCCTCGATCTTTTCCTTCAGCTTGGCAGGGGGCGCGCCACCACCCTTTTCTCGCATGCTATGCCAATAAAAGGTATGGTTCCATGCTTGGGCCGCGTTGTTGAAAATACCGGAAAGATCTGGTTTCCCGGCCGTCTCGATGACGAGACTTTCCAGCGACATGTCTGAATACTCCGTCCCTTCCAGCTGCTTGTTCAATTTGTCCACGTAGCCCTTGTGGTGTTTCCCATAGTGGACCCCTACTGTGTCTGAGGAAATGACAGGGCTCAGTGCACTGTCCGTATAGGGGAGTGGATCGAGAACGTGTATATATTCACTCTTCAATTTAGCCTGTTTCATACATTGCCTCACTGAATTCTGTTCAAAAGATCAAATAGATGATCACCAGCACGATGACGGGGACACCTAATAGCCAACCAATAAAGTATTTTCCCATGATGTCTCACCTTGTTAAGGGTATGCTTTCGGCACAGGAAGGCTCCCAATCACCGATGATCGGTGATGGACCTCGATACTGCTTTTCATCCAGAGTTAGAGGATGCGATGAAAGACATGCCCGGTCTGTACGGGACCACACAGACACACGGGATAGCGTAAAGTAACTGATTTTCCAGCAAATAGGCTCATGAGTACGGCGCCGTCAAATGAATATACTGGCGACCACCAGGACCAGGGCAAGCCCTGAAAGAACGACCGCGATTGTGCTGATCTTCTGTACACGCTTCATCACACGATCATTTGCCTGCGCGATTTCTTCTATTGCCTTGGCAAGCGCCTTGGTGGACTCGCTGTTGGTTTTGACGGCCTCTTGAAGCTCGCCAATTTGCTGTGCCACAAGAGGATCTTCCTTGTCACTCTTTTTCTTCGTGAACACAGGAAGCGCGGCATGGAAGACCGGCGCCACGTAGGGCAAAACAATCTTGATTATCGGCAGCCATGCGGCCATTGGGAATCCTCAAAATATTGCAGCTTCCATAACCAAGCGCTACTCGGCAGGCAGCTTAGCCTCTAAAGGTACAGTTTGAGTGCTCGAATACACACTCAGCGCAGTAACTGTGAGCAAAACCACCCCCATGCCGAGGACCTGCAGTGTAGTCAGGCTTTCATGTAACACCACGACCCCGAAAAGCGATGCGGTTACCGGCTCGACCATCGCCACTATCGACGCTACAGACGGCGCGGTATGTTTCAACCCGACGATATAGAAAATAAACGACAATCCGGCACCAAGCACACCCAATACCAAAAACAATAGCCAACTCGATGTATTCAGCACTGCCACGGTCTGATCGGCATCGCCCTGCCAGAACAGTATGGTAGCAAGTACCGCGAACGCGATCACGAGAATCGCCTGTGGACTACCGTGCGGTGCTGCGTACTTGAAACCAAAAATGAATACCGCATACGACAATCCGGAAAGCAGCCCGGCACCGGCTGCGGCCGGTGTGACGTCACCCGCTCCGATCTCGAAAATACCCGTAAGCAGCACGACACCCAGCATTACCAACACGATCGCGGCCCACTTTGGCAAAGTGGCCCTTTCGAGCTTGAATGCGAACGAAACGAGATAGACGAATACCGGTGCGCAGTACATGAGTGTCACCGCAACCGCGACACTGCCTTCCGCGATGCTTACGAAATAGAATGTGAAGTTGCCAGCTACACCCACACCGGCGATCGCCGACCAGAACCACAACCGGCGACTTGCAAATCCATTGCCCTGGGGGCGCAGCGCCAGCCATACGAGAACGAACAGCAGTCCGATCGCGCCCCGGTAGAACGATACCACAACCGGCTCCCAGCCCTGGGCCGTGAGAATGCCACCGATCCCGCCAGACAGGCCCCAAGATAATGCTGCAAGTACCACGAACACCGTACTCAGGCTCATGATTTTGCCTGATGCATTAGTATCATCGGGCCAGGTTCAGATGGGCTGGGCGGAAAATGGCGCCAATACCTCAGCGAGAGAAATCATGGCCAGCGCATGTCCTTCGCGAGTCCTTTCACGGTCGGATTGATATTGGCTGCTATTAATTCTTTTCATCCTTGAACCCTATATGCCAATGGGTACCATCGCAGAATGGCTTGTTTTTCGAACCCCCGCATCGGCAAAGGGTGAAGTGCTCTGTAGAGGCTCCATCACCCATCACCTGATCGACAAGTTCGATGCCACCGGTAATCGCATACGGGCCATCCTTTGTGACGGTCACCATCGGCTTTCTGTCCTGATTTCGATGTTCAACATTGTCGATAGAGTAACTAAGTGCACCCGATGGGCATTTTTTAATCGTATTGACAATATCCTGCGCAGCTGCTCCTTCCGGATCAATCCATGGCTCCTCGTTTAATTTGAATACTGAACTGAGATTGTCCGTACAGTGGCCCGCATGTGCACAAATCCCACGATTGTCATGGATCGTAATCCGGGTTCCCACGTAATTGTCACGTCTGTTACGTTTTCCGTCTGTCAATTTCTTATCAGTAAATCCGTTTTTCCCATGCGTACCATCACAAAAAGGCTTGTTGTTTGAACCGCCACATCGACATAACGCTACACCGGTTATCGTGGTACAGGGGTCTCCTGTGGATTTTTGTATATTTGGTATCACTCGTGGTGTGAGATCGTTAAGCAAATAATATGGCCCGTTTGGCAAACAAGTGATTTTTGGGGTTTCATGGCTCATGTGGTATCTCCATAGGTCATACGTTACCAGCACGACACCTCATTCCTTGAAGGCATACTCGTGAATCGCCGGAACAGCTCTCAGCGCCCTCGACACAGCATGATCGGCAGTATATTCGGGTACTGGCGATCGTGAGCGCCGTATGCCTGACATGAAACTGTAGAGCGCATGGCTTTTCCTTTCCCTACATGTTCCACTTCTTTAATAGTCTATTCTTAAGAAGTGTCAATTACTCGAAGCAGGCTCAGTCTGGCTCAACGCACTGGTTATACGGCGATTTTCGTCAGCTATTAATTTTGCGACTTTTCTACACAGCAGACGCAGGGGCATCTCATGCCTTCTATTTCACCCATTGAGATCTCATTTGCCTGCAATTTTCTTCGCTGAGAGTATTGATGATACGACCCAATCGAGCTTCGCATTCTTTTGCAGTTACTAACTGAAATTTATGGTTATGTTGAACGTTAGCATGTGGTGGCGAAGATCTATTGCTTGAGTCTGAATAGCATATAGAAATTTGCAAAAACCCGACCAACATAGGAATACACTTAAGGAAAATATTCACTTTTTCATCGTACGTCGCATAACGTCTGAACTCACCTGTGCCGAGCACAGCGATTGCTCGTCATTCGCCAATGCGCCATACAAATAAAGGCTGTTACAGTACCAAAAAATGCCCCAATCAGATGGGCATCGGTTATAACTGTCATAGCGCCGACAAGAGTTTCATGACCGGAGTGCGCACGTATTGCCTCAATCAACACTTTCAACCATACAATGACCAAACCTGCCCACAATAACTTGTCTTCAGCTCTGGCCAGGCGCACGGAGAAATAAGCCACGAGTGCGTGCAGTAATCCTGATAGACCGTTATACCAATCGAGACTTGGGTAAAAACCCAATAGCGTCACGCTGATGAGACCGGAAAAAACAAAACCATACATTAGCAATTCATCTAGTTTTATCCTCGTAAAAAACGAAAAGTAGATAATTATTGCCGCCGCAAGATTTAGCGTAAAATGAGAGCTATTCGTATGAACTAAATGGGCGGTCCATATTCGCCAAATCTCTCCAGACAATACCTGTTCTCGGTCAAATTCTAGAAGCTCCGAATAACCTTGGATCACCCACAGGCAATAAACAAACACCGCAGCAACCAGGACTTTGTACCTTGCAGAGTCCACGATACCGCTACCTTCTAGCAATCCTTAAAATCGCCAGTCCGGCCAACATCAATAGGAATGGCCATTGAATTCCGCCACCACCTCCATACCCTTGTCTGTGCGTAATTTGCACACTCTTATCCTCTTTTATCATTTCCTTGAATCGGTCAAGTTCGACGGCCAGATTGTTTGACATGTCAGCCATGGCTAATTCGAACCCTTTTTCTCTCGCCTCTCTACCGGCCTGATCCACTTCCACCAATGTAGATGATTGCTGAATATCACTCACGCCTGGTGCACGAAAAAGCATTTTCCTGGAATTGACATCGAATACAGCAGTATCGACAAAAGTAGTCGCCTGATTCTGGTTTCCCTTTATGAAATAAGCGCCAACAATGGTCCAATACAATACGGCACTCTTCGTTTCCGAGGTAACGGCGACCTGGTCATAGGATACTAGTGCGACGATGTCCAGACCGTATAGCCGCGCTATCTGCTCCACTCCCTGAAATCCATTAGAAGATCGCATGTATGTCTCTGGAATAATTGTTATTTCCTTTACGTAATCCAGTCCGACAAATTTCTGCTTTACCTCCTCAAGCAGCTGGGCTTTTTTGGCTTCAGCTAGTGAAAAAGATGTGCCTTTATGCGACGGAACAAACGCCAAACCAACTGTAAGGGGAAGACGGAGATGCGGTGTGGTTTCCTCATGTTTTGGTGGAACCTGACCATCTGGATACAGGTAATCCACGAGACTGCTGGAAACACCTCTACGACTCTCCTGACCGAAATATGATGCACATGAGGTTAATAACAAGGCGATAACCGCAAAGAGGCATACTTTATTGATCTTAATTCTCATAGATTCTCCTGAGCATAAATATTTGCACCTGCTAACGTCAAAATCCAGCGTCGGAGAATCCGTCCGTCTGGGCCGCCTGGTTAGGCATTATTTCGGGCACTTAGGCTCTCCCCCTTTTATTGCAAGATCAACCGCGCTGAATGTGTTCTTCCAAAACCCTGAAACTGCATACATGTTAACCGTCGTCTTACAGTTCTCAGTACCGTCGATAACATCGGCGCTATAACCGAAACCAACGAAGTTTCTCACGGAATATCTGTTTCCATTAGGAAGCTCTTCATTTATCACTTGGAAGTCTGCCTTCATTGGCACATAGATACCACCTACTGGAATGATTGCTTCTACGGGGCCGTAGCATTTTCCCAGGAATCTCTCCACCCTCGTCCCTACGTCTTCGCGAGACAACGAATAGCAGAACGATCCTCTAGTGGTAGACGTATCAACCAACTGGGAAGACGATTTCGGAACTGTTACGCAGCCGGTCACGATTATTGTCATAGCCAGGAAAAGTATCTCGCGTTTCACATTTTTCTCCTTATTAATGCCTAACTATATAGCTGTGCGGTGTGAGCGCAGCGTAGAGAACGTCCGAACGTGCGTATGGCTGTGGATGTTTAAATGCATTTAATAAAAAATCCATAACCCCCTTTATCACTAACCCCGTTTACTTCTTTAAGTTATCCCCAAAAATATCATCCGGTATCAAAGTATAGAAATCGGGCACATAGGTTAAAACTGTGCCTTGATACACGCCAAGATTTCTCCATGCATTGGTAAGTTGTTCCAAAAGCGATTCGTTGCGCGGGTCTTGTTTTAACGCCTCTAATATCGATATCAAATCTCTTAAATTCTCTACCTTCGCGTACTCATTTAACTTCTGAATCGCATTATCGATGTATTCAACATTCATTTTGTCTGTAAAATCATTCATATTGCTTTATACCTGCTTTTATCAAGCATCAAAGGGAGAAATCTCATTAAATTCTTTCTCTTCATCTACCATGCATAACGCCTACCATCCGCCGCACAGACACGAGCGTCGACTGCAGTGCCTTCTTAAGCGTCTTTTTCGCTGTAGGCTCTAATCATTGCGAATCGCTTCAGTTGAACGCCATTCCGTTCTACAACCTGCTCCTCGACGACGTTGAACCCCTTTGATTCAAAAAACGTCCGGGCCTCAATACTGGCATCGGTTGATAAGGCTTTTACATCCCTGGCATCAAGGATCTGCACTGCACACTCATACAACATTGATGCCACGCCCTTGCGCGAGAATTCTGGAGAAGTGAAAAGTAATTCGATGTGGCCACTGCCGGTATAGGATATAAACCCGGCCATGGCACCATCAAGCTCCGCCACCAGCGTTTCTGCGAGTGCCAGCCGCGACCGCCATTGCCCTAAATCCGGTGGCTCAGGTGCCCAGGCCGCCAACTGCATAGGCGTATAACTTCGCGCAGCTATCTTGTGCACTGATTCAGTGAACAAAGCGGCTATTGAAGCTACGTCGCTATCAGTTGAAGTTCTTATCTTCATGACCGAAGTGCCCATGACGCTCAACCTTGCAAATCACTGGCGGCAAAAAACTGCGCGTTGAAGGAGCGGCGCTTTTTGACGTCCGAGGGCATTTTCCTTGTTAGGAGCAATTTATATTAAACCTCTTGCCTTTGCCGATAACCATGGGGCAATCAAAGTTGCAAGCAGAGCCACAGCAAATAGATTTCTTTTCGTAAAACCAAGACTCTGTACGATCTCATGCCATGGTTTTCCAGTAAAATAATGGCGAAGCAGAATTTGTCCGCGCTGCTTGGCCTTGTTAGGTTTCAGGCATCCCATGGGCGTGCCTAGCCCGATGTCGATTTTTCAATAATCACTGAGATAATTGCAGCTCCGATGAAAAGAACAATCCCCCCAATCAAGATATAGAATATCCACTTCATCAGTGCCGGGATTCTCTTTCTTAACAGCACCGCCAAAGCGACTGGAATAGTTACAGCCGAAAGGAAATACCAGTTCGGAAGGTTGTCCAGGCCGAGCAATGGCCCCAAGACTTCCCCTAAGGTCAATAACAGAACGGTACATACCAGCCAGAATCCAAAATACGAGTAGACCGGGTGAAGGAATAAGCCCATGACTATCGCCATCAGCTGACTGCCAGCGCCTCCACCGCCACCCATGCCATGAACAATACCCTGGCCAGCACATCGATCGCACCGGTGCATGCCCATACCCGCACCGACCTTGTTTGGGTCGTATGCATTAAGATGGGATAAGACCCTGCCTGTACCTTTACATTTCGGACACTGTGCCATCGGTATCTCCCGTTATCTTTTAGAACAATACCTAACGTTCCGGTTCACGTGCCGCCGTAGGCGGTCGCGTGGTACCGGTTGTTGGGCAAAGGACAGGAATAGCACGTAGACCCATTTCTTTAATGGTTTTTATTTCGACTTTTTGAGTCCGTACATTAGCGAGTCTGCATCGGCCAGCAGTGCATCAATCGTGCGGTGCTTATCAGGATTAAACTCGACTATGCCATGCGAAAATGAAATATCGTATCCGCGTTTGGCTTCCTGGTCGTATCTTTCGACTGACTGACGGAGTTTTGAGACAACTCTTTCTGCAGGCTCACTGGATGTATTGATCAGCAACATAACGAATTCATCACCCCCCATTCGCCCGATGATGTCCGCACCCCGGCATGTTGACTTGAGTTGTTCGGCAAAGACTGTCAGCACCCGATCTCCTTCTGCATGTCCGAACTTATCGTTGATTGGTTTGAACTTATCCAGGTCTATGAATACCAGCGATGCGGACAATTTCTGTCGTGCACAGAGATGCAAACTGTGTTGGGCGAGCATCGCAAAACCGCGTCGGTTTGATATTTTGGTAAGCTCATCCAGCGTCGCCAGTTGAACAGCCGAAATTTCACGTTCTACCATTGCTGCAAGGTCAACCAGCGCTTCGAGCTCATCCTTCCCAAAACTTCTTGGTTGACGGTCAATAATGCACAGAGTTCCCAGCTTGCTCCCGTCCGGGCCCTTGAGCGGACATCCGGCATAAAACCGGATATATGGATCGTTCAAAACAAGCGGATTATCCGCAAAGCGGTCATCCTCGATGGTGTCGGGAATGATGAACAGACCGTTACCCAGAATTGCATGGCCACAAAATGAGATATCGCGCGTTGTTTCACTCACGCTGAGTCCGAAGCAGGATTTAAACCACTGACGGTTCTCATCGACAAGACTGACAAGCGCGATAGGCACGCCAAATAGCCTTTTCGCCATACGTGTCAGGCGATCAAATCGTTCCTCCGGTGGAGTATCCAGAATACCAAGTGACCGAAGTGTTTCGACCCGGGCCTGTTCATCTTGGGGAGTCTCAGGTTTTTTCAATACAGAATCCTTGCCTTGAACTTATAGCTTGGCGTTGCAGGTGTTCGCACAACTACTATTAGCGTGCATACGCGCGATATCATTCTTTTTGTACCCCCGGATTTTTTGTTCTTGGTTGTTGGTTTATCTGTCCTTTTATGCCCATATGGACTGCGGGTCAATATTAGGGGGCGCATGCACTGATATCACCGGATTTCGCTGTTATACACGCGTGCGCTCGATAATACCCTTGATTGCCGAATAATGCGGGCACGATAACTTTCTGTTATTACATGGGAAACAGCCATGTGCTGGAGAGAGGGGCGAATGGGGTGCAAAGCCCTTTGGAGGGAGTCGTACTGGTGGATAGCAGTTCTGTGCGGGAAGAAGTGCCGATTGCGTACGGCTAGCGGTGGTAGGGTTTGCTCAGCTCATGCACTGCCTCGACCATGGCGGCGGCGTGCTCCGGGTCTACCTGGGGGTGTATGCCGTGGCCCAGGTTGAAGACGTGGCCCGTACCCTTGCCGTAACCTTCCAGCACCAGGCCCACCTCGCGGCGGATGGTGTCCTTGGATGCATAGAGCACGCAGGGGTCGAGGTTGCCCTGCAGGGCGACCTTGTCACCGACACGCTTTCTTGCGTCGCCGATGTCGCTGGTCCAGTCGAGGCCGAGGGCGTCGCAGCCGGTGGCGGCCATGTCCTCGAGCCACTGGCCGCCGTTCTTGGTGAACAGGATCACCGGCACGGCGCGGCCTTCGGCTTCGCGTGTCAGGCCCTGGACGATCCTTTCCATGTAGGCGAGCGAAAAGGCCTTGTAGGTACGCGGCGAGAGCGCCCCACCCCAGGTGTCGAACACCATCACCGCCTGTGCACCGGCGGCGATCTGGGCATTGAGATACTGGATGACGGCCTGGCTGGTCACCTCAAGCACCTTGTGCAGCAGGTCGGGCCGGTCGTACATCATGGCCTTGATGTGACGGAAGTCCTTGCTGCTGCCGCCCTCCACCATGTAGGTGGCCAGGGTCCAGGGGCTGCCGGAAAAACCGATCAGCGGCACACGGCCGTCGAGTTCACGACGGATGGTGCGCACGGCATCCATCACGTAGCGCAGTTCCTGTTCCGGGTCGGGCACGCCGATGGCGGCCACGCCGGCCTCGTCGCGCAGCGGCCGTTTGAAACGCGGGCCCTCGCCTTCCTCGAAGTACAGACCCAGGCCCATGGCATCGGGCACAGTGAGAATGTCGGAGAACAGGATGGCGGCGTCGAGGGGGAAGCGTTCCAGCGGCTGCAGGGTAACCTCGCAGGCCAGCTCCGGGTTCATGCACAGGTCCATGAAGCTGCCGGCCTTCTCGCGGGTCGCGCGATACTCGGGCAGGTAGCGCCCGGCCTGACGCATCATCCACACCGGCGTCATGTCCACGGGCTGGCGCAACAGGGCGCGCAGGAAACGGTCGTTTTTCAGTTCGGACATTACCGTGGCAGCTCGGAGCTGCCCATCAGGAACTCGTCGATGGCGCGCGCGCACTGGCGGCCTTCGCGGATGGCCCAGACCACCAGGGACTGGCCGCGGCGCATGTCGCCGGCGGCGAACACCTTGTCGAGCGAGGTCTTGTAGGCGTCCGCGCCCTCGGTGTCACCTTTCACGTTGCCGCGGGCATCCAGTTCCAGGCCCAGTTCCTCGAGCATTCCTTTCTTTACCGGATGCACGAAGCCCATGGCCAGCAGCACCAGGTCGGCGTCGAGCACGAACTCGGAACCCGGCACCTCACTCATCTTCCAGGCGCCCTTTTCGTCCTTGCTCCATTCCACGCGCGCGCAATGGATGCGCCTCACCTGGCCGTTCTCGCCTTCCAGTTTCCGGGTGGTGACGCACCAGTCGCGCTTCGCACCTTCTTCCTGGGAGGAGGAGGTGCGCATCTTGTTGGGCCACTCGGGCCAGGTCAGGCCCTTGTCTTCGTGCTCCGGCGGGCGCGGCAGGATCTCCAGCTGGGTGACCGACTTGCAGCCCTGACGGATGGAGGTACCGATGCAGTCGGAACCGGTGTCGCCGCCACCGATGACGATGACGTGCTTGTCCTTCGCGGAGATGGCAACCTCGTCGGGGATGCGGTCTCCGGCGTTGCGCTTGTTCTGCTGCGGCAGGAAGTTCATGGCGAAGTGCACGCCATCCAGCTCGCGGCCTTCCACCGGCAGGTCGCGTGGCTGCTCGGAGCCGCCGGTCAGGGCCACGGCGTCGAAGTCACTCAGCAACTGCCTGGCCGGCAGATCCACACCGATGTGGGTATTGGGCTTGAACTGCACGCCCTCGGCGGCCATCTGTTCCACGCGCCGGTCGATGAGCTGTTTTTCCATTTTGAAGTCGGGGATGCCGTAGCGCAGCAGACCACCGATACGGTCGGCCTTCTCGTACAGGGTCACCTCGTGACCGACGCGCGCCAGCTGCTGGGCGCAGGCCATGCCGGCGGGGCCGGAGCCGACCACGGCCACGCGCTCGCCGGTCTTGTGGGCCGCGGGCCGTGGCTTCACCCAGCCGTTCTCGAAGGCCTTGTCGACGATGGCGCATTCGATGCTCTTGATGCTGACCGGGTTGTCGTCGATGTTCAGGGTGCAGGATTCCTGGCAGGGCGCCGGGCAGATGCGGCCGGTGAACTCCGGGAAGTTGTTGGTGGAATGCAGCACCTCGCTGGCACGCTCCCACTTGCCGCGATACACCAGGTCGTTCCAGTCGGGAATCAGGTTATTGACCGGGCAACCCTGGTGGCAGAAGGGGATGCCGCAATCCATGCAGCGCGCACCCTGGGTGGCCAGCGCCTGGTCACTCAGGGGAATGACGAATTCCTTGAAGTGCTTGATGCGTTGTTCCACCGGTGCATAGCTACGATCCTGGCGCGGGAACTCCATGAAGCCCGTCGGCTTGCCCATTACTTGCCTCCCACTGCCGCGGCAAGCTCCGCGGACTGCTGCTGTGCTTGTTTCATGTCTTCCAGGGCGCGGCGGTAATCCACCGGCATGACCTTGACGAACTTCGGCAGGTATTGCCCCCAGTCGGCCAGGATGCGGCGTGCCACGCTGCTGTCGGTGTAATGCAGGTGCTGTTCCACCAGCACCTTCAGGCGCTGTGCATCGAAACGGGTCATGTCGCTGCGGATAGCCACCTCACCGTGGGTCTCCAGGTCGCCGCCCTGGTGCTCCATGGCCTCCAGCGCGGCGTCTTCTTCCGGTATCGGCTCCAGGTCCACCATGGCCAGGTTGCAGCGGTTCTTGAAGTCGCCCGCCTCGTCCAGCACGTAGGCAATGCCGCCGCTCATGCCGGCGGCGAAGTTACGACCGGTCTCGCCCAGCACCACCACGATGCCGCCGGTCATGTACTCGCAGCCGTGGTCGCCCACGCCTTCCACCACGGTGGTGGCGCCGGAGTTACGCACGGCGAAGCGTTCACCAGCCACGCCGCGGAAGAAACATTCACCGGTAATGGCGCCGTAGAGCACGGTGTTGCCGACGATGATGTTCTCTTCCGGCACGATGGGGCTGTTCTTGGGCGGGTAGATCGCAATGCGGCCGCCGGACAGGCCCTTGCCCACGTAGTCGTTGCCCTCGCCTTCCAGCTCCAGGGTCACGCCATGGGCCAGCCAGGCGCCGAAGCTCTGCCCCGCCACACCTTTCAGCTTCACATGGATGCTGTCGTCGGGCAGGCCCTCGTGACCGTATTTCTCCACCACGCGGCCGGACAGCATGGCGCCCACGCTGCGGTTGACGTTGCACACCGGGGTTTCGATGCGTACCGGTTCACCATGCTCCAGCGCCGGGGCGGCCTGCGCGATGAGCTTGTTGTCCAGGGCCTTGTCGAGGCCGTGGTCCTGGGTCTCGCTCCAGTACAGTTTCTCGCCCGGTCCCGTTTCCGGCATGTGCAGCAGGCGCGAGTAATCAAGGCCGTTCGCCTTCCAGTGGCCGATGGCCTTGCGCATATCGAGCTTGTCGCGGCGGCCGATCATTTCGTTCAGGGTGCGGAAACCGAGCTTCGCCATCAGCTGGCGGATCTCCTCGGCCACGAAAAAGAAGTAGTTCACCACGTGCTCGGGCTTGCCGGTGAAGCGCTTGCGCAGGGTCTCGTCCTGGGTGGCCACGCCCACCGGGCAGGTGTTCAAGTGGCACTTGCGCATCATGATGCAGCCTTCGACGATGAGCGGCGCGGTGGCGAAGCCGAACTCATCGGCGCCCAGCAGCGCACCGATGACGACGTCGCGGCCCGTGCGCATGCCGCCGTCCACCTGCACGGCGATGCGGTTGCGCAGCTTGTTCATCACCAGGGTCTGGTGGGTCTCGGCCAGGCCGATCTCCCAGGGCGAGCCGGCGTGCTTGATGGAGGTCAGCGGCGAGGCGCCGGTGCCGCCATCGAAGCCGGCGATGGTGACATGGTCCGCATGGGCCTTGGACACGCCCGCGGCCACGGTGCCGACGCCCACCTCGGACACCAGTTTCACGCTGATACGTGCCTTCGGGTTGACGTTCTTGAGATCGTGGATGAGCTGCGCCAGGTCCTCGATGGAATAGATGTCATGGTGCGGCGGCGGCGAGATCAGGCCCACCCCCGGAGTGGAATGGCGTACCTTGGCGATGCGCGCGTCCACCTTGTGGCCGGGCAACTGACCGCCCTCGCCGGGCTTGGCACCCTGCGCCATCTTGATCTGGATGTCGTCGGCATTGACCAGGTACTCGGCGGTGACGCCGAAACGACCCGAGGCCACCTGCTTGATGGCGGAGCGCATGGAGTCGCCGTTGGCCATGGGCGTGAAGCGCTCGCGCTCTTCACCGCCCTCACCGGTATTGGACTTGCCGCCGATGCGGTTCATGGCGATGGCCAGGGTGCTGTGCGCCTCGGCGGAAATCGAACCGAAGGACATGGCACCGGTGGCGAAGCGCTTGACGATCTCCTTGGCCGGTTCCACCTCTTCCAGCGGAATCGGGTCGGCGGCGAACTTGAGATCGAACAGTCCGCGCAGGGTCTTCAGCTCCTCGTTCTGCTCGTCCACCAGGCGCGAGAATTCGGAGAAGGTTTTGGCATCGTTGGCGCGGGTGGCGTGCTGCAGCTTGGCGATGCTGTCCGGGGTCCACATGTGACCCTCGCCGCGGATGCGGAAGGCATAGTCGCCGCCCACGTCCAGGGCGTTGGCGTAGATAGGGTTGTTGCCGTAGGCGTCACGGTGCCAGCGCGCCGCTTCCTCGGCCACTTCCTGCAGGCCGGCGCCCTCGATGGTGGTGGCGGTGCCGGTGAAGTACTTGTCCACGAAGCTGGAATGCAGCCCCACGGCGTCGAAGATCTGCGCGCCGCAATAGGACTGGTAGGTGGAGATGCCCATCTTGGAGAACACCTTGAGCAGGCCCTTGCCCACGGCCTTGATGTAGCGCTTGGTGAGCTCGCCCTCGTCGATTTTTTCCGGCAGATCGTCCCTGATGGCGTGCAGGGACTCGAAGGCCAGGTAGGGATTGATGGCCTCGGCGCCGTAGCCCGCCAGCACGGCGAAGTGATGCACCTCGCGGGCAGCGCCCGTTTCCACCACCAGGCCGGAGGCGGTGCGCAGGCCGGCACGCACCAGGTGATGATGCACGGCGCTGGTGGCCAGCAGTGCCGGGATGGCCATGCGTTCCGCGCTTACGGCACGGTCGGACAGGATCAGGATGTTGTGACCTTCGCGCACGGCGGCCTCGGCGGCCTGGCACAGGGCGGTGAGTGCGGCCTCCATGCCGGCGGCACCCTGGTCGGCGCTGTAGCAGATATCCAGGGTGCGGGTGCGGAAGGCACCGTTGGTGGTCTTCTCGATGCTGCGGATGCGCTCCAGGTCCTTGTTGCTCAGGATGGGCTGGCTCACTTCCAGACGCATGTGCTTGCCGGCCTCGTGGATGCCGAGCAGGTTGGGGCGCGGGCCGATGAGCGATACCAGCGACATGACCAGTTCCTCGCGGATCGGGTCGATGGGCGGGTTGGTGACCTGGGCGAAGTTCTGCTTGAAGTAGTTGAATAGCGGCTTGGGCTTGCTGGACAACACCGCGACCGGGTTGTCCGCGCCCATGGAGCCGATGGCCTCCTGGCCGGTCACGGCCATGGGCACCATCAGCATGCGCAGGTCTTCCTGGGTATAGCCGAAGGCCTGCTGGCGATCGAGCAGGGTGGCGGGGTCACCGCCGTTGCCGTCCACGTTGGCGGGCAGGTTCTTCAGGTGCACCTGGGTCTTGTCCAGCCACTGCTGGTAGGGATGGCTCTGGGCCAGCCCCGCCTTCAATTCGGCATCGTCGATGATGCGGCCCTGCTCCATGTCGATGAGAAACATCTTGCCGGGCTGCAGGCGCCACTTCTTGACGATCTTCTCGTCGGGGATGGGCAGCACGCCCATTTCCGAAGCCATCACCACCAGGTCGTCATCGGTGATGAGATAGCGCGCCGGGCGCAGGCCGTTGCGGTCCAGGGTGGCGCCGATCTGGCGGCCATCGGTGAAGGCGACGGCGGCGGGACCGTCCCAGGGTTCCATCAAGGCGGCATGGTATTCGTAAAAGGCACGCCGGCCTTCGTCCATGAGCGGGTTGCCGGACCAGGCCTCGGGGATGAGCATCATCATGGCATGGGCCATGGAGTAGCCGCCCGCCACCAGCAGTTCCAGGGCGTTGTCGAAGGCGGCCGAGTCGGAGCTGCCTTCGGGGATCAGCGGCCACACCTTGGAAAGATCGTCGCCGAACAGTTCCGAGGCCATGGAATGGCGCCGCGCGCGCATCCAGTTCACGTTGCCGCGCAGGGTGTTGATCTCGCCGTTGTGGGCGATCATGCGGAACGGGTGGGCCAGGTCCCAGGACGGGAAGGTGTTGGTGGAAAAGCGCTGGTGCACCAGGGCCAGTGCCGAGACCACGCGCTCATCCTTCAGGTCATGGTAGAAGGTGTCCACCTGGTTGGCCAGCAGCATACCTTTATAGACGATGGTACGGCTGGAGAGGGAGGGCACGTAGAAATATTCCCGGCCGGTCCAGTCGGATTCGCGCACGGCGTTTTCCACCAGCTTGCGGATCACGAACAGCTTGCGCTCGAAGGCCTCCCGGGTTTCGCAACCGTCACCGCGCGCCACGAACAGTTGGCGTACCACGGGCTCGACCTTCCTGACGCTCTCGCCCAAACCACCGTTGGAGGTAGGCACGTCGCGCCAGCCCAGCAGTACCTGGCCTTCCTCGGCGATGGTGCGCTCCAGCAGGGCCTCGCAGGCGGCGCGTGCCTGGCTGTCGCGCGGCAGGAAGATCATGCCGGCGGCGTACTGGCCGGCCTCGGGCAGGGTAAAGCCCTGCGCGGCACACTCCTCGCGCAGGAAACTGTCGGGCAGCTGCAGCAGGATCCCGGCACCGTCGCCGGCCAACGGGTCGGCGCCCACGGCGCCGCGATGGGTGAGGTTCTCCAGAATCCGCAGGCCCTGGCGGACGATGGCATGACTCTTCTCGCCCTTGATATGGGCGACGAAACCTACTCCGCAGGCGTCATGTTCGTTGTGGGGGTCATACAGACCCTGCTTGGATGGCAAAGTCCCACGACTCATGGTCGGACCTCTTAAAATTCAGTGAACTAAGGAGATCAGCACAGCGGGGTGAACACCCAGGGGCGGCTTCCGGCGCGGGCTGCCCGATGGCCGCCCGGCTGCGCAAAATCGGCCCGACAGGATAATCCAGAACGCCCTGCGGCGCCAGTGGTGCGTCCCTATGCCCTCATTCCGGCAGGGGATTCCATCATTGACCCCCTCGCGGGCAGAGCCCGCTCCTACGGGGCGGGGAGTTGTGCCTGTACCGAGGCGAAGCTGCGTGGCCAGGGCTTGTCGCGCCGCACCTGGGCCGGCAGGCCGGCGATGGCCGCCCGTGCCGCGGCAAGGCTGGGATAGGAGCCGAACAGCAGGGTATAGCGGTCTTCTCCGTTCTGGACCCGGTGATACCAGGCCAGCTCGCCCTCCAGATCATGCTGCGCGACGAAGCCCCGCACCGCATCCTCACTGCGACTGACCAGCAGCTGCAAGGTATAGCGGCCCGCGGGCTGGGCGCGCAGCCAGTCCAGTCCGCGCTCCGCCGGGGCGTCCAGCGGAGGTGCGGAATCCGGCCGGGGTTCCTCCACTTCGGGAGCGGCCGCTTCGGCCGGTTGCGGCTCTGGTTTCGCCTTGGGTTCTGGCTTTGGCTCGGCCTTGAGCTCCGGCTCTGGTTCGGTCTTGGGCTCCGATTCTGGCTTCGGCTCGGCCTGGGGTTCCGGCTTGGCTGCGGCGGCGGGCGGGGCTTGCGGGGTATCCAGCGCCGGATCCGGCTCGACGGCGGCCAGCGGGCCCGGCTCCTCGTGCGCCTGCGCCTCCTCGTCTCCGGCTTCCGGCTCGGCCTCGGCACCCAGGGTGATATCCGGCAGCGGGGCCCGGGCGGGCTCCGGCTCCGGAACCGGGACAGGATCGCGGGGTTCGATCCGGCCCAGGGTGGGCTGGGGCGGCACATGCAAGGGCCGCTCCGCCCATTGCACGGACTCCGAGGCCGATTGCCGGTCGAAGCCGCCCGTCCACCACCAGGCGCCGGCCGCCAGCAGCAGGCCTCCCAGCAACAGGGGCAGCCAGCGTCGTCCCGCGCCGGCCGCACCCAGATTCAGTCCCGCCTGGCCGGCATGGGTCCGCAGGGCGTCCCGGGCCAGGGCATTCATGGGGCCGGGCAGCCCACCCGAGGCCTTGGCGATGGCGCGCACCTCGGTGGAGGAAAAAGGGCTTTCACCACCATAGCCCGCCACGGTCAGGCGATACATCAGGTAGGTCGCGGCCTGGACCTCGTTGAAACGCGGCACGCTCAGGGTCTGCACGAAGGGCGCCAGGCCCGGGGCCAGGCCTGCCTGGGCCAACAGACCTTCCAGGGCGGGCGCCCCGAACAACAGGATGCGCAGGCGCTGGACCGTGGCGCCGGGGTCGCCGGCCAGACTGGCCAGGCGGCGCAGCAACGAGGGCGGCACCTGCTCGGCATCGTCGATGATCAGGATCGGCAATTCCATGGCCTCGCGCAGATCCTGGCAGTGGCCCATCAACCGTTCCGGCAAGGCCTCGGCATCCGCGGGCAAGGCCTCCAGGCCCAGGCATTCCGCCAGACGGCGCAGGGCGGTCTCGAGGCTGTGCACCTCGTCGCCACGCAGCACACAGATACGCCAGTTGTCCCCGGCCCGTTCGCTCAATTCCCGCAGCAGGGTGGTCTTGCCGGCGCCATGCTCGCCCAGCACCACCAGCAGGCTGTCGCTGAACTGCAGCAGGTGGGTGAGCAGGTCGAGGCGCTGCAGGAAGGCCGGCTCCGCGTAGAAGAATTCCGGCCGGTAGCCGGGCGCGAAGGGATCCTGTTCCAGTCCGAGCGTGGTCAGCCAGTCCCGGGAATCGTCCTGTGGCGGTGGCTGCGTCATGGTTCCCGTCTACCCCTGGTTGCCGGCCTGCATGAATACCACCCGGTAGCCGCGGCGCAGCTGGTCATCACGCACCTTGAGCATGGCCTGCTCGGCGCTCTCGTAGTCGGGGTAATGCTCCCGTGCCAGGCGGCCGCGCGCACCCTGGCTGCCCCATTCCCGCAGCAGGGTCCAGCCGTCAATGAGGTCCTCCTGCAGGTGCAGGTGATAGAACCGCGGCGGTCGTTCGTCGGTGGGCGGGATTTGCATGTAGATACGCATGGCATTCGATCAGGGTAGTGGGTACAAGGTGGCGCATCAGGTCAGTTCCCTGGGATTGTACACCCGTTCATATTCGGTAATGGCATAGCGATCGGTCATGCCGGCGATGTAGTCGGCGACGGCGCGCGCGCGCCCGGCCTCGCCCTGGGTCTCGGCCAGCAGGCGCACCTGTTCCTGGGCCTTGTCAGGCAACAGGCGCGGGTCACCGAAGAAGGCCTCGAACAGGGATTCGATGACCTGGCGGGCCTTGCCGCTCATGCGATGTACACGGTAGTGACGATACAGGTTGGTGCGCAGAAAGCGTTTCAGTTCCAGGTTGCGCTCGCGCATGGAGTCACTGTAGGCGATCAGCGCCTCGCCATGGGCGCGCACCGCTTCCAGGTCCGCGGGGGCCGCCGCCCGTAGGCGCGCGATACTGGTTTCCACCAGGTCACCCACCTGCTGGCCGATCATGCGTCGCACCACTTCGTGGATGACGCGCCGGGCCGGCAATTCCGGGGAGCTGCGCGCCACGGCCTCGTGATGCTCGGCAAACAGCTCGATCTCGCGTAACTGTTCGAGGCTGATGAGGCCGGAACGCAGGCCATCGTCCACATCATGGCTGTTATAGGCGATCTCGTCGGCCAGGTTGGTGAGCTGGGCCTCCAGGCTGGGTTGGCGTTTGTCCAGGAAACGCCGCCCCAATTCGCCCAGCTCGGCCGCCTTGGCCGGGGCGCAGTGCTTGAGGATGCCCTCGCGGGTCTCGAACATCAGGTTGAGGCCGGTGAAATCGGCGTAGCGCTCCTCCAGCTCGTCCACCACGCGCAGCGACTGCAGGTTGTGCTCGAAACCGCCATGGTCTTTCATGCAGGCGTTGAGGGCATCCTGGCCGGCATGACCGAAGGGGGTGTGGCCCAGGTCGTGGGCCAGGGCGATGGCCTCGGTCAGGTCCTCGTTGAGGGCCAGGGTACGGGCGATGGCGCGGGCGATCTGCGCCACCTCGATGGAATGGGTGAGGCGAGTGCGGAACAGGTCGCCCTCGTGGTTCACGAACACCTGGGTCTTGTATTCCAGGCGCCGGAAGGCGCCGCAATGGATGATGCGGTCGCGGTCGCGCTGGAACTCGCTGCGGTAGGTGGGCGGCGGTTCGCGGTGGGCGCGGCCGTGGGAGTTGCTGTCCCGTACCGCGTAGGGCGCCAGCAACGACTGGCTGGTGGCGACGGTGACGGGCAGCGACGTCATAAGGCCGCGGCCAGGGTCTCGTGCAAATGCCGCGGCTGGAAATCCCCGCTGATCACGGCCTCGCCGATGGCCTTGAGCAGCACCAGGCGCAGGCCGCCATCCAGTACCTTCTTGTCCACCGCCATGAGGTCGAGAAACTGCTGCTCGGTCATGCTGGGCGGTGCCTTGACGGGCAGGCGGGCGCGCTCCAGCAGCACGCGGATACGTTCCACATCGGCCGTGCTCAACCAGCCCTCGCGGCGCGACAGCTCGGCGGCCAGGTACATGCCGGCCCCCACCGCCTCGCCGTGCAGCCAGCTGCCGTAGCCCATGCCGGTCTCGATGGCATGGCCGAAGGTGTGACCCAGGTTGAGGATGGCGCGCAGCCCGCCCTCGCGTTCGTCGGCGGCCACCACCTCGGCCTTGCAGGCACAGGAGCGTTCGATGGCCTCGATCAGCGCGCCGGTGTCACGCGCGTTGAGGGCATCCATGTGCGCCTCCAGCCAGGCGAAGAAGCCGGGCTCGCGGATCAGGCCGTACTTGATCACCTCCGCCATGCCCGCCGCCAGCTGGCGCTCGTCGAGGGTGGCCAGGGTGTCGGTATCCGCCAGCACGCAGCTCGGCTGGTAGAAGGCCCCGATCATGTTCTTGCCACGCGGGTGGTTGACGCCGGTCTTGCCGCCCACGGAGGAATCCACTTGCGCCAGCAGGGTGGTGGGCACCTGGATGAAGTTCACACCGCGCTGGTAGGTGGCGGCGGCAAAGCCGGTCATGTCGCCCACCACGCCGCCACCCAGGGCGACGAGGGTGCACTTGCGGTTGAAGCGCCTTTCCAGCAGCCGGTCGTAGATGCGGTTGAGCACCTCGAGGGTCTTGTATTCCTCGCCGTCGGGCAGGATGACCGCGTCCAGGTCGAAGTCCGCGAGGGAAGCCTGCAGGCGGGCCAGGTACAGGGGCGCCACGGTCTCGTTGCTGACCACCATCACCTGGCGGCCAGTGATGTGGGGCTTCAGCAGGGCGCCATCGTCCAGCAGGCCGGGGCCGATGTGGATGGGGTAGCTGCGTTCACCAAGCTCGACGGTAAGGGTTTTCATATCCTGGTCATGTGGCACGGGTTCGGGGCATTGTATCAGGGAGCGCGCGGCGCGACAGGAATGGCGATGTCAGCTCCCCGGCTTTGGCGCATCCTCCCGGATCAGGCGCAGGATGTCCTCCACCACCTCCCGCACCCGGCGGCCGTCGGTATCGATGACATGGTGGGCCACTTCCCGGTACAGGGGTTCGCGCGTGCGCATCAGCTCCTCGAGCCGGGCACGGGGATCGTCCGTCTGCAACAGGGGACGATTGCGGTCACGGGCGGTGCGGGCGAGCTGCTGGTCCACCGAGGTACGCAGGTAGATCACCTGGCCGCGGCTGCGGAGGTGGTGGCGGTTGTCCGCGTCCAGCACGGCCCCGCCGCCGGTGGCGAGCACGATATCGGTGCGTTGGCTGAGGTCGTCGATCACCGCCCGCTCCCGGGCGCGAAAACCGGCCTCGCCTTCCAGCTCGAAGATCAGGGGGATACCCACCCCGGTACGGTCCTCCACCTCCTTGTCGCTGTCGAGGAAGGTCCGGGACAGGGATTTGGCGAGCTGGCGGCCGATGGTGGATTTGCCGGCCCCCATGGGACCGACCAGAAACAAACTGCCCGGCATATTCATGCCGGGCAGGTATGCCAGAAACCGTGTCTACAGGCAAGCAATCAGAGGTTCAACTTGTCCTTGACGATCCGCGGGGTCACGAAGATCAGCAGTTCTGACTTCTCGTCCAGGTCGCGCTTGGTACGGAACATCCAGCCCACCCCTGGCAGGTCGCCGAACAACGGCACCTTGTCCACTTCGTTGAGGGTGGTCTGCTCGTAGATGCCGCCCAGCACCAGGGTCTCGCCATTGTCCACCAGCACCTGGGTGTTCACCTCGCGGGTATCGATGCTCGGCACGCCTCCGAACACCTGGCCCACGCTGTCCTTGTTCACCTTCACATCCATGATGATACGGTCGTCGGGGGTGATCTGCGGGGTGACTTCCAGGGCCAACACGGCTTCCTTGAAGGAGACGCTGGTGGCGCCGCTGGAGCTGGCCTCCTGGTAGGGAATCTCCACGCCCTGGCGAATCACCGCCGTCTGCTGGTTGGAGGTAATGACCCGAGGGCTGGAGATCACTTCGCCCTTGCCTTCCGCCTGCATGGCGGTCAGCTCGAGGCGCAGGATGCCACTGCCCACCTTACCGGCCAGGAAGTTGATGCCGCCGGCCGGGTTGGTGACCGGCAGGTCCACCATCAGGGATTCATTCTCGCTACCACCGGGAATCTCGAAGATGGTCGAGCCGAAGCCGGGGCTGACGGCCAGATCACCGCCCAGTGCGCCGCCCACGGCGGTATTGATCTCATTCGTTTCCATGTGGCTGAAGCCGAACTTGACGCCCAGGTCCTTGGCGAAGTCATCGTTGGCGATGACGATGCGGG
This sequence comes from Gammaproteobacteria bacterium, assembly GCA_026197075.1. Lineage (GTDB taxonomy): Bacteria > Pseudomonadota > Gammaproteobacteria > DSM-19610 > DSM-19610 > JAIVHA01. The sequence continues at coordinate 241,460 of JAPHQV010000025.1, read as the reverse complement.
ACTCGATCAGCACCTGGCGCACCGGGATATCCAGGCGCGTCACCAGGCGACGGATCTCTTCCAGCTTCTGGGCCGTGTCCTGGATCAGCAGGGTATTGGTGCGTTCATCCACCACCACGGAACCGCGTTCGCTGGTCAGGCCGGCAGCCTCCCCCTTGAGCAGGGCGGAAATCTCGGAGGCCTTGGCATAATTGACCTGCACGAACTCCGAGTACAGGGGCGCCAGTTCCTTGATCTGCTTCTGGGACTCCAGCTCGAGTTTTTCCCGTGCGCTGATTTCCTCGCTCGGCGCCACCAGCATGACATTGCCGGTCTGGCGCATGGCCAGGCCCTTGGTCTTGAGGACGATGTCGAGGGCCTGGTCCCAGGGCACATTGCGCAGGCGCAGGGTCAGGTTGCCGGTCACCGTGTCACTCACCACGATGTTCAGGCCGGTAAAGTCGGCGAGCAACTGCAGTACGGAGCGCGCCTCGATGTCCTGGAAGTTCAGCGACAGGCGTTCTCCCGTGTAGCCGAACTCCTCGCGTCGACGGGCTTCCAATTCTTCCTTGGTGGTGGGTTTGATTTCCACCGTGAACCTGTCGTCGGTCTGGTAGGCCAGGTGTTCATATTCACCGATCGGGTCGATGGTCATACGCACATTGCGGCCACGACTGATGGTATCCACGGTCTTCACCGGGGTGGCGAAATCCGTGACATCCAGGCGTCGTTCCAGGCGCTCCGGCAGGCTGCTGTTGATGAAGTCCACGACCACCTTGCCGCCTTCCTGGCGCATGTCCACGCTGATGGAGGGATCGGACAGGGTCACGACGATACGGCCTTCGCCCTGGTCGCCGCGACGGAAGTCCACGTTACTGATGGCCGCACCGCTGGTTGCGGCCGGCTTCCCGGCGGTCGCCGGGGAAGGCGCGGGGGCCGTGCTTGCGGGCGCACTGGCGACACTGCCTGCTCCCACATCCTGCAGGGTCAGCACCACCTGGTTGTCCACCACGCGGGTTTCATAGGAGACCATTTCCACCAGGTTCACCACCACGCGGGTGCGGCCCTGGGCCTCCACCGCGGTGATGCTCTTGGCGGCGCCCACCCCGATGTCCTGGGAGCGGCGATCCAGCTTGCTGGTGGTGGCCGGGAAATCGAGCGCGATACGCGCCGGATTATCGATGGTGAAACTCATCGGATCCTGGGGCGGCTGGCTCATGCGCATGACGATCTGTACGCGGTTGCCGGACAGGCCGGAGAACTCGATGGCCTCGATGGTATTGTCCGCCAGCGCCGTGCCGGAACCGGCCAGCAACAGCAAAGTGCTCCACAGGAGGTTCTGCAGGCGTCCCTGCCAGCCGCTCCGGGCCGCAGACTGATCGATACGGGAATTTCTTGTTGCAACGCTCATGTACGATCCCCCCATGGGATTATTCGCTCAGTGCCAGAGATGCCTGGCGTTCCTGCCAGCCCCCCAGCCCATCGGGTATGATTTCGGTTAATTCAATGCGATCTTCGGTGATGCGAGTGATCTTGCCATGGTTGTGCCCGGCATAGTTCCCGGGCTGAACCCGATGGATGGTGCCATCGTTCATGCGCACCAGCGCCCAGGATTCACCGAACTGCTCCAGTGTGCCCACCATGCGCAAGGCATCGAGGGGGGCTTCTTCCAGGGGTTCGCGTGGTCGCTGCAGATCCGGTCGGATACCGCTGCCACCCTCCTGTACCATCTGGCGGTCAGGCCGCACTGAATCCATCGGCTGGAAAGGGCTGCGCAGATCCCCGGCCTGGTACAGGAAGGTCTCGAAGGGCTTGAATTCGGGCAGGGGCTCGATACGCGTGGGCTGTTGCGCACTCACTTCCTGGACATATTGTTCCAGGTCCTGGGTATTGGCACCGCCGCAACCGGCCAGTCCCGCCGCGCTCGCCATCAGCACGGCCGCTGCCAGGGGATTATGGAGGAAGGTCTTCATTACTGAACCTCCTCGTCGTCCAGGTAGCGGTAGGTCTTGGCCGTCAGGTCCATAATCAGCTCCCCTTCCGGCTGGGGTGTAATGGCGATGTCATGTACGGTAACGATACGCGGCAAGGCCGCCAGCCCGCTGACAAAGTTGCCGAACTCGTGGTACTGCCCCTTCACCTTGATGCTGATGGGCAACTCGGCGTAGAAGTCGCGCGGGTTTTCGCCCTGCGGCTTGAACAGATCGAACTCGAGCCCACTGGCCAGACCGGTCTGGGAAATATCCACCAGCAGGTCCGCCACCTCGGTCTTGTTGGGCAACTGGCGCAGCATGGCGCCGAAGGATTCCTTCATCTCGTCCAGCTGCTGCTCGTAGGCGGCCAGGTTGGCGGCCTTGCGAGCCTTGGTTTCGAAGGTGGTCTTCAGCTCCGTTTCCTTGCGTTCGGCCGCTTCCAGGGACTGGACCTGATCCTTGACGTCGAACCAATAGCCAAGGAACAGGACCACGACGATCAGCAGGCCGATGAGTACGGCACGCCCCGCGGCCGGCCAGCTCCCGATGTTGTTGAAATCGAGATTGTTGATGTCCTCTAGCTTCATTGTGCCGCCTCCCCGTCCGTGGCAGCCTGGGCGCGTACCTGCGCCGCCCGCAGAGTGAACTCAGCCACGCGCTGCCGATTGACCTCGCGGGTCTGGATGAAATCCAGCCGCGGACTGGTCATCCACTCGGAGCTGTCGATGTTGCGCATATAGGCGGACACGCGGGCATTGGACTGGGCCTGGCCCACCAGGGTGAGCGCGGTAGCCGCCTGCTTGATGCTGGTAAGGTGCACGCCATCGGGCAGGGTCCGCACCAGTTGGTCCATCAGGTGTACGCTCTCCGGGCGGCTGCTCTGCAGCTGCTGGATGATGTTCATGCGCGCCAGCAGGTTGGCCCGGGTCTTGTCGATTTCCTGGATCTTGGCGATCTTGCCGTCCAGGACCTTGATCTGCTGTTCCAGGTAGGCGTTGCGCTGGTTCTGGGCGTCGATGCGATTCAGCATCTGCATGTGCACCAGGCCCCAGATGGCCACCGCGAACACGACCCCCAGGGCGGCCATGGTGACGAATTCCTTCTGTCGCTGCTTGCGCAGCTCCTCGCGCCAGGGTAAGAGGTTGATGTGTGCCATATCAGTCGAAGCTCCTCAGTGCGAGCCCGCAGGTAATCAACAGCGCAGGGGCATCGTTGCTCAGGGTTTGCGGCTTCACCGAAGGCGCGAGGGACATAGAGGCAAAGGGATTGGCGATGCTGGTTTCCACACCCAGCTTGTCCTGTACCACCTCGTTCACATCGGGGATGGAGGCACTGCCCCCGGCCAGGACGATGTGGTCCACATGATTGTACTGACTGGATGAGAAGAAGAACTGCAGGGAACGGCTCACCTGCTGCGCCATGGCTTCCTTGAAGGGCTCCAGCACCTCGCTGAGGTAGTTTTCCGGCAGGCCGCCCTGGCGCTTGGCCATACCCGCTTCCTCGTAGGAAAGCCCGTAGCGACGCATGATCTCCTCGGTCAGCTGTTTGCCGCCAAAGACCTGGTCGCGGGTATAGATCATTTTCATGTCGTGCAGCACATTCAGGGTGGTCATGGTGGCGCCCACGTCCACCACGGCGATGGTGCGTTCCACGCCCTGGTCGGGCAGTTGTTCGGCAATCAGGGAAAAGGCGTTCTCGGTCGCGTAGGCCTCCACGTCCACCACCTTGGCCTGCAGGCCGCCCGTCTCCACTGCCGCGGTGCGCATCTCGACGTTTTCACTGCGGCAGGCAGCCAGCAGTACATCGACGGTCTCGGGATTGCGTTCCGTGGGACCCAGCACCTCGAAATCGAGACTGACTTCCTCGAGCGGGTAGGGTACGTACTGATCCGCCTCCAGCTCGATCTGGGTTTCCAGTTCCTCGTCGGTGAGGTTGGCGGGCATGGGAATGATCTTGGTGATCACCGAGGAGCCGGCTACCGCCACGGCGGCATACCTGGCCCGGGTGCCGGAGCGCTTGACGGCGCGACGCACCGCTTCCCCCACGGCTTCCACATCGGTGATATTCTTCTCGACCACGGAGTTGGGCGGCAGCGGTTCCACTGCGTAGCTCTCAACCCGGTATCGCCCCCCGTTGCGGCTCAGTTCCAGGAGCTTGACCGCGGTGGAACTTATATCCAGTCCGACGATCGGTCCCTTAGTCCTTCTGAATAATCGCGCGAGTTGCACAGATGTTTCCTTTTTTATTACCCATGGTTAATACCCATAGGTGTTCCACCGGATTAGATGACAACTCCAACTGGTTGTCAACCAATGGCTTCGTCCTGCACGCAGGGCTCGATTCCCTGTATCGGACGATTTATAGTTAAGTTTAACGGGAAACGTTCCCTCTTTGTTGAACCCCATCACAAGCTGCCCAAATAGATGAAATCCTGGTTGCTCCTGCTTCGCCTGGCCCTGGCCTCCGCCTTCGGCCTGCTCACTGCCGTGCTGTTCGCCGTGGCCGGCGCCTACCTGTATGTGGCGTCCGACTTGCCCGACACTGAAGAGCTGCGCGATATCAAGCTGCAGGTTCCGCTGCGGGTCTACAGCCGCGATGGCCTCCTGCTGGCGGAATTCGGCGAGCAACGCCGTACCCCGGTGGCCTATGAGGCCATCCCGCCGCTGATGGTCCAGGCCTTCCTGGGCGCCGAGGATGACCGCTTTTTCCAGCATCCCGGCGTCGACTACCAGGGCATTCTGCGCGCCGGCCTGGAGCTGGCCCGCACTGGCGAGAAGCGCCAGGGCGGCAGCACCATTACCATGCAGGTGGCCCGCAATTACTTCCTCAGCGCGGAAAAATCCTACCTGCGCAAGATCACGGAAATATTCCTCGCCTTGCGCATCGAACGCAACTTCAGCAAGGAAGAAATCCTTGCCCTGTACCTGAACAAGATTTTTCTGGGCCACCGTGCCTACGGGGTCGGAGCGGCCGCGGAGGTCTACTACGGTGCCACGCTGGACCAGCTGACCCTGCCCCAGATCGCCATGATCGCCGGCCTGCCGAAGGCGCCCTCGCGCGACAACCCTGTGAGCAATCCCCGCCAGGCAGAGGTGCGCCGCAACTACGTGCTCTCGCGCATGTACCAGCTGGGCGCCATCGACGCGGCGGAATACCGGGCCGCCATCGAGACCCCTGACAACGCCCGCCTGCACGCCAAGGCGGCGGAGCTGGAAGCGGGCTATGCCGCGGAAATGGTCCGCACCGAGATGGTCAGCCGTTATGGACCCGAGGTCTATACCTCCGGCTACCAGGTCTACACCACCCTGGAAGGCCCGCGCCAGGAAGCCGCCACCCGCGCCCTGCGCGACGCCCTGCTGGACTACGACCAGCGCCATGGCTACCGCGGCCCGGAAGCGCGGCTGGAACTGGATGCGGAGGGCGATGAATTCCACTGGCGCGCCCTGCTGCTCGATCATCCCCCCGTGGGCGGCCTGCCGGCGGGACTGGTACTGGCGGTGAACGACGAGGGGGTCCGGGTCTTCAGCAGCGACCTGGGATTGCTGGAACTGGCCTGGGAAGGCATGCGCTGGGCACGCCCATTCGTGAGCGCCAACCAGCGCGGCGCGGCCCCGACCCGGCCGGCCGATGTACTCCAGGCAGGCGATATCATCCGCCTGCGGGAGGGCGCGGCCGGCGAGTGGCAACTGGCACAGGTGCCCGAAGTGGAAGGGGCCCTGGTGTCCCTGCTGCCTGGCGATGGCGCCCTGGTCGCGCTGGTGGGTGGTTTCGATTTTTCCCGCAGCAAGTTCAACCGGGCCGTGCAGGCCGAGCGTCAGCCCGGCTCCAGCTTCAAGCCCTTCATCTATTCCGCCGGCCTGGAGCGCGGCTTCAGCACCGCCAGCATCATCAACGACGCACCGGTGGTGTTCGACGACCCGGCGCTGGAAACCACCTGGCGTCCCGTCAACTACAGTGGGCGCTTCTATGGCCCCACGCGTCTGCGCGAGGCCCTCACCCACTCCCGCAACCTGGTGTCGGTGCGCCTGCTGCAAAGCATCGGCCCCGCTTTCGCCATCGAACATGCCCGGCGCTTCGGCTTCGAGACCGCCAGCCTGCCCCGCAACCTGTCCCTGGCCCTGGGCAGCGGCACCACCACGCCCCTGGAGATGGCGCGTGGCTATGCCGTGTTCGCCAACGGCGGGTACCTGGTCGAGCCCTACCTGATCGAGCGGGTGCTGGACGCCGAGGGTGAATTGCTGGAGGCGACGCGCCCCCGGGTGGTCTGTGACGAGGCCTGCCTGGAACAATCGAACCTGCAACTCGACGGCGCCACGTTACCCGCGGAAGACCAGGTGGAGGCAAGTCCCTTGCCCCTCGACGAGCAAACTGATCCCGTGGCCGAGACCCCGGCCCCATTGCCGGCACCCCGGGTGCTGAGCCCCCAGAATGCCTACCTGATGACCTCCATGATGCAGGACGTGATCCAGCAAGGTACCGGACGCCAGGCCCGTGCCCTGGGCCGTGGTGACCTGGCCGGCAAGACCGGCACCACCAACGACCAGCGCGACGCCTGGTTCTGTGGCTACAACGCCGCCCTGGTCACCACCACCTGGATCGGTTTCGACCAGCTGCAACCCCTGGGCAGCGGGGAGACCGGTGGCCGCGCAGCCCTGCCCATGTGGATCGCCTATATGGAGACCGCCCTGCGCGGGGTGCCAAGCGCACTGCAGCCGCCCCCGGAGGGGCTGGTCACGGTGCGCATCGACCCATCCACCGGCCTGCTGCCGGCCCCGGGCCAGACCAACACCCTGTTCGAAACCTTCCGGCTGGACGAGGCACCCCGGCAGATGGCGGAGGAGAACCAGGCCCCGGATACAACCGAGTCCGGCGCCCCCGAATCCGAACCCCTGTTCTAGGAATCCATCCCGCAGCCATGGCCATCCGCATCCCCACCAAGGACAAGCATATGCGCCAGCGCCTCGCCCAGGAGGCCGCGCGGCTCATGGCCGAGGAAGGGGTACAGAATTTCTTCACCGCCAAGCGCAAGGCCGCCGAACGCCTCGGCGCCCCCAATACCCAGAACATGCCCCGCAACAAGGAGATCGAGGAAGCCCTGCAGGATTACCAGCGCCTGTTCCTGGGCGCGGAAGGGGCGGAGCAGTTGCGGCGGCTGCGCGAGGCCGCGGTGCAGGCCATGCGTTTCTTCGCACCCTTCGAGCCGCGCCTGGCAGGCTCGGTGTTGACCGGCACGGCCGGCGCCCATTCGGACGTGAACCTGCACCTGTTTGTCGACGCACCGGAAGAAGTGAATCTGTTCCTGATGGGGGCCGGCATTCCCTTTGAGGTGGGCCTGCGACGCCTGCGCCTGAACCGGGAAACCAGCGGCGACATCCCTTCGGTGCGGTTCCTGGCTGGCGAACAGACCATCGAGGCGCTGATCTTCCCTGCCAACGGCATCCGCCAGGCGCCCCTCAGCCCCGTGAATGGCCGGCCCATGGAACGCGCCAGCCTGGCCCGGGTGGAGGAATTGCTCGCGCAGGAATGGGAACAGGGACCGGAATCCACCCCGTAGGAGCGACCTCAAGGTGAAACCGGAGAAGCTGGGGTCAGGTCTTGCAATCCAGCACGAGCCTGGTGACGGTATATTATCTACCCTGCCTGCCACTCGTGCTGGATTGCAAGACCTGACCCCAACGCTTTGGAGCGGCCGGATCAGCGCTGGCCGATGCCGGTGTAGTCGCGTTTTCCCGGGCCCAGGTAGACCTGGCGCGGTCGGCCGATCTTCTGGGCCGGATCGGACATCATCTCCATCCAGTGCGCCACCCAGCCCACGGTGCGGGCGATGGCGAACATCACCGTGAACATGTTGTTCGGCAGGCCCATGGCCCGATAGATGATCCCGGAATAGAAATCCACGTTGGGATACAGCTTGCGCTCGATGAAATACTCGTCGCTGAGTGCGATCTCCTCCAGCCGCAGGGCCAGCTCGAACATGGGGTCATGGGTGTTACCCATCTTTTTCAACAGCTGGTGGCAGACGTCGCGGATGATCTTGGCGCGCGGGTCGTAGTTCTTGTAGACGCGGTGGCCGAAGCCCATCAGGCGGAAACCCGACTCCTTGTCCTTGGCCATCTCGATGTACTTGGGGATGTTCTTCACGTCGCCGATCTCGGCCAGCATGTCCAGCACCGCCTCATTGGCGCCGCCGTGCGCCGGTCCCCACAGGGAGGCGATGCCGGCCGCCACGCAGGCAAAGGGATCGGCGCCGGAACTGCCCGCCTGGCGCACGGTTGCGGTGCTGGCGTTCTGCTCGTGGTCGGCATGCAGGATGAACAGCAGATCCAGGGCACGCTCCATGAGCGGGTCGACCTCGTATTCCTCGCAGGGCACGCCGAACATCATGCGCAACAGGTTGCCGCAGTAGCTCAGTTCATTGCGGGGATACATGAAGGGCTCGCCGATGCTGCGCTTGTAGACGGCGGCGGCGATGGTGGGCATCTTGGCCACCAGGCGCTGGGCGCTGATTTCGCGATGACGCGGGTTCTCCACGTCGGTGGAATCATGGTAGAAAGCCGAAAGTGATCCCACCACGCCCACCATGACCGCCATCGGGTGCGCGTCATGGTAAAAGCCGCCATAGAACTTCTTCAGGTTCTCGTTGAGCATTGTGTGGTGGAGGATGATGCCCTGGAAAGAGGCCAGTTGTTCCTGGTTGGGCAGCTCTCCGTACATCAGCAGGTAGGCCACCTCGATGAAGGTGCTTTTTTCCGCCAGCTGCTCGATGGGGTAGCCGCGATAGAGCAGTGTGCCTGCCTCGCCGTCGATATAGGTGATGCGGCTGGCGCAACTGGCGGTGGCGAGGAAGCCCGGATCATAGGAAAAATAGCCGAGCTTGCGATAGAGCTTGCCGAGATCCACGGCGCCGGGACCGATGGTGCTTTCCTTCACCGGTAATTCCAGTTCTTTCCCGCTGGCGGGATCCTTCAGGATGAGTTTTTTCTCGCTCATGGATTTTTTACTCTGTTTGGCACCGAGGAAGCGCTGATTGATGTCCTGCCCGTCATTTCCGCCTTCGCGGGAATGACGAAGAAATACGCGGGCATGACGAAAATCAAAGCATCCCAAACCGCTTACACTGAAAAGATGTCACAGCTTGGCGACTGCCTTCCGTCGCGTCAAGCCTCGGGGTAGTGGGCCGGATAGGGACGACGTGCCACGCCCGTGTCCACGGCGGCGCGCGCCACGGCCGAAGGGACATAGTCCATGAGGCGTGGATCCAGTGGCTTGGGAATGATGTAGTCGGGTCCGAATGCCAGCGTCTTCAGCCTGTAGGCCTTGAGGACTTCCGCCGGTACCGGTTCGCGGGTCAGGTCACGCAGGGCATGCACCGCGGCGATCTGCATTTCGCGGTTGATGCCGCTGGCCTGTACGTCCAGTGCACCGCGAAAGATGAAGGGAAAGCCCAGCACATTGTTCACCTGGTTGGGGTAGTCGCTGCGCCCGGTGGCCATGATCAGGTCGTCGCGCACCGCCAGCGCCACCGCCGGGCGGATCTCTGGATCCGGATTGGACAGGGCAAATACGATCGGCTTCGGCGCCATGGCGGCGAGCATGTCCGGGGTGACCAGGTCGGGGCCGGATACCCCGATGAACACGTCTGCATCACGCATGGCGTCCGCCAGGGTGCGTCGCTCGGTGGTGATGGCGAAGTCCAGCTTGTGTTCATTCAGGTCATCGCGATCCGCATGGACCACACCCTTGCGATCCACCATCAGGATGTTGTCGCGGCTCGCACCCATGGCGCGCAGCAGGTGCATGGAGGCAATACCGGCGGCACCGGCGCCGAGACAGACGATGCGCGCCTGCTCCAGGGTCTTGCCCTGCAATTCCAGGGCATTGAGCAGGCCGGCGGCGATGATGATGGCAGTGCCATGCTGGTCATCGTGGAACACCGGGATGTCCAGCTTCTCGATCAGTGCGCGCTCGATGGCGAAGCAGGCCGGCGCCGCGATATCCTCCAGGTTGATGCCGCCGAAGCCACCGGCAATGCGTGCCACCGTGTCGATGAATACCTGGGGGTCGGTCGCATCGACTTCGATATCGAATACATCGACATTGGCGAAGCGCTTGAACAGCACCGCCTTCCCTTCCATCACCGGCTTGCCCGCCAGCGCGCCCACATTACCCAGTCCCAACACGGCGCTGCCGTCTGTGATCACCGCCACCAGGTTGCCCTTGGCGGTGTAGTCATAGGCGGCGGCGGGATCGGCGGCGATCATGCGCACCGGCTCCGCGACGCCGGGGGTATAGGCCAGCGCCAGATCCTCCTGGGTTTCGGTGGGCTTGGTGATGGCGATGGCGATCTTGCCGGGTTCCGGCAGGGCATGATACTCGAGGGCGGACTTCTTGAGGTCTTCGAACATGGTTTGAAAATTCCTGTGAGGTAAACCTATACACTTGCAGGAGCGGACTCCGCCCGCTCCTGCAAGCCTGCACGCCAGGGCGCAATCTGTGAATGCGCCGGCTTATTCGACGATCTTGAGCAACTGCCCCGCTACCGGTTGCCCGCTTGGATACTTGCCGTTGAGCAGACGCAGCTGTTCCTCGGCGTGGAACTGGATGGGGGAACGGGCCGCCAGCCGATCATAGCGGGTATTGGTATCGGCACGGATCAGTTTGATACGTTGTGCTTCGGCCAGTACCTTCTCGGCTTCGGTGAGGGGCCGGAAACTGCGCACCGTGCTCAGCACCGCCGCGTGCTCGCCTTCGTGAAAACCGCTGAAGATGAAGACCTGGTCGCCATAATACAGCACCGCCACGCGTATCCATTGCTCGCCTTGCGGGGTATTGCCCGGGACCAGGGCGGTATAGCCGGGCAGGCCCGCCACGGTCAGGGATTGTTCGGCGCGCATTTCCTTGATACCGAGGCCTTGCATGAACTCGCGTGGCGACTCCCGCTTGTTCAGGTCCCGGACTTCCACCTTCATGATGCCCTTGTCGTTCGGCAGCTGGGCCACCAGGGCGGCCGGCTGGTTTTCCACTCGCCAGCCGGCGGGAAACTCCAGGGTGAAGTTCATGGGCTTGTGATAGAAACGGCTACCGCGTAATACGCCGTCCTGCTCACCGTCGCCGAAGGTCAGGCCATCGAGGTGGCGCAGAAAGGTCTCGCGGTTGTCGCCGCGATCACCGCCCTGGCCCAGGAAACGATCCGCCGCCAGGACCGTTTCCTGCAGGCGCGTGTCATTGGCGGGATGGGTGGCGAAAAGACCATGATAGCTGCGCGGCTCGCGCCCTTCTTCCCTGGCGCGCTGTATCTCGTAGGTCTCCTGGTCCTTGAGCACGCCGATGACCGCCAGCATGGCGCGCGGGTCATAGTCCGACTTGGCCAGGTACTCGGCGCCCAGGCGGTCCGATTCCAGCTCATGTTCACGGCCATAGCCGCGTACCACCGCGGTGCCGGCGATGTTGGCAAGATCACCGGCACCCTGCACGCCACTGGCGGCGCCGATCACCGCCGCCAGCAGGCCGGTGGCGGTGGACGCACTGTGCTGGCGTACCGAGTGGCGGGCAGTGACATGGCCGATCTCGTGACCCAGCACGGCGGCCAGCTCGGCCTCGCTATTGAGGTAGGCCAGCAGGCCGCGGGTGATATAGATGTAGCCGCCGGGGGTGGCGAAGGCATTTACCTGGCTGCTGTCCAGCACCGTAAAGCGATAGATCAGGTTGGAACGGTGGCTGACCTGGGCCAGGCGTTCGCCCACCTCTCGCACATAAGCCTGCAGGGCCGGATCCTCGTAGGGCGGCATCTGCTCAAGCAGCTGGGGATGCATGCGCCGGCCCAAGGCGATTTCTTCGTCCTCGCTGAGCAGGACGAAATCCTGCTTGCCGGTGACCGGGTTGACGGCACAGCCGGACAATGCCAGCAGTACGGCACAGACCATGCCGTAAAGCCAGTGCTTCAATGCAATCCTGTTCATGGCATCACCTCCCGCGACCCCGACCCTGTCCCACGGAGCAGGTCAGCGCCTGCCCGTTTCCTGTTCCCGGGCATTCTACGGTGTCCGCGGTTCCGCGTCGCGGGGTGGGGGATCGAGGCGTTGCAAGGCGGCGGGATGATGGAGGGTGGCACGCAGCTCGTTGCGCTGCAGGTGGAACCAGCCCCGGGCCTCGATCCGCTGGCCGACCAGGGACTCCAGCGGTGTTTCGAAATATCCCAGGCTCTCCTCGGGGACCCGCAACGCCACGCGACCTTCAAGGTTGATCCAACGGGCATCCCGGCTGCGGCCGATGCGCTCCACCCGGCCCCGGACCAGCATGAAGCCTTCGTCGCGCAGGCCGAGGCTGCGGCTTTCGCGTGGCTGGAAATCGGGATGAGCCCAGAGGCCACGCCCGGCTTCGCGCGCTTCCCGCTCCGCATCCGGGTAACAGTCCAGGCCCCACAGGTCCGGGGGAATGACGATGGCCATGACCAGACCCTGGCGCAGCAGGGCCGCGCCCAGGTTCTCGCCATCGGCACCGAAGATATGGGCCAGGGTGCGTCCATAGTGATCCTGGCGCTCCACCCCGTAACGCAGGCCCACCACCTGCCCCGAGCGGAACAGTTCCCGGCGCAGGGCGTCGCGGGCCGCGATCGCGAAGGGCTCGTCGGCGGCGCCATCGCGGCCCAGTTCCGGCGCATTGATGCCCATCACCCGCAGCCGACGGCCATCCTCCAGCACCAGGCTGTCGCCATCGTGCACATGGCGCACCCGTACCCGGTCATCTGGTGTAGCCAGGTCGCAGGCCTGGGCGACTCCGACCAGCAGCCAGAAAGCAAAAAGGGCGCCCCCCAGGGGCGCCCTTTTCCGCGCTCGACGCGCCAGCACAACGATGGGCTTACTTGCCCATACCGCCGTACTTGCGGCGGAACTTGTCCACGCGCCCGCCGGTATCCAGCATCTTCTGCTTGCCGGTGAAGAAGGGATGACACTGGGAGCAGACTTCGATCTGCAGGTCATGGCCGACGGTGGAACGGGTCTTGAACGTACCGCCACAGCTGCAGCTGACGTTGATTTCCTTGTAGGCCGGATGAATTTCCGCTTGCATGGGTCGATCCTCAGATTCGGTTTCGCGGGCCTGCCGGCCCTGTCCCGCGGCCAGTCAGGCCGGGAAAGACCGGGGATGATACGGGAAGCCGCGGTCCGGGACAAGCCCGGCCTACTGGGTACGATGGCGCCGCGCGGCATCCAGGTAGAGCACCCGTGCAGCCGGGCGGCGCGTCGGTTCCGGCCTCGCCTGGGTCAGGCTCTCCAGGGAATCGCGCAGCCCGCCTTCCCCCAGCAGGGCCTCCCACATCATCTCGCTCATGCGGATGCAGGCCGCCAGCGGGGTGCCGGAGCGCTCCCGCATCCGGTCCAGGCGCCATTGCAGGCCGCGCAGCCGCGGCTGGCGGTGCAGCGGGGCGCTGCGAATCACCTCCTCGATCAGCGCATGACGCCGGGCCTCGAAGGCCTCGGGGTCCAGGGTGGCGAGGCTCGACCACTGCTCGAAGTCGAAGTGCCCCTGCCGGGTGGAGTACGAATCGGGCATGGTACCCTCCGCCTGATTTGGGTGGCTCCCGTGCCACACTGTTTTTGTTGTTGTCCCTGGGGAAAAACTACCACAGCTTTTCGACAAATGCCTGCCCGATCCACCTGTTAGCCCATTATCCCGGGCTAAGTACCCGTGTCATCGGGAGATTTGAGAAATTCAGCCAGGGTGTGGATAACTCTGTGGAACAATCCTGAAAAGACCAGCTAACTGCTTGGCGCAACGCCATTTGCCGCCCGCTCCCGGAATAGAAAGGAATACTTATAGAGGAATTATTACAATGACTTACAATCCCCGGCAAGGAGTGCCGGGATTCCGGCGCCGCGACGCCGCGGAAACGGGGTCCGCTGTTGAAAACTTTGTATAGAATTCCGACCATCCGCGACCCCTGCCAGGCCCGGGCGTGGCTCCGGCGCGACCACGCAGGCACCGGCAGACCGTGGAAAAGCCCTTTCAGTCCCCATTGGCGGGTACGGTCCGGTCCCGCGCCCAGTTCCGCAAAGCGGAAATTTTCTCGACCATGACCCGCGCCAGGGGACGAGTCTGGCCCAGCTCGGTCAGCAGGTGAAGGGTTTCCAGGGGGACACGTTGCTCCCGGGCCAGGTAGAGGGCCGCCACCACCGCCTGTTCGATCTCCGCACCCGAAAACTGTTCCGCGGCGGCGGCCAGGGCGGGCAGGTCGAACGCGGCAGGATCCTGTTCACGCTTGCGCAAGTGGATGGCAAAGATATCCTCGCGTACCCGGGCATCGGGCAGGTCCACGAAAAAGATCTCGTCCAGGCGTCCCTTGCGGATCAGTTCCGGCGGCAGCCGTTCGATGGCATTGGCGGTGGCCACCAGGAACACCGGCGCCTTGCGCTCCGCCATCCAGGTCAGCAGGGTACCCAGCACCCGTTGCGAGGTGCCGCCATCGTGCTGGTCGGCGGCCACGCCTTTTTCGACCTCGTCGACCCAGAGCACGCAGGGGGCCATGGCCTCCGCCGCCGCCAGCGACTCGCGCAGGTTGCGTTCGGTCTCACCGTGAAACTTGTTGTAGAGGGTACCGAAGTCCAGCCGTAGCAGCGGCAACCCCCAGAGTCCCGCCACCGCCTTGGCCGCCAGGCTCTTGCCCGCGCCCTGCACCCCCACCAGCAGGATGCCGCGTGGCGGCTCCAGTCCCGACTCGCGTTCCAGAAAGGTCGTCTGCCGCTGCTGCAACCAGCGCTTGAGCCGGGTCAGGCCGCCCACATCGGCAAAGTGGGCGGTGTCGAATTCGAAGCTCAGCACCCCGCCGCGATCCAGTAGCCGGTACTTGGCCTGCATCACCTGGGGCAGATCCTCCTGGGTGATGGCGCCATCCTCCTGGATGGCATGGCGCACCAGGCGCCGGGCATCGGCCGCCGTCAGCCCCCCGAGGTGACGGATGAGCAATTCCAGGGTGCGATTGTCGGTGGCGACCCGCCGCCCGCCATTGGCGCCGGACCAGGCCTTGGCCTCTTCGCGGATAAGGCTCTCGAGAGCCTTGGCATCGGGCAGCGCCATCTCCACCCGCGCCGTGAAACCGCGCAACTCCGGCGGCAGGTCCAGGGCATGGCTGACCAGCACCAGGGTGTGGCCGCCCGGGTCGCTGCGCAAGGCGATTTCCTTCAGCAGGCGCACATGAACGGGATCGTCGAGATAGGGATGGAAATCCAGCAGCAGGTAGATGCCCGGCGCCTCCGTGTCACGGACCTGTTCCAGCAGGGCACGGGGTTCGCTGACGGGACCGGTGACCTCGAGATCCAGGTCGATGCGCCGCAGCCCGGTGGTGACGGTCCAGGCCAGCACCGGCTTGCCCAGGCGCACCGCCAGTTGGCGGAACTGGTCCAGCACCCGGGCTTCATCATGGGTCTCCAGCACCACGATGGGCACATGGGAGCGCAATACCAGTTCGAGATCGTGACGATCGTTCATGGACGCAGTGTACCGAAATGCCTTCCCTACAGCATTTCCACGTGCTGGATCCAGTCCAGGCGCAGCTCCAGGGACTGGCCGTCCTGGTCCTCGGCGATCATGAACTCGGCACCCTCGCGGGTCTGCAGGTCGCGGGGGGTCAGCATGGCGATATGGGTCTCATCCCGGGTGTCGCGCCAGCACACGCGCAGACGGCGGTGGTGGAGGATGGCCAGTTCATACTGGTTGTAGAGTTCGCAATCGATGGGTGTGTACTCACTCATCGTCACGCCGTACCTGGATGCCGGCCAGCTCCCCCTCGCCATCGAAATCGACACGCAACTCGATGGGCCGGCAACAGACCTCACAATCCTCGATATAAGACTGGGTCCCCGCCGAGGCATCCAGGGTGATGTCGAAGGACTCACCACAGTAGGGACACTGGATCCGGGTTGCCTCGATCATGTTTCCTTCTCCTCCGGCAGGAACAGCGCCAGCAAGTCGTTGAGAAAACGCCGTCCCTGCTCCGTGGTCTGGATCCGCTCCCGGCTCTCCTCCAGCAGCCCCAACTCCAGGGCCCGTTCAAGGGGTGCCTGCAGGTAGTCCGGGGGCAGGCCGGTAGTGGCCGTGAAGGCCGCCCGGTCGGTGCCTTCGTGGAGCCGGAACAGGTTCAGGGCAAAATCGAAGCGCGCGTCGGCGGGCGTCAGCTCCGAGACCCCGCCGAGCACGGCCTCGCTGCCGACCTGCTCCAGGTAACGCTGTGGGTGTTTCTGCTTCCAACGCCGCCGGATGCGTTGCGCCTGGGCATCGGTGATCTTGCCGTGGGCACCGGCACCGATGCCCAGGTAGTCGTGGAAGCGCCAGTAATGAAGATTGTGGCGGCACTGGCGCCCGTCGCGGGCATAGGCGGAGATCTCATACTGAGTATAGCCAGCCTGCGCCAGTTGCACCTGGCCCTGTTCCTGCATCTCCCACAGGGCATCGTCGTCGGGCAATAACGGCGGGTGGTGGGCGAACCAGGTATTGGGCTCGATGGTGAGCTGGTACCAGGACAGATGGGCCGGCTCCAGGGCCACGGCGGTGCGCAGGTCCTCCAGCGCCTGGCCCAGGGTCTGGTCCGGCAGGCCGAACATCAGGTCCAAATTGAAATTGTCCAGGCCCGCGTCGTGGGCGGCCTCGGCGGCGCGGATGGCGGCACGCCGGTCGTGGATGCGGCCGATGCGCTCCAATGCGTCATCGCGAAAACTCTGCACGCCGATGGACAGGCGATTGATGCCGGCGGCACGAAACTCGGCGAAGCGACCCTGCTCCAGGGTCCCGGGGTTGGCCTCCAGGGTGATTTCCGCATCCGGCTTCAGGGTCACGCGTGCCCGCACCCCGGCCAGCAGGGCATCGATACTTTCCGGCGAAAACAGGCTCGGCGTGCCACCGCCGATGAACACCGTGTCCACCACGCGACCCCACACCGCCGGCAGTTCCTGCTCCAGGTCGCGCAACAATGCCGCCACGTACTCGCGCTCCGGCAGGCCCGACTTCGCTTCGTGGGAATTGAAATCACAATAGGGGCATTTGCGCACACACCAGGGGATGTGGATGTAGAGCGCCAGCGGCGGGGTGGAGGTGAAGTGGAACATGGGGGTCATGGGTGTAACAGCCCCTTTTCGGTGATCACAATACGAAGTCTCTAACCCCCGACTTCAACGCTGCCACCAGCGCCCGCAGGGCCTGGCCGCGGTGGCTGAGCCGGTTCTTCACCTCCGGCGGCAGCTCGGCGGAGGCGCAATCCTGTTCCGGTACGTAGAACACCGGGTCGTAGCCGAAACCGTTGTCGCCCCGGGGTTCGAACAGGATGCGCCCTTCCCAGGTACCCTGAAAGATCAGTGGTGTGGGATCCAGTTCGTGCTGCAGGTACACCATCAGGCACTGGAAACGTGCCGTGCGTTGCGTCTCCGCGACGTCCTGCAATGTGACGAGCAACTTGCGCAGGTTCGCTTCGTCGTCGGCACCGGTGCCAGCATAGCGCGCCGAGTAAATGCCCGGCGCACCATGCAGGGCGTCCACCTCCAGGCCCGAGTCGTCGGCGATGGCGGGCAGGCCGGTGTGAGCGGTGGCATTGCGCGCCTTGAGGATGGCATTCTCCACGAAGGTCAGGCCGGTTTCCTCGATTTCGGGCACGCCGAATTCCGACTGCGGCACCACCTGCAGTTCCGCGCCGGCCAGCAGTTCGTTGAACTCCCGCACCTTGCCCGGGTTATTGCTGGCAAGCACGATCCTGCTCATTCCGCCAGCGCCGCCCGCTGCCGTTCGATCAGTTCGCCGATGCCCTTCTTGGCCAGCGTCAGCATGGCGTTCAGTTCGTCCTGGGAGAAGGGGTGTCCTTCCGCCGTACCCTGCACCTCGATGAACTGGCCGGCATCGTTCATGACCACGTTCATGTCCGTCTCGGCATTACAGTCCTCGGCATAGTCCAGGTCCAGTACCGGCGTGCCCTGGTAGATGCCCACCGAGACGGAGCCCACGTACTGACGCAGGGGATCGCTGCTGATCAGGCCCTCCTTACGCAAGTGGGCAACGGCATCGGCCAGCGCCACGTAACCGCCGGTGATGCTCGCGGTACGGGTGCCGCCATCGGCCTGGATGACATCGCAGTCGATGGTGATGCTGCGCTCGCCCAGAGCCTTCAGGTCCGCCACAGCCCGCAGGGAACGGCCGATCAGGCGCTGGATCTCCATGGTGCGCCCGCCCTGCTTGCCACGCGCCGCCTCGCGGTCCATGCGGCTGCCGGTGGAACGGGGCAGCATGCCGTACTCGGCGGTGATCCAGCCCTGGCCCTTGCCACGCAGGAAGCCCGGTACCCGTTCCTCCACCGAGGCGGTACACAACACCTTGGTATCCCCGAACTCGATGAGTACCGAACCCTCGGCATGCTTGGTGTAGTGACGGGTGATCTTGACGGAGCGCATGGCATCGGGCGCGCGTTCGCTGGGACGCATGGGGATATCCTTCGGGGCGGCATGATGAAAACCCGCCCAGTATAACGGATCGTGTCGCGGGGAACGGCGGCTATTTGCGCCCGGGCTCCAGCTCACCGCCATATTCAGCGATGGCGCGCTGGATCTCGTCGATGGCGGCATCGAGGGGGTCGCGGGGCTCCGCCTGCTCGCGCGCGGGCTCGGGGTCGGGCCGCGCCGCCTTGTGCTCCAGCCAGCGCAGGGCGACGGCGCTGATGTTGTCGCTGCGCGGATAACTGGCATGCTCGGCGTCCTCGGCGAGTTTCTCCAGCGCCCGGTTGAGGTCCGGCTTGTCGTAGAGGGTCAGGAGCAGGTTTTCGGGCAAGGCCGCCCACAGGCCGTCTGAACACAGCAGCAGGCAGTCATCACGGTGCAATTCGTCGAGCTGGCCGAAACTGGCCTCGGGCAGGCTGCTGCTGCCACCCAGGCACTGGCTCACACTGTTGCGCATGGGGTGATGACGGGCCTCGGCCTCGCTGATCTCGCCACGCTGCAACAGTTCCTCCACATAGGCGTGGTCACGGGTGCGCAGCAGCAACTGGCCTTCGCGCAGCAGGTACAGGCGGCTGTCACCCACGTGGGCCCACCAGGCGGAGCAGCCCTGTACCAGGCAGGCCACGCAGGTGGTGCGCGGCTCGATGGGCGGCTGCTGGGCCTGGCCCACCCGTACCACCTGCTCATGGGCACGCGCCAGGGCGCGATCCAGGAAGGCTTGCGGGTTCGGGATGGGGCCGTCCTGCTCGCGAAACAGGCGACTCAGGGTGTCCACCGTCGTCTGCGCCGCCAGGTCGCCCCGTGCGTGACCTCCCATGCCGTCGGCCACCACCAGCAGGGCGCGCTCCTCGCCATGGCGGATGACACAACGATCCTGGTTGCTGGCGCGATTCCCGAGGCGGTTGGTCAGTGCGTACTGGTAGCGCATCGCCCGGCTACCGTCGCTCAGCTCTTGCCCAGCAGGGTGCTGGCCAGTTTGCCCAGGGTCGAGGCCGGCTCATCCGCCGGCGGCTCCACTTCCTTGCGCAACAGCTCCTGCAGGGTGGCGACATTCTGGGGACGCAACAAGGGATCCACCTCCATGGCCCAGTCGATGGCCTGCAGCAATTCGTCCGAATAACGTTTGCGAAAGGCCAGGCTGGCGGGTTTGAGCTCGTCACGCACGCGCCGCTCGCGGGCGTCGACCGGGGCGCGGCCCTCGATACAGGCCCGCATGGTGGCGCCAATGGCATAGATGTCCGTCCAGGGACCCACGTAGCCATTGGGCTCATACTGCTCCACGGGCGAGAAACCGGGACTGATCACCTGGCCCGGCTGCGCCCGCCGGCTTTCACCAAAGCCGTGAACGGCGCCGAAGTCCAGTAACAGCGGTTGACCGCCAGGCCGAATATGGATGTTGCCGGGCTTGATGTCCAGGTGGAGGATATCGCGCGAATGCAGCAGCGCAAGCCCGTCCAGCAGGGGCGGGAACACGGTGCGCAGAAAACGCTCGCTGAGCCGGCCCTTGCGCGCCTGCAGGTAATCCTGCAGGTTCTTGCCCTCCTCGAAGGGCATGACCATGTACACCGTGCCGTTGTCCTGGAAGAAGTTGAGTACCTGTACGATGTTCGCGTGTTTGAGGTTGGCCAGGGTGCTGGCCTCCTGGAAGAACAGCTTACGGCCGCGATTGAGCTTGTCCGCCTCCGCCTCGCCCAGGGGCACGACCTGGCCGGCGGCGTCGCGCTCGGCCAGCCGGGTGGGCAGGTACTCCTTGATGACCACCACCTGGCCATTGGCCAGCTCGGTGCCCAGGTAGACGATGCTGAAACCGCCGCCGCCCAGCACACGCTCGAAACGATAGCCGTCCAGTTCGGTGCCGGCGGGCAGACTTTGCAGTGACTTGCTCATGAAACTCCGTAGCGGGCGCGACCGGGGCCGGGCCCGGTTCCCTGGACGCCCGGGAAGGCTTACCATTCCCTCTTCATCGGCCAGCGGAATGAGGGACTTGAGATGATCCGCAGCATGACCGCCTTCGCCCGCGCCGAAGCGGACACCGATCTCGGCGCCCTCGCCTGGGAATTGCGCTCCGTCAACCATCGTTACCTGGAAGTCAGCCTGCGGCTGCCCGAGGAACTGCGCGGCCTGGAGCCGGCGGTACGGGAACGGGTGGGCCGGGCCCTGGGCCGGGGCAAGGTGGACTGCAGCCTGCGTTACCGTCCCGCCGCCGACACCAACGCCCCGCTGCAGCTCGATCCGGAGGCGGTGGAACGGGTGGGGCGCGCCTGTGCCGAGCTCGCCGCCCAGCTCGGCCAGATCCAGCCCCTGAATCCCCTGGAATTGCTGCGCTGGCCTGGCGTGCAGCGCGACACCGAGCGCGACCTCACCCCCCTGGCCGAGGCCGCCGGCGACCTGCTGGACCAGGCCCTGGAGGAATTGCGCGCCACCCGTGAACGCGAAGGCGCGCAGATCCACGAGCTGCTGACCAGCCGCTGTGCCACCATGGAGGAACTGGTGGCCGCGGAGCGGGCCCGGTTGCCCCAGGTACGGGCCCGCCTGCGCGACAAGCTCGGCGCCCGGCTGGCGGAACTGCAGGCCCAGGTGGACCAGGACCGGCTGGAACAGGAACTGGTGTTCCTGGCCCAGAAAATGGATGTGGACGAGGAGCTGGACCGCCTGGAGGGCCACATCGCCGAGGTACGCCGGGTGCTGGAGCGACCGGAACCCGTGGGCCGACGGCTGGATTTCCTCATGCAGGAATTCAACCGCGAGGCCAACACCCTGGGCTCCAAGTCCGCCGATACCGACACCACCCGCACCGCGGTGGAGCTCAAGGTACTGATCGAGCAGATGCGGGAGCAGGTGCAGAATGTGGAATAACCAATGTATTCACCGCAAAGGCGCAAAACCCCAAAAAGCGAGACCAATATGACCCAAGCCACCGGCACCCTGTACATCATTTCCGCCCCCTCCGGCGCCGGCAAGACCAGCCTGGTGAAGGCCATGCTGGGCGAACTGGAGAGCGCCAGCGTCTCGGTCTCCCACACCACCCGTGCCATGCGCCCCGGGGAAGAAAATGGAGTCGACTATCATTTTGTAGAGAAGCCTGAATTTGAGGCCATGGTGGCCCGGGGCGACTTCCTGGAGCATGCTCAAGTCTTTGATAATTATTACGGAACCAGCAAGACCGGGGTGCAGGCCCAGCTCGCCGCCGGCGAGGATGTGATCCTCGAGATCGACTGGCAGGGCGCCCGCCAGGTGCGCGACTGGCGGTCGGGCTCGGTGAGTATCTTCGTGCTGCCACCCTCGCGCGAGGCCCTGGAGGAGCGCCTGCGCGGGCGCGGCACCGACAGCGACGCCATCATCCAGCGCCGCATGCGCGACGCGGTCAGCGAGATGAGTCATTTCCACGAATACGACTACCTGGTCGTCAACGACCGCTTCGAGACCGCTCTGGTGGAGCTGAAGGCCATCCTCCTGGCCCAGCGCCAGCGCCTGGCCCGGCAGCAGGCCCGCCACCCGGATCTTTTGGAGGCCTTGCTGGCCCCTGCATGACGATTCGGTTACACTCTGCGGCCCGCTGCACAGACCCGAACTCAGGTGGAATATGGCCCGTATTACCGTAGAAGATTGCCTGGAAAACGTTGATAACCGCTTTCAGCTGGTGCTGGTGTCCACCAAGCGCGCCCGCCAACTCGCCAATGGCGCCGAGCCCTTCGTAGCCTGGGAAAACGACAAGCCCACCGTGGCCGCCCTGCGCGAGATCGCCGAGGGCCATGTCGGCCCCGCGATCCTCGACGAGCCCGTCCGCGAAGAGCCGGAGATCGTCCTTGACCTGGCCGCCGACCTGGACCTCGACCAGGAACCCCCGGCCGCCCCGCCCGCCGAATAAGCCTTCCCCGACCCGGGTCCACCGCCCGGGCCAGCCCCTCCATGACCGGTGTTGCAGTGAACGGGTTTACCCTATGATGGGTCCCTCGAACCATGGCCGCACCAACCTGGCGCGCCACTACCACGAGGACAGGAACAGGGCCGCGATGACAGGGGAACCGGAACGTCTGCATGAGGACAAGCCGCGCTTTCTGATCAGCGACCTGTGCCGCAGCCTGGAGACCTACCTGGAACCTGACCAGGTGCAGGACGTCTACCGCGCCTACCTGTTCAGCGCCGAGGCCCACGAAGGCCAGCACCGCAAGTCCGGCGAACCCTACATCTACCACCCCATCGCCGTGGCGCAGATCCTCGCCGAGATGCACATGGACCACCAGAGCATCATGGCGGCCATCCTCCATGATGTGATCGAGGACACCCAGAGCTCCAAGGAAACGGTGGCGCGCCTGTTCGGCGAGGAAGTGGCCGAACTGGTGGACGGGGTATCCAAGCTCACCCAGATCAGCTTCGAGAGCAAGGCCGAGGCCCAGGCGGAAAACTTCCGCAAGATGATGCTGGCCATGGTGCGCGACATCCGCGTCATCCTGGTGAAACTCGCCGACCGCCTGCACAACATGCGCACCCTGGGTGTCATGCGTCCCGACAAGCGCCGCCGCATCGCCCGCGAGACCCTCGACATCTACGCCCCCATCGCCAATCGCCTCGGCATCAACGCCATGCGTCTGGAATTGGAAGAACTGGGTTTCGAGGCCATGTACCCGGTGCGCTACCGGGTGCTGCGCGAGGCGGTGCGCAAGGCGCGCGGCAACCGCAAGGAGATCCTCAACAAGATCGAATCGGCCATCCGCAACCGGCTCGAGCAGGAGCACATGAACTGCAGCATCTCCAGCCGCGAAAAGCATCTCTACAGCCTTTATAAAAAGATGCGCGGCAAGTCCCTGTCCTTCTCCGAGGTCATGGATGTCTATGCCTTCCGCATCCGGGTTGCGCGGGTGGACGACTGCTACCGGGTGCTGGGCATGATGCACAATCTCTACAAGCCGGTGCCCGGCCGCTTCAAGGATTACATCGCCATCCCAAAGGCCAACGGCTACCAGTCGCTGCACACGGTGCTGTTCGGCCCCTACGGCGTGCCCATCGAGGCGCAGATCCGCACCGAGGACATGGACCGCGTCGCCGAGGCGGGTATTGCCGCCCACTGGCTGTACAAGACCGGCGATGGCAGCAGCAACAGCGCCGCCACACGCGCCCGCGAATGGCTGCGCGGACTGCTGGAGATGCAACAGAAGGCGGGCAATTCACTGGAGTTCCTCGAGAACGTCAAGATCGACCTGTTCCCCGACGAGGTCTACGTGTTCACGCCCGCCGGCGACATCATGAACCTGCCGCGCGGCGCCACCGCCGTGGACTTCGCCTATGCAGTGCACACCGATGTCGGCAATACCTGCATCGCCACCAAGATCGACCGACGCCTGTCGCCGCTGCGCACGCCGCTGCTCAACGGCCAGACCGTTGAAGTCATCACCGCGCCCGGCGCCCATCCCAATCCCGCCTGGCTCAACTACGTTGTCACCGCCAAGGCCCGCTCCAACGTGCGTGCCTACCTCAAGAACCTCAAGCAGAACGAGGCGGAAAGCCTGGGCCGGCGACTACTGGAAAAGGCCATGGCCGGCCAGGGCATGTCCCTCGATGCACTGCAGGAGGAACAATGGACGCAGCTGCTGCAGGAGTGCAATATCGCCCGGCCCGAGGATCTGTTCGTGGACATCGGCATGGGCAACCGCACCGCCGCCCTGGTGGCACGCAGCCTGCTCGCCGCGCAAAGCGCGGAGGGCGGGCAGACGGCCGTCTCCACCTCCACCGGCACCACCCTCCCGCTCGCCATCCGCGGCACCGAAGGGATGGTGGTCAATTTCCCGCGCTGCTGCCATCCCATCCCCGGCGACAAGATCGTCGGCTTCATCAGCGCCGGTCGCGGCCTGGTGATCCACCGTGAAGGCTGCAACAACCTGATGGAACTGCGCGACCGCCCGGACAAGTGGGTGGACGTGGCCTGGGAACCGAATGTGGGCGGTGAGTACGCTGCCGATGTACGCATGGAAGTGATGAACCAGCGCGGCGTGCTGGCCACCATCGCCGCCGCCATCTCCGAGACCGGCTCCAATATCGAGAACGTCTCCATCGAGGAGCGTGACGGCCTCGACACCAGCATGAGCTTCACCATCCTGGTGCGTGACCGTCAGCACCTGGCGCGGGTCATGCGCAGGGTGCGCAACATCCCCGAGGTGATGCGCATCAGCCGGGGGCGGCGGTAGGGGTCTGTCATTCCTCGTGCCCACCCTGTAGGAGCGGCCTTGGCCGCGAATGTTCGCGGGCAGAGCCCGCTCCTACAGGCGCACGGCCGCGCACAGGGTAGGCTGCGCAACCGGTGTTTCGTATTCCCCGCCCTGTGGCACAATGGCGCCCACAAAGTCCTCAAGGAGCATGGCATGGCCCGTGAAATCATCCATACCGACCAGGCCCCGCAGGCCATCGGCACCTATTCCCAGGCGGTGAAGACCGGCTCCACCGTATACATGTCTGGCCAGATCCCGCTGGTCCCCGACACCATGGAACTGGTGGAAGGCAATATGCAGGCGCAGATCCGCCGCGTGTTCGACAACCTCGCCGCCGTGGCGCAGGCCGCCGGCGGCAGTCTCGCCGATGTCGCCAAGCTCAATATCTTCCTTACCGACCTCGCCCACTTTCCGCTGGTGAACGAGATCATGGCCGAGTATTTCCAGCAGCCCTACCCGGCACGGGCCGCCATCGGCGTGGCTTCCCTGCCGCGCGGTGCCGGTGTGGAGATGGATGCCATCCTGGAGCTGGATGGCTGAGTCCCGGTCAGCTTCCGGTGCCCGGCCCATGGACGCGCCCGCCACCCGCCTCGACCGCATTCCCGTCACCGCGCTGAAGGGCGTCGGGCCGCGCAGCGCGCCCAAGCTGCACAAGCTCGGTCTGGAGACGGTACAGGACCTGCTCTTTCACCTGCCGCTGCGCTACGAGGACCGCACCCGGGTGGTGGCCATGGGCGCGCTGCGCGCCGGCCAGTGGGCCGTGGTGGAAGGCCAGGTGGACCTGGCCGAGGTGAAGTTCGGCAAGCGTCGTTCGTTGCTGGTGCGCATCAGCGACGGAACCGGAGCGCTCACCCTGCGCTTCTTCCATTTCAGCAAACTGCAGCAGCAGGGTTTCCAGCGTGGCACGCGCATCCGCTGTTATGGCGAGGCGCGCCCCGGCGCCGTGACCCTGGAGATGGTGCACCCCGAATACCAGCGCCTGGAGGAAGAGGTCGCGCCCGCTGTTGAAGAAAGCCTCACGCCCGTCTATCCCGCCACCGAGGGCGTGCATCAGCTGACCCTGCGCCGCCTGGCCGACCAGGCCCTGCAAGCCCTCGAAGGTTCGCACGAGCAGGTGCTGCCCGACTGGCTACCGCCCGAATTGCTGACCGGTTTCCCCTTCACCGGCCTGGCGGAGGCCATTCGCTACGTGCACCGTCCACCGCCCGAGGCCTCCGTGGCCCAGTTGCTGGAGGGCCGGCATCCCGCCCAGCAACGCCTGGCCTTCGAGGAACTGCTGGCCCATCACCTGAGCCTGCGGCGGCTACGCCACGAGGCACGTGCCCAGCACGCACCGGTACTGAAGGGCGATGGTGCACTGCGCGCTGCCCTGCTCGCGAACCTGCCCTTCCAGCTCACGGCGGCGCAACGACGCGTCGGCGCGGAGATCGCGAGCGACCTGCGCCAGTCCCATCCCATGCTGCGCCTGGTACAGGGCGACGTGGGTTCCGGCAAGACGCTGGTGGCCGCGGTGGCCGTGCTGCAGGCCATCGAGGCCGGCTGCCAGGCGGCGGTAATGGCGCCGACGGAACTGCTGGCCGAACAGCACTATCGTAACTTCGCCGCCTGGCTGGAGCCGCTGGGCGTTACGGTGGCCTGGCTTACGGGCCGCATCAAGGGCAAGGCGCGCAGTGCCACCCTGACGGCCATCGAGTCCGGCACGGCACAACTGGTGGTGGGCACCCATGCCCTGTTCCAGGACGAGGTGACCTTTGCGCACCTGGGGCTGGTGGTCGTCGATGAACAACATCGTTTCGGCGTGCACCAGCGCCTGGCCCTGCGCGACAAGGGACGCAAGAACGGCCTGCACCCCCATCAGCTGGTCATGACCGCGACGCCCATTCCGCGCACCCTGGCCATGACCCTGTACGCGGATCTGGACAGCTCGGTCATCGACGAGCTGCCGCCGGGCCGCACGCCGGTGCAGACAGTGGCCATTCCCGGCACGCGCCGGCCGGAGGTCATGGCACGGGTGCGCGAGGCCTGTGCAGCCGGCCGCCAGGCCTACTGGGTCTGCACCTTGATCGAGGAATCCGAAGTGCTGCAGTGCGAGGCCGCAGCCGACACCGCCGAACTGCTGCGCGAGCAACTGCCGGAACTGCGCATCGGCCTGGTACATGGCCGCCTCAAGGCGGCGGAGAAGGAGGCCGTCATGCGCGCCTTCCAGCAGCGCGAGCTGGACCTGCTGGTGGCCACCACGGTGATCGAGGTGGGCGTGGACGTGCCCAATGCCTCACTGATGATCATCGAGAACGCCGAGCGTCTGGGCCTGTCACAGCTGCACCAGCTGCGCGGCCGGGTGGGCCGTGGCGCCGCCAAAAGCAGCTGTGTGCTGCTCTACCAGACACCGTTGTCGCGCACCGCCAAGGTCCGCATCAATACCATGCGCGAGACCAACGACGGTTTCCTGGTGGCGCAGAAGGACCTGGAGCTGCGCGGCCCCGGCGAGGTACTGGGCACACGCCAGACCGGGCTGGCGCAATTCCACATCGCCGACCTGCTGCGCGACGCGGCCCTGCTGGAACCGGTGGAACGGGTGGCGGAGCAGCTGCTGCAGCAACATCCCGACCATGTGCCGCATCTGATCCGCCGCTGGCTGGGACAGGCGGAACAGTATGGAGCGGTATGAACCTGCCTCGAGTCCTGCTGATCACGCCTGTGCGATAATCCCACCCCATTGTGGCAACAATAGATGACATTCCCTTGAACCGTCCCCGCGCCAACAACACGCTCGTCTACCGTCTGCGTTGGAAACCTGCGCGCCAGGTGCTGCGCAGCCAGGTGCCGGAGGGCTTGTTGGACTGGCTGCTGGACACCGCCTCCCTCACCCGCCGCATCCAACTGGCCTGCGACGGTGCTTTCCGGGTACGGGTGCTGGAACAGGGTTGGGGACGGCCACGCCGGGACGAGATCGCCGCCCTGGGCATGCGCGCCAATGAGCGCGCGTTGATCCGCCAGGTGCAGCTGCGCTGCGACCAGCAGGTGTGGGTATACGCCCGTACCGTCATTCCCCACGCCACCCTTACCGGGCGCCAGCGCCGCCTGGCCCATCTGGGCAACCGACCCCTGGGCGCGGTGCTGTTCGCCGACCCCGGCATGCGGCGCGGGCCGGTGCAGGTAGCGCGCATCCTGCGCGGCCAGCCCCTGTACGAGGCGGCGTGTCGCGACCGGCGTACCCGTCCGCGGGAAATCTGGGGCCGTCGCTCGGTGTTCCGGCTGGCGGGCAAGCCGCTGCTGGTGGCGGAGATCTTCCTGCCGGACCTGCCGCGTGAACGTCACGGGCTGATGGTGCACGACGGGCGCTGATCGATCCAGCCGGAGAACCCGCTCAGGTGGGCTTGTGCCAGCCGCCGACGCAGCCCTCCAGCAAATGGTCCATCTCCGGTACATCCCAGGTGCCCGCGCGATAGCGACTGATGGAAAAGCGGTCTTTCCATTTTTCGAGGATCGGCTCGACGATCTCCCAGGACTCCTCCACTTCGTCGGCGCGTGAAAACAAGGTGGCATCCCCCAGCAGCACGTCCTGCAGGAGGGTTTCATAGGCCTCTGGCACATACATGTCATCGCGCGCGTAGGGCGCGCGCATCACCATGCGCTGCACGTCCGTGGTCAGGCCGGGCATCTTGGCGTTCATGCGCAGCACGATACCTTCATCGGGTTGGAGTCTGAAGACCAGGGCATTGGCCTTGGGCGGCGACGCATGGCTGTCGAACAGGTTGAAGGGCGGCACGCGGAAGCGGATCATGACCTCCGAGGCGCGCCTTTTCATGCGCTTGCCGGTCCACAGAATGAACGGCACTCCCTGCCAGCGCCAGTTATCGATATAGAAGCGCACGGCGGCGAAGGTTTCCGTGGCGGAATCCGGAGACGCATCCTGTTCCGCCACATAGGCCGGCACCTTTTCCTCATCGACCACGCCGGAGGCGTATTGCGCGCCCACGGCCATTCTGTCGATATTCTCGGGAGCAATGGCGCGAATGGCACGCAGTACCTTGATCTTTTCATCGCGCACCGCGTTGGCGGTAAACTCCACGGGTGGCTCCATGGCCACCAGGGTCATGACCTGCATCAAGTGGCTCTGAATCATGTCACGCAGGGCACCGGAATTTTCGTAGTATTTCGCCCGGTACTCCATGCCCAGGGTCTCCGCGGCGGAAATCTGGATATGATCGATGTAGTTACGATTCCACAACGGTTCCATGATGCTGTTGGCAAAGCGGTACACCAGCAGGTTCTGCACGCTCTCCTTGCCGAGGTAGTGGTCGATTCGATAGATCTGTGATTCATCGAATGCCGATTGCAATTCCCCGTTCAGCTCCCGGGCGCTCTGCAGGTTCATGCCGAATGGCTTTTCGATGACGATGCGACGAAAGCCTTCCTGCTCCTTGACCAGACCGGCCTGCAGCAGACCGCGGGTGACCGCGGGATACCACTGGGGCGGAATCGCGCAATAAAACATCGCATTCTTCCTGCCACCCAGGGTCTCGATGGATTCCGCCAGCCGCACATAGGTATCCTCATCGGCGAGATCACCGGGGACCATCTTGAGCATCGCGGAAAACGATCGCCAGCGTGCTTCGCTCATGGCGCCATCATCAAGGTATTTATCCAGGCTCTCCTTGACCAGGTCGCGCCATTCCGCTTCCGTGTTGTTGTTGGCGACGCCGATGATGCGACTCTGCGGGTGAACCAGGCCATATTCGACCATCTTGATCAGGGCCGGCATGAGCTTGCGCTTGGTCAGGTCGCCGGTGGCGCCAAAGATCACGATGTTCGTCGGTTCGGTGCTTTCGCCGCGCGGGCTCGGGTTGTCTTTGCTGGACATCATTCGTCCTTCCCGAGGATTTTTGACTGGCGGATACCGTGTCCGCCAAAGCCCGCGCGCATGGCATTGAGCAGCTTGCCGGCGTAGGAAGGTGATTGCCGGCTGCGAAAGCGCATTTGCAGGGCCAGGCTCAATACCGGTGTGGGGACCGCGTTTTCGATGGCGTCCTCGATGGTCCAGCGACCTTCGCCGGAATCTTCCACGTAATCGCTCAGTCGTTCCACCGCGCCCGTATCGGCCAGGGCGTCCGCGATCAAGTCCAGCAGCCAGGAGCGCACGACACTGCCATGCTGCCAGATGCCGGCGATCTGGTGCATGTCCAGCTCCAGTTCCTTCCTGGATTCCATGAGTTCGAAGCCCTCGGCGAAGGCCTGCATCATGCCGTATTCGATGCCGTTATGGACCATCTTCACATAATGCCCGGCACCCGCGGGCCCGACATGCCCCCAGCCGCTGGCGGGGGTCGGCGCCAGCGTCTCCAGGGCCGGCCGGATCATGGCCACGGCCTCGTCACTGCCGCCGACCATCATGCTGTAACCGTTCTCCAGCCCCCAGACACCGCCCGAGGTCCCGGCATCCACGAAGTGCACACCCTGCTCCAGCAGTTGTTGCGCTCGTCTTTGGCTCTGCTTGTAGTTGGAATTACCGCCGTCGATGATCAGGTCGCCGGCATCGACACCGGCGGCCAGCAATTGCGCGATACTGTCGTCCACGAACTGGTGTGGCACCATCAGCCAGATGGCGCGCGGCCTGGGCAGGGCCTGTACCAGTTCCGCCAGGCTGGCGATGGCCGTGATACCCGGCATTTCCCGCTGCAGGCCGGCCGCGGCCTGGGCATCCAGGTCATAGGCGAGGATTTCATGCCGGTCGCGTGCCAATCGTCGCGCCATATTGGCGCCCATTTTCCCCAGACCAATCATGGCCAGTTTCATAGACGGCTCTCCAAGCAGGATTCCAGGTATGGTTCCGAGTCACCGACAACCAGTCCTATGCCGAGGGGCATGCGCACAAGGTTGCCTCCCGGCCAACGATAGCGTGCTTTTCGCTGTCAATGATAGTGTCAAGTCTAGGTTTGAGTCCGGGTTTTGTGCTGAAATGTCGTCCTCATGACCCTTCCCCGCCAGCAATGGATCCAGTACGCCCGGCTGATGCGGCTGCACCGCCCCATCGGCATCCTGCTGCTGCTGTGGCCCACCCTGTGGGCCCTGTGGATCGCCGCCGGCGGCTGGCCCGATCCGCTGGTGCTGTTCGTATTCGTCGCCGGCGTGGTGCTGATGCGCTCGGCGGGCTGTGTCATCAATGATTATGCCGACCGCCATTTCGACCCCCACGTGGCGCGCACGAAAGACCGGCCCATCGCCGCCGGCCGGGTGAGCGAACGCGAGGCGCTGATCCTGTTCGCGGTGCTGTGCGCGGTCTCCTTCGCGCTGGTGCTACTCATGAACTGGTTCACCATCGCCCTGTCCCTGGTGGGTGTGCTGCTGGCCGCCAGCTATCCCTTCATGAAGCGCTACACCCAGCTGCCCCAGGTCTACCTGGGTGCCGCCTTTGGCTGGGCCATCATCATGGCCTTCGCCGCCCAGGCCGGCGAGCTGACCCGCGTCGCCTGGCTGCTGTTCATCACCAACGTGATCTGGGCCACGGTATACGACACCCAGTACGGCATGGTGGACCGCGCCGACGACCTCAAGATCGGGGTCAAATCCACCGCCATCCTGTTCGGCTCGGCGGACCGGCTGATCATCGGCATCCTGCAGGTCATGCTGCTGCTGGCCCTGCTGCTGGTGGGCCACAACGCCGAGCTCGGTCTCTACTACCACTTCAGTCTGCTGGTCGGCACCGCGCTCATGGTCTACCAGCAATACCTCATCCGCGACCGCGCCCCGGCCCAGTGTTTCCAGGCCTTCCTCAACAACAACTGGTTCGGGGCGGCAGTGTTTGCGGGGATTTTTCTCGATTACCTGGCGCGGGCGGGCTAGTTCTCCCAGTAACCCTCCGTCATTGCGAGCGCAGCCAAGCAATCCCGCAAAGATTGCTTCGCTGCGCTCGCAATGACGGATTATCCACCGTCTTCCTGAGTACCTGTGCGCGCCAGCACCCAGACTTCCACCCGCGTCACGCCGGCGCCCTTGAGCAGCCGCGCCAATTCGTTCACCGTGGTGCCGGTGGTCATCACGTCATCGAGGATGGCGATGTGGTCCGGCAGCGGGGCCGCACCCAGGGCATAGGCGCGCCGCAGGTTGCGCTGGCGTTGCCGCGCCGGCAGACGCGACTGGGTCTCGGTGGGCCGCACCCGTTGTGCCAGGCCTGGCTCCAGAGGGATGCCCAGGGTGTCACGCAGCGGGCGGCCGATCTCCAGGGCCTGGTTGAAGCCGCGTTCCGCCAGGCGGCGACGATGCAGGGGCACGGGCAGGATGACCGCCGGTCGCGGGCCGTCCAGGGTCGCCAGCGTCTCCGCCAGCAACTGGCCCAGCAGCCGGCCCATGGCCAGGTCCTGGTGGAACTTGAGGCGCTGAACCAGGTAATCGAGGGGCGGGGCATAGCGGAAGGGGGCGATCACCCGGTCGAAGGCCGGGGGCTGCTGCTGGCAGTGGCCACACAGCTGGCCGTCGCTGGCCAGCGGCAGGGCGCAGCGCACACAGGCCGCCCCCAGCCAGGGCAGGTCGGCATGGCAGCCGGGGCAGAGGTCCCGGCGTCCCGCCCCGGCACCGCCACACAGCCGACAGCGCGGCGGGAACAGCGTGTCCTGTAGCTTGTTTAGCCAGTTGTAAACCATCGGAATCCTTTCCGGTTGACAGTGTTCCGGCGCCACGCCATGATGCCCTGTCCGTTCCGTATTGTAGCCCAGGTCCTTGTTTCATGTCCGATTCCCTGTCCGCCGTACCGGCCACCCACCTGTGCACCGGGCGCCGCGCCCGCGCCGCCGCCGCCCTGTTCAATTACGGCAATATCCTCGCCATCCTGCTGCCCGTGCCCCTGGGCATCCTGTGGGTGGGCGTGTCCATGCTGGTGTATGCCATGAACCGCCACCATCCCAATGAGAAAGTCGGCCACTACACCCAGCAGGCGGCCTACCGTTTCTATGGCATCACCGGTTTCTTCGTGGCCGCCGCCACTTTCATTCCCGGCAGCGGCCTGCGCTACTACCTCATCGCCTGGGGCGCCGCCGCCCTGGTGCTGATCCCCTGGTCGATCCTCGACCTGGTGCGCATCGCCCGCGATGAATGGCTCGATATGGAAGTGAACATAGAGGAACCCCACCATGAGTAACCCCGCGCCGCTGGCGAAACAGCCGCAGGACGAACTGCGCCACGACTGGACCCGGGACGAGATCCTGGCCCTGTTCGCACTGCCCTTCAACGACCTGCTGCACCGCGCCCACACGGCACACCGGGCGAACTTCGATCCCAACGCCGTGCAGGTGAGCACCCTGCTCAGCATCAAGACCGGCGGCTGCCCCGAGGACTGCAAGTACTGCTCCCAGAGCGTGCACCACAACACCGACCTGGAACCGGAAGCACTGCTCAAGATGCAGGAGGTGCTGGACGCCGCCCGCGCCGCCAAGGAGGCCGGCGCCAGCCGCTTCTGCATGGGTGCCGCCTGGCGCAATCCCAGGGGCCGGAACTTCGAGCGCGTGCTGGACATGGTGCGCGAGGTACGTGAGCTGGGTCTGGAGACCTGCGCCACCCTGGGCATGCTCGACCAGGACCAGGCCGCGCAACTGAAGGAGGCCGGGCTGGACTACTACAACCACAACCTGGACACCTCGCCGGAGTTCTACGGCACCATCATCGGCACCCGCAGCTTCCAGGACCGCCTCGACACCCTGGAGCATGTGCGCAACGCCGGCATCCATGTCTGCTCCGGCGGCATCCTCGGCATGGGCGAGACCCGCGCCGACCGCGCCTCCTTCCTGCGCGCCCTGGTCAACGAACCGCGCCACCCCGAAAGCGTGCCCATCAACCAGCTGGTGCGCGTGCCGGGCACGCCCCTGGGTGAGGTGGCAGAACTGGATCCCTTCGAGTTCGTGCGCACCGTGGCCATCGCCCGTATCCTGATGCCGCGCTCCCATGTGCGCCTGTCCGCCGGGCGCAGCGAAATGAGCGACGAGATGCAGGCCCTGTGTTTCTTCGCCGGCGCCAATTCCATCTTCTATGGCGAGAAGCTGCTCACCACCGGCAACCCCGACACGGAACGGGATCTTGCCCTGTTCGATCGCCTCGGCATCCATCCCGTCTAGGAGTCCTTGCACCATGCAGGACCTCGCCACCGCCCTCGCCCAGCGCCAGGCCGACCAGCTGTACCGGAGACGGCGCACGGTGGACGGCCCGCAGGGCGTGGAACTGACGCTGGACGGCCAAACGGTACTCAGCTTCTGCAGCAACGACTACCTCGGTCTTGCCAGTGACCCGCGCCTGGTGGCGACACTGAAGGACGGCGCCGAACGCTTCGGCGTGGGCAGCGGTGCCGCCCACCTGATTTCCGGCCACAGCCGCGCCCATCACGAACTCGAGGAAGCCTTGGCGGACTTCACCGGCCGACCGCGCGCGCTGCTGTTCTCCACCGGCTACATGGCCAACCTCGGCATCCTGCAGGCCTTGCTCGGCCGCCACGATCATGTCTTCGAGGATCGCTACAACCATGCCTCCCTGCTCGATGCCGCCAAACTGAGCGGGGCGAAGCTGCACCGCTACGGGCATGCCGATGCCGACAGCCTGGCGGACCAGCTCGCCGGCACCGGCCAGGGTGAACGCCTGGTGGCCACCGACGGTGTGTTCAGCATGGACGGGGACGCAGCCCCGCTGGTGGAGCTGGCACGACACTGCCGGCAACAGGACGCCTGGCTGCTGGTGGACGATGCCCACGGCATCGGAGTGCTGGGCGAACAGGGCCGTGGTTCTCTGGACGCGGCCGGACTGGGCATCAAAGATGTGCCGATCCTGATGGGCACCCTCGGCAAGGCCCTGGGCACCGCCGGCGCCTTCGTGGCGGGCAGCGAAGAGCTGATCGAGACCCTCATCCAGCAGGCGCGCACCTATGTCTACACCACCGCCACGCCGCCGGCCCTGGCCTGGGCCACCCTGGAGTCACTGCGCATCGTGCGTGCGGAAGAGTGGCGACGGGAAAAACTCCGTGCCCTGGTGGCGCGCTTTCGTGCAGGCGCGGATGAGCTGGGCCTGCAGCTCTTGGATTCACGAACCCCCATCCAGCCCCTGCTGGTGGGCGATGCCGCTACCGCCGTGCGCCTGAGCGAAGAGTTGCTGGCGCGCGGCATCCTGGTCACCGCCATCCGTCCACCCACGGTTCCGGCCGGCACGGCGCGGCTGCGCATCACCTTCTCCGCCCTGCACGAGGAGCGCCAGGTGGACCGGTTACTGGAGGTGCTGGAAGAAATCATTCCAGGCCCATGAAACTCTACACCGAAACCACCGGCACCGGCCCCGACCTGTTCCTCGTCCACGGCTGGGGACTGAGCGGCGCCATCTGGTCGGGTGTGCGCACGGCCCTGGAGGCGGACTACCGCGTCACCGCCGTGGATCTGCCCGGTCATGGCCGCAGTCCGGGCGGAAGCTTCGACCTGGACAGCGCCAGCCGCGCGCTGCGCGAAGCCGCGCCAGCCCAGGCCCACTGGATCGCCTGGTCCCTGGGCGGCGAGTTGGCCCTGCATGTTGCGCAGTCGGCACCGGAGTGCATCACGAGCCTGACCCTGGTCGCCAGCAGTCCGCGCTTCGTGCAGTCCCCCGACTGGCCCCATGCGGTGCCGGCCGCCGTGCTGGCGCAATTCCTCGACGAACTGCAACAGGATTACCGCGCCACCCTGAACCGTTTCCTGGCCCTGCAGGTGCGCGGCAGTACGGCGGCCGGTGACACCCTGCGCACCTTGCGCCACCAGTTGTTCGCCCATGGCGAGCCGGACCCGGTGGCGCTGGCTGCCGGGCTGGCCATCCTGCGCGATGCGGACCTGCGCCCGGAACTGGAGGACATGAGCCTGCCGCTGCAGTTCATCATGGGGGAACGGGACACCCTGATCCCGCCGGCCGCGGCGCGAGCATGCGCCGCGCGTGCGACGACCGCGCAACTGGACCTGATCGCGGGCGCCGGCCACGCACCCTTCCTGTCCCATCCACGGGAATTCCTCGCGGCATTGCGCCCCTTCCTGCCCGCGACCCAAGCCCGGGAGGCGTGTCACCATGGCGGCTGACGAACGCTACCGCATCGACAAGGCCTGGACACGACGCTCCTTCGCGCACGCGGCGGACACCTATGATCGCGCGGCGGCCTTGCAGCGCGAGGTGGGGGCACAACTGCTGGAACGCCTCGACCTGGTGAAGCTGCAACCGACACGGGTGCTGGACCTCGGCAGCGGCACCGGCGACATCAGCCACGCCTTACTGCGCCGTTACCGCAAGGCCCGGGTGGTCTCGCTGGATATCGCCTTCACCATGGCCCAGCGCAGTCGCAGGCGCGGCGGCTGGCTGCGCCGACCCACAGCGGTGTGCGCCGATGCCGAGCGACTGCCTTTCGCCGATCACAGTTTCGAACTGCTGATCTCCAACCTCATGCTGCAATGGTGCCAGGACCTCGACAGTGCCTTCGCGGAATTTCGTCGTGTGCTGGCGCCGGGCGGCCTGTTGCTGTTCACCACCTTCGGCCCCGACACCCTCAAGGAACTGCGCCACAGCTGGCGCCAGGTGGATGACCACACCCATGTGAACGCCTTCCTCGACATGCATGACATCGGCGATGCCCTGCTGCGCGCCGGGCTGGCCGAACCGGTCATGGACGTGGAACGCATGGCGGTCACCTACCAGGATGTA
Organism: Gammaproteobacteria bacterium; assembly: GCA_026197075.1. Lineage (GTDB taxonomy): Bacteria > Pseudomonadota > Gammaproteobacteria > DSM-19610 > DSM-19610 > JAIVHA01. Next base: position 205,157 of record JAPHQV010000025.1, on the reverse strand, counting down.
CGCGGGCTGATGCGCGACCTCAAGGAACTGGGTGCTCACAACGTCACCGCCGGGCGTAACCACGCCCTGACCGGACCGCGCAAACTGCAGCGCATGCTGGAGGCCTATGAAGGTTTTCGCCAGGACGGACGCCTGCCCGCCAGCTACGAGGTGGTGCATGGCCATGCCTGGTCGGTACCGCGTGCGCCATCCCAGGTAACCCGGGATGGCGCAGTACACATTCCGCTGGATGCCCTGCGGCGACGCTGAAGCCATGAGCAGCGGCTATTTCATCACCGGCACCGACACCGAGGTGGGCAAAACCCGCGTCAGTGTCGCCATGCTGCACAGGCTGCGACAGCAGGGCCTGCGCGTGGCCGGTATGAAACCGGTGTCCGCCGGCTGTGAAAAAACCGCGGAAGGACTGCGCAACGAAGACGCCCTGGCCTTGCAGGCCGCGTCCTCGGCGGCGCTGCCCTATGAAACACTGAACCCCTATGCCTTCGCACCGCCCATCGCCCCGCACCTGGCGGCGCGCGATGCGGGTGTCACCATCGAGATCGGGCGGATCCTGGCGGCCTACCAGGACATCGCCGCACAAGTGGACAGCGTGGTCGTCGAAGGCGCCGGTGGCTGGCGTGTGCCATTGAATGACGACCAGGACATGAGTGATCTCGCTGCCGCCCTCGGCCTGCCCGTGCTACTGGTGGTGGACATCCGCCTCGGTTGCATCAACCACGCCCTGCTCAGTGCCCAGGCCATCGCCGCCCGCGGCCTGCCCCTGGCCGGCTGGATCGCCAACCACGCACATGGAGACTACGCGCGCAGCGCGGACAATATCGCCAGTATTGGGGCGCGCATCGGAATGCCATTGCTGGGCATGATGCCATACCAGGGAGACATCACGGCGGACCTGATGGCAGAGCTGAACTGGCGATGAATGGAATTTATCCGCCCTCGCGCCCTCTAATATTGACCCCTGCACCAGATGAGCATAAAAAGGCATAAAACCAGCAACGAGGAACAATACCCTGGAGGCACAAGAAGAATGTTGTAATGCTGATATTTATGCCAATGGGCATATAGCAAGTCAGGAGGGCCAGAGGCGCAAAAGATGTGCGCCATTCGCCTCGATCGTTACATATTAAAAGCCGATATATTTCGTAGAGACATAGCCACAATCAGCGAGACCATGTATCACACAAATTATGAAAAATATCCAAAACGGTAAATATCAGTCCTATCTTAAAAGAGCCTGGGCCATCTATGCGCTAATCACGGTTGTCCTGATCGTCGTATTGGTGCTCTTTGTCGCAGGAGACAATGAAGAGCGGTTTTTCTTCACCATAATGCCTGCGGCAGCAGCGTATGTTTTTCGTCCGACCGAAAGATACATGAACAAACTCATCTTCAAGTTCACTGGCGTTTCCAAACCCAGCGAGAATGATTGAGCCATCAATGCCTGGCTAATCGCCACCCCAGCGGCTGAAACCTAATTATGCCTTCCGACGGGAACCTGCCCCGCGACCGCATCGCCCTCGCCTTCCTGGTGGCGGTGAACCTGATCCCCATCGCGGGTGTGCTCTGGCTTGAGTGGGACCTGGCCTCCATCATCATCCTCTACTGGCTGGAAAACCTGGTCATCGGTTTCTACACCATTTTGAAGATGCTGCACCTGCAGGGCCTGGGCGCGCTGTTCCCCGCGGCATTCTTCTGCCTGCACTATGGTGCCTTCTGTGGTGTGCACGGGATCTTCGTGCTGACCCTCACGGGTGGCGAGGGACTGGGCGACCAGCTGTTCCCGTCCGGCGAGGACAGCTGGCCGGCACACCTGGTGTTCATCCAGATGCTGGTGCGAGCCGTACAGCATATTCTGGATACGGCCGCACCCGGCGTGGTGCTGGCCTGGCTGGGCCTGTTCCTGTCCCATGGACTGTCGCTGGTGCTGAATTATTTCCAGGGCGGCGAATATCGACACAGCAAAATCAATACCCTCATGTCCGCGCCCTACAAACGCATCGCCGTGTTGCACGTGGCCATCATCGCCGGTGGCTGGGGCATCCAGGCGCTCGGCTCCCCGCTGGTGCTGCTGATCGCACTGGTCGTCTTGAAGATCGCGCTGGATATCACCCTGCACCGGCGCGCGCACCAGGCCCATGACTGAACTCCTGGCCATCGAGGCGGAGGCAACGGAGCTGCGGGATGCCGCGCGGGCACTGGCCGCCGAGTGGGGCTTCCGCCTGGACCCGGCGCCGGATCAGGAGTATGTACTGCGCCTGACCGGGGAACGGCTGGAACTCTGTTCTCGGAAAGATCCCCGCAGCGGGTCCGTGTTCGTGGACTGGGCTGGCGGCGCGGCGGCCCATCGCCGGCTGTTCGGTGGCGGGCGCGGCCAGCCCCTCGCGCGGGCCGTGGGACTCAAGGCCGGGGCCACACCGACGGTGCTGGATGCCACCGCCGGCTTTGGGCGCGATGCCTTTGTGCTGGCCTGCCTGGGCTGCCGGGTGACGCTGCTCGAACGCCATCCCGCGGTGGCGGCCCTGCTCCAGGACGGCTGGCGACGCGCCTGTGCCGATGCGGAAATCGGCGCACTGGTGCGCGAGCGCATGCGCGTAATCCATGGCGATGCCCGCCAGTGGCTGGCCGCGCTGCCGGCGTCGGAGCGCCCGGATGTGGTATACCTCGACCCCATGTACCCGGAACGGCGCAAGTCCAGCCTGGTGAAAAAGGAGATGCGCGCCCTGCAGGAACTGTTGGGCAAGGATCCTCATGCCGGTGAGCTGCTGCCCGTCGCCCTGGCGGCCGCCCGCCAGCGGGTGGTGGTGAAACGTCCCATGGGTGCCGAGGCACTGAACCATCAGCCGCCCACCATGTCCATCAAGGGCAAGCAGCACCGCTACGATGTCTACGTGACCAAGGTCCTCGCCCATGACACCTGAAAAACCTTTCTGGGAACGCAAGACCCTCGAGGAGATGACGCCCGCCGAATGGGAATCCCTGTGTGACGGCTGCGCGCGCTGCTGCCTGTTCAAGCTGGAGGATGAGGATACGGGCGAGATATTTTTCACCAACGTGGTGTGCCGCTACCTGGACCAGGGGGCATGCCGCTGCACCCAGTACGAGCGCCGCAGTATCCTGGTGCCCGACTGCGTGAAGGTGACCCCGGAGGTCGCCAAGGAGAACTGGCTGCCGGATACCTGTGCCTACCGCCTGCTGGCGGAGGGCAAACCACTACCGGACTGGCATCCCCTGCGCACCGGCACGGCACAATCGGTCTGGGACGCAGGCATCTGCGTCGCCGGCATGGCGGTGTCGGAACTGGAGGTCGAGCCCGAGGAACTGGAGGAGCATCTGATTCACTGGGACGACCTGGCGTAGGCGTAGCCGCTGCCGTTGCGCTTGGCCTCGTACATGGCCGCGTCCGCCAGCCTGATGAGGCTGTCCGGGTCGATGGCATCGGTCGGGTGGAAGGCAATGCCGATACTCATTCCTACGCTGCACTCATGATTGCCGAGATGGAAAGGCTCGGCCAGCAAAGCGGCCAGCTTTTCCGCCACGGCACCGCTCACCTCCCGCGAGGTTATCTCCGGCAGCAGCATACCGAACTCATCGCCACCCAGGCGCGCGAGGATATCCCCTCGCCGTTTCGACGTCAGCATACGCGCCGCCACCTGGTGCAGCAGCATGTCGCCTGTCTGGTGACCATGGCAATCATTCACCTGCTTGAAGCCATCGAGATCCATGATCATGAGCGCAAAGCCTTTCTGATCGCGCTGGTCTCCCGTGGTGTAGTTTTCCAGGCAATCGCGGAACTGGGTGCGATTGGGCAGCAGGGTCAGGGGATCGGTGTGGGCCAGCTGGTCGAGGGTGTCATAGAGATCCTGCAGGGCATGGAACTCGCGAATGGCGACCGCCGGGGCCGCCTCGCTTGCGCCGGTTTCGCCGTGGCGGTAGTGCTCCAGCCGGTGCAGCAGACCGGCGATGGGCTCCAGCGCCGTGCGGCGCAGCACCCAGTACATCATCAGTGCCACCCACAAGGTCAGGAGGGTGGCGACGATCAGTATATTGCGTCGCGTCTCGTCCAGTTTTTTCTGCAGTTCCGAGACATCGTGCAACATAGTGATGCGCAGTATCTCGCGATCCCAGTCGCCACGCAGGACGTAGTCCACCGCCAGGGCTTCGCGTCCGACGCCGTCCACCGGCCAGGCATCGGACTGGTGTAGCACCTCGTCATCGATGGCACGCAGGCGCAGCGGCATACCCAATACCTGCTCCAGACCTTCCAGGCCCAGGGAGGGATCCACCACCACCTCGAGATAGCCGTGCAGGAACAAACCGCCCACCGGCACCAGCAGGCTGTGCAGTGGCATGGGGTCCGCGCACAGCGCGGTAAGGAACTGTAGCCGCTGGGGGCCCTCGCGACGGTCTGCGCGTTCGATCAGGCCGGGGCAGGCTCCGCTGTCGGGCGCGAAATCGGCACGGCCCTCGCCCGCCTCGGCCAGCAGGCGGAAGTCGGGACTGAACAGGCGCAGTTGCAGCAGGCGAATCTCGCCGGCGGTGACGAAGTACTGGTGGAACTGGTCATCGAGCAGGAGCCGGATGGCGGCATGGTCTCCTGCGGCGAGGGCCCGCTCGAAGGCCGGTTCACTCTGCAGGCTGAGGCCCAGGGCCCGGGATTTCTGCTCCTGGCGCGCGAGGGCCTCGGCAACCGCCAGTTCCACCAACCCGGCCAGGCCCTGGCGCTGGTTCTCCAGGGTCAGGCGATGGTAGATGCCGCCGGTCACCAGTGCCAGCGACATGCCGAGCACGCCCATCACCAGCACCACCAGTCCAGTCAATGTGCGCAGGGAAATGGGCTGGCGCAGCATGCGGGCTACTGCTGCAGGAAGGGGTAGCCCTTCTGCTTCCATTCCTCGAAGCCGCCCCGGAACCAGAAGACCTTCCGGTAGCCGCAATCGCGGGCGATCACCGCCGTGATCACGCTGCGTCCGCATTTGACGCCATTGCAGTAGAACAGTACCGGGGTGTCCATGTCGTTCAGCAGGTCGCCGAGGGTCGCGCAGGCGGTCTGGGTGTCAGGCAGGCTGATGGAGCCCTGGATATAGCCCTGGTGCCGGTCCGCGGGTACCCGGGAATCGATCAGTACCAGGCCGGGTTGGCGCTGCACCAGCCCGATCAGGCCCTCGGCATCCAGGGTGGTCACACCGGGAATGGACTCCGGCACCTCCAGCCTGGCCGGGACCTCGGCCATGACTTGTCCGCCCAGCAGCCAGAACAGGCAAAGGAATGAACACAGGCGATACAAACACATGGGAACAGCTCCGGCCCAAAATCCATACTATCCTCATGATTAACGGCAGAAGAACCCCGAGATTTAGGTGATATGCACCCGTCAGTCTCCACGCACCTGGCGGGCCAGGGTCCGGAACTGCAGGCCGTAGAACATCTCCAGGTAGCGGCGCGTCTCGTCCCGGTCCAGGTTGGTCACGTATTTCCAGAAACCGTAGATACGTGACAGGGTCATCATGCGCTCCGCGTAGCGCTCCCAGGTATAGCGCGCCTGGACCCGTTCGATGCCGCCCCGGGACAGTTCCTGCCAGTAGTCGGGCTCCCGGTCGCAGCGCTCGAAGAAGTCCGCCAGCTTGTCCGCCGCGGCATCGCCATGGTTCGGGTCGATGTGAAAACCGGAGACGCCGTCGACAATGATCTCCAGCGGTCCACCGTAGCAGGTCGCGAAGGTGGGCAGTCCCGAACTCATGGCCTCGATGACCGTCAGGCCGAAGGCCTCGAACAGGGCCGGCTGCACGAACACCCCCCTGGCATCGGCGATGGTGCGATAGAGTTCGCCACTCTGGCCCTTGTCAAGGCGCTTACCCAGCCAACGCAGCTGGTCATCCAGCTGGTACTGGTCCATGAGGGCATGCATACGACCGATCTGTTCCTGTTCATCGCGGTCCCCGGACTGGCCCGGGTCCACATGTCCGGCCACCAGCACCAGGTTGGCCGCTTCGCGCAGGCGCGAACTGGCGCCGTACCATTCCACCAACCCGGTCAGGTTCTTGATCGTGTCCAGGCGCGCCATACTGAACAGGATGGGCTTGTCCGGCGCGGCGAGCTGGCCACGGGCTTCGGCGTCGGGGGCGCCCCGGATCATCTCGCGGATACCCGGTTGCAGGTCACGCAGGCGCCGTTCGGTCTCCATGAAGGGGAAATACACCTCGGCATCGGCGCCGGGTGAGACGATATTGAACTTGGGATCGAAGACGTTCACGCCGTTCACCACCCGGTACAGCCCCGGCATGGTGAAGGACTGGTAACTTTCGTACTGGCCGATGGTGCGTTTGTCGCCGGCGATCTCCTGGTAGGTGCTGGTGATGATGAAGTCCGCGGCGTTCATGGCGATCAGGTCGGCAGTGAACTGGGCCGAGAAGTGGTATTGCTCTTCGTTGTCGGCCCAGAACAGGTCCGAATAGAGGTACTTGGTCTTTTCCAGGGCATGGGCGATATTGCACTGGGTCACGTGCAGACGGTGGGCGAGGATGGTGGCCACCAGGTTGCCGTCGGAGTAATTGCCGATGATCAGGTCGGGACGGCCGCCCATCTCCGCCAGCAGTTCCTGCTCGGCGTCGAAGGCAAAACGCTCCAGGTAGGGCCAGATCTCGAAGCGCGAGATCCACTGGGGAACCACGCTGCCGTCCTCCTCGCGGAAGGGAATGCGCAGGATGCGGGCATGCTCCGTGCCGACGATGGACTCGTGACGCTGGTCGCAGGTGGTGCCGCGCGCCTCCGGGATCAGGCGGCTGATGACGATGATCTGGGGCTCGATATCGAGGCCCTGGATCGCGATGCGCTGGCGCATCTCCTTCTCCAGGGCGCGCACCTGATCGAGGATATACACCACCTGGCCACCGGTGTCGGGCATGCCCAGCACATTGGCCTGGCCGAAGAAACCATGGGGCGACAGGATCACCAGATTGAAGATCATGGGGATGCGCGACAGGAAGCGCTCCAGGTTACCCGGTTCGGGTGCCTCGAGGATGTCGGACAACAGGTGCAGGGTCTCCCGCATGCGCGCCACCTCGCGGCCCCAACCCGGCTCGAAACCGAAATCCTGCAGCACATGCCCGACCTGCTCCCAGCCGGCCTGCTGATCCTGCTCCGCGAGGTAGTCCTCGGCGCGGCGCAAGGCCGAACGCAGCGCCTTGGTGTCATTGATACGGTCGTTGAGCATCAATTGCACACCACGGCACTGGTGTACGCGCAGGAAATCCAGCAGGCTGCGGTCGCCCTTGCCGAGCTTGTCGAACAGGGTACTGGACAGGCGCCGGTTCAGGAACTCCACACCGCGGCCGATGGAGCGCGCCTCCTGCAGCTTGGGAAATTCCCGGTTGAAGGGGCCGAGGTCCACTTCCAGCGGCCATTCGCGGAAACCGCCATCCCCATCCTTGTGCACCTGGCGTTCCTTGAACGCCAGGAAGGCGGATACGTCGATCTCCTCATGTTCCATGGCCTCCACGTGGAAGCGGAAATACAGCCAGCGCCCGAGAGACGGCCGTATGGACAGGTAGACCCAGGGCGCCTCCAGCACCGCCTCCTGTGCAAGGGCGATACCCTGCGCCAGTCCACTGTCGCAAATGGCGCCGTTCTCCTCCTCGGCACAGAAGGCCTCGAAGCCGTCCCACAGGTCCGAGTGCAACAGGAACACGCGTTCCTCTTTCAGGTAATGGCGCAACAGGGCATGGACCTTGTGGCGGTGCTCCTCCAGATACTGGGCAAAGGCTTCCATCACGTCTCCTGGCTTTCTTCCTCGGGAATTCGGAACTCGCCCAGGAAATCGTAGTGATCGATTCCCTCCAGGGCGCCACGGGCATGTTCACCCTCGGCAAAATAGATGCGTGGTTCGCCCCGCAGTCGTTCGAGCTCGGTGCTGTGGTTGCCAATCACCACGCCCAGGGTATTGCCGCGCAGCATACCCTCGTCATTACCAGAGCCGCCCACCACGAGGAAGCGTTCCGGGTTCAGGCCCCAGCGCACCGCCACATGGCGCAGGGCCAGCCCCTTGGAAACACGCACCGGAAGCAGGTCCAGGAACATGCAATGGGATCGAATCACATTGGCGTGCAGGTCGCGCTTGCGCAGGAAGCGCACCATGTCACGCAACGAGGGCGCCTCTTCCTTATCAAGAAAATAACTGATCTTGAAGGGATGCTGTTCGCTCTTCGGTTGCAGCCGCAGGCCGGGCATGTCCGCCATGGCAGCGCGCAGTGCCTTGGGATCCCAGCGGTAATCCAGATGCTCCTGCCAGCGCTGGTCGGTAACCCGTTTCTTGCCGTAGTGGATCTCGGCACCGACCGAGGTGATCAGCAGATCCGGTTCGGGTATGCGGTAGCGTTTCAGCAGCTTCTCCAGGTTTTCTCGGGAGCGGCCGGTGGCGATGCCGAAGCCCACGTGGGGGCCGGCCTGGCGCAGTCGTTCCAGGAGTTCCTCCAGTGCCTCGCGATCGCCGAGCAGGGTGTCGTCCACGTCGCAGACCAGCAGGCGGTCGATGGTGGGCAGTCGACTGCGCTCGCTCTCCACCAGGCGCTGTTTGTGCACCCCGCCCCAGGTCTTGCGCACGGCACGCAGGTATTTATCCACGTGGCTGGCCCAGGCATAGTGCTTGCGCGTGCCGGTGAGGCCGTTGCGCGACCACTGCTTCCAACGACGGCGGTCGCTGATGGCCTCCTCCAGGGCCTGGCCCATGGCGTCGGCCTCCAGGGGATCGATGAGCACGCCGTTTTTGCAGTGGCGCAGGATGTCCTTGGGACCGCCGTCGTGGGTGGCCACCAGGGGCAGACCGCAGGCCGCCGCCTCGATCAGGGTCAGGCCGAAGGGTTCGGTGAGGGCCGGGTTGACGAACACCCCGCCGGAACGCGTCGCCAGGCGGTACAGGTCCGGCACGTCATCCGGCTCGTGGTGCTTGGGGATGGCCACCGATCCCCACAGGTCATAGCGATCGATGAGCAACAGCAGCTCCGTCAGCACCTGGCGCGGCCCCCGTTCCATGGCCTGGATGTCATCGCGATTGCCGGCCACGATCACCAGGTTGGCCAGTTCGCGCAGGCTGGGGCGTTCGCCATAGGCGCGCACCAGGGTCTGGATGTTCTTGCGTTCGTCGGCGCGTGACAGGGCGAGGATGATGGGACGTTTCTCATGGGTGAGGAAGCGTCGCAGGGATTGCCAGACGCGCGGTCTCAGCTCGGTGGCCGTGGCCGGCCGGAAGCGGCGCAGGTCCACGCCCGGCGGGATCACCTGCATGCGCTTGGGCTGGTAGTTGTCGTAGGTGCTGTATTGCTCCTCGACTTCCTGGCGTGTGCTGGCCACCACCATGCTGGCATGGTCCAGCGCCACCTCTTCCGCCTCGATGCGCTGGCCGATGTTGTACTGGGTCTCGATGACCTCGGGCTTCACACCCTGCTCCAGCAGGCGTTCGCGCTTGACCCGGCCCAGGGAATGGCCGGTGTGCACCAGGGTCACACCCAGCAGGGAGGACAGGCGCGAGCCCACATAGCCGGCATCGGCATAGTGGCTGTGAATGATATCGGGTACCTTGCCGATGCGGCGCACATGCTGCAGGGCATGATCGGTGAAGCTGTCGAGGTAGGGCCAGAGCACTTCCTTGCGCAGGTAGCGGCGCGGGCCGGCGGGCAGGCGCACGATGAAGGCCTTGTCGGCGATGGGCTCCATGCGCTCGGCATAGTCCGCCGACACCTTGGGATCCACCACCTGTCGGGTGAGCAGGTCCACGCGCCAGACATCCTCGCGGGCCGCCAGCGCCTTGGCCAGTTCAACGACATACTGGATCTGGCCACCCGTATCGGCATCACGACCCAATTCCAGGTTGTGGCCTCGAATCAGGCCGTGGATACTGATCAGGACGATGTAGTGCCCTTGCTGCCCCTGCGTCATAGGTTCCATTCCCGGCGGAAGTCCCGGTACAACTCCTCATCGGCGGCTGTGGCGCCACGCTGGGCGCAGATACGGCTGGCGAAGGCAAGGCTGCGTTGCAGGATCTGCTCCTGTGGCCAGTCGTGAGCCAGGCCCAGCAAGGTCACGGCACTGAAGGCATCCCCCGCGCCCACCGTATCCACCAATTGTGTAACCGGTACCGGTGCACCGTGAATACGGCTGCCCGCGCTGATGAAGTCGGCGCCCCGGGCACCCAGGGTCAGGATCACCAGTTCCAGATCATAGCGGGTGCGCAGCAGCTCCGCCTGTACCTGGCGCTCCTCGTCGTCGTCCGCTCCCCGGCCCACCAGCTCGCGCAGTTCCTCGTCATTGAGCTTGGCCCAGCGCGCCCGCGCCAGAGCGCCCTCCACCCTGGCCAGGTTCCACCAGGGCGGGCGCAGGTTGATATCCACGAAGATGGGCATGCGCAGACGCCGCAGCAGGCTGTCCAGGCTGGCGCGTGAGACGGCGCCACGTCCCACCAGGCTACCCATGTACAACATGCTGTGGCCGTTGCCTTCCAGCAGTTGCAGCGCTGGTTCCGATTGGATGTAGTCGTAGGCCTGGTCAGGCAGGATGGCGAAGTCATGGCCGCCATCGCGCATGCGCACCTCGACCGTGCCGGTGGGATACCGGTCATCCTGCTGCATTCCCCGCAGGTCCATGCCCCACTGCTCCATGCGCTCCAGCACGGCATTGCCGCTGTCGTCATGGCCAACGCGGCTGATGAGCAGGGGCCTCAGGCCGAAGCCCTGCAGATGCCATGCGACATTGAAGGGAGCGCCGCCCAGTACCCGCTGTCCATCCGGAAAGTGATCGAACAGGACCTCGCCAAAGATGACCGGACGTGTCTGTTCTGCAGAAATTGTCGTCATCACAGTGCTTTCATCAGGTTACCGTTCAGGCACTGCCCGTGTTGCGGGCAATACGAAATCCGGAGAAACCCTGATGCACCCGTCATTCCGGCCTGCGCCGGAATGACGGGGATTGGATTGACGCAGGGTCTTCCCGGGCATGCCTCGAGTATACCCAAACTGCCCAGTGGCTTCAGGGCGCAGGGAAAGGAAAGAGATGGTCGTGAGGCGAAACCAGGCTCGGCGCCCGGTTCCGATCAAAGACGAGGGTCAGCTGGCCTGCCGGGCCAGATGTTCTTGGATGATTTTCTTGTTGGCCACGGTCTGCAGGTTGGAGACCTTTGGCTTGTCGCCGCCCAGGTATTGTTCGAGGGTGACGGTGGGAACCTTGCGACCGTCCACAAGCGGATACATGGTGCAGCGCTCACAGGCACGCAGCTTGGGCTGGGCACCGGCGGGCGCCTTGCCCACTGGGCGCTTGCGCAGGTTTTCGCAATTGGTGGTACGCATATAGGCCTGCTGGGGGATGCAGTAGAACATCAGTTCCTTGCTCACAATCATTCTCCTTGTCGAGAAGCCAAATGAGTAATGGTCGGGCGCGCCATTACGTTCAGGTCACGATCGCTTCGTGGTGTACGGTACCAGGACCGTTCCGTCGAGATTCCCCCGGTGGGCGAAGGAACCTTCGGCATCCGCGGCGGAACCCGCTGGATGAAGGAAAGGAAGCGGAATCATACCAGAATCCCGAACAAAACTCAAATTTATTGGAAAGATCAATAGTTTAGCCAATCGCCACAGGGTTTGTACCGGATAAAAGCCCTGCCCGATAGGGTCTTGAAATCCGCCTCCAGGGGGTCCATTGTAATACCCGAGTAAATTACTCTGGTATTAGCAGGAGACGGGTAACCTTATGAATTCCCAACAGCAAACCATGGACGACCTGATCCGGACGGGCTACCAGCACGGCTTCGTGACGGATATCGAGGCGGATACCGCCCCACCCGGACTGAGCGAAGCGGTCATTCGCATGATCTCCGCCAAGAAGGGCGAGCCCGAATGGCTGCTGGAATGGCGTCTCGCGGCCTATGCCCACTGGCTGACCCTGGAGGAGCCGGACTGGGCCCAGGTGCGTCATCCGCCCATCGACTTCCAGTCCATCTCCTATTACTCGGCGCCGAAGAAGAAGGGCGACGGACCCAAGAGCCTGGACGAGGTGGACCCGCAGCTGCTGGATGCCTACAACAAGCTGGGCATCCCCCTGGAGGAACAGAAGGCGCTGGCCGGCGTGGCGGTGGATGCCGTGTTCGACAGCGTGTCCGTGGCCACCACCTTCCGCAAGAACCTGGCCGACGCCGGCGTCCTGTTCTGCTCCATGTCCGAGGCGGTGCGCGAGTACCCGGAACTGGTCCGGCAGCACCTGGGTTCCGTGGTGCCCTACAAGGACAATTACTTCGCCTGCCTCAACGCCGCCGTGTTCACCGATGGCACCTTCGTGTACATCCCGAAGGGCGTGCGTTGCCCCATGGAGCTGTCCACCTACTTCCGTATCAACGAGGCCAACACCGGCCAGTTCGAGCGCACCCTGATCGTGGCCGAGGCCGGCAGTCATGTGAGCTACCTGGAAGGCTGCACCGCACCCATGCGCGACGAGAACCAGCTGCACGCGGCAGTGGTGGAACTGATCGCCATGGAGGACGCCCGCATCAAGTACTCCACGGTACAGAACTGGTATCCCGGCGACGAGCAGGGCAAGGGCGGTATCTACAACTTCGTCACCAAGCGCGGCGACTGCCGCGGCGACCGTTCGCACATCTCCTGGACCCAGGTGGAGACGGGCTCGGCCATCACCTGGAAGTATCCCAGCTGCATCCTGCGCGGTGACGATTCCGTTGGCGAGTTCTACTCCGTGGCGGTGACGCGCGGCATGCAGCAGGCGGACACCGGCACCAAGATGATCCACCTCGGCCGCAACACCCGCAGCACCATCGTTTCCAAGGGCATCTCGGCAGGCCAGGGACAGAACAGCTACCGTGGCCTGGTGCGCATGGCACAGCGGGCGGAGAACGCCCGCAACCATACCCAGTGCGATTCATTGCTGATCGGCGACCGCTGCGGCGCTCACACCTTCCCTTATATAGAAGTGCGCAACCCGACCGCCAAGGTCGAACACGAGGCCACCACCTCCAAGATCAGCGAGGACCAGCTGTTCTACTGCCGCCAACGTGGCCTGTCGGAAGAGAACGCCGTATCCATGATCGTCAACGGCTTCTGCAAGGAAGTGTTCAAGGAACTGCCCATGGAGTTCGCCGTGGAGGCCCAGAAACTGCTGAACCTGACGCTGGAAGGCGCGGTCGGCTAAGCAACAGGAGAATCATGAACATGCTATCCATCAAGGATCTGTACGCCGGCATCGACGGCAAGACCATACTGCAGGGGCTGAACCTGGAGGTGGCCCCCGGCGAGGTGCACGCCATCATGGGCCCCAATGGCTCGGGCAAGAGTACCCTGTCCCATGTACTGGCGGGACGGGACGGCTACGAGGTCACGGGCGGCCAGGTCCGTTTCGACGGCGAGGACCTGCTGGCCCTGGCCACCGAGGAGCGTGCCCACCGCGGCATCTTCCTCGGCATGCAATATCCCGTGGAGTTGCCGGGCGTCAACAATATGACTTTCATGCGTGAAGCCATGAATGCCAACCGTCGTGCCCGCGGCGAACCGGAACTGGATGCGGTTGCGTTCATGAAACGGGTGAAGGAAGAGGCGCGACATCTCAAACTCGACGAGCAACTGCTGAAGCGCAACGTCAACTCGGGCTTTTCCGGCGGCGAGAAGAAACGCAACGAGATCCTGCAGATGGCCATGCTGGAGCCACGCCTGGCGATCCTGGATGAAACCGATTCGGGTCTGGATATCGATGCCCTGCGTGTCATCTCCGATGGCGTCAACGCCCTGCGTACCCCGGACCGCTCCATCATCCTGATTACGCATTACCAGCGTCTGCTGGAATACATCCAGCCGGATCATGTCCATGTGCTGGTGGGCGGACGCATCCTGCGTTCCGGAGACAAGGATCTGGCCCTGGAGCTCGAGGAAAAGGGCTATGGCTGGATCGAAGAGGAGGCCGCGGCATGAGCACCCTGACGGAACAACGCGGCTGGTTCAGTGCCCTGGCCAGCAGTTCCGAACCCGAACAGTCCGGGCCGGAACCGGACTGGCTGCGCAATACCCGCGTTCTCGCCCGTGACGCCATTCGCGAGCTCCCGGTGCCCAACCGTAAACTCGAGGCCTGGCGCTACACCAGCATAGAAGGCCTGCTGCAGCAGGAATTCACACCGGCCGTGGAACAGGGGCGCACCTGGACCCACGAGGAACTGGAACCCTGGCTCGGTCCGGCCGCGGACGTCTACCGCCTGGTATTCGTCAATGGCCAGTGTATCCCGCGCCTGGCCACAGGACTCGAGCTGCCCACGGGCGTGACCCTGGGCAGCCTGCGCGCCGCCCTGGGCACAGACCCCAAGCTGCTGGCCACCTGGCTGAACCATACCGGTGCCCATGAAGAACACCTGTTCAGCGCCCTCAACACCGCCCTGATCCATGACGGCCTGCTGCTGCACATCGCGGCCGATGTGGAGCTCGACCGTCCCATCGAAGTGGTCTACCTGAACCTGGAACAGGACAAGGCACTGCTCAACCAGCCGCGCAACCTGGTGGTGCTGGAACCCGGCGCCAGCGCCACCCTGGTGGAACGTTTCATCGGCGCCGAGGAGGCGGTGTATTTCCACAACCAGGTCACCGAGCTGGTGCTGCAGGAAGGTGCCGAGCTGCGACACTACCGCATGCAGGAAGAGAGCCGGGCATCCTGGCACCTGGCCAGCCTCTACCTCTCCCAGGATGCACACAGCCGCTACCAGGGCACCAGCCTGTCCTTCGGCGGGCGCTGGGCACGCACCGAATACCAGGCCCGCTTCCAGCACGAGGCGGCCCAGTGCGAGCTGAATGGCCTCTACACCGTGGGTAAGGGGCAGCTGACCGATTTCCACCTGGATATCCGTCACAGCGTCCCGAACTGCACCAGCCGCGAGCGCTTCAAGGGTATCCTCTTCGGCAAGGGTCGGGCCGTTTTCGATGGTCGCATCCTGGTGGAAAAGCAGGCGCAGAAAAGCGATGCGCAACTGCGCAACGACAACCTGATGCTGGTGCGTGATGCCGAGGTGGATACCAAGCCACAGCTCGAGATCCACGCCGACGATGTACAGTGCAGCCATGGCACCACGGTCGGCCAGCTGGACCCACAACAGGTCTTCTACCTGCGCTCGCGCGGTATCGACACGGACTCCGCGCGCCGCATGCTGTGCCTGGGTTTTGCCGGTGAGATCATCGACACCATCGAGGTACCGATTCTGCGCGAGCAGGCCATGGAACGCCTGACCGCCACCATACGTACCGCAACCGAGACTCTGGAGTAACCGTCATGGATGTGAAAGCCGTACGTTTTCGGGAACCATTGGCACCGGACACAGAGCCGAAACCAGCAAGCCTGCCCCCCGATGCACCCTTGCGCGAGCGGATCATCGCGGCGATGAGTACGGTCTATGATCCGGAAATCCCGGTGAACATCTACGACCTGGGCCTGATCTACGCCATCGACATCGATGACAAGGGCAAGGTCGATATCGACATGACGCTGACCGCACCGGGTTGCCCGGTGGCCGGTATCCTGCCACGCCAGGTGGAGGATGCGGTTCGCGCGGTCGATGGGGTACAGGAAGCGCGAGTAACCCTCGTCTGGGATCCGCCCTGGGACCAGGATCGCATCAGCGACGAGGCCAAGCTTTCCCTGGGTTTGTTTTAACAAGAGGTATGCACCATGGCAGTTGAACTGACATCCAATGCGGCAAATCATGTACAGGCCATGCTCGCAAAGCGCGGCCATGGCCTGGGCCTGCGCCTGGCGACCCGAAAATCCGGCTGCAGCGGTTTTGCCTACGTAGTGGAGTACGCCGACAGCCAAAACGAGGACGACCTGGTGTTCGAAAGCCACGGCGTCAAGGTGGTGGTGGACAAGAACAGCTTGCCGGCACTCGATGGCACCGAAGTGGACTACATCCGCACCAATGCCATCAACCAGGGCTTCGAGTTCCGCAACCCGAACGTGAAGGATGCCTGTGGTTGCGGCGAATCCTTCAGCGTATGAATGAACAGGATACCGGGATGAGCAACCTGGACGAGATCGTCGATAACTTTGAACTCCTCGAGGACTGGGACCAGCGCTACCAGTACCTCATCGAGCTGGGCGAGCAGCTGCCACCCATGCCGGAAGAGCTCAAGACCGAGGCCAACAAGGTCAAGGGCTGCATGAGCCAGGTCTGGGTAAGCGCCTACCGCGACCCCGAGCATGCCAACCGTACCCGTTTCCACGGTGACTGCGATACCAGCGTCATCAAGGGCGTGTTGGCCCTGCTCATCGACCTGATCGGCGGCGGCACACAAAAGGAAATCGACGCGCTGGATGTGGACGAGCTGTTCAGCCGTCTCAGCCTGGATGAGCACCTGTCCCCCAACCGGCACCTGGGTGTGTACGCCATTGTGGAATTGATGAAGACCCAGGCACGCAAGCTGCATTCATCTGCGCGGAGCGTGGCCTGAACTCCCGGGGTTCGCCCAGGAATTCACCCAGCTCCCTCCTGCGACCCTATTGCCTTTCCAGCTCGGAAAGCTGGCTCAACACCTCATTGAAGGTCACCACTCCGTTTCTTGCGAACCTGGGTTGATCCTGATCGTGGACGCTGTTCGGCAGGACAAGTAGGCTATTGCCATCATGTCTGATGGCTTTCGAGCTGCGAGTGAGTGTGGGCGATGGAAGAAGGGGTCATCAAGTACCGGTTGGAATTCACGCCCGGGTCACACCCCGGCAGCTTGCCGCTCACCGAACTGATCGCCTGGCAGCGCATCATGCAGGGACTCGGCCTGCTCGGGCGCGTCCCGGATCGCTACGGCGGTCTGGCCTACGGCAACCTCAGCCTGCGTCTGGCCGGAAATGGCTTTGCCATCAGCGCCAGCCAGACCGCGGACAGCCCATTGCCTGGCGCCAATGATTACTGCCAGGTCACGAATTGGGATTGCGCGGCCAACTACATTCGTGCGCAAGGTCCCGCAAAACCTTCCTCGGAGAGCCTCACCCATGCCGCGCTCTATGATGCGGACCCGCAGATTGGCTGCATCATTCATGGTCATTCACCCGAGATCTGGCAGGCACGCGAGTCACTGGGCCTGGCCACTACCGCTGCGGAGGTCGCCTACGGCACGCCGGAGATGGCCATTGAGATGGCCAGGCTCTACCGGGAGCAGGGTTTCCATGGACATGGCGCGCTCGCCATGGGCGGTCACCAGGACGGAGTCGTCAGTTTTGGCCGGGATGCCGACGAGGCCGGCTGGGAGATGGTGCGCCTGTTGCGCCGGGCCCTGTCTCTGCCCTGAAACCAGATAGCGCCAGCTATCCCGAATAAAAGTGGTAGGCATTCTTGCCGCCTTCCTTGGCCTGGTACATGGCCGTATCGGCATGCTTCGTGAGTGTCTCCTCATCCTTGCCATCATCCGGATAGAGGCTGATGCCGATACTGGCAGTCACCTTGCATTTACTGCCCGCTATTGTGTATGGCTGGGCCACGATGTCGATGATCTTGCTGGCTACGGTTTCCACCAAAGCCTTGTCCTCGACCTCGGGCAGCACCACCATGAATTCATCTCCGGAAACACGCGCCACCAGGTCACTCTCGCGCAGGCATATCTGCAACCGTCTCGCCACTTCACACAGCAGCTCATCTCCCGCGTCATGACCCAGGGTGTCGTTGATATCCTTGAAGTGATCGAGATCCAGAAACAATATGGCAAGGCGACCCTTCCTGCGATGGGCCTGGTGGATGACCTGCCCCAGCAGGCTGCTGAGCAGCCTGCGGTTCGCCAGTCCCGTCAGGCTGTCATGGTAGGCCAGGTACTCCACTTTTTCCGCCTGGGCCTGGCGCGCCTCGGTTTCCCGGTGTCGGCTCTCGGCCAGGCTATGGCTCATATGCCAGAACAGCCCGCCAACCAGCAGCAACAGGAGGTTGGCATAGATCGCCCGTTGCAGGTAGGTTCGAGCCATTTCATCGGCGGCAGCGAGTTGCTCCTCTGTTGACAGGCCGACCACTACACCGAGAGGAAAACCGTAGAGCTCCCGTATGCTGATGTATCGCTCGACCCCATCCAGCGGCGATACCAGCGTCGTCGCCATGCGTTCCTGCAGATCCAGGCCCAGTGGCAATACCGCGGCATCGAGACGGTGACCCGCCGAAAAAACCTTGCCACTCCTGCGCGCGAGATACAGGCCATCATCAGAAAGAAATCCGAGCAACCCCTTATCGCCCATGCGCTTGCTGTCATAGGTACTGACGAAGAACTCCGCATCGATCCCGAACTGGATGATGGCTTCCAGGCTGCCATTTGACCCCATGTGTCGTTGTGAAAAATTGACCCTGTAACGCCCTTCCTCCCCGGACTCATGGGACAGGCCAATCCGCATCTGGTCACTGTCCTGGTGAGCCTTCAACCGCGCGTCGTCCATGACTAGTCCTTGGGCCTGGGGAGTTCCGGCAAGCAATGTGCCAGCGCTATCGAGAATACTGATATCGAACAACAGGTCCGGCGGCAACAGCCCGCGTCCCTGCAACTCCGTCAAGGCACGTTCCACCCCATGCTGCTCGCAGGCATAGCGGATAATCTTGAGGTATTGGTCGATCTCACGCAGGACGCGCAGCATCCTGGCTTCATAGATATCGGTAAGCTCGAGGGTAAGTGCGATAGCGGCGGCGGCGGCGTTGTTACGCTCGACCTTGATGAGCTGTAGTGTGCCGGTCCAAAGCACGACCGTGAGGGCCAGCACGAAGACGGGTAGAAGGTAGCGGGAATCCGAGAGTCGATGGATGCCTTTCCATCGGCCATTGCCGCCGGGGCTGTTGGCATCATCGGTAGGCATGATACGGACTTGTTGGCGCGTCTCCCGGAATCAGGTTGGACAGGACCGGCCAGGGTGGCCTGGGATCCACACATGAATGTCCCAGATAACGGCTTGTGCTACAACCTCATTATTTGCACCGGAACCTCATTCCACCGTCACGGATTTCGCCAGATTCCTCGGTTGATCGACGTCGGTGCCCTTCAGCACTGCCACATGATAGGCCAGCAGTTGCAGGGGGATAGTGTAGACGATAGGCGCGGTGGTGGGGCAGATGTCCGCGAGTGTCAGGTTCTGGAAACGGTCGAGGCCAATACGCACCTTCTGGTCACTGAACAGGAACAGCTCGCCGCCGCGGGCGCGCACTTCCTGCAGGTTGGACAGCACCTTTTCCAGCAAGGGATCGTCGGGAAGGGCGCAGACCACCGGCATTTTTTCATCCACCAGCGCCAGGGGTCCGTGCTTGAGTTCGCCGGCCGGGTAGGCCTCGGCATGGATGTAGGAGATTTCCTTGAGCTTGAGCGCACCTTCCAGGGCAATGGGATAGAAAGGCCCGCGGCCGAGAAACAGGGCGTTCTCCTTATCGGCAAAGGCCTGTGCCATCTCCTCGATGGCATCGCTCAGTTCCAGCACCACTTCCACCTGGCGCGGCAAGGCATGCAGTTCATCCACCAGTTCCTTTTCCCGTTCCACGCTCATACCACCACGGCGGGCCAGGGCCAGGGTCAAGAGACGTAGTGCCACCAGCTGTGTTGTGAAGGCCTTGGTGGATGCGACACCGATCTCGGGGCCGGCGCGGGTCATGAGTGCCACATCCGATTCGCGCACCAGAGAGCTTTCCGGCACGTTGCACACCACCAGGCTACCCACATAGCCGGCCTTCTTGGCCACACGCAGGGCGGCGAGGGTGTCGGCGGTCTCACCGGACTGGGTGATGGATACGAACAGCGTGCCTTCCGGCACCACCACTTTGCGGTATCGGTATTCGCTGGCGACTTCCACGTTGCAGGGGATGCCGACTTCCTCCAGCCAATAGCGGGCCACCAGGCCGGCATGATAGCTGGTGCCACAGGCGATGATATGCACCCCGCGGGTCTTGTCGAAAAGGGTCTTGGCCTCTACACCGAAGCTCTCTTCCAGCAGCCTGCCTTTATAGATGCGGCCTTCCAGGGTTTCGGCGATTACCGCCGGCTGTTCGAAGATCTCCTTCAGCATGTAGTGGCGATAGGGACCTTTATCGGCGGTATGGGCGCTCAGGCTGGATTCGGTAATGGCACGTTCGGTAACCTGGCCTTCGCTGTCGAAGACCTGGACGCCATCGCGACGAATCTCTGCCACGTCGCCTTCCTCCAGGAACAGGAAGCGCTGGGTCACGGGTAACAGGGCAAACACATCGGAAGCAATGAAGTGCTCGCCAACACCCACACCGACCACCAATGGGCTGCCGGCGCGCGCCACGATCAGGCGATCGGGTTCAGCGGGATGGATCACCGCCAGTGCGTAAGCGCCCACCAGTTCACGAATCGCGGTGCGCACGGCGGCCAGCAGGTCCGGTTCCGTGGCGAGGATGCTGGCCAGCAGATGGGCAATCACTTCCGTGTCGGTTTCCGAACTGAAGTGGTAACCCTCGGCACTCAGTCGTTCGCGCAGCTCGGTATGGTTTTCGATGATGCCGTTATGCACGATGGCGACGGTCTCGCCGCTCATGTGGGGATGGGCATTACGCTCGGCGGGAATGCCATGGGTGGCCCAGCGGGTATGGGCAATGCCGAGATGGCCGTCCACGGGCGTCGCTTCCAGGCGCGCCTGCAGTTCCGCCACCTTGCCCACGGAGCGGATGCGCTGCAATTTTCCGGCATCGTCGCGGATGGCCAGGCCGGCGGAGTCATAGCCACGGTATTCCAGACGCCGCAGGCCTTCCAGCAGTATCGGTGCCACGTCTCGTTGTGCAATTGCGCCTACGATGCCACACATGATTTGATTGCCTTTGTATGTTGATTTTATTAACCGCCAAGACGCCAAGGACGCCAAGAAATGCTGATAAAACCGCCAAGGCGCCAAGAGCGCCAAGATGTATGTAAGCTGGCATTAGAGGTTTCACCATGCAGGTGCACGGCGGCATCCAGCCCGCTGATTTCTTCCTGTCTTTTCTAGTTGCTTTACTTGGCGTCCTTGGCGCCTTGGCGATTAAAAGATTTTCATGGCGTCCTTGGCGTCTTGGCGGTTCAAGCTATTTCTTCTTCACCGGCCGTTTCCAGCCCTTGCGTGTTTCCTGCTTGCCGCGGCTCAGGGTGAGTTCTCCTGGCGGCGCGTCGCGGGTGATGGTGGAGCCGGCGCCGATCGTGGCACCGTCGCCCACGGTCACCGGGGCCACCAGCTGGGTGTCAGAACCGATGAACACGTCGTCGCCGATGATGGTGCGATGCTTGTTGGCTCCGTCGTAGTTGCAGGTGATGGTGCCGGCGCCGATGTTCACCCGGCTGCCGATCGTGGTGTCACCCACATAGCTGAGGTGGTTGATCTTGGAACCCAGCGCCACTTCGGATTTCTTGATCTCCACGAAATTCCCCACATGCACCTGTTCGGCCAGGCGTGTGTCCGGACGCAGGCGGGCGAAGGGGCCGATGCGGCTGTCCGCGCCGATGTGCGCCTCTTCGATGACGCAGTTGGCGTGAATCACCACGTCATCAGCGATACGACTGTCGCGAATGAAACAGTTGGGGCCGATACGGACCCGCTCGCCGATGACCACCTCGCCCTCGAACACCACGTTCACATCCACCATGCTGTCACGGCCCATGGCGAGCTTGCCGCGCACGTCGATACGGGAGGGATCGCGCACTGTTACGCCGTCACGCATCAGGGTCTCGGCCTGCTGGAACTGGTAATGACGTTCCAGGGCGGCGAGCTGTACCCGGTCATTGACACCCAGCACCTCGAACAGTGAGGAAGGCTGCAGAGTATGGATGGCCATACCGGCCTGGGCGGCCAGTCCGATCACGTCGGTCAGGTAATACTCGCCCTGGGCATTGCCGGTGCCGAGTTGCGCCACCCATTGTTTCAGGCGGCCGGCGTTGGCGGCCAGGAAGCCGGTGTTCACTTCCCGGATTTCGCGCTGGGCCTGGCTGGCATCTTTCTCTTCGACAATGCCCGTTACCCGGCCGGTGTCATCGCGCAGGATACGACCGTAGCCGAAGGGATTGTCGAGCAGGGCGGTAAGCAGGCCCAGGTCGCCCTGCATGGCCGGCGCGGCCAGGGCGCCCAGGGTGTCGGCGCTGATCAGCGGTACATCGCCGTACAGGATCAGGACCGTCTGGTCGTCGGCGATGGCCGGCAGGGCCTGGGCCACGGCATGGCCGGTACCCAGCTGCTCGGCCTGTTCCACCCATTGGACCGGGGCATCGGAAAGGACGGTGCGCACCCGGTCCCCGCCGTGACCATAGACCACATGGATGGCATCCGCCTGCAGGGCGCGGGCGGTATTGATGACGTGCTGCAGGAGTGGCGCGCCCCCCAGGGGGTGCAGCACCTTGGGCAGGGCGGAGCGCATGCGCGTGCCCTGGCCAGCGGCGAGTATGATGATTTCCATGCCCATCCCGGGCCCCCATGATTTTGTTCTGAGTGCTATCGGCGGCCTGCCCGCCATCTTCACACCGTGCGGGGAATCATATCATGGGGAGGGGGGAGGCCGAATCAGGGGCGCAAGGGAACATTGGGGAATGACGGAGTCGTCGGAAAGCCCTAGTGCAGCACCGGTTGGGTCATGGGTGTGACACCCTGCTTGATTTCGGCTTCCGTGGCGTCGCGGATCTCCACCACCGTGACGATGAAGGTGACCTGCCGGCCGGCCATGGGGTGGTTGCCATCCACCGTCAGCTTGCCATCCTCGATCCTGGCCACGGTGAAGGTACGCGAATCCCCCTGGTCATTCTGCATCTCGACCTCGGCGCCCACGTGGCGAAACTGCTCCGGCACGTTTTCCAGGTCATCGGTGAAGGTCAGGGAGGGGTCGTGGGGACCGAAGGCCTCGTCGGGTTCCAGCACCACCTCGACGCTGTCACCCACTGTGGCTCCTTCCAGCGAATTTTCCACCTTTTCGATCAGATCGCTCGGCCCACCATGTACATAGCTGACGGGATAATCGATCTGCTCCATGATGTCCCCGGCTTCATCGCGAATCTGGTAGACAATGGAAACCACCTTGTGCTTGCCAACCATCGCGTCAGACATAGGAGGAACCTCTGATCGATTCAGTGCTCGTCATGCCCGCGAATACCGGCATCGCTCGGCATCAGCGTCCTGATTTGTCGCGGATCTTCTGGATGGCGCGCAACTGGGCGACGGCCTCGGCCAGTTCCAGCTGGGCCTTCGCATAGTCGATATCGGACTGGTTGTCGGCGAGCAGTTTTTCCGCCTGTTCCTTGGCCTGCAGTGCCGCCGCCTCGTCGATATCCTTGGCACGCAGCGCGGTGTCGGACAGGACCGTCACCACGTGGGGCTGTACTTCCAGGATGCCGCCGGAGACATAGAAGCTCTGCTCGTCGCCCTTTTCGTCCAGCACCCGCACTTCGCCGGGCTTGAGCCGGGTCAGCAGCTGGGTGTGGCGGGGCGCGATGCCCAGCTCGCCCATTTCCGCCGGTGCGAACACCATGGTCGCGGTGCCGGAGAAGATCTCCGCTTCCGCGCTGACGATGTCCACGTGCATTGTCATGGCCATGCTCATCTCCCGTTACAGGTTCTTGGCCTTTTCGACCGCTTCGTCGATGGTGCCGACCATGTAGAAGGCCTGTTCCGGCAGGTGATCGTATTCGCCGTTGACGATGCCCTTGAAGGCGGTAATTGTGTCCTTCAGGGACACGTACTTGCCGGGCGCGCCGGTGAATACCTCGGCCACGAAGAAAGGCTGGGACAGGAAGCGCTGGATGCGACGCGCGCGGCCGACCACCTGCTTGTCTTCTTCGGACAGTTCGTCCATGCCCAGGATGGCGATGATGTCGCGCAATTCCTTGTAGCGCTGCAGGATACCCTGCACGGCGCGGGCGGTGTCGTAGTGCTCGGAGCCCACCACCAGCGGATCGAGCTGGCGTGAGGTGGAATCGAGCGGATCCACGGCAGGGTAGATGCCCAGCTCGGCGATCTGGCGCGACAGTACCAGGGTCGCGTCCAGATGCGCGAAGGTGGTAGCGGGTGACGGGTCGGTCAAGTCATCCGCGGGCACGTACACGGCCTGGAAGGAAGTGATGGAACCGGTCTTGGTGGAGGTGATGCGCTCCTGCAGCACACCCATTTCCTCGGCCAGGGTCGGCTGGTAGCCCACCGCGGAGGGCATGCGGCCCAGCAGCGCGGACACCTCGGTGCCGGCCAGGGTGTAACGGTAGATGTTGTCGATGAACATCAGTACGTCACGGCCCTCGTCACGGAAGTTCTCGGCCATGGTCAGGCCGGTGAGGGCCACACGCAGGCGGTTGCCCGGCGGTTCGTTCATCTGGCCATAGACCAGGGCCACCTTGTCGAGTACGCCGCCTTCACGCATTTCATGGTAGAAGTCGTTGCCTTCGCGGGTACGTTCGCCGACACCGGCGAACACCGAGTAACCCGAGTGTTCCACGGCGATGTTGCGGATCAGCTCCATCAGGGTCACGGTCTTGCCCACGCCCGCGCCGCCGAACAGGCCGATCTTGCCGCCCTTGGCGATGGGCATGATCAGGTCGATGACCTTGATGCCGGTTTCGAGGATTTCCAGGCTGGCGGCCTGGTCCGCGTAGGCGGGCGGCGCGCGATGGATGGGCAGGGACTTGTCGGCGTTCACGGGGCCGGCATCGTCCACCGGGTTGCCGAGTACGTCCATGATACGCCCCAGAGTTGCCGTGCCCACCGGCACGGTGATGGGCGCGCCGGTATTGGTTACGCCCAGCCCGCGCTTGAGGCCATCGGTGGTACCCATGGCAATGGTGCGAACCACGCCATCGCCCAGCTGCTGCTCGACTTCCAGTACCAGGTTGGCTTCATCTACCCGCAACGCATCGTATATCTTTGGTACCGATTCGCGGGGAAATTCCACGTCAACCACGGCGCCGATGACTTCAACGATATTACCCGTGCTCATGGTGTAATCCTCTTTACTCTCTGAATCTTTCTGTACGGGCTCTGCGCCAGCCTGGGAAAACATGTCCATCTGCATGGTGCGCGGCCTGCCCAATATTTGTTTCACCTGCAGGAGCGGGCTTTGCCCGCTCCTACACCGTATCCTGCCCTATACCGCCGCGGCCCCTGAGACGATTTCGGAAATCTCCTGGGTGATCGCCGCCTGGCGCGCCTTGTTGTAGACCAGCTGCAGCTCGTCGATCAGGGTGCCGGCATTGTCGGAGGCGGACTTCATGGCCACCATGCGCGCCGCCTGCTCACAGGCCTGGTTTTCCACCATGCCCTGGTACACCAGGGATTCCACGTAGCGCATCAGCAGCCCGTCGATGACCTGCTTGGACTCCGGCTCGTAGATGTAGTCCCAGTGGTGCTCCAGCTCCTTCTCCTCGGCGGGCGGGATGGGCAGCAACTGGGTAAGGATCGGCTGCTGGGTCATGGTGTTGACGAAATCGTTGTAACACACATAGAGCCGGTCGATGCGACCTTCGTCGTAGGCATCCAGCATCACCTTCACGGTCCCGATCAGGTCGTTGAGTCCGGGGGTATCACCCAGGTGGGTGGCCTGCGCCACGATGCGGCCGCCGATGCGCTTGAAGTACTGGTTGCCCTTGGAGCCGAACACGGCCAGGTCGGTTTCCCAACCGCTGTCGCGCCAGCCCTTCATATTGACGAGCAGCTTCTTGAACAGGTTGATGTTCAGGCCACCGCACAGACCACGGTCACTGGTAATCAGGATCACACCGACCCGCTTCACGTCCCGCTCGATCAGGTAGGGATGCTTGTACTCAGGATGGGCCTGGTACAGGTGCGCGATCACATTGCGCATTTTTTCCGCATAGGGGCGGGTGGCCGCCATGCGATCCTGTGCCTTGCGCATCTTGCTCGCCGCCACCATCTCCATCGCCTTGGTGATCTTGCGCGTGCTCTGGATGCTCTTGATCTTGGTGCGTATCTCTTTACCGACCGCCATACTCTACGCTCTCATTCGCCGGACTGCGGGATGCGCGGCTGCACATCCCGCCATTACCTGATTACCAGGCGCCGTTGGCCTTGAAGTCTTCCAGGCACTTGCGCATACCCGCCTGGATTTCGTCGCTGTAATCAGCCGTCTCGTTGATCTTGGCCACCAGGTCGCCGAAGTGGGAACCCGCGTGGGCATGCAATGCCGCCTCGAAGTCCACGATCTTCTTGATTTCCACGTCGTCGAGGAAACCTTCGTTGGCGGCGAACAGGGACAGGGCCATTTCCGCGGTGGACAGCGGGGCATACTGCTTCTGCTTCATCAGCTCGGTCACGCGTTGACCGCGTTCCAGCTGCTTGCGGGTGGTTTCGTCCAGGTCGGAAGCAAACTGGGCGAAGGCCGCCAACTCGCGATACTGGGCCAGGGTCAGACGCACACCGCCACCGAGCTTCTTGATGATCTTGGTCTGGGCCGCGCCACCGACACGGGATACCGACAGGCCCGCGTTGATGGCGGGACGGATACCGGCGTTGAACAGGTCGGATTCCAGGAAGATCTGACCGTCGGTGATGGAGATGACGTTGGTGGGTACGAAGGCCGACACGTCACCGGCCTGGGTTTCGATGATCGGCAGCGCTGTCAGCGAGCCGGTCTTGCCCTTCACTTCACCGTTGGTGATCTTTTCCACGTAGTCGGCATTGACGCGCGCGGCCCGTTCCAGCAGGCGCGAATGCAGGTAGAACACGTCGCCGGGATAGGCTTCGCGGCCCGGCGGGCGACGCAGCAACAGGGATACCTGGCGGTAGGCCCAGGCCTGCTTGGTCAGATCGTCATAGATGATCAAGGCATCTTCGCCGCGGTCACGGAAGTATTCACCCATGGCGCAACCGGCGTAGGGGGCGATGAACTGCATGGCGGCGGAATCCGCGGCCGGAGCGGCGACGACGATGGTGTGGTCCATGGCGCCGTGTTCTTCCAGCTTGCGCACGATACCGGCGATGGAGGAGTTCTTCTGCCCCACGGCCACGTAGATGCACTTGATGCCGGTGCCCTTCTGGTTGATGATCGCGTCGATGGCCACCGCGGTCTTGCCGGTCTGACGGTCGCCGATGATCAGTTCGCGCTGGCCGCGGCCCACCGGCACCATGGCGTCGATGGCTTTCAAGCCGGTCTGCACCGGCTGGTCGACCGATTTGCGCTCGATGACGCCCGGGGCGATCTTCTCGATCGGCGAGGTCAGCTTGGCGTCGATGGGGCCCTTGCCGTCGATGGGGTTGCCCAGGGAGTCGACCACGCGACCCAGCAGGGCCTCGCCCACCGGCACTTCGAGGATCTTGCCGGTGCACTTGACGCTGTCGCCTTCACGGATGCCCTTGTATTCACCCAGGATCACCGCGCCCACGGAGTCGCGCTCCAGGTTGAGGGCCATACCGAACACATTGCCGGGGAACTCGATCATCTCCCCCTGCATGACATCGGCCAGGCCATGCACGCGGGCGATGCCGTCGGTCAGGCTGACCACGGTGCCTTCGGTGCGCGCCTCGGAGACGGTTTCGAAGTTCTGGATGCGGCTCTTGATGAGTTCGCTGATTTCAGATGGATTGAGTTGCATTGGGATTCCTCTTAATGGGTCAGGGCGCCGGCCAAACGGCCTAGCTTGCCCCGTGCCGAACCGTCGATGACCAGGTCGCCCGCGCGGATGATCGCACCGCCCAGCAGGGCGGCATCGGTCCTGCAAGACAGGCGCACCTCGCGTCCCAGGCGGGCCTTGAGGGCCGCCGTGACCCGCGTCTGCTGTTCCTCGCTGGCCGGTTGTGCGCTGATCAGCTCGGCCTCCACCACCCCTTCCGCGTCGTTGCGCAGCGCTTCATAGAGCTGGGCAATCTCCGCCAGGGCCGGCAGCCGCTGATTGTGTGCCAATACCTTGACCAGGTTTACCGCGGCCGGGGTAAGCCGGTCGCCACCCACGTCGATCAACAGGGCGGCTTTCTGGTCTGCACCGACCCGTGGGCTGGCCAGCCATTCGGCCGCCTCGGAGTCGGTGGCGATCATGGCCAGCAGGTGCACACTGTCGGACCAGCCGGCGAAATCGTTCTGCGCCTTGGCCAGTTCGAACACCGCCTGGGCATAGGGTCGTGCGATGGTTGTGATTTCCGCCATGAACGGCCCCTTAGATTTCCGCGACCAGCTTGTTCAGCAGATCGTCGTGGGTGCTGGCGTCGATCTCTCTCTCCAGCACCTTCTCGGCGCCGGCGAGGGCGATGCCCACGACCTGGGAACGCAGCGCCTCGCGGGCACGGTGCACTTCCTGGTCGATCTCCGCCTGGGCGGCGGTCAGGATGCGGCCGCCTTCCTGCTTGGCGTCGGTCTTGGCTTCCTCGACGATTTCATTGGCACGCTTTTCGGCGCGACCGATGATCTCACTGGCCTGCTGTTTGGCTTCGTGCAGCACTTCGGCAGCTCGCTTCTGGGCAAGCTCCTGCTCGTGCTGACCGCGTTCCGCGGCGGCCAAGCCATCGGCGATGGCCTTTTTACGTTCGTTCAGCGCATTGATCAACGGCGGCCATATGAACTTCAAGCAGAACCATACGAACAGGAAGAACGCTATGGACTGGCCGATGAGGGTTGCATTGATATTCATGCTGCTACCTCGTGATAGTGGCAGTTAATTCGAAAACCTTTCCGGGAAAGGTTAGCCACCGACCACAGCGAACATGACGTACAGGGACAGACCCACGGCAATCATCGGGACGGCGTCGGTCAGACCCATGACGATGAAGAACTGGGTGCGCAGCATGGGAATCAGCTCCGGCTGGCGAGCAGCGCCTTCCAGGAAGCGGCCACCGAGGATGCCGATACCGACCGCGGCACCCAGGGCGCCCAGGCCCATCATCAACGCGCCAGCAATATAGAGCAGTGCAGTTTCCATAGTTCTCTCCTAAAAGTACCGAATTACCGTGAAGTTAAAGACAAAGAAAAATCAGTGATCCTTGGCGTGCGCCATATCCATATACACGATGGTCAGCGTCATGAAGATGAACGCCTGCAGGGTGATGATCAGAATATGGAAGATGGCCCACCCCAGCTGCAACAGGCCGGCGAAGCTGCCCAGCACCAGCCCGGCGCCGTACATGATCGCGATGAGGATGAAGATGGTCTCGCCGGCATACATGTTGCCGAACAGTCGCAGGGACAGTGATATCGGTTTGGAGATCAGCGATACGCCTTCCAGGATCAGGTTGACGGGCATCATCCACTTGCCGAAGGGCTGGAAGGCCAGCTCACCCAGAAAGCCACCCAGGCCCTTGACCTTGATACTGTAGTAGATCATCAGCCAGAACACGGCCAGGGCCATGCCAAAGGTAATATTGGGGTCGGTGGTGGGCACCACCTTGAAAAAGACGTGATGGGGGTCGGCGGAAAAGATCGCGGCGCCGGTCTGGGCGGCCAGCATGGGCAACCAGTCCACGGGCACCAGGTCCATGAGGTTCATCAGGAACACCCAGCCGAAGATGGTCAGGGCCATGGGGGCGACCAGTTCATTCTTGCCGCGGAAGGATCCTTTCACGCTATCGTCGACGAATTCGACCAGCATTTCCACGAAATTCTGCAATCCACCCGGGACACCGGCGGTGGCGCGCCTGGCGGCCTTGCGGAAGAAATAGAACATGATCGCGGCGAGTACGACGGACCAGAGCAGGGAATCCACATGAATCGCCCAGAAACCCATTTCACTGGCCTGTTCCGCCGTCTCGGCGAAACCCCAGTTGCCCTCGGCGTCGCGCCCGTAGGTCAGGTTGACAAGGTGGTGTTTGATGTATCCGCTGGAGGTGAGCTCTTCGCTTGCCATAAGTTCAGTGAATCTCGATCAATAAGCCAGAAATCTGAAACGCCAGCTGCCCCAGGATGAATCCCAGCAGCAAGGGCAGCGCCGCCAGCTCGAACAGGCCGAAACCGGCCGCCAGCAGCAGCACGACGATGGCGAAGCGCTCGAAGGCAGAGGCATACATCGATCGCAGATGCCGTCCGGCGTCCGCGTGATGACGTTGCTTACCCTGGTGTAAGCGCCAGGCCAGTAATAAGGCGTTGATGCAGGCTATGGCGCCGCCGAACAGCACGGCCTGCGCCACGGGCAGCCCACCGTAGAGATATCCGACGCCGGTCGCGAGGGCGACCAGGACGATCTGGAAGCTCAAAATCTTGCGCATGCCCATCGCTGCCTGTCGGGAAGCCGGCGAGCCAGAAGGGCTCCAGCCTTGCCTGTGCCCCGGCGCACGGGCGAAATTCAACGGGGCGATTACAAGATCGTCCCCAGTGCGAGCCGGCGCGCATTATAGGAAGATTCGCGCCGCAGGGTCAATGATGGCCGGATAAAAATCAATTATGGCCACAGGGCCTGCCGGGAATTTCTAGCGGATCCGGCCCAGAATACCATCGAGTTCGTCGAGGCTGTTGTACTGGATCACCAGCTGTCCCTTGCCGCCCTTGCCGTGCTTGAC
Organism: Gammaproteobacteria bacterium; assembly: GCA_026197075.1. Taxonomy (GTDB): domain Bacteria; phylum Pseudomonadota; class Gammaproteobacteria; order DSM-19610; family DSM-19610; genus JAIVHA01. Next base: position 174,743 of record JAPHQV010000025.1, on the reverse strand, counting down.
CTGTACGCGCGCGCCGAGGCGATCCCCCAGGTCCTGCTCCAGGCGCAGCAGGTCGGGAGACTGCGCCGGTGTTGGCGCCGGGGCGGCCCCGACAGGATGGGAAAGCAGCTGCTTCACCAGCCGCTCCGTGGCCCGCACGGTGAGATCCCGGTGGGCCACCTGGTGTGCCGCATCGGGCTGGGCCTTCAAGGGCAAGGCCAGCAGGGCACGGGCATGACCCATCTCCAGCTGCCCTTTCTGCACCATTTCCTTGACGCTGTCGTGCAGCTCCAGCAGGCGCAGCAGGTTGCTCACGGCGGCGCGGGAACGACCCACGGCCTCGGCCGCCTGCTGGTGGGTGAGCTCGAATTCGCGGATCAGCCGTTCCAGGGCGTTGGCCTCCTCCAGGGGGTTGAGGTTCTCGCGCTGGATGTTCTCGATCAGGGCCATGGCGATGGCGGCGCGGTCGTCCACCTCGCGCACCACGGCGGGGATCTCGGTCAGGCCGGCCAATTGCGCGGCGCGCCAGCGCCGCTCGCCGGCGATGATCTCGTACTGGCCCTTGCCCACCAGCCGCACCACGATGGGCTGCACCACCCCCTGGGCCTTGATGGAATCGGCCAGGTCCTGGAGGCTTTCGGTATGCATGTCCATGCGCGGCTGATAGACGCCACGCTGGATGCGCTCCACGGGCAGGCTACGCAGCTCGCCCTCGGCAGCCGCGTCCTGCGGGGACGCTACGGCCGGCACCGGCGCGGCCGCGGCGCGCGTCACATTGCTGCCGAGCAGGGCATTGAGTCCTTTTCCTAGTCCGCGTTTCTTGGCTGCCATGGGGTCGGGTCGTATCGGATAAGGCGCCCATCATAATGGAAGCAGTTGCATGGGGACAGACTTAAGTCTGTCCCCTAGGATACTGCCGCTTCCTGCTGCTGGCGCTCCTGCTCGCGCCGCACCAGCTCGCCGGCCAGGGCCAGGTAGGCCAGGGAGCCGCGCGAGGCCTGGTCGTACTTGAGGATGGGCAGGCCGTGGCTGGGGGCCTCGGCCAGGCGCACGTTGCGCGGGATGATGGTGCGGTAGACCTTGTCACCGAAATGCTCCAGCAGCTGGTCCGATACCTGGTTGGCCAGGTTGTTGCGGGCATCGTGCATGGTGCGCAGCAGGCCCTCGATCTCCAGCCCCGGGTTCACGGCGGCGCGGATCTGCTCCACCGTGTCCATCAGGGCCGACAGTCCCTCGAGGGCATAGTATTCGCACTGCATGGGGATCAGCACCCCGTGCGCGGCGGTGAGGGCATTGATGGTCAGCATGTTCAGGGTCGGCGGGCAATCGATGAGGATGTAGTCGAAGCGCTCGCGCACCGACTCCAGGGCGTCGCGCAGCCGGGTTTCGCGGCCCTCCAGCTGCATCAGCTCCACCTCGGCGGCAGTGAGGTCGGCATTGCTCGGGATCAGGTGATAGCCGGCCTCGCTGGCCTGGACCATGATGGCCTCGGCGGGGGCATGGCCCAGCAGGAGTTCGTAGGCGCTGAGTTCCACCTCGTGCTTGTCGACGCCGCTGCCCATGGTGGCGTTGCCCTGCGGATCCAGGTCCACCAGCAGCACGCGGCGCCGGGTGCCAGCCAGGGAGGCGGCCAGGTTGACGGAGGTGGTGGTCTTGCCCACGCCGCCCTTCTGGTTGGTAATGGCGATGATGCGACTCATGAGGCCTTCAGGATAACCAGATTCCGCTCCGCGTCCAGCCCCGGCACCTGCAGGGGAACGACTTCCGAGGCGATACCGGCCGCCTTCAGGGCATCCATCTCCGCCAGGGGATAGACACCCTTCATGGCCAGCAGGCGACCATCGGGGGCCAGCAGGCGTTCCACCTGGGCATGCATCTCGGCCAGGGAGGAATAGGCGCGGCTGACCACCACATCGAAGGGCTGGTCAGGCCGATAGTCCTCCACCCGGGTCTGCTCCACACTGACATTGTCCAGGCCCATTTCGGCGATGGCCTGGCGCACGAAACGGACCTTCTTGTTGTTGCTGTCCAGCAGCACGAATTGCGTATCCGGGCAGGCGAGGCTCAGGGGGATACCGGGCAGGCCGGCGCCCGTGCCCACGTCCAGCACCCGCCGCGCCTCCAGGTGCGGCACCACCACCAGGGAATCGAGGATGTGGCGCACGATGATGTCATCTGGCTTGCGTACCGAGGTCAGGTTATACACCCGGTTCCATTTGATGAGCAGTTGCACGAACTGCAACAGCTGTTCCTGCACCGTCGTGGAAAGGGGCAAATGGAGGGACTGCAGACCGGCTTGCAGCCGTGCTTGGGGAGTCATATTTGCCATCCAGTGATCGGGGGTAGGGGCGTCCGCAACATGATTCAGGTTCAGGCGCCTTGCTGGCCAACGACCCGCTCCGGGGACGAGGCCTGCCGTGTGCCCTGTTTTTTCAGGTGCACCAGCAGCAGCGAAATGGCGGCCGGGGTGACACCGGGGATACGCGCCGCCTGACCCAGGGTTTCGGGACGCACGCGGCTGAACTTCTCGCGCACCTCGGCGGACAGGCCGCGAACCTGAGCGTAGTCCAGATCCACCGGCAAGGCCTGTTGTTCGTGGCGGCGCTGGCGCTCGATCTCCTGCTGCTGCCGCTCGATATAGCCGGCGTACTTGGCCTGCACCTCCACCTGCCCGGCTACGCGGGGATCGGCGACGCCGGGACCGATGCCGTCGATGGCGGTGAGGCGTGCATAATCGAGTTCCGGACGGCGCAGAAGTTCCATGGCGCGGTGCTCACGCACCAGCGGATTCTCCAGGTGCGCATTGAGGGCCGCCGCCATGGCGGAGTCGGGGCGCACCAGCAACCCCGCCAGGCGTTGCTGCTCCGCCTGCACCGCGGCCTGCTGCTGTTCAAAATGCGCCCAGCGCGCATCGTCCACCAGGCCCAGCTCGCGGCCGCGCGGCGTCAGGCGCAGGTCGGCATTGTCCTCGCGCAGCAGCAGGCGATACTCGGCGCGGCTGGTGAACATGCGATAGGGCTCGAGGGTGCCGCGGGTGATCAGGTCGTCGATGAGCACGCCCAGGTAGGCCTGGTCGCGCCCCGGCCACCAGGGCTCCTGCTCCAGTGCCTGGCGCGCGGCGTTGAGGCCCGCCAGCAGGCCCTGGGCCGCCGCCTCCTCGTAACCGGTGGTGCCGTTGATCTGGCCGGCGAAGAACAGCCCGCCCAGATGCTTCGTCTCCAGGCTGTAGCGCAGGTCGCGCGGATCGAAGTAATCGTATTCGATGGCATAGCCGGGGCGGGTGATGTGGGCCTGCTCGAAGCCCGCGATGGAGCGCACCAGCGCCAGCTGCACATCGAAGGGCAGGCTGGTGGAGATGCCGTTGGGATAGACCTCGTGGGTATGCAGGCCTTCCGGCTCCACGAACACCTGGTGCGAACCCTTGTCGGCGAAGCGCACAACCTTGTCTTCGATGGAGGGACAGTAGCGCGGCCCCACGCCTTCGATGATGCCGGTGTACATGGGCGAGCGGTCCATGCCCCCGCGGATGATGTCATGGGTGCGTTCATTGGTGTGGGCGATGAAGCAGGACACCTGGGGCGGATGATCCGCCAGGCTGCCCATATAGGAGAATACCGGCGCCGGGTCGTCGCCGGGCTGCTCCTGCAGGCGGCCATAGTCCAGGCTGCGGCCGTCGATGCGCGGCGGCGTGCCGGTCTTGAGGCGCTCCACCCGGAACGGCAGCTCACGCAGGCGCCGTGCCAGGGCATTGCTGGGCGGGTCGCCGGCGCGGCCGCCTTCATGGTTTTCGAGCCCGATGTGGATGCGCCCGCCAAGGAAGGTGCCCACGGTCAGCACCACGGTGGAGGCATGAAAGCGCAGCCCCATCTGGGTGACCACACCGGTGACCCGTTCGCCCGCCACCAGCAGGTCGTCCACGGCCTGCTGGAACAGGGTGAGATTGGGCTGGTTTTCCAGGGCCTCGCGCACGAAGGCCTTGTACAGGGCACGATCGGCCTGGGCGCGGGTGGCGCGCACCGCCGGGCCCTTGCTGGCATTGAGGGTGCGAAACTGGATGCCGGCATGGTCGGCGGCGCGCGCCATGATGCCGCCCAGGGCGTCGATCTCCTTCACCAGGTGGCCCTTGCCGATGCCGCCGATGGCAGGGTTGCAGCTCATCTGGCCCAGGGTCTCGATGTTGTGGGTCAGCAGCAGGGTACGCGCACCCAGGCGCGCCGCGGCCAATGCGGCCTCGGTCCCGGCGTGGCCGCCGCCGACCACGATGACATCGAAATCCTGTGAATAGTCCATGGAATTTCCTCGGAAGGACCATCTAGTCTACGGAAATCCGCCGCCAGCCGCCAGAATCGATGGCCCTGGAAACTTGCGGAACCAGGGCCGGAAACCCGCTCCTACGGGTGCCAGACTTCGGGATCATGGCAAACATCGTTTTTTATGTGATCATGGACCCCATGGACAAGACCCTACAGGCCATCCTCGACAGCGTCGGCTCCATCATCCTCGGCAAGGAAGTGCAGATCCGCCTGGCGGTGGCCTGCCTGCTGGCGCGCGGCCACCTGCTCATCGAGGACCTGCCCGGCGTCGGCAAGACCACCCTGGCCCATGTGCTGGCCCGCACCCTGGGATTGGATTACCAGCGCATCCAGTTCACCAGCGACCTGCTGCCGGCGGACATCCTCGGCGTGTCCATCTATGACCGCGCCGCGGGCGGCTTCCAGTTCCATCCCGGGCCGGTGTTTTCCCAGCTGATCCTGGCCGACGAGATCAACCGCGCCACGCCCAAGACCCAGAGTGCCCTGCTGGAGGCCATGGAGGAAGGCCAGATCACGGTGGAGGGCGAGACCCGCAAACTGCCGGAACCCTTCTTCGTCATCGCCACCCAGAACCCCACCTTCCAGATCGGCACCTTCCCGCTGCCCGAATCCCAGCTCGACCGCTTTCTGATGCGCATCGAACTGGGCTATCCCGGTGCCGCGGCGGAGCGGGAAATGCTCGCCGGCGCCGACCGCCGCGCCCTGACCGCCGCCCTGCTCCCGGTGGTGGACACGGCGGGCCTGCGCGCCCTGCAGGAGCAGGCCGCCGCCGTCCATGCCAGCCCCGCCCTCATCGATTATGTGCAGTCGCTCCTGGAGTTCAGCCGCGAATCGACCCACTATGCCACCGGTCTGTCGCCGCGCGCGGGCCTTGCCCTGTTGCGCGGCGCCCGTGCCTGGGCCCTGCTGGCGGGCCGCGACTACCTGTTGCCCGAGGATGTGCAGGCGGTGCTGCCCGGGGTGGTGGGCCACCGGCTGCAGGGCCGCGACCGGGAGGACGGAGACCCGGCGCGGGTGTTGCGGCCGCTGCTGGAGCTGGCCATTCCCTGAAATGACCCTGGCCAACCCGATCCGCTGGTTCCTGGACAGCCGCATCGCCACACCGGATCGTGCAGGCCGGGTGCGGCTGGCCTACCGCCAGGTCTTCATCCTGCCCACCCGCCAGGGCTGGGGCTTCGCCCTGCTGCTGGTGATCATGTTGCTGGGTGCCATCAACTACAACAACAGCCTGGCCTATGGCCTGACCTTCCTGCTCGCAGGGCTTGGGCAGGTGGCTCTCTATCACACCTATCGCAACCTCACCGGCCTGGAGGTCCATGCCGGTGCAAGCCGCGATGCCTTCGCCGGCGGGTCGGCCGGGTTCGAGCTGCGTCTGCGCAATCCCGACACCCGCGAGCGGCCCGCCATCCGCGCCTGGCTGGAGGCCGACGCACCGGCAATCGCCAGCCTGCCCGCCGGCCAAACCCTGTCCCTGTGGCTGCAGCGCCAGGCGCCCCGGCGCGGGCGCCTGCAGGCCGGCACGCTGCTGTTGGAAACCCGCTTTCCGCTCGGCCTGTTCCGCGCCTGGACGCGGTTGCGCCTCGACCAGGCGGCCTGGGTCTATCCGCGCCCGACGCAGGCACCGCCCCCGCCCCAGGCCCCGCGCCAGCCCAGCGAGGCCGGCGACCAGGGCCGTGGCAGTGATGATTTCCGGGGCTTTCGCCAGTTCCACAGCGGTGACTCCCTGCGCCATGTGCACTGGAAGGCCGTGGCCCGCGGCCAGGGCATGCTCACCAAGGAGTTCGGCGGCGACCGGGTGGAGGAATGCTGGTTCGACTGGGAGACGCTGGCGGGCCTGGATGCCGAGACGCGATTGTCAGTGCTGTGCCGCTGGGTGCTGGATGCCGCCGCGGAGCAACGGCATTTCGGCCTGCGCCTGCCGTCCTGCCGCCTGGAACCGGACCAGGGGCCGGCCCATCGCGAACGCTGCCTGCGCGCCCTGGCGGACCAGGGTACGCCACCATGAGCGCCGCCACGGTACCCTGGCATCCACGCCGCGCCCTGTGGCTGGGCCTGGCCCTGATGCTGCTGCTGACCGCCGCGCCGCACCTGCTACGTCTGCCCCTCGCCGCCACCCTGGCCTGGCTGCTGGTGGTGGGTTGGCGCCTCAACCTGGGCCTGCGCCAGCGCCCGGCCCCGGGGGGCTGGACGCGGTTGCTCCTGCTGCTGCTCGCCACCACCGCCATGGTCGTCCAGTTCGGCACCCTGCTCGGCCGGGAGGCGGGCGCCGCCCTGCTGGTACTGCTGCTGGCCCTCAAGTTCCTGGAACTAAGGGGGCCGCGGGATCTGAACCTGCTGATATTCCTGTCCTATTTTCTGCTCGTGGTGCAGTTGCTGTTCAGCCAGTCGGTACCCACGGCCCTCTACCTGCTGGCCACCACCCTGGTGATCACCAGCGTCTGGGTGGCCTTCAGCGACCCCGCCGGCAGTCGGCCGCTGCCGGCTTCGGCACGCCTGGCGGGCTCCATGCTGCTGCAGGCCCTGCCGCTGATGCTGATCCTGTTCCTGCTGTTCCCGCGCATCCCCGGCCCGCTCTGGAACCTGCCGCGCGATGCCCACAGCGGGGTCACGGGCCTGAGCAATGAAATGGAGCCGGGCCGCATTAGCGCCCTGGCCCAATCGGAGGCGGTGGCCTTCCGGGTGGAGTTCGCCGGCGAGATCCCGCCACCGGCGCTGCGCTACTGGCGCGGGCCGGTGTTCGAGCATACCGACGGCCGCCGCTGGACGCCGGGCGAGCCGTCACGGGAACCCGAAGGCTTCGTGCCGCTACCGCTGGATGATGGCCTCGTCCACCAGGTGACCCTGGAGCCCCACGGCGAACGCTCCTTGCTGGCCCTGGACCGTCCCGCCAGCGGGGTGCCCGGCGCGCGCCTGCAAGCGGACTACCAGCTGCTCGCGGCCCGCCCGGTGCGCGAACGCCTGCGCTACCAGGTCACCTCCCACCAGGTATTCGCCGCCGAGGAAGACCCGGCGCGGCTGGCGCGCAGTCGCCAGCTGCCCCCGGGCACCAGTGCACGGGTGCGGGATCTGGCGGACGGCTGGCGCCAGCAGGCAACATCGCCGCGCCAGCTGGTGGGGCAGGCGCTGCGTCACTTTCACGAGCAGCCTTTCGTCTACACCCTGAACCCGCCGCGCCTGGAGCGGGATCCGGTGGATGAATTCCTGTTCGAGACGCGGCGCGGATTCTGCGAACACTACGCCGCCGCCTTCACCACGCTGATGCGCGCGGCGGGCCTGCCGGCGCGGGTAGTGACGGGCTACCTGGGCGGGGAGCGCAACCCGGTGGGTGACTACCTGGTGGTGCGCCAATCGGATGCTCATGCCTGGGCCGAGGTCTGGCTGGAGGGCGAGGGCTGGTGGCGAGTGGATCCCACCGCCGCGGTGGCGCCGCAACGCATCGAGCGTGGCATCGATCCACGCCCCATGCGCGAGGGCGAAGCCGTGGACTTCCGCCTGCCCGCCAGCGAACGGGTACTGAGTGGCCTGGAGCGCCTGCGCATCTACCAGGACGCCCTCAACAATCGCTGGAACCAGTGGGTGCTCGGCTATGGCCCCGAACGGCAGCGGCAACTGCTGGCGGGGCTGGGCTTTCCGGACCTGTCCTGGCAGGGCATTGCCCGCCTGCTGGCCGTCGCCCTGGTGCTGGTGCTGGCGTTGCTGGCCCTGCTGATCCTGTACCGGCCCGGGCCGCGCCCGGAACCGGCACGGCAACTCTGGGACCGTTTCTGTCGCAAGCTGGCCCGGCACGGCATCCGCCGCCATGGCCCGGAGGGGCCGGAGGAATTCGCGCGCCGGGCGGCGGCCCTGCTGCCGCGGCAGGCGGAAAACATCCGCGCCATCAGCCGCGACTACATCGCCCTGCGCTATGGCCGGCACCCGGACGCGGCCCTGTTGAAACGCCTGGAACGAGGAATCCGGGGGCTACCCTGATCCCACCCCCGGCGCACGTCTCAGGCAGCGTTGCGCTGCAATGAACTGCGCCGCTCCGGCACATGGGCCGCGCGCGGATGCGGACTCTCGGAACCCGGTACCACGATGAAACGAAAGCCCAGCTCCAGCTGCGGATCCCTGTCGAACAACCTCGGATACAGGTCTTGCAGGATCTGTAGATGTTCGGCACTGATCAACACCGCATTGGGGGCCGCACCGTGGGTCCGGGTGTAGGACTGCACCTGTCTCAGGATGTGATCCAGCATGGGATATCTCCCCTTGATGAGGTCCGCGCCAGTATGGTGCGTGGGGATTGCAGGTCCGTGAAGATTCCGTGACGGAATGATGACCAGGCCATTGCCACGATGGCATACCCCGGCCCCTCTTCCGGAGCGAGTCCGGCAGGATTATTTTCCGATGCAGAAACTGGAGAAGATCCTGCCCAGCAGGTCCTCGCTGGTGAAGGTGCCGGTGATCTCGCCCAGGGCCTGCTGGGCCTGGTGCAGTTCCTCGGCCAGGAGTTCGCCGGCACGCTGTTCGCGCAGCTGGCGTTCGCCCTCGCGCACGTGGGCATGCGCGCGACGCAGGGCATCGAGGTGACGACGGCGGGCGGTGAATCCGTCCTGGGTTTCTCCGCCATAGCCCATGCAGCGTTTCAGGAAGGTGCGCAGGGCCTCGACGCCGATACCCGTTTCCGCGGACAACACCAGGGCCTCCATGTCCTGGTGAATGCGGGTGGTGACGGGGCGGCCAGTGAGGTCGGCCTTGTTGTAGACCAGGGTGCGCGGCAGGGCCGGCGGCAGGCGCGCCAGGATGGCCTCCTCTTCGGCGCCAAAACCTTCCACGTCATCGACCACCAGCAACAGGCGATCGGCGCGTTCGATCTCGCTCCAGGCGCGTTTCATGCCTTCCTGTTCCACCGGGTCCATGCTTTCGCGCAGGCCGGCGGTGTCCAGCACGTGCAGGGGCATGCCGTCGATCTGGATGTGCTCGCGCAGCACGTCGCGGGTGGTACCGGCGATGGCGGTGACGATGGCGGCGTCGCGGCCGGCGAGGGCGTTGAGCAGGCTGGACTTGCCGGCATTGGGGCGGCCGGCGATGACCACCGTCATGCCCTCGCGCAACAGGCGGCCCTGGCGGGCACCGGCCTCCAGGGCCGTGAAAGCCTCTTCCAGCGCGGTGAGCTGCGCCTGCACCTGGCCGTCGGAGAGAAAGTCGACCTCTTCCTCGGGGAAATCCATGGCCGCCTCCACGTACATGCGCAACTGGATCAGCGCCTCCAGCAACCGGTTCACCCGGTGCGAGAACTCTCCTTCCAGGGAACGCATGGCGGCGCGAGCCGCCTCGGCGGTGCCGCTGTCGATGAGGTCGGCGATGGCCTCGGCCTGGGCCAGGTCGAGCTTGTCGTTGAGGAAGGCGCGTTCGGAAAACTCGCCGGGGCGGGCGGCGCGGGCGCCCAGGTCCAGCACCCGCGCGAGCAGGAGGTCCAGCACCACCGGGCCGCCATGGCCCTGCAGTTCCAGTACATGCTCGCCGGTGAAGGAACGCGGGGCGGGGAAATAAAGCGCCAGGCCCTGGTCGATGGCCCGGCCGCCCGCATCGGTGAAGGTGTGCAGGCTGGCCTGGCGCGGGGGCGGCAGACGACCCAGCAACCGCGCTGCCAGTTCGGGAACCCCTGCGCCTGAGATTCGGATGACGCCCACGCCGCCACGCCCGGGGGGGGTGGCGATGGCGGCGATGGTGTCGCTCATGCGAGGGTTATGACTTGGCGCCGGCCTCGATACGCCGGGTGATGACCCACTGCTGGGCGATGGACAGGGTGTTGTTGACCACCCAGTAGAGCACCAGACCCGAGGGGAAGAAGGCAAAGAACACGGTGAACACGATGGGCAGGATCATCATCACCTTGGCCTGGATGGGATCCAGGGGCGCGGGGTTGAGCTTCTGCTGGATAATCATGGTGATGCCCATGATGACCGGCAGCACGAAGTAGGGATCGCGGGTGGACAGGTCGGTGATCCAGAAGATGAAGTCCGCCTGGCGCAGCTCGACGCTTTCCAACAGCACCCAGTAGAGGGCGATGAACACCGGGATCTGCACCAGTATGGGCAGACAGCCACCCAGCGGGTTGATCTTCTCGGTCTTGTACATCTCCATCATGGCCTGGTTGAGGCGCTGCTTGTCGTCGCCGTAGCGTTCCTTCAGCGACTTCAGGCGCGGCGCCAGCTTGCGCATGTTGGCCATGGATTTGTAGCTGGTCTCGGACAACTTGTAGAACACCAGCTTGATGAGCAGGGTCAGCAGCACGATGGCCCAGCCCCAGTTGCCCACTACGGCATGGATCCATTTCAGCAGCCAGAACAGCGGCTGCGCCAGCACGGTGAGGAAACCGTAGTCCACGGTCAGTTCCAGGCCGGGGGCGACTTCCTTCATCTCATCCTGCAGCTTCGGGCCCGCATACAGGGTGCTGGCGAAGGTGACGGTCTCTCCCGGCTGCGCGGTGCGCGGCTGCAGGTCCACCATGCCCAGTACGTAGCGGGTGTTGCCCAGCACCATGCTGTAGTAATCGGCGGGCATGTCGCTGGCGGGCACCCAGGCACCGAGGAAGTAGTGCTGGATCATGGCCGCCCAGCCACCACTGATCTCGCGCTGCAGGCGCTCGTTCATCATGTCGCTGAAGGTGATCTTCTCGTACTTGTTTTCCGGGCTGTAGATGACGCCGCCCATATAGGTGTAAATGAAGGCGGACTGGCCGGCCTCCGCCACCTGGGTACGCTGCAGCTGGCGGTATTCGCGTCCGCTCCAGGGCTGGGCGCTGCCGTTTTCCACCCGGTGTTCCACCCGGATGTCGAAGTCGCCACGCGTCAGGATATAGGTCTTGGTGACACGCACACCTTCCGGGCTGGTCCAGTGCAGGGGCACGCGCAGTTCATCACTGCCGGGCGCCAGTTCGTAGTGATCCTGCTCGGCACGGTATTCCACGTGGTGGGTGGGCTCCGGCCCCTCGGCGCTGCGCAGGCCGGACTGGGCCACGAACAGGTTGGGCAGGCTGTCGTTCATGAGCGTCATGGGCTCGGCATCGGGCTCGGTGGACTCCGGGTAGGTGGGCAGGCGCAGCTTGCGCACATCGCCGCCGCGGGTGCTGATCTCCAGGTCCAGCACATCGGTGACCACCCGTACCGTTTTGCCCGACTTGAGCAGTCCGCCATCTTCCAGGGGACTGGCGGCGGGGGTATCGGTGGCGTCCAGGGGACGCAGCTCCGGGAGCTCCTGTTCGGCATCCGTCGGGGTACCGGGCGCACTGGCACTTTCCACGGTCGTCGGGGCCTGGCCATAGTCCTCCATCCAGGCCTGCCACATGAGCAGCACCACGAAGGAAAGGGCAATGAACAGGATCAGGCGCTGATTATCCATGGGAACGGTGCGACTCCTTGGGGGGTACGGGATCGACGCCGCCGGCATGCCAGGGGTGGCAACGGCCGAGGCGGCGCAAGGTCAACCAGCTGCCACGCAGGGCGCCGTGGGTGTGTACGGCTTCCTGGGCATAATGGGAACAGCTGGGATAGAAACGGCAATGATTGCCCAGCCAGGGGCTGAACAGGTAGCGGTATGCTTGGATGAGCAGAATCAGGATTCGACGCATGTGCGTTGTAACCGGGTCCAGTGTTTGGCCAGGGCCGCCTGTAACGCGCTGCGCGTCTGCGCGGCCACGCCGGGGCGAGCGATCACCACCAGGTCCCAGGCATTCAGCTCGTCCTGGTGGTGGCGGAAACTCTCCCGGATGATGCGTTTCACCCGGTTGCGCCCCACCGCGGTCTTCTCCGCCTTGCGCGAGATGGCCAGGCCCAGGCGGGCATGCCCCAGGTCATTGCCTACCGCCAGTACCGTCAGCCAGCGATCGCTGGACTTGCACTGGCTGTGCTGGAAGACCCTGCGATACTCGCCTGCGCTGGTGACACGGGCCGTGCGGGGAAAAGCCTGGCTGTTCCCCACCGGGCGTGGATCGATCAGGGGATCAGGCGGGCGCGGCCCTTGGCACGACGGGCCTTGAGGACCTTGCGGCCGTTCGCGGTTGCCATGCGGGCACGAAAACCGTGGGTACGGGCGCGCTTGATGACACTGGGCTGGAATGTTCTCTGCATGACCTTGGCTTCCGAAATGATAAGGCGAATACCCGCTCGCAATGCGGGCAGGGAAAAGCGCGAAGAGTACTGGTTTTCCCTCTCCTTGGCAACTGAAAAGGGACGGGTGAAAACTTGTGGCCGGGTGTGGATAAGTGGCGCCCGGGGGGGTAGACTGCGGCCTTCAATCCCCCCTGAACCGGCAGCATCGAGGTGTGATGAGTGGACGGCTCGCTCTGGCAAAAGTGTTTGAATCGACTGGAAAATGAATTGCCTGAGCAGCAATTCAACACCTGGATTCGACCCCTGCACGCCATCGAGGAAGGGGGTGCCCTGCGGTTACTGGCGCCGAACCGTTTCGTGCTCGACTGGGTACGCGATCACTACATCGATTCCATCAGCGCCACGGTCACCGGCATGGGCGATCCCGCCGCGCCGCGGGTACGGCTGGAGATCGGCACCTGCAAGCCCAAGGCCGTGCCGGCCACCATGGCGGCCGTCAGCGCACCACGTCCCCCGGCCCCGGACCGCGACGCCCGCCCGAACGCCAACCACAACCTCAACCCGGCTCACACCTTCTCCCTGTTCGTGGAAGGCAAGTCCAACCAGCTGGCCTGCGCCGCCTCGCGCCAGGTGGCGGAGAACCCGGGCAATGCCTACAACCCGCTGTTCATCTATGGCGGCGTGGGCCTGGGCAAGACCCACCTGATGCACGCCATCGGCAACCTGATCCTGGAGGGCAATCCCTCCGCCAAGGTGGTGTACCTGCACTCGGAGCGTTTCGTTGCCGACATGGTGAAGGCCCTGCAGCACAACGCCATCAACGAATTCAAGCGCCATTACCGTTCCGTCGACGCCCTGCTCATCGATGATATCCAGTTCTTCGCCGGCAAGGAGCGTTCCCAGGAAGAGTTCTTCCACACCTTCAACGCCCTGCTGGAAGGCCAGCAGCAGGTGATCCTCACCTGCGACCGCTACCCCAAGGAGGTCCAGGGCCTGGAAGAGCGACTGCAATCGCGTTTCGGCTGGGGCCTGACGGTGGCCATCGAACCACCGGAACTGGAGACCCGCGTCGCCATCATCCTCAGCAAGGCGGAGCAGGCCCAGGTGGACATGCCCCACGACGTGGCCTTCTTCATCGCCAAGCGCATCGCCTCCAATATCCGCGAACTGGAGGGTGCCCTGCGCCGCGTCATCGCCAGCGCCCGTTTCACCGGCCGACCCATCACCCTGGAGTTCACCAAGGAGGCCCTGCGCGACCTGCTCGCCCTGCAGGACAAACTGGTGTCCATCGAGAACATCCAGAAGACCGTGGCCGAGTACTACAAGATCCGCGTCGCCGACCTGCTGTCGGCGCGCCGTACCCGCTCCATCACCCGGCCGCGCCAGCTGGCCATGGCCCTGGCCAAGGAACTGACCCGCCACAGCCTGCCGGAGATCGGCAATGCCTTCGGCGGTCGCGACCACACCACGGTGCTGCATGCCTGCCGCAAGATCGTGGAATTGAAGGAAAGCGATGCGCGCATGCAGGAGGATTTTGACAACCTGTTGAGAAGCCTGAGCACATGATGGGGACAAGCTGTGGATAATAATCGGGGGCAGGCTTATCCCACTTTATCCACAGGACGCACACAGCTTGCCCGGTACCTTATGCGCCTGTTTATGATTCACATAATATATTGAAATTAAAGGTAAAATAACGGTTATCCCCCGCTTGGGCCAGGACTAGTAGTTGTAACAACCAAAAGAAACTTTAAGAGCAAACACCAATAATTTTTATTTTCTTTCACACACGAACCACGACGGATCGCCATGAAATTCCAGATTCAACGCGAAACACTCCTCAAACCCTTGCAGCAGGTCATTGGCGTGGTGGAGCGACGCCAGACCCTGCCGGTCCTGGGTAATGTGCTGGTCAATGCCAGTGCCACGGGTCTCGAACTCACCGCCACCGACCTGGAAGTGGAACTGCAGGCGCGGGTAGGTCTGGAGGTAGAGGAACCCGGAGAAATCACCATCCCGGCACGCAAGCTGTTCGATATCTGCAGAACCTTGCCCGAGGGAGTGAACATGAGCATCTCCCTCAAGGATGATCGCATCCTGGTGCAGGGTGGCCGGAGCCGGTTCACCCTCGCCACCCTGCCCGCCTCCGAGTTTCCCCTGGTGGAGCCCATGGCCGGTTCACGCCAGTTTGCCGTGGCGCAACGGGATTTCCGCGAACTCATCGAGCGCACCCATTTTTCCATGGCCCAGCAGGATGTGCGTTATTACCTGAATGGCCTGATGCTGGAACTGAATCCCGACTCCGTGCGGGCAGTGGCCACCGACGGACACCGCCTGGCCCTGAGCGACATGGTCGCCAGCGTGGACGGTGCCGAGGGACAGCAGGTGATCGTACCCCGCAAGGGCATCCAGGAACTGGTGCGACTGCTGGATGACAGCGATGTACAGGCCCAGGTGGAGATCGGCAGCAATCACATCCGCGTCTCCACTCCGGAGCTGCGCTTCACCTCCAAGCTCATCGATGGCCGTTTCCCCGACTACCAGCGGGTTGTGCCCAAGGGTGGCGACAAACGGGTGCTGGCCGACCGCGAGTCCCTGCGCCAGGCCCTGACCCGCACTTCCATCCTGTCCAACGAGAAATACCGGGGTATCCGCCTGAACCTGGATCCCGATGTGTTGCGTATCCAGGCCCATAACCCGGAGCAGGAACAGGCCGACGAGGAACTGGAAGTGGAATACCAGGGTGCGGCCCTGGAGATCGGTTTCAATGTGACTTACCTGCTCGACGCCCTGGCGGCCCTGCGCACCGGCCAGGTGGAACTGATCCTCAGCGATTCCAACAGCAGCTGCCTGATCCAGGAACCCGGCACGACCCGCTGCCAGTATGTGGTCATGCCGATGCGGTTGTAGTTCGGCCATGCCCCTGCACGATGTACCTGCTGACGTCTGGCCAGGGTTGGCATGATCGTCGCTGCTGTCATTCCCGCGCAGGCGGGAATGACGAAGTAGCGGGCATTCCGAAATGACCCTCTCCCGCCTAGACATCCAGGATTTCCGCAACCTCGCCACGGCCCGACTCGATTTCTCCCCTCGCTGTAACCTGATCACCGGGGAAAATGCTGCCGGCAAGACCAGCCTCCTGGAAGCCATCCATGTGCTGGCCCGTCTGCGCTCCTTCCGTACCCAACGCCTGGAAACCCTGATCCGCGAGGGTTGCGAAGCCTTCCAGCTGGTGGCCCGGCTGGAGGAGTCGGGCCGCACCCTGCCTGTCGGGCTGCGCCGGGGTCGCAAGGAGCTGGATATTCGCCTCGATGGCGCGCCGGTGCGGCGGGTTTCGGACCTGGCGGCCCATTTTCCCCTGGTGGTCATTACGGCGGACCTGCACCGGGTCCTGGAGGAAGGCCCCAAGTACCGGCGCCAGTTCCTGGATTGGGGATTGTTTCACGTGGAACCGGAATTCCACGCCACCTGGCGCCAGTACGCCCAGGCCCTGAAGCAACGCAATGCCTGCCTGCGCCAGGGCGTGGCGGAGGCCCAGGTACGGATCTGGGATGCTCCCCTGCTGGCGTCCGGTGGCCGCATCCACGAAATGCGTTGTACCTATATAAAGGAGTTGGAGCCCCTGTTCGCCGAGCAGGCGGAGCGGATCCTGGGCCTGGCACCCCTGTCCCTGCGCTACGCTCCAGGCTGGGCCCAGCGGTTGGACTACCCGGCTGCGCTGGCGGAGGCCCTGGTGCGGGATCGTGAGCAGGGGCAGACCCGGGTTGGCCCCCACCGCGCCGACCTGCAGTTCCTGCAGGCGGACCAGGATGTTCGGGACCGCCTGTCCCGGGGCCAGCAGAAGCAGCTGCTCATCGCCCTGCTGCTGGCCCAGGCGGAGCTGTTGTTCCGGCGCCGGGATCGAATCTGCCAGTTCCTGGTGGACGATCTTCCGGCGGAGCTGGATGCGGAGCACCAGGCCCGGGTGCTGGCCCAGCTGCGGGAACTGGGGTCGCAGGTCTTCATCACCGCCATCGATGCCGCTGCCCTGGACTTGGGCGATTGGCCGGAACCGGCACGGTTTCACGTGGAACACGGTGTGGTGCGGGAAGTGGTATAATCGCGCCTTTATAGGCTGTCTTTCAGCGGGCGGGAGATATCCCACCCACAAGGATACGGATATGAGCTACGATTCCTCGAATATCAAGGTATTGAAAGGGCTGGATGCGGTTCGCAAACGCCCGGGTATGTACATCGGCGACACCGATGACGGTACCGGCCTGCACCACATGGTGTTCGAGGTGGTGGATAATTCCATCGACGAGGCCCTGGCCAATTATTGCTCGGAAATCTCCGTCACCATCCATGCGGACGGGTCCGTCTCGGTCAAGGACGACGGCCGTGGCATCCCCGTGGACATCCACCCGGAGGAAGGCCGTTCCGCCGCCGAGGTCATCATGACCGTGCTCCACGCGGGCGGGAAGTTCGACGACAATTCCTACAAGGTATCCGGCGGCCTGCACGGCGTGGGGGTATCCGTGGTCAATGCGCTGTCAGAACGGCTGCAGCTCACCATCTGTCGCGAGGGTAAGGAATACACCCAGGAATACCGAATGGGCGAGCCCCAGGCGCCGCTGGCGGTCACCGGCACGGCGGAGGGCTCCGGCACCGAGATCCGCTTCCTGCCCAGTGCTGAAATCTTCGGTGGTGACCGCGAATTCCACTACGACATCCTCACCAAGCGCCTGCGCGAGCTGTCCTTCCTGAATTCTGGGGTACGCATCAAGATTACAGACGAGCGTAACGATAAGCAGGATATCTTTGAATATCAAGGCGGTATCCGCTCCTTCGTGGAGCACCTGAACCGCAACAAGACCCCGCTGCACCCCCAGGTGTTCTACATGGTCACCCAGAAGGACGGCATCGGCGTCGAGCTGGCCATGCAGTGGAACGACTCCTACCAGGAAAACATCTTCTGTTTCACCAACAATATCCCCCAGCGGGATGGCGGCACTCACCTGGCCGGATTCCGGGGCGCCCTGACCCGCACCCTCAACCAGTACATGGAAAGCGAGGGCATCGCCAAGAAGGCCAAGGTGGGCACTACCGGGGATGATGCCCGCGAGGGCCTGACGGCGGTATTGTCGGTGAAGGTGCCGGATCCCAAGTTTTCCTCTCAGACCAAGGACAAGCTGGTGTCCTCGGAGGTGAAGGCCACGGTGGAATCCACGGTGGCGGAAAACCTGTCCAACTACCTGCTGGAAAATCCCAGTGATGCCAAGGCCATCACCGCCAAGATCATCGAAGCGGCACGGGCGCGCGAGGCCGCGCGCAAGGCCCGCGAAATGACCCGCCGCAAGGGTGCCCTGGACATCGCCGGCCTGCCGGGCAAACTGGCCGACTGCCAGGAACGCGACCCCTCGTTGTCCGAACTCTACCTGGTGGAGGGTGACTCCGCCGGCGGCTCCGCCAAGCAGGGACGCGACCGCCGCACCCAGGCCATCCTGCCCCTCAAGGGCAAGATCCTCAATGTGGAAAAGGCGCGCTTCGACAAGATGCTGTCCTCCGCCGAGGTGGGCACCCTGATCACCGCCCTGGGTTGTGGCATCGGCCGCGAGGAATTCAATATCGACAAGCTGCGCTACCACCGCATCATCATAATGACCGACGCCGACGTGGACGGCTCCCACATCCGTACCCTGCTGCTGACCTTCTTCTACCGCCAGATGCCGGCACTGATCGAAGCCGGCTACATCTACATTGCCCAGCCGCCGCTCTACAAGGCGAAGAAAGGCAAGCAGGAGCAGTATGTAAAGGATGATGCCGCGCTGCAGGCCTACCTGCTGTCGGCGGCCCTGGACAAGGCCGTACTGTATTTGAACCCCGAATCCCCCCTCTCCGGCCCCGGCCTGGAGACCCTGGCCCACCAGTACATGGGGGTCTCCGCCGCCATTCAGCGCATGGCGCGCCGCTACCACCACCAGGTCATGGAGAAGATGGTGTTCATGCCGGCACTCACCGAGGTACAGCTCGGCGACCAGGTCACCATGACCGGCTGGGTGCAGGAACTGGAACAGCGCGTCAACGCCGACCAGCCGCCGGGCCAGCGCCTGGAGCTGGAACTGGCCTTCCGCGAGGGCGAAGGCGAACGCGGCTTCGTGATCCATATCCGCCGCCGCACCCACGGCATCGTGGCCGCCGAACAGCAACTGCCCAGCGAATTCTTCGCGGGCGGCGACTACCAGCGCATGCTGGCCCTGGGCAGCCAGCTGGAAGGCATGCTCGGCGAAGGCGCCTTCGTGCAGCGCGGTGAACGCAGCCAGCCCATCAACAGCCTCAAGCAGGCCATCGACTGGCTGTTCGAGGAGGCCAAGCGCGGCCAGCACATCCAGCGCTACAAGGGCCTGGGTGAGATGAACCCGGATCAACTCTGGGAGACCACCATGAATCCGGAAAGCCGGCGCATGCTGCAGGTGCAGATCGAGGACGCGGTCGCCGCCGACGAGATCTTCACCACCCTCATGGGCGACCATGTGGAACCGCGCCGCGAGTTCATCGAGCGCAATGCCCTGGCGGTGGCGAACCTCGACGTCTAGGCCACCGACTGTTCCACAACGCCAGGGAGCCACGCCAGGACCACCATTTGTCGGCCCTGGCTGACCGTTCGTCCAAAAGCCCTTGGGTTTCCCGTCGGCCGGCTGCTATTACAGTAGCCATGAAAAACCATAAACGCGATCCAAGAGGGTTCACGCTCATCGAACTGATGGTCACCATCAGCATCGCGGCCATCCTGCTGGCCATCGGCGTACCCAGCTTTCGGGCCATCATCGAGAACAACCGACTGGCCACCCAATCCAATGAACTGATCACCGCCGTGAACCTGGCGCGCAGCGAGGCCATCAAGCGGTCATGCGATATCACCATCGATCCTAATGCTAACGGCTATGTACAAGGATGGACCGTCAGCACAGATACAACGGCAGGGGCTGGACGATCACCATGCCCGGCCGCAGAAGTGCTAAGGGTGTTCGATGGATTCAATGGACTGGCAATCAGAGACGAAGATAATCCAGGCACCGTGTTCGTTGCTTCCATTACATTTAATAGCAGGGGGCAAAAATTCCCCATTGCTGGAACAGAGACAAGAATTCTTTTGCAACCAGAAAATTGTGCCACTGGTTCGATTGATCGCGCGCGCGCTATAAGGATCAGTAACACAGGACGAGCGAGTGTCGTCAGGAGAGATTGCGCATGAAGACGACCTTCAACCTAAAGCGGAAAACGAAAAATCCTATTCAAAGATGGCAGAAATGTCAGGGCTTTTCACTGATGGAGGTACTGGTTTCAGTGCTGGTGCTGGCCATCGGCCTGCTGGGCATCGCGGCCATGCAAGGGATTTCCATGCAAGGTAATCACAGCGCGTACATGCGCACCCAGGCCAGTTACCTGGGTTACGAAATCATCGACATCATGCGCGCCAACCGTGACCTGGCGGTGGGTGGCTCCTACAACATCAACTATGGGGCGACGGTATCGGGCAGCGGCATCGCATCCGTCGACATGGGCGCATGGCGTAACCGCATCGCCGCCCTGCTGCCGCAGGGGGACAGCGCGATTGTCCAGAATGGTGATGTCTTTACCGTATCGGTGCGCTGGAACGACACCCGCACCAATACCGTTGCAGAACACCAGGAACTCGCCATCGAGGTTCAGCTATGAAGATGACCGCAGCGAGCATACAGGAGCGTCAACAAGGCCTGTCCCTGGTCGAACTCATGGTGGCCATGGTGCTGGGATTGATTCTGTCAGCCGGCATCATCCAGCTGTTCGTGGGCAGCAAGCAGACCTACCGCTTCCATGATGCCATGTCCCGGGTGCAGGAAAACGCCCGCTTTGCCATCGACGCCCTGAGCTACGATATCCGCATGGCGGGTGACATGGGCTGTTCGTCCTATGTGCAAAACATCAACAACACCCTGAACGGACCACCACCGGCCTTCAACCCGGGCGCGGGGGTTCAGGGCTGGGAGGCGCTGGGCACCGGCGCCGGCGCAACCTTCAATCTGCCGGCCTACAATGCGGCCGTCCAGGAGGCCGGTGGTGTCGGCAATGCCAACTGGCCCACCTCGGGTGGCGCCGAGCTGGATACCGGCACCTGGTCCGTGCCGGGCTCGGATATCGTGCGCATCTGGAGGGGGAGCGGCAACCTGGCAACTATTAACAATATCGCACCAGGTGCCCAGACGGTGGTGAACGTGACCCCCAATGCCAATATCAACGATGACGATATCCTGTTGCTGACCGACTGCCAGAGTTCCGACTGGGTGCAGGCCTGTAATGTGACAGCGATCAGTGGTGGTACATCGATCAACGCGGTTCTTTCCAACGGATGTTCGCCGGGCAATGTGGTCACCGCACCCCTCCTGACCCAGGCGGGCGGCCAGCTGGTGAAGCTGGAAAGCTTCATCTACTACGTGGGCAAGCGCAATAACGACGCCAACAGTCCGCCGGGCCTGTTCCGGCGGGCCCTCGGCGTGGGCGTGGCCAATGCCGCCAGTGCGGGTACCCCGGAGGAAGTGGTCGAGGGGGTGGAAAGCATGCAGGTACTCTACGGGGTCGATACCGACGGCGACCGCACGGTGGACCAGTATGTAACCGCGGATCTCGTCGGCGACTGGGCCACGGTGCTCAGCGTGCAGATCGCACTGCTGATGGCGGCCAATGAAACGAGTGACGATATCACCGGCGCGGCAAACTACACCCTGGGCGATGTCACGGCGAACGCAGCGAATGATCGTCGCCTGCGCCAGGTGTTCCATAACAGCATCACACTCCGCAACCGGGTGCGGTAGGGGATGAGACCATGAACCGAAAAATCCATCCGAGCCATATAGGAAACACGGCTGCCGCGCAAGCCGGCGCGGTGCTGGTCATCAGCCTGATCTTCCTGCTGCTGATGACCATCATCGGCGTGACCACCATGCAGACCACGACCCTGCAGGAACGCATGGCCGGCAACACCCGCGACATGAACCTCGCACTGCAGTCGGCGGAATCGGCGCTGCGCGACGGAGAGAATTGGCTGGCTGCAAGCCCGGCGAACCGGGCACAGGCGGATACCCACGCCGAGTTGCCAGACCCCGTTGCCTGGGACACCACCGTCAATCCACCCCTGAGCACCACCATGACCTCGTCGCAATACGTGGCCACGCCCCCTATCGTGTACGTGGCGCCGCCGACGCAGGTGTTCTACGGCGGCAGCCAGGCGGCGGACTTTGCCGGTACCACCAGCGGCATGGGGCCACCTGCGAATTATTATCCGGTTACCGCCCAGGCAAGCGGTGGCTCGCCCAACGCCATCGTCATGCTGCATACCCGCTTCAAGGCGATTGAATGATGTCACCAGGCATTGTGGGCCGTGTTACATCGAGGACAGCAACCATGAACAAGAACACTGCATCATCAAACCCGGTAACCAGCCTGAAGGGGCTGGTGTTTGGCATCACGATGGGGCTTGCGTTGGCCACGCCGGTCCAGGCAAATGTGAACATCGCCGATATCCCGCTGTTCCTCACCGCCAGCGTGGATCCCAACATCATGTTCGTGATAGACGACTCGGGCTCCATGCACTTTGAACTGATGCCGGACGGGCTGATCCTGGAGGATGCGCGCTATGTCTTCCCCCGATCCAGCAATGTCTATGGTCCCTCGGACTACAATAACCGGGTCCCTACCGTGGACGCCAACAATCCCTACAACGCACTGTCGCGCTCGCCGCAGGTCAATGCCCTGTACTATAATCCAGGCACCACCTATACACCCTGGAGCAAATCAGACGGGACGCTCTGGCCCAATGCCGTTGTCAGTGCCGCTTATCACAATCCTGCCAAAACCGGCGCCGGTAGTCGGGACCTGACCAGCAACAATACTCAAAGCGCCCGCTGGTATTCCTGTTCCTCAGCCTCGTCATGCTCCAGTACATCGACCAGCAAAACCTTCTGGCCGGCGACCTATTTCTGGCACAACGGCGGTGATATCTGGACCTGGAGCAACTATACACGGACGGAAATCCGCAGCACCACGGCTACCTATACCGGCGAGGGCCGCGAGAACCGCACCGACTGCGCCGCCGCATCGACGGCCACCTGCACCTATGCCGAGGAGATCCAGAACTTCGCCAACTGGTACAGCTATTATCGCTCGCGCATCCTTACCGCCCGCGCCGGTATCGGCAAGGCCTTCTCCCTGCAAGGTGAAAGCCTGCGCGTCGGCTATGGCGCCATCAACAAAGGCTCCAGCACCATCGACAACGTGAGCACGAGCACCATTGTGCGCGGCGTGCGTTCTTTCGCCGGTACCAGCCGCGATGACTTTTTCGATCTGCTCTATGAACGCGACATACCCGCGGCAGGCACGCCGCTACGTCGTGCACTCGATGATGTCGGGCAGTATTACAGCCGCAGCGATAATCGCGGTCCCTGGGGCGCGGTGCCCGGAACCGACGACACCAGCGCGCATCTCCAGTGTCGCCAGAGCTATACGATTCTGATGACCGACGGCTACTGGAGTGGGGGCTCCTCCTACCAGGCCGACACCAGCGACGCGCGCAGCAATGTGGACAATTCCACGGGCCCCTCGATCACCGCGCCGGATGGCACCACCTATCAGTACACCGCGGCCGACCCCTACAGGGATGAACGCGGAAACACATTGGCCGACGTGGCCATGTATTACTGGAATCGCGATCTGCGCTCTGACCTGGCCAACGAGGTGCCGATTACCCCTCAAAACGTGGCCTTCTGGCAGCACATGGTCACTTTCGGTGTTGGCCTGGGTGTCACTGGCACCATTAACCCCGAGGATGCCTGGGATGCGCAAAAGAATGGAACGGCGATCACCTGGCCTGATCCGGACAGTGGCACGGCGAATTGCAGTGGTGGCGCCTGCCCGGCCAGAATCGACGATCTGCTGCATGCGGCGATCAACAGTCGGGGTGGTTTCTTCAGCGCCGCCGACCCTGTCACCTTCTCCAAGGAAATGGGCGATCTCCTCAGCACCATCGTAGCGCGGGTGGACAGCTCGGCGACCTCGGCGGCGGCGAGTTCGGCCACCTTGCAGTCCGATTCCCTGCTCTATACCGCGGGCTTCCGTGCCAAGGACTGGTCAGGCCAGTTGATCGCCCGTGAAATCAATCCGGACGGGACGGTGAAGACTGCGCTCAAGTGGAACGCCGAGGATAAACTCGTTACGCAGGCCGGCAATGGAACCCGCGAGATCTATACTTCGGTGCGCAGCGCCATCAATGCCGGAACCCATGTGTTGTCCGGAAACGGGGTGAAACTCGATCCCACCGCCCTTGGCGGCCTCAGCGCCAACCAGCAGAGCGCCCTCAACCATGCTCCAGACGGCACGTCGGACGGCTTGGCGGCGAACCGGATAGAGTGGTTGTATGGCGATGAAAGCGCCCACGCCTCTTTCCGCAGTCGCCAGGGCGTGGACAGCAATGGCAATGCCGTCACCCGCCTCCTGGGCGACGTGATCGGCTCCAACCCGCAGTTCGCCGGCAAGCGCGATTTTGGCTACCGTCGTCTGACCGGGCTCACCCCCACCTACATCGATTTCCGGGCCAGCAATGCCTACCAGAACCGGCCCGACGTCCTCTATGTGGGCGCCAA
Organism: Gammaproteobacteria bacterium; assembly: GCA_026197075.1. Taxonomy (GTDB): domain Bacteria; phylum Pseudomonadota; class Gammaproteobacteria; order DSM-19610; family DSM-19610; genus JAIVHA01. The sequence goes on along the minus strand of JAPHQV010000025.1, from coordinate 150,704 downwards.
TGACGGCATGCTGCATGCCTTCGACGCCACAACGGGCGAAGAGGTATTTGCCTACATGCCCAGCGAGCTGCTGTTGCCCGAGAGCGGTGACAGCCATGCCCGCATCAATCATCTGGTGGACGCGGACTATGATCACCGCTACTACGTGAATGGTACGGCAACGGTCTGGGATGCCCATTGGGGTGGGTCCTGGAAATCGGTACTGGTCGGTACCATGGGCGTCGGTGGGCGTAGCGTGTATGCCCTGGATGTCACCTATCCGCAAAATTTCGACCAGACCAAGGTGCTTTGGGAATTCACCGATCCCGACCTCGGCTATGGCGTGGACAAGCCGTCGATCGTGCGTATGCAGAATGGTGAGTGGGCGGCGGTGTTCGGTAATGGTTATAACAGCGCCAACCACAAGGCTGTGCTCTTCATCGTGCGCCTGAGCGATGGCCAGTTGCTGGCCAAGATCGACACCAACCAGGCCAGTGATACGGCCGCCAGCCCCAACGGGCTATCGACGCCCACGGTGACCCTGTCCATCGATGACCTGTCGGCCAACCTCATTTACGCCGGCGATCTGAAGGGCAGGTTGTGGCGTTTCGACGTCTCGGCCGCCAACACGAACCAGTGGACCAACCAGGGCAACCGGGGAGTCCTGTTCCAGGCGGTGGACAGCGGCAACAACCCTCAGCCGATCACCTCGGCGCCGGAAGTGGCCGTCAAGCCGGGCGATCCCAATACCCTAGTGGTCCTGTTCGGCACGGGCAGTTATTTCCGCGACCAGGATGACAGCAGCAGCCAGATCCAGAGCCTGTACGGCATCTTCGACAATGGCGGCACCTCGGTCAGTCGCAGCCAGCTGGCCGTGCAGCAGATCATCTGGGAAGGTGACGTTACCTTCGGCACTCAGACCTTTACCTTGCGGGAGATCTCCGATGTGACCATCGGCAACACGCAGAAGGGCTGGGTGATGGACCTGATCGCCAACAGTGCCTTCACGGGTGAGCGTGTCATCAGCAAGCCCGTACTGTTGACCGGTTCGACCCGCGACCGTATACGCTTCACCACCATGATTCCCAACTCGGATCCCTGTGCCAGCGATGGAGGCCGCGATGGCTTCGTCATGGATCTCATGATCGGCTCTGGTGGTGCCGCCACGTACCCGGTATTCGACCTGAACGGCGATGGCAAGATCGACGCATCCGACATGCAAGGCGGGCGCAACTTCAGCGGGATTAATTTCGGCGGCGGCGAGCAGCTGATCGTGATCCAGACCGGTGATGGCAAGGCCAAGCTGTATACTGGTCAAGGCGAAGACATGGGTGCGCTGGAACCCGGCACGCCATCAGGCCGTCAATCCTGGCGCCAGCTGCGCTAGAACCAGAGGATCGAATGTATGAGAAAGACATACCGTACAAGTGCATGGCTCGCCGGCCTCCTGCTGATCGCGGTCGGCGGTGCCAGCGCGGAAGCAGCCGGAACTTCGTTTGAAATCGCCGGCACACTGCAGGAAGCCCACCCGGGATCTGGCTATGTGGTCATGGACGGTAAGCGCTACCGCCTGGAGGGAACGACGGCGGTGATCTCAAATGAGGGTGAAAAGCTGTCGTCCGCTTCCCTGGCGCCCGGCTCCAAGGTCCTGCTCAGGGGTGTGGATCAGCGCGTCGATAAGATCTTCGTCCTCCCCGCGGATTCCGATCTGCCGCACCATTGAAAGAGGCTTCAGCCATGTATGCAGCAAGACGAGTCGGCAGCGGCTTCACCCTCATCGAACTGATGATCGTGGTGGCCATCATCGGCATCCTGGCGGCCATCGCCTACCCCTCCTACCAGGAACACGTGCGCAAGTCGCAGCGTGCCGATGCCCAGGCGGTGCTGCTGGAAGGGGCGCAGTTCATGGAGCGCTACTACACCGTCAACAATGACTACAGTGTACCGGTCGCAACCTGGACTGCGAGTGGCTTGACGGTTTCTCCGAAGGGCGCAGCGGCTGCCAGCGTCCGCTACAACATTGGGCAGCCAGCGACCACTGCCACAACCTTTACCCTGACCGCCGTACCAGTCAATGCAGACCCCCGCTGCGGAAACCTCACCATCAATCAGGCCGGGACACGGACCTCGGCCGACAACGATTACTGCTGGCGGCGCTAGCCGTTATTATCGACCAGCCAGCAAAGGGCGGGGTCAGTTAACCCCGCCCTTTGCGTTTCGGTTGGGCGCATACAGATCCGGTCGCGTGGTGATCTCCCGCATGGTGGTCTCGATCCATTCCTCGGTCTGACGCAGGATCTCCTGGGCTGTTTTCCCCTCCGGCTCGATGGCCGGGCCGAGGCGCACGGTGATGACGCCGGGGCGCTTGATGAAACCGTGCCGGGGCCAGAACTCGCCGGCGTTGTGGGCCATGGGGACCACGGGCACACCGGCGCGCTCCGCCAGCAGGGCGCCGCCGATGCGGTAGCGGCCCCGCTCCCCGGGGGCGATGCGGGTACCTTCCGGGAAGATCACCACCCAGCGCCCTGCTTCCAGCCGCTGCCGGCCCTGCTCCACCACCTGCTCCACCGCCTTGCGCCCGGCGCCACGGTCGATGGCGATGGGGTCCATCAGGGCCAGGCCCCAACCGAAGAAGGGAATGCGCAGCAGCTCCCGTTTCAGTACCCAGGCCTGCATGGGAAAGATGCGCTGCAGGGCCAGGGTCTCCCAGGTGGACTGGTGCTTGGCCAGGATCACGCCGGGTTGCGCGGGAATATGCTCCAGACCCTCGACATGGCCCTTGAGACGACAGGTGATCCACAGCCAGGCGAGGTTGAGACGCGCCCACTGGGTAATATAGGTATAGCGTACCCTAAAAGAAAACGGATACAGTAATAAAGCAGTAATCGCAAAAAATATAGTAGACAAGAAAAATCCGATCCAGAATAGAAAAGATCGAATAAAAAGAATGAGTTCAGGTGGGTCCCCGGGGCGACGCAGGGACAGGGAAGGGGTTCGGCTCACGGGGTGGTTTCCTGCTTGGCCGGGTCCTGCAACAACAGATCCACCACCCGGGCCAGGCTGCTGAAGCGCATCACGGGAGCATCGTGACCGAGATCGGCCAGGGTTTGCTCGCCCCGGCCGGTGCGTACCAGTACCGGGTCGGCCCCGGCCGCGGCGGCGGCACGCAGGAAGTTGGCGCCATCGCCGATGGCGAGCACGCCGCGCAACTCGGCGCGGTGGCGTTGCGCCAGGTCCGCGAACAGGCCGGGCGCCGGCAGGCGACAGTCGCAGTCCTGCTCCCGGTCATGGGGGCAGAAATACATCCCCTCCAGCACCCCGCCAGCCTCGGCAACGGCCAGGCTCAGCGTCCGTTGCCGGTGCTGCAGCCGGGCCGGATCGGGACGACCCTCGTCCACGGGCTGGCTGATGACCGCCACCCGGTAGCCGGCCCGGTTGAGCCGGGCGATGGCATCGAGGCTGCCGGGCAGGGCCTGCCAGTCGGCGTCCGCCTGGGCGCCGCTGTCCTGGTCGATGACCCCTTCGCGTTCCAGAATGACCAGTTTCATCGATCGTTTACCCCTGCAACCGCGACAAATCCGCCACGCGCAGGAACAGCGCCTCCAGGGAACCCAGCAGGGCCAGGCGGTTGGCGCGCAGCCCGGGTTCATCCACCATCACCATCACCTCGTCGAAGAAGCGATCCACGGGCGCGCGCAGGGCGGCCAGGCGTTGCAGGCCTTCCGTGTATTGACCGGCGTCGAACTGTGCACCCACGCTGTCGGCCAGGCCGTCCAGGGCCTGAGCCAGTTCCCGTTCCGCGTCCTCGCGCAGCAGCGCCGCGTCGATCTGTTCCGGTATGGCCTCTTCCGTCTTGCGCAGGATATTGCGGATGCGCTTGTTGGCGGCGGCCAGGCTGGGCGATTCCGCCAGCTGACGGAACTCCTCCACGGCGCGCAGGCGCTGCTGAAAGTCCAGCGGCCGCGTGGGGCGGCGCGCCAGCACCGCATCGAAGGTGTCGATGGCGATGCCGCTGTCCGCGTAATAGCCGCGCAACCGTTCCATCATATAGTCGAATACGGCATCCACGACCTGGTCGGCCTTCAGGTCGGCGGGCAGCAGGTCGGCGGCGCGCACCAGCAGGGCATGCAGGTCCAGGTCGCGCTCGCCCTCGATGAGGATGCGCAGCACCCCCAGGGCGGCGCGGCGCAGACCGAAGGGGTCCTTGTCGCCACTGGGCGGCTGGCCGATGGCGAAGATGCCCACCAGGGAATCGAGCCGGTCCGCCAGGGCCAGGGCCTGGCCGGTGACATGGGCGGGCAGGTCGTCGCCGGCGAAACGCGGCCGGTACTGCTCGTCCAGGGCGACGGCCACCTCCTCCGGCTCGCCGTCGTGGCCGGCGTAGTAGCGGCCCATGATGCCCTGCAGCTCGGGGAACTCGAACACCATCTGGGTGACCAGGTCGCACTTGGCCAGGGCGGCGGCGCGGCGTGCAAGATCGGCGTTACCGCCGATGGTGGCGGCGATATGGCCGGCCAGCTCCGCCACCCGCTGCTGCTTGTCCGCCAGGGTGCCCAGGCGCTGCTGGAACACCATGGTCTGCAGGCGCGGGATACGCTCTTCCAGGCGCTGCTTGCGGTCCTGTGTCCAGAAGAAGGCGGCGTCGGCCAGACGTGGGCGGATCACCCGTTCGTTGCCGGCGCGCACCTGGTCGGGATCGCGGCTGTCGAGGTTGGCGATGGTGATGAAATGGGGCAGCAGCTTCCCCTCATGGTCCACCACGGGAAAATACTTCTGGTGGTCCTGCATGCTGGAGATCAGCGCCTCGGCGGGCACCTCCAGGAAGCGGGTGTCGAAGCGGCCGCTGACGGCCACCGGCCATTCCACCAGGGCAGTAACCTCGTCGAGCAGGTCGTCATTCACCATGGCGCGGCCGCCGAGGCGTTCGCCCGCCTCCAGCACCTGGGCGCGCACGGCCTCGCGGCGCGCGTCCAGGTCCGCCAGCACATGGCCCTGGGTGGCGAGCAACGGTCCATAGGCCTGCGGCTCCGCCAGGTACAGGGGTTCGGGATGGTGGAAGCGGTGGCCGCGGGTCTCGCGCCCGGCCGTGACACCGAGGATCTCGGCCTCGATCACCTGGTCGCCGAACAGCAGCACCACCCAGTGCACCGGGCGCACGAACTCGTCCGTGCCGGCCCCCCAGCGCATGCGCTTGGGAATGGGCAGGCCGGCCAGGGCCTTGCGCACCAGGTCGGGGATCAGGGCGGAGGCCTGCTGGCCCGGCTCCACGGCGCGGTAGGACAGGAAGCTGCCCTTGTCGGTCTCCAGCTGGTCCAGTTCCTCCACCGTCACGCCGCAGGAGGCGGCGAAGCCCTGCGCCGCCTTGGTGGCATTGCCCTCGCCGTCGAAGGCGGCGGTCATGGCCGGACCGCGGCGCAGATTCTCCCGGTCCGGCTGCTGTTCCGGCACGCCCTGGATCAGCAGCGCCAGGCGCCGCGGTGCCGCGAAGGCCTGCAGGCCGGTGGGCGCCAGGGCGGCATCGGTCAGGCCCTGGCGCAGGCCACTGGCGAAGGCCTCCGACAGGCGGCGCAGGGCCTTCGGTGGCAATTCCTCGGTGCCGATCTCGACCAGCAGGTCACGGCGCGCGCTCATGCGGCACCCCCGTTCTTGCACAGGGGAAAGCCGAGGGATTCACGGCGTTCGTAGTAGGCCTGGGCCACGGCGCGGGCCAGGGCGCGCACGCGCAGGATGAAGCGCTGGCGCTCGGTCACCGAGATGGCACTGCGCGCATCCAGCAGGTTGAAGGTGTGCGAGGCCTTGAGCATCTGTTCATAGGCGGGCAGCGGCAGGTTGGCCGCGATGAGCTTGGTGCTTTCCCGTTCGCAGTGGTCGAACCACTGGAACAGGGCGTCGGTGTCTGCCTGCTCGAAGTTGTAGGCGGACATCTCCACTTCGTTCTGGTGGAACACGTCGCCGTAGGTCACCGTGCCGTGAGGCGTGTGGGTCCAGACCAGGTCGAAGACACTCTCCACGCCCTGCAGGTACATGGCGATGCGCTCCAGACCGTAGGTGATCTCGCCACTCACCGGCCTGCAGTCCAGGCCGCCCACCTGCTGGAAATAGGTGAACTGGGTGACCTCCATGCCGTTCAGCCACACCTCCCAGCCCAGGCCCCAGGCGCCCAGGGTGGGGGATTCCCAGTTGTCCTCCACGAAGCGGATGTCGTGCACCAGCGGGTCGAGGCCGAGGTGGCGCAGCGAGCCCAGGTACAGTTCCTGGATATCGAGGGGCGAGGGCTTGATGAGCACCTGGAACTGGTAGTAGTGCTGCAGGCGGTTCGGATTCTCGCCGTAGCGGCCGTCGGTGGGGCGGCGCGAGGGCTGCACATAGGCTACCGCCCAGGGCTCGGGGCCGATGGCGCGCAGGAAGGTGGCCGAGTGAAAGGTGCCGGCGCCCACTTCCATGTCGTAGGGCTGCAGCAGTACACAGCCCTGCGCGGCCCAATAGCGCTGCAGGGCGAAGATCAGCCCCTGGAAGGTGGAGACGTCGATATCCTGGTTGGAGGTGCTCAAGGCGAAACCCGCTGTTTCCCGTGGAAAATAAGGGCGCAGTATATCCCGGCAAGGGGTGGGGATGTAAGCGGCGTGATCCGCGGTGCGTCCCGTATCCCGCCTTGCTAGAATACCCGCTTGCGCACCATTCCCGAGCCACCGTACCCATGACCCAGCCCCGCAAAGCCATCGCCCTGATCTCCGGGGGCCTCGATTCCATGCTCGCCGCCCGCGTGGTGCAGGAGCAGGGCGTGCAGGTGGAGGGCATCAATTTCTTCACCGGTTTCTGCGTCGAGGGCCACACCCACGCCATCCGCGCCAAGGATCGCGCCCGGCCCAAGCGCAACAATGCCCTGTGGGTGGCGGAACAACTCGGCATCAAGCTGCACATCGTGGACGTCATCGAGGAATACAAGCAGGTCCTGCTCAATCCCAAGCATGGCTATGGCGCCAACCTCAACCCCTGCCTCGACTGCAAGGTGTTCATGGTCGCCAAGGCGAAACAATGGATCGAGGAACAGGGCTTCGACTTCATCATCACCGGCGAAGTGATCGGCCAGCGACCCATGTCCCAGCGCAAGAGCACCATGCCGGTGGTGGCGCGCGAATCGGGCGCCGAGGACCTGCTGCTGCGGCCCCTGTGCGCGAAGAATCTGCCGGAGACGAAACCGGAGCGGGAGGGCTGGGTGGAGCGTGCGCGGCTGTATGACTTCAGCGGCCGTTCGCGCAAGCCGCAAATGGCCCTGGCTGCCCGCTTCGGCTTCGAAGAGTATGCCCAGCCGGCCGGCGGCTGCTGTTTTCTCACCGACGCCAACTACGCGGTCAAGCTCAACGACCTGTGGCAGCATCGCGGCAGCCGTGACTACGAACTGGATGACATCATGCTGCTCAAGGTCGGCCGGCACCTGCGTCCGAAGCCGCACTTCAAGCTGATCATCGGCCGCGAGGAAGGCGAAAACCGTTTCCTGGAAGGGTATCGCAGGCAGTTCACTCACCTGAAGACGCTGAGTCACACCGGGCCGATGGTGCTCATCGAGGGGCAGGTCGGCGCCGCGGATCTGGAGTTGGCGGCCCGCATCACGGCACGTTTCAGCCAGGGTCGCGATGCCGAGGCGGTAAAGGTGGAAATCGATGACAACCAGGGCGCGCCGCGTACCCTGGAGGTGCGGCCCCTGCACAATGACGATATCCCCAAGGCCTGGTACCTGTGATGGAACAGGAACTGGATGCGCGGCGTATCCTCTGTCCCCTGCCCGTGATCCGCACCCAGGACGCCGTGGCCAGGCTGTCGCCCGGCGATGTGCTGCGGGTGATCGCAACCGATCCGGGCGTGGTGTATGACATCCCCGCCTGGTGCAAGGTGCATGGTCACAAGGTGCTGGCCATCGAGGAAGGCCGCGAGGAAATTTGCCTGACTATCGAAGTGGGCGGCTGAGCATGGGACACCATCATCACCATGCCCCGGTGCTGTCCGCGGAAGAGGACGCGAGCGACGAACGCTATCGCGCCACGCGCAATGTCACCCTGGTGGGTTCGGTGCTCGATCTCACCCTCGGCATCGCCAAGATCGTGGTCGGCACACTGGCAAATTCCCAGGCATTGGTCGCCGACGGCATCCATTCCCTGTCGGATCTGGGTACGGATTTCATGGTGCTCTATGCGGCCCGCCACGCCCATCGCAAACCCGACCGGGAGCATCCCTACGGGCATGGCCGCATCGAGACCGCGGCCACGGTGGCGCTGGGCATTGCACTGGTGGCGGTGGCCGCCGGCATCGCCTGGGATTCCCTGCGGCGCCTGTTCGACCCCGACCTGTTGTTGCAACCCGGCCCGCTGGCCCTCACCGTGGCCATCATCTCGGTGTTGAGCAAGGAATGGATCTACCACTACACCATGCGCGTGGCGCGGCGCCTGAATTCCAATATGCTCAAGGCCAATGCCTGGCACAGCCGCAGCGATGCGATTTCCTCCATCGTGGTGGTGATCGGCATCATCGGGGTGATGCTGGGTTATCCTTTCCTGGATGCCGTGGCCGCCGTGGTGGTGGCCTTGCTGATCGCCAGGATCGGCTGGGACCTGGCCTGGTCCAGCCTGCGCGAGCTCATCGATACCGCCCTGGATTCGGATGAGGTGAAACGCATCCGCGACAGCATCATGAAGGTGGATGGGGTGCGCACCCTGCACATGCTGCGCACCCGCCGCAGCGGTGGCAGTGCCTTCGTGGATGTGCACATTCTGGTGGACCCGCAGGTCAGCGTGTCCGAAGGTCACCAGATCGGGGAGCGGGTGCGTCGTACCCTGTTGGCCGACAGCTCGGACGTGAGCGATGTCACTGTCCATATCGATCCCGAGGACGACGAGCGCAATTCACCCTGCGATCATCTGCCCCTGCGTGAGGACCTGCTCGCCGCCCTCGGACGGGCCTGGGAGGGCATGCCCATGGCGGCGCGGGTACGCAATGTGACGCTACACTATCTCAACGGCAAGGTGCACCTGGACCTCACCCTGCCGCTGGATGCGGCCGCGGAACGGGGCAGCGACGGGCAGCCGGCCGTGCTCGATCTCGTGGAGGCGGCGCGTGGCCTGGAAGTGGTGGGCCGGGTGCGGGTGGTGTATGAGTGATTTGAAAACCGGATGCCTGCTCGAACCATAATGGTGCAAAATGGGGCGACTATGCATCTTTATGGTGCAATAGCGTGGGTCCAAATGGCGGGGCACCACATTAGTTGTTGATTTTTATAGATGAATTCCGTGGCATGCTTCATGCACGATGCAAGGTCACGAATTTTCCGAAACAGTGCCGTCGCCCCGACCGGGTACGGTGAATGACCAATCCCTGGAGGGTTTACGATGTCAGTACCAAAGGTTACCAAGATGATGAAGGACAACGGCATCAAGTTCGTTGACCTGCGTTTCACCGATACCCGTGGCAAGGAGCAGCATGTCACCGTGCCCGCCCATACCATCGACGCCGGCTTCTTCAAGGATGGCAAGATGTTCGACGGCTCCTCCATCTCCGGCTGGAAGGGTATCAATGAATCGGACATGGTACTGATGCCCGATACCACCACGGCGGTGCTCGACCCCTTCATGGACGAGCCCACCATGATCGTCACCTGCGACATCCTCGAACCCAACACCATGAAGGGCTACGAGCGTGACCCGCGCTCCCTGGCCAAGCGCGCCGAGGCCTACCTGCAGTCCACCAAGATCGCCGATGCCGCCTATTTCGGTCCCGAGAACGAATACTTCATTTTCGACGACGTGCGCTGGGGCGCGAGCATGCAGGGCGCGTTTTACAAGGTGGACTCCGAAGAGGCCTCCTGGAACTCCGAGCGTGTATTCGAGGATGGCAACATCGGCCATCGTCCGACCATCAAGGGCGGCTATTTCCCCGTGCCGCCGGTCGATTCCCTGCAGGACCTGCGTTCCGCCACCTGTCTGGCCCTGGAAGAAATGGGCGTGAAGACGGAAGTGCATCACCATGAAGTGGCCACCGCCGGCCAGTGCGAAATCGGCACCGTGTTCAACACCCTGGTGCGCAAGGCCGACGAGACCCAGATCCTGAAATACGTGATCCACAACGTCGCGCACGCCTATGGCAAGACCGCCACCTTCATGCCCAAGCCCCTGGTGGGCGACAACGGCAGTGGCATGCATGTGCACATGTCCCTGGCCAAGGCCGGCAAGAACCTGTTCTCCGGTAACAAGTACGGTGGCCTGTCCGACATCGCCCTGTACTACATCGGCGGCATCATCAAGCATGCCCGGGCCCTGAACGCCTTCACCAACGCCTCGACCAACTCCTACAAGCGCCTGGTGCCGGGCTTCGAGGCCCCGGTCATGCTGGCCTATTCGGCCCGTAACCGCTCCGCCTCCATCCGTATCCCCTACGTGGCCAACCCCAAGGGCCGTCGTATCGAGGTGCGTTTCCCTGACTCCACCGCCAACCCCTACCTGGCCTTCTCGGCCATGCTGATGGCCGGCCTGGACGGCATCCAGAACAAGATCCACCCCGGCGATGCCATGGACAAGGACCTCTATGACCTGCCCCCGGAAGAGGAAAAGCAGATCCCGCAGGTCTGCCACGCCTTCGACCAGGCCCTGGATGCACTGGACAACGACCGCAAGTTCCTCACAAAGGGCGGCGTGTTCACCGACGACGTGATCGACGGCTACATCAAGCTGAAGATGGGCGAGGTCACCCGCCTGCGCATGAGCACCCACCCGGTGGAGTTCGACCTGTACTACAGCTGCTAGGGAGGCTTCGGGCACCTCCGTCATTCCGGCGCATGCCGAATGACGGAAGCCCGGGATTTCTCCAATGCGAACGCCCCCGCCAGGGGGCGTTCGCATTTTTGTGGCCCGCTTCTCATTCAAAGAGTTGAATCGGCTCGCGTTCCGCACTACTGTTGTTTCATGAAACCCTTGCTGGTCGCCGCTGCCCTGTTGCTCGCCCTGCCCGCCCAGGCGGAGGTGTATCGCATCGTCAACCCGGATGGCAGCGTCACCTTCACCGACCAGCCGCAGCAAGGGGCCGAGAAGGTCAAGTTGCCGCCGGTGAGCACCTATCCCGCGCCGCGGGTCTCCGCGCCCGTCCAGGCGTCGTCCGATCAGGACGAAGAATCCACGGATGCCGGCTACAACAGCTTCGTGGTGACCGAGCCCGCCCCGGAAACCACCATTCGCGACAACCAGGGCAATGTATCCATGCAGGTACGGGTGGAGCCCGCCCTGCGTGTGGAGCAGGGGCATCGCATCCAGTTCATGGTCGATGGCGTGGACCAGGGCGAACCTTCGACCAATACCGGAGCGACCTTCCAGAACGTGAACCGCGGCAGCCACAGCCTGTCCGCCCGCCTGATCGATGCCGAGGGCAACACCCTCATGACCACCCCGCCGGTGACCGTGTTCGTACGGCAGGCCTCGGTCCTGTTCCCCGCCCGTCAATAACCCTCCAGATCCGCGCGGCGCCATGACGCCAGCCGCCGGGGCATTCATGCACTATAATAGTGCGATGATGCACCGCATTCCGGCATACCTTTCCGCTCCACCACCCCGGGCCCCTGCCTGCGTACCTGCCGTGGTGACGGATCTGCCCAGTATTCTCTTGTTTTTATACATAAAAGAATGGGAGCCGGATTTCGGCTGCAAAGGTCGGGGTGGCGTGCCCGGGTTGGTTTGTTTTTTGCACTATCCAACGGCATGCATGCCATGAGGAAGAACGAAGTGGAGCGCGCACCCGGGATCCTGGAAGGTCTCAATACGGCCGTGCTGCTGCTTACGCCGGGGCTGGAGCTGGCCTATCTGAACCCGGCGGGGGAAAACCTGCTGGAGCAGAGTGCGCGCCAGGCCCTGGGTCAGCCCCTGGCCCGCTTCCTGTGCGATGACGGTGGCCTGCTGGAGCGGCTGCAGGCCAGCGTGGTCGCTCAGCATCCCTTCACGGCCCGCGAACTGCGCCTGGCATTCACACCCAGCCGCGTGGTCACCGTGGACTGCATGGTTTCTCCCATGGGCAGTGCTGCGGTCTCGGGGCTGCTGGTGGAGCTGGTGCCCATCGACCGCCACCTGCGTATCTCCCGCGAAGAACAGCTCATCGCCCAGCAACAGGCGGCGCGCAAACTGGTACGTGGCCTGGCCCACGAGATCAAGAATCCCCTGGGTGGCCTGCGCGGCGCGGCGCAGCTGCTGGAGGCGGAGCTGCCGGACGCGGCCCTGAAGGAATACACCCGCATCATCATCGGCGAGGCGGACCGGCTGCAGAACCTGGTCAACCGCATGCTGGGGCCGAACAACCTGCCCCGCCCCAGCCCCACCAATATCCACCAGGTGGTGGAGCATGTGCGCAGCCTGGTACTGGCCGAGGGTGGCCAGGCCATCACCATTCGTCGTGACTACGACCCCAGCATTCCCGACCTGATGGTCGATCCCGAACTGCTCATCCAGGCCGTGCTCAACATTGTCAAGAACGCGGTCCAGGCCGGCGCCACCGATATCCTGCTGCGCACCTGCGCGCAGCGCCAGTTCACCATCGGCCATGTGCGCCACAAGCTGGTGGTCCAGCTGCAGATCATCGACAACGGACCGGGTATTCCGGAAGGCATGATGGAACAGATCTTTTATCCCATGGTCACCGGTCGTGCCGAAGGCACCGGCCTGGGCCTGTCCATTGCCCAGTCCCTGGTGAATCAACAGGGAGGCATCATTGAATGCACCAGCCAACCGGGCCGCACGGAATTCTCCATCCTGCTGCCCCTGGAGTCCCACCATGAGTAAGGCAGAAAAAATCTGGGTCATCGATGATGACCACGCCATTCGCTGGGTACTGGAAAAGGCCCTGCAGAAGGCCGGCATGGAGGTATCGGTGTTCTCTTCCGCCACCGGTATCCTGGATGCCCTGGGCAAGGGCCAGCCCGACGCCATCATCAGCGACGTGCGCATGCCGGGCATCGACGGCCTGGAACTGCTGGAGCAGATCCGCACCCACTATCCCGACCTGCCGGTGATCATCATCACCGCCCACTCGGACCTGGACAGTGCCGTGGCCGCCTACCAGGGCGGCGCCTTCGAATACCTGCCCAAGCCCTTCGACGTGGAAGAGGCGGTGGCCCTGGCGCGCCGCGCCGTGGAGCACCATCGCCGCGAACAGGCCCAGCAGCAGGGCCAGCCCCTGCCGGAAATGCCCGAGATCATCGGTGAGGCGCCGGCCATGCAGGAGGTGTTCCGTGCCATCGGCCGCCTGTCGCGCTCCAACATCACCGTGCTCATCAATGGTGAGTCGGGCACCGGCAAGGAACTGGTGGCCCAGGCCCTGCACCGCCACAGCCCGCGTCACGAGCACCCCTTCATCGCCCTCAACATGGCGGCCATCCCCCGTGACCTGCTGGAGTCCGAACTGTTCGGCCACGAGAAGGGCGCCTTCACCGGCGCCCAGGGACGTCGCGTGGGCCGCTTCGAGCAGGCCAGCGGCGGCACCCTGTTCCTGGACGAGATCGGCGACATGCCGGCGGAGCTGCAGACCCGCCTGCTGCGCGTACTGGCCGACGGTGAATTCTACCGCGTCGGTGGCCACACCTCGGTGCATGCGGATGTGCGCATCATCGCCGCCACTCACCAGAACCTGGAGCAGCTGGTGCGCGAGGGCCGCTTTCGCGAAGACCTGTTCCATCGTCTCAATGTGATCCGGGTACACATCCCCTCCCTGCGCGAACGGCGCGAGGACATCCCCCAGCTGATGCAGTATTTCCTGGGGCGCGCCGCCCGCGAGCTCAATGTGGAGCCCAAGACCCTGCGGCCGGAAACCCTGGATTTTCTCTGCCAGTTGGACTGGCCCGGTAATGTGCGCCAGCTGGAGAACCTGTGCCGTTGGCTCACGGTCATGGCCTCGGGCCAGGAGGTACACCTGGATGACCTGCCGCCGGAGTTGCGCCACGACGAGGCGGAGGTGGCCCAGGAAGGGGAGCGCTGGGAACAGGTATTGCGGCGCTGGGCCGAGCAGCGCCTGGGACGGGGCGACGAGAGCATCCTCGACGAGGCCACGCCGCGTTTTGAACGCATCATGATCGAGGCCGCCCTGGCACGCACCGGTGGTAGGCGCCAGGACGCCGCCCGCCTGCTGGGCTGGGGCCGCAATACCCTGACCCGCAAGATCAAGGAGCTGGGGATGGAGGAGGCGGAGGCGTCGTAGCAAAAAAGGGTTCTGACCCCATTTTCGATAGGTTACCGCAACCCGATATCCCTCAAGTCCACAGCATGCGTAAATGGAGAGATTCGGAAATGCCCATTGCACGCCCTTGGACCAAGACGATGCTGGCGCCTTCTTCGAGCCACAGGTAATGGTGGAACGTCTTATTGCTCGGGGGTTGGGTGGGGATGGGTATAATATCGCTATTTCAATATGTTGCTGTATCACCGTGTCCGACCGGTCGCACCTGTCAAGATTTATTACAGCAATATTCCGGCCGCATTGCCTGATTGAAACACTGCAGATAATTAACCTATTGTTTATTAGAGAATTAAATATTTCTTTCCCTTGGTATCGCTGGGCACACTCGCATTAGTGCGTTGAAATACTTTACGATTCACAAGAAGATCCCAAGCCAAAAGACTTTATTCTATTGTTTTCAATGAGCCAACAAAAGCGGGTATGGTTTTTGCCTTATCAATCAAAAATTCAAACACATTATTTTAGAACCATAACGACAATCTACCTATTTCCACAGACCACGAGACCCGCAACCTGCTGGCGCCCTAGGCCGCAACGCCGCAATTGCGCGTAACCACCCAATGGATGCGGCAATTCATGACGGGACATAAGGCTGCCAACTGCCAGCGATTATCGGGATCTGGGGAGGTTGAAAGTAGTCATCCAGGGAGCGGTGGATTTTCGTGCTCAGGCATTCTTTCCATCACGACACCAGGAGAAGGCGCGGTGATGCCAAGTGCCTTCATGCAAATACAATAACAATCGTCCTACGTAAAATTAATCTATCGACATTAGTGCACACAATAATCTAAAACTGCGAGGATAATCGCATGCTAAATTTTGAGAATTCTAAAATAAAGATTTCAATACTCGTAGCCTTCATATCATGGATGTCGCTACCTACATCCCAGACTTTTGCTGCTGGACAGTACTACCTTTCGCAACCAAATATCCAAACATACCCTCGAGGAAAGTACTTCCCCTCTCGAGATGAGGCCTTTATGGCTGCACACAAGTTCTGGGAAACTCTTGACTACAATTATTACGACCCAAGCTGCACATGGAGAGATTATATAGTTTATGCAGAAGCATTATATGGCAACACATACCAAATTAATTGGAAGCGACTAACGGAATGGTGCCCGAATTCTGCTTCGCATGCTTCAGTCTCCATCACCAATTTTCGATGTGTGAATAATACGCACTGGCATGATGCAACAGATGACGACCACTACATGGTCGGCGGTTACTGCGCTTCGGGTGTTAACTATTATTCGGCCGGAAAGAATGCTGGAAAACCAGACGATAACTGCCCTGTAGGGAATCCGATAAATTTGGCGAATGGTAATAAGTTTCAAATTGAAACTGACCATATAAGCGAAGGTGTCTTCCCTGTTGAGTTACTTAGATATTACAACAGCAGGGCCGGTTTAGTTGAGGATGGCCAATTCGGAAGGCATTGGCGCGGCACATACGATCGTTCCATCACGAAAATAACTTCAGACTTTGGTGAATTTGCCACGGTATATCGAGAAGACGGCAAGAGCTATCAATTTGTGAAAGATGGTGGAAGTTGGATTTCAGATGCTGATGTTTACGCTAAACTAGAAGAGACGGCTACTGGATGGAAATACACAACAACAGACTCCACAGTCGAAACGTATGACAATGCCATATACAGTGATGAGATAAGCACAGCAAAACTTTTATCCATCACAAACCTAAACGGGGCATCGATATTACTGACCTATGATACAGAATCTGGGAAATTGGAATCCGTAAATGGAGAGCAAGGCCTGTCAATATCTTTTACTTATGGCGCGAATGGATATGCCGATGCGGCAGTAAGCAATGACGGTCGACGCATACAATACGAGTACGATTCAGATGATAACTTGATTCAAGTAACGTACCCTCCAAATGATGTTGAGGGCTCCGGTAACGACCAAGTCAAGATTTATCACTACAACGAACAGATATATACATCAGCAACAAATTTCCCTCATGCGCTGACTGGGATTACAGATGAGAGAGGGATTCGATATGCGTATTTTGAGTACGGAAGTGATGGTAGAGCCATTTCGAGCTATCACGCAGGAAATGCTAACAAGATTGACATTGAATATCACTCGGATGGCCTGCGCTCTATAAGCAATAGTCGAGGACAAATATCTACCTATAGCTCTATATTACAACATGGTGTTGCCTTGCTGAATGATATCAGCGGCCCTGGATGTTCTAGTTGCAGCGTGAGTAATACGAATTATGATTTTGATGTAGACAATAATAATCTACTTTCCAAGACCCAAAACGGCATCACCGCTCAATACGGGGATTACGACGACAAGGGCCAGTACGGTTATAAGATCGAAGCCGTTGGTACACCGAAAGAACGCCGAACCGATTACAGCTACGACCCCCGCTTCTTCAACAAGATCACCTCCATCGAGGAGCCGTCAGTCGCGCCCGGCCAGCAAAAGCTCACCACCTACACCTATGACGACTGGGGCAACCGCCTTTCAGAAACCATCAACGGCTTCCGCCCCGATGGCACCCCCGTCAACCGCACCACCACCTGGGAGTACCAGGGCCCGTTGCATCAAGTATCACGCATGGACGGCCCGCGCAGCAACGTGGCCGACATCACCACCTACAACTACTATCCGAACGATCCCGGCCAGGGCGCCAACCGCGCTCGCCTTCAGCGGGTAACCGATGCCACGGGCGTCGCGGTACGCGACCAGATCCAGTACACCCCCACCGGCAAGGTCATGAGCGAATCCCGCCCCAACGGCCTCACCCTCGCCTACGACTATTACTACGGCAACGACCGCCTGGAGACGCTGACCGAATCCGATGGCACCAGCAGCCGCATCACCCTCTGGACCTACCTCGCCACCGGCGAGGTGGAAAGCATCACCCAGGGCCATGGCAGCCCCGAGGCCACCACCCTCAGCTTCGGCTATGACGATGCCCGCCGTCTGACGCGCATCACCGACGGTCTCGGCAATTACATCGAGTACCAGCTCGACACCGAGGGCAACCGCGAGGCAGAGCGCATCCACGACAGCAACGGTTACCTGCTGAAACAGCTCACCCAGACCTTCGATCTCTACAACCGCCTCGACATCAGCGCCCAGGCCAACGAGCAGCGCAGCTACGACTTCGCTCCCGACGGCACCCTGGAGCGCAGCACCGATGGCCGCGGATCGGTCACCGACTATAGCTATGACGCCCTCAAGCGCCTGACCCAGATGGTCCAGGACCAGGGAGGAAACGACCCGGGTACTGCCAATGCCACCATCCAGTACGGCTATGATGCTGGTGGCCGCCTGGCCTCGGTCACCGACCCCATCGACGGCAACACCGGTTATGTCTATGACGACCTGGGCAACCTGCTGTCCCAGGCCAGCCCGGATACCGGCGTCACCACCTTTACCCATGACGAGGCCGGCAATGTCCTGACCAGGACGGATGCCAAGGGACAAGTGTTCCACTACCACTACGATGCCCTGAACCGGCTGACCCTCATCGATGGACCTGCGGCATTCGATTTCATCCATGAGTATGACCACTGCCTCAATGGACAGGGACGGCTTTGCGTCATTACCGGCCCGGTAGCAGTCGTCGCCTACCGCTATACTGGCTACGGAGTGGTTGCCGGCATCGACCAGACCGCGACCACCTGGCAAGGGACCCAGTATGCGGATACCTCGCTGGACTATGCCTACGACTCTGTCGGCCGGGTATCTCGCATCACCTACCCCAGCGGGGCGGAAGCCACCTACCACTACAATGCCGCCGGTCAGGTCACGGGCGTCGACCTCGACCGCCCAGGCAGTCCGACGGTTACCTTGGTGCAAGTGCAGAGTCAATACCCCTTCGGCCCCATCCAGTTCGGAGTATTTGGGAACGCTCAGTATCGGTATGCCTACCTGGACAGCGCCTATCGTCCCAACTGGCGATACTCGGGGCCTTACCAGCAATGGATCAATCCCTACAATGCCTATGATGGAAACGGAAACCTGCTGACCTTTTCCGGCAGCGAGCAGCCGGTATTCCAGTACGATGCCCTGAACCGGCTGGAAGCGGCCACTGCGGCCACCTTTGGCAGCCGCGAGTACGGATATGACCAGAACGGCAACCGCACCCTGCTCGTCAGCGACGGGCAGTCCACCAGCTACGACTATGCGTCGCAGAGCAACCGCCTCGGCGGGGTTGGCGGCCAGGCGGTCAGCCTGGATGCCAACGGCAATACCACGAACCTACGCGGCATGACCCTCAACTATAATGCCAACAACCGGCTAATCAGCGTCACGGGGCTGGGGGAGTACCGCTACAATGGCCTGGGCCAGCGCGTGGTCAAGACCAGGATCATTCCCGGCATACAAGGTGTCGGGCATCGCCGTGCCTTTGCCTATGGCCTGAATGGCGAACTGCTGATCGAAACCGGCCCCACCGGCCAGGTTACGCGCGAGTACCTCTACCTCGATGGGGAACCTCTGGCGGTGCTGGATCAGGTGCCGACCAGCAGCGAGGTCTTCCTGGTCGCGGATTTCGACGGGGACGGGGTGATCACGGCGGAGGATTTCTACGAGTGGTATTTTTTACATTACATCCCCACGCCAAATCCGGCCTACGACATCACGGGGGATGGCGTAAACAACTATGATGATTTCATGTTCATGGTGGGCTGCGCCTTCGGCGGCCAAGATTGCCGCGCAGGCGAGTATGAAACCCGGCTGTACTATGTCCATAATGACCACATGGGCACGCCCAAGGCTCTGACTGACGCGGCAGGAAACCGGGTATGGCATGCGGTACACGATCCGTTCGGGATGGCCACGGTGGATGAGGATCCGGATGGGGACGGAGTGAAGGTGGTGTTTAATTTGCGGTTCCCGGGCCAGCATTACGATAAGGAGACGGGGCTGCATTACAACTACTTCCGGTATTACGAACCGTCCACAGGTAGGTACATAACAAGCGATCCCATCGGTCTCAGCGGCGGCATAAATACTTACACCTACGCCCTGAATAACCCGCTTTTCTGGATTGATCCGTATGGGCTTGATCTTACCGTTTCGCTTAATCCCAATGCGGCGGCCGGTTTTGGGCATATCGGATTGGGTGTTAATACGCCGAATACAGTAGGACAGAGACCTCAGCCAGGTGCGAGTTCTATTCAAATGGGGTTGGGCCTGAATGTTCCAGGGCAAATATCGCCAGATCCGGCTGCACCATCAAACATCACCATACCGACCACGCCAGAGCAGGATCGAAACGTGCAGCAATGTATCGATGCGCGGACGCAACAACAGCAAGACTACAATCTGTACAATAATAATTGTACTCAGTTTGTTCAGCAGTGTTTGGGCGCAGCCGGAATAAATACGCCTAACACGATTTTCCCAAGTACATTGTTTGAACACCTCCAACAAAACTTTGGAGCGAATCCGTAGTGGTTACATTGCTAGACAACGTGCAATTTAGTAAGCAGCTTGTTCTTTATGTCCTTATGGTCTCTCTAGTAAGGGGGATTGCTTTTCCTGATTTCAGGTATGACATGGTATCTATTGTTTTAATACAGGTGATTTATCCGGTCGCCTTATTCGCTCCGATGATAATGAGATTACACGGCGAACATTTCTGGAGTTACTACTTTCTCTGCCTTGGCGGGATAGTGATTGCGGCATTAGTGGGGTTGCTCAGATATTATCTGGAAGCGGGAAAAGAGAATGTGACTGAGCAAGTTAGTGTGGCAATATTCTCTTTGTCTTTTGTTGCCCAAATTGGTTTACTTTCTGCATTGGTCATCTTGTTATCTACAGCTAATAAGATAAAAGAAATATAGGGCTGTAAACATCCCAGCCAATCCTCGCTCGTGCGGGGCTTGCTATTTTAGCTGCGCAGCGTTCCTACGCCTGTAGATTGGACCTATAGAGTTTTGAACTCACGCCGCAGTGCCGCGCCCACGGCCAGGAAGCAGCGCGCTGCCTCCGCCGGTTCGAGAGGCGCGGACACCTCCACCACCTCGTCCAGGGATACCGCACGCACCGCCAGGCCCAGGCTGTCGTGCAGGGCCTCCACCATGCCGGGCACCGGCACCGGCAGGGGCGCCAGCAGCACATGACCGATCTGCGCCTGCTGGAAATGGCGGTCGTAGTAATCCATGGAACGTTGCAGCTCCAGGGCCAGGGTGTCCCACAGGGGACGCGGGTCGGCGCTGGACTGTTCCAGGTCACGGTAACCGATGTCCAGGGGACGGGCCAGGTAGAGGGTGGAGTCGCGCACCAGGGTTATGAGGCCGCGGTGGGCGCCGAAATAGAGCATGGCCACGCCGGCGGGATTTTCCGGCAGGCGGTCGACGATGTTGCGCAGCGCCAGTTCGGGGATGTCGATCACCTCCAGGCGGGCACCGGCCTCCTGCACCAGGTTGACCCGCTCCTGCACCAGGTTGCTGCGTGCCACCACCGTGTAGAGATGGTCCTGTACCCCGCGCGCGCTGCTGGCCGGGGCATCGAACACGTCCACCAGGGCGTCGTCCACGTGGAAGTCGATGAGTTCGCGCAGGCGCCAGCGGATGGCGGCGCGCAACTCGGCCGGCGGCACCTGGGGTGCGTCCACCAGCAGTAGCTGGTACTGGTCGATGTCCATCAGGGTCGTGCAGCTCAGCGTGCCCAGGCGCTGCTGGCGCAGGGTTTCCACCAGTTGTTGTGACAGGCTGTCCCCGTTGCCGGACAGGAAGGCATGCTGTACCAGGCGATCTCGCTCGCCGTCCCGTTCCAGTTGGACCAGGGCACAGCCATCCTCCTGCGGCACGATGGCCACATAGCCCTGTTTGCGCGGTTTCCGTAGTAATGCCAGCATGTTCGCCTCCCAGCGTTGCCTGCCCGGGGTATCGGCCGGGCGCGTTTCAACCTTACTGCACGACCTCGCGCCAGGCGGCGAGGCTGAGTCCACCGCCGGTACTGCCGCTGGGACCGAACTGGATCCCGTCCACGGCGGCGGCGACACCGTTGTTGCCCTGTTCCTCCAGCACCATGGCCACGCGGATGCGGTCGATGGTCTGCCCCACCATGCCACCCGGCACCGCCAGGGTCAGGTTCACGGCGGTCCAGGTGGTGACGTTCTCGCGGCCACTGCGGTCCCAGATCAGGTATTCGTTGCCACCGCTGTCCACGGCGAGGAATTGCAGGCTGTGCTGGTCCGGACCACCGGTGTTCTCGTTGGGTTTCTGGAAATAGAGGCTGAGTTCCAGATTCATGCCGGCGGTGGCCAGGAACGGCGTGGCGAGATCCCGGGTGGCGGTCAGGACGAGGTTCTGGTTGGCACCACCCCCATGGTTGGTGCGCCCGATCAGGTGTCCACCCGTGGAACCCGGGGCGTTGCCGAACAGGCTGGACCAGCCCTTGGCCGTACCGCCATGGTCCGTGGTCACATTGAGCGTCCAGTCGGCCGCGAAATCGGCGGAGCTGGGGAAATCCTCCTGGAGGCCGGTGCTGCCCTGCTGCAGGATGGCCGCGACTCGACGGAGGGCAGCGCGCGGACCGGCCTGCCCCAGCACCTCGATGCGGCACTGGTTCGCGGGCAGGGGCGTCACGGCGTCGAAATCGGTATTGCTGGCAGCCGTCACCTGGAATTCACCCGCGCCGAAGGCGATCGACCCCACGGGGGCCAGTCCCAGGCAGGGTGTGCCGTTGGCATAGGCCTGGGCGGTGTGCTCGACCCCGCTCTCGGCGATGAACAGGGCCTCGATGGCGTCGTGGGTCAGGGCCGTGTCGGTGATGTCGGAGCTGGCCATGTTGAGAGCGGCCACCACCATGAGGGAGACGCTGATGACCAGGAAGATCACCGCCAGGATGGTGGCGGCACCGCCTTGTGTCCGCGCCGTCCTCATGGCTGGCTCCGCAGGGCCACGCGGCTGCGCTGGGGCAGGCTGCCGCTGGCATCGATCAGCGTGATCTGCACATCGATGAAGGCCACCTGTGCCGCATCGGCGGTCGCATTGCCGTCGACGTCCAGGTAGGCCAGGCTGAAGGCGCTCAGCTGGTCGGTGAGGACATGGGCGCCGGCGGGGCTGTCATATTCCAGGGTCAGGTTGCTGCCGCTGACGTCGAGAATGACCCCGGTGCCGTCCTGCTTCACGAATTCGATGGTGCTGCCACCGAGGGTGGCGATGTCATAACGGCTGCTGTCGAGGGGGTCGCGGCGGATCTCGCGCAGTTCGCGGCTCACCCGCTCGGTGGCATAGCGCAGCTTGCCCAGGCTGTCGAGGGCCTCCTGGGTGGTCTGGAAGGCAATGACGCCCTTCTGGATACCATAGGCGGCCGTGGCGCCGAGGAGACCCAGCACCAGGATGCTGATGACCAGTTCCATGAGGGTGAAGCCGCGCTGGCGATGCCCGTTCATCAGTAATCCACCAGCATCAGGCTCAGCTGCGCGCGGACATCGGCGCCCCGACTCACCGTCACCCGCAGTTCCTCGCAGCTGGCACCCAGCGGACAGGCGGCGGGGCTGCCCTGCAGCGCCACGTTGGTCGTGTAGCCGGCGATCCCGGGCAGGCCGGAACAATCGCTGGCGATGGCCGTGAGATAGTCCTGGCCGCGCCGCACAGCCAGCAGGTGCTCGGCGCAACCCTGGGCCAGCTGTGCAGCGGTCTGGATCTGCTCGTTGCGGGCCAGCGAGCCCGCCGCCTGGCTGAACTGCTGCAGCAGGGCCACGGCGGCGATGCCCAGCAGCACGACGACGATCACCAGTTCGATGAGGCTGAAGCCGGCCTGGCGACGCGTGCCATGGGGATGTTTGGTTGTGTCCCCATGTAGGAGCGGCCTCTGGCCGCGAACGGCCGTGGCACGACTCATTCGCGGCCAGAGGCCGCTCCTACAGGAACCAATGGTGCCCGCGCGCCGGTTCATGGCGACACCGTCACGAAGCCGGTAACGGGGGTGAGCGTCACAGTGCTGCTCACGGATGGACCGCTCAGGGTATGGGTGCAGGCAGCGCTCATCAGGTTGCCACCGCTCAGTGGCCGGCCGAGGGTATCGAAACGCACGGTGCCGCAAGTGCCGCCGCGGTTCACGCCATTGGCGAGGCTGTGCAGGAAGGGTTCGCCACGGGACGGGTCCTGGATGATGCTGGTGCCGTCGGTGACGCGATAACCACCGCTGCCCTGGGGTTCGAAGTCGAGCGGGGTGCCGGTGGTCATGGCCAGGGCCTGGGCATGGCGCAGGTCGCAAGCGAGCTGTGCGGCCTCGGTATGCACGGCGGAATCACCCGGTGACCAGCGTGCCAGCACATAGGCGCTCAGCACGCCCAGAATCACCAGCACCATGATCAGTTCGATCAGGGTGAAGCCGCGGTGGTGGAATGGCATGGCCATGGGCTTGGACCCAGTGGCGAGGGAGTGGAACCATCCCTGTGGAAGGCACAGAGGGCGGACCGATTGGCCCGCCCCGCTCGGATCCGCCCGCCGTCGGGCTAGTGGCGTTTGGCGCCTAGATACTGCCGACGCACTGTACCGTGTCACCAACGTCGCTGGTGGCGGTGGTGCAGGTGGTGTCGGTAAAGGTCGGAACCGTATGACTAATTCCGTTGATGTCGACCGTGATGCCATCGGATGCGGCAGCGACCCCTTCGCCTTGCACATAGGTCTCCAGCTCGGTCACGGTCGGGAAGCCCTTGAGGTCGGCGATGGCGATGGCATGGGCGGACTTCACCGCGCCACTCATGCCGGCTTCCGCCGCGGCCTGGGCGTCGCTTTGCAGGTCCACGAACCGGGGCAGGGCGATGGCGCTGAGGATGCCCAGGATGACGATCACCATTACCAGTTCGATCAGGGTAAAACCACTCTGTTGCCGTTTCATTGCTTGTCTCCTTAGTTAGGGCGTGCCGCCCTCCGTTGCTAGGGGATATAGCGTCGCCCCAGCAGATTTCCTTTAGAAAAAATACCGACCTGGCACCATTTCCATCAAATCGGGCGAGCAGCGCCCAAGTCCGACAAGCTCCTAGCGCTGCATCACCGCCGAACCCAGGTTCCACATGGGCAGGAACACGCCGATGGCCAGCACCAGCACCAGCAGGCCGATGACGATGGTGAGGATGGGCTCTATGGCGGCGCTCAGGCGGGTGATGGCGTAGTCGACTTCGCGGTTGTAGTAATCGGCAATCTCCTGCAGAAGTTGATCCAGGTTGCCCGACTCCTCGCCCACCGCCAGCATCTGCAGCACCAGGGGGTCGAAAACCCCACTGGCAGTGGCGGTACGGGTGATGGAATCGCCGCGCTCGATGCCGTCACGCATGGTGAGGATGCGTTCCTCGGCGTAGTCGTTGTCCAGCGCCTTGGCCACCACCGACAAGGCGGTGATGAGTGGAACACCGGAGCGCTGCGCCATGGAGAACAGGTGGCTGAAGCGCGCCATGGTGGCCTGGTACAGCACCGGACCGATCAGGGGCAGGTGCAACTGCAGCTTGTGCCAGCGATAGCGTCCCTGCGGGGTGCGCAGCCAGTGGCGCAGGCCAAAGAAGGCCGCCAGCAGACCGATCAGCAGGCCGGGCCAGTGGTTCACCATGAAACTGGACAGGCCCATGAGGCCACGGGTGGCCAGGGGCAGGTCGGCGCCGAAGCGGGCGAAGGTGGTGGCGAAGGCCGGGATGACGAAGATGTTGATGATGACGATGGCGATGGCGATGGCCGTCAGCACGAAGGTGGGATAACGCAGGGCCGACTTTACCTGTTCCTTGGTATGTTTCTCGCGCTCCAGGTAGAAGCCCAGTTGTTCGAAGATCTCATCCAACTGGCCGGTGGTCTCGCCCACCCGCACCAGGCTCACGTAGAACAGCGAAAAAATCTCCGGGTGCTGGCTCAGGGAAGAGGCCAGGTCGCGACCGGCGCCCAGGCTGGTATTGATGTCGGCGATGGCCTTGGCCAGGGTCGGGTTGCGGGTGTTGCCGGCCAGGCCGGTCAGGGCCGTGAGGATGGGCACGCCGGCGCGCAACAGGCTGTGCATCTGGCGGCTGAACTGGATCAGGTCCGCCAGCCCCACCTTGGGCGGGAAGATCTCGCTCAGGTCACGGTTCAGGCCGCCGGCACGCTTCGTCTCCGTGGCCATGACGATATCCACGGGCGTGAGTCCGCCTTCCATCAGGCGTGCGGCGGCCGCGTCGCTGGAGGCGGCCTCGATGGTGCCTTCCACTGCGTCGCCGCGACTGCCGCGTGCCTTGTATTGGAACAGTGCCATTTCGAACCCGTGCCTCGTCTAAACCTTTCCTGTACGTCCCTGCCCGTAAGAGCGGCCTCTGGCCGCGAAGCGTCGTGCAAGAGCAGTTCGCGGCCAGAGGCCGCTTCTACATGAATTCTGCTATTCCACCCACCCGCTCAGGCGCATGACCTCGCCCAGGGTGGTCTTGCCCTGCCTGGCATAGTCGAGGGCGTTCATCACCAGCGGCTGGTAGCCGGGCTGGGCCAGGGCCGCGCGTTCGAAGCCCTCGTGGTCGTTGCGGCGCAAGGCCTCGGCCAGCGCACCTTCCATCACCAGCAGCTCGTAGACCCCCATGCGCCCGCTGTAGCCGGTGTGGTTGCAGTGGTTGCAGCCGGCGCCCTGGTGAAAGGTCATGCCGTCGGCCTTCGCGCCCAGTTGGCTGTGCAGCCAGGCGGCCTCGCCGGCGTCGGGTGTTGCCTCGGTGCTGCATTTGGGGCAGATGCAGCGCACCAGGCGCTGGGCCAGGATGGCGTGCACGGCGGAGGCCACCAGGTAACCCTCCATGCCCATGTCGATGAGGCGCGTGGCACTGCTCACGGCATCGTTGGTATGCAGGGTGGACAACACCAGGTGGCCGGTCAGTGCCGCGCGCAGGGCGATCTCGCCGGTGTCACGGTCGCGGATCTCGCCCACCAGGATGATGTCGGGGTCGAGGCGCAGGGCGGTGCGCAACACGCGCGCGAAATCCAGCCCGATCTTGGTGTTCACCTGCACCTGGTTGATGCGTGGCAGCCGGTATTCCACCGGGTCTTCCACGGTGATGATCTTGCGTTGCGGCTTGTTGAGTTCCGTCAGCGCGGCATAGAGGGTTGTGGTCTTGCCGCTGCCCGTGGGGCCGGTGACCAGCACCAGTCCATGCGGCTTGTGGATCACCTGGCGCAGGCGCGGCAGCAGTTCCTCGGGCAGGCCCAGTTCCGCCAGGTTACGGGTGGCGTTGCCCTGGTCCAGCAGGCGCATGACTGCCGCCTCGCCGTTCTGGGTGGGGATGGTGGCCAGGCGCACATCCAGGCTCTTGTCGCGTACGCGCACGGTGAAGCGTCCGTCCTGGGGCAGGCGTTTTTCCGAGATGTCGGCGCCGCCCATGAGCTTGAGGCGCGAGATCAGCGCCGGGGCGATACGCTTGTCGTCCATGACCGTCTCGTGCAACACGCCGTCGATGCGACGGCGGATGCGCAGCACGGTTTCGTCGGGTTCGATGTGGATGTCGGAGGCGTTGGCCTTGGCGGCCTCCTCGAACACAGTCTGGATCAGGCGTACCACCGGCGCGTCGTTGGCGCTGGAGTCGGCACTCAGGGTGCCGAGGTCGAAGGCGGATTCATCGAGGTCCTGGCCCACTTCGCTGGCCAGGCTCTTGAGCTGGGCGCCCTGCTGGTAGAGGTGGTCGATCTGGTGCAGCAGGTCGCTTTCCTTCACCACCGCCGGCTGGATGGGCTGCTTGAGGATGCGCACCAGGTCGTCGTAGCCGAAGATGTCGGTGGGGTCGGCCATGCCCACCAGCAGGCCGTCGCGGGTCTCCTTCAACACCAGGGCGCGGTAGCGCCGCGCATGGGTCTCCGGCAGGCGCTGTACCAGTTCGGGATTCAGGGTGAAGCTGTTGAGATCGATGTGCGGGATGTCGAGCTGCCGCGACAACAGTTCGAGCATGGCGTCTTCCTTGACGAAACCGTTTTCGATCAGTACCCGGCCGAGCTTGCGACCGCTTTTTTTCTGGTCGGCCAGGGCCTGCTGCAGCTGGGCCTCGGAGATGATCTTGTTCTCCACCAGCAGGTCGCCGAGCCGGATGCGTTTGGTCTGTGCCATGTGCTTACCTTCCCAGCGCCGTCAGGCGGCCCTGGATGTACTGTTGCAGCGCCGGGCTCAGCGGATAGCCGAGCGCGGTGCGGAAGGCCTCGCGCGCGGCGCCGCCCTGATGTGTCTGCTCCAGGGAGACCCCCAGGCCCATCCACCACAGGCCCTGATCGGGCTGCAGGCTTAAGGCCTGGCGGTAACGGTTCACGGCCTGTTCATGTTCGCCGAGACGCTGGTAGAGGGTGCCGAGCAGGGCCTGGTAGTCGGCGCGCTGACCTGCGTCGGTTGCCGCGGTTTCCAGAACCCGGCGTGCCTCCTGCAGTCGGTCCTGTTGCAACAACAGGTGGCCGCGCAGGCGTGCGAGCTCCACCGATCGCGGTTCCAGGACCAGGCCCGCGGCAAGCAGGGCCAGGGCCTCATCCGGGCGTTGCAGGCGCAGCTGGAGGCTGGCCAGGGCCAGACGGGCCTGGCTGTGGCCGGGCTGCAGCGCCAGGGCTTCCCGCAACAAATCCTCGGCACGCCGGGGTTGTCCCTGGCGCAGGGCGGCGGCGCCCTGTTCGAAGGCCTGCCGGGCCTGCTCGGCGGGTGTCAGGGTGCGCACCCGGGTCCGGGAAACACTGGCCGCGTCCGCCGTCGTCACGGGCGCGGTGGAAATCACGGCCGGCGCCTTGTGTGCGACGGCAGGCAGCGGGGCCTTCGGCAGTGGTTCGCGGGGCGCTGACTCGGCGCCATGGACATGCGTGTCCCGGGGCTCGACCGGGGTTTCCTGCGGGACCGGGGACACCGCCTCGACCAGGACCGGCGCGGGTGCCGTATGCAATGGTGGGCTCGAGGGCACCACCGGTGGGGCGAATTCCGGCACGACCGGGTTGCCGGGCGTCCAGGCATACAATCCACCCATCGCCACCCCCACGACCAGGCCGATGACCAGCAACAGCCGCCCCAGCGGCAACACCGGCGCATGGGTCGCGAGATTCGATCCCACACCTGGCAGGGCGAAGGCATCCAGGCCGCCGGGCGGTTGGCGGCGGGCATCCAGGTCGCGCAGCATGTCGTTGATGAGGCTCATGGCCGGAATCCCCAGGCGGTGCCGGCGACGCCCAGCCCGGCC
Source organism: Gammaproteobacteria bacterium (assembly GCA_026197075.1). Taxonomy (GTDB): domain Bacteria; phylum Pseudomonadota; class Gammaproteobacteria; order DSM-19610; family DSM-19610; genus JAIVHA01. Next base: position 122,330 of record JAPHQV010000025.1, on the reverse strand, counting down.
ACCAGGGCCGCGCTCAGCCAGCGCACCAGCGGACCCCGGTTGCGGGGGGCCGGTCCGGCATCTTCCGTATCGGTGATGGCGCGCTGCAGGTGGCGATGGTCGATGACCCGGTCGCCGCGCCCGTAGGCGACCAGCAGGGCCTTGTGACACAACACATTGACCAGGCGTGGGATACCACGACTGGCGCGGTGCAGCCGGCGCAGCGCCCGCTCCGTGAACAGTCGGTCGCCCCCGTGGCCCGCCACCCGCAGCCGGTGGTCCAGGTAGGCACGCAGGCCCGCGAGTCCCAGGGGCTGCAACTGGTGGGAGAAGACGATGCGCTGGCGCAGCTGGCGCAGGTGCGGATGGCCCAGGCGCCGGTCCAGTTCCGGCTGGCCGAACAGTACCACCTGCATCAGCTTGTCGTGTTCGGTTTCCAGGTTGGTCAGCAGGCGCAGGGCCTCCAGGCTGTCGTCGGGCATGGCCTGGGCCTCGTCCAGCAGCAGCACCACGCGTTTGCCGGCGGCATTCAGCTCCACCAGCCGTTCGGTGATGAGCTTGAGCAGGCGGTGCTGGCCGATGTTGCGCGCGAATTCGATACCCAACTCCTCGGCCAGCGCCATGCGCAGGGCGATGGGGTTCAGGAAGGGATTGGGGATGTAGGCGGTGACGAAGCCCGCGTCCAGGTGGTTGAGCAGCTGCCGGCACAGCAGGGTCTTGCCGGTGCCTACTTCGCCGGTGACCTTGATGAAGCCCTCGCCCGTGCGCAGCGCCACCAGCAGCACGTTGAGTGCCTCCTGGTGGGTGCCGGCATTATGGAAAAAGCCCGTGTCCGGCGTGATGGTGAAGGGCAGGCTGGCGAGGCCGAAGTGGGTCTGGTACATGGGTTCGCCCTACTGGCTCCACTGCTGGAGCAGGCGGTCACGCTCGCCGGCATCGCCCTCGTCGGAGAGGGCGCGGAAGCGTTCCGCGGTGCGCTGCAGGTCGCCGGCCCAGACTTCGTTGCCCTGCTCCACCATGGGCCGCAACAGGATCACCAGTTCGCTCTTCACGGTTTCCTGCTTGGTGTGGCGGAACATGCCGCCGACGCCGGGCAGGTCCCCCAGGAACGGGGTACGGGAAACAGTATTGCGCGTGACGTTCTCCATCAGGCCGCCGATCACCACCACCTGACCCGATTGCGCGCGGATGATGGTGTCGGATTCGCGCACCGTGCTCCGAGCCAGGGGAATGCTCAGCGAGTTATTCACGCTGGTGGCGATCTCCTTGATCTCCTCGGCCACCTCGCTCACGGTGGGGTGGATGTGCAGGGTAACGGTGCCGTTCGCATCGATCTGCGGGATCACGTCCAGGGCCACGCCGGAGAAGAAGGGTGTGAGGGTGATGTCCACCGTCTGGTTGACGCCGGTGGTGGTGGTGTCGGTATCGGTGCTGACATCCGTGACGAAGAACTCGTCGGAGCCCACCTTGATGACGGCCTTCTGGTTGTTCACCGTGGCCACGCGCGGGCTGGACAGCACATGCACGTCACCCTGGGTCTGCAGCAGCTCGATGAGGGCATTGAAGTCGTTGAGGTTGGCGTCGATGCTGAACATGCCGCCCAGGGCCGTGGTGGGCAGGCCGATGACCTGGGTACCGCTCACCAGCGGCTGCACGGAGCCGGCCAGGCCGGTGACGCCGTTCTCGAAGATGGTACCGCCGCCGGTCTGGCCGAACAGGATGGATTTGTTGCGACCCACCTCGGCGAGGGCCGTCCAGTTGATGCCGGACTGGAAGCGATCACGCAGGGTGACCTCGAGGATCTTGGCCTCCAGCAGCACCTGGCGATGCGCCACACCCTGCATGGTGGTGAGAAAGTCCTCCACGTCACGCAGCTCGTCGGGCATGGCACGCACCACCACGATGCCGGCATGGGGATTGAGGACCACGCTGCGGCCTTCCTCCTGGCCCACGATGATGTCCAGAGCCGTACCCAGATCACTCCAGAAATTGGATTCCGAACGGGTCTCCACCCGGCTGCCGGGCTGCTTGCCATCGGACTGGCCGGTGCTGGTCTTCCGGCTGCCGCTGGTGCCGGATTCATCGTCCTTGCTCACGTTCTGGCTCACCTGGCCGGAACTCACCAGGGTGTTGGACTGGCCGTTGCGGGTCACATTCAGGTAATCCACCTTGTAGATGCGCGAGCGCATGCGCGCCGGCAGGATCTGATAGAGGCCGCGCTGCTCGCGGTACTGGTAGCCGTACATGTCCTGTACCGTCTCCAGCACTTCCTCGATGGTTACGTTGCGCAAATTGAGGGAGATCTCGCCCTCCACCTGGGGATGCACCACCAGGTTGAGAGAGGTGCCGGCCACCAGGCTCATGAAGAATTCCTGCGCCGGAGCGTTGCGCACCGCCACGTCGAAGCGCTGCTCGCGCGCCGAGGGGCCGGCGGGCAGCGGGATCTCCAGGGGTGGCAGCAGGGCATCGGTCACCTCCGCGGGCGGTGCCGGCGGTGCGATCTCCCGGCTGGCCTCGAGGCTCTCGTGCAGCGAGCCTTCCACGCCGGAATGGTTGCGCGCCGGGTTCGACTGGCAGGCCGCCAGGCCCAGCAGCAGCGGGAACAGGCAGTACAGGTGGATGGGAAGTCGGCTCGCGTTCATGGCATTAGTCTCGGGCGTGAATTCGCAGGGGGTTGGGAAGCAGACGCAGGGTGATGCGTCGTTCCGGGGTGTCCAGCAGGACTTCGCCGGCCTCGATGCGGGCCACGCGCGCACCGTCGATCCGGTCGCCCACCTGCACCCGCTGGCCGTTGATGACGGCGCCGCGTCGTTCCGGGCCGACGAGGGTGGAGTGCAATGCCCAACCCGTTCCCTGCTGGCCGGGATGATTGGGCCGGCTGGGCGCGGTGGGGTCGGCCGGCTCGGCCAGGCCCTGGGCCAGCGGCAGCAGGACCAGCAACAGGAAGGTCAGGGCGCCGCGTCGGGCGTTCATGCCTCACCTCCGTAGGCGCCCAGGGTATAGAGACGCAGGGTGACCCGGGCGCGGGGATGTTCTTCCACCTCCAGCTCCAATTGATCGGAAAACAGGGCCCAGGGCAGGGTATCCAGGCGCTCCAGGAAACGCAGGGTGGCCAGGTAACTGCCCTCCAGGCGCAGGGTCAGCTGGTAGCGGCCCAGGTTGGTGGGCAGGGTGTTGTTGTCGGACAGGCTCGTGAACAGGGCCTGGTCCAGGCTGACGACCTCGGTTTCGAGGCCCAGCAAGGTGAGCCCGGGCTCCCGGGCAAGGATGTCGCGTAACAGCGGCGCCGCCTGGCGCGGTTCCACCAGCGTGCCCAGGCGGGCACGGAGTTGATCATCCCGATCGCCGAGGCTGGCTTCCAGCTCGGCCACCCGGCGCTTGCGCCAGGCAAGGGGATCCGCCGCCTGCTCCCGGGCGATGTCGCGTGATTCCAGCTCCAGCAGGGAGAGTCGTGCCTGCAGGTTGTCGATGGCGTCCCGGCTGCGGCGTTGCTCGTCAAGGGCAGGCTGGTAGACCAGGGTGTCCATGATCAGGAACAGGACTGCCACCAGGCTCAGCAACAGGAAGATGCGTTCGCGCAGCCCCAGGGCATCGATGGTGGTCGCCCAGTGTTGCAATCGTGCCTTCACTGGTCACCCCCCGACAGGGCCAGGCCCTGGGTGCGCAAGGTGAAGTTCAGGCTCGGCTCCCCGGACTGGTGACGCTGCAGTTGTACCTGCTGGAAATCGAGGGCCTGCAGTTGTTCGTGTTCCGGCAGGATTTCCAGGTAGCGCGGCACGAGGCCGTCCTCCAGGGCCACCCCGCGCAGCTGCACCTCCCGGCCGCCGGCCTCGAAATGCACACTGGTGAGCCACAGGCCCGGGACGCGCTGCTGGCTCAGCGCCCGCAGCAGGGGCGCGAAACCGTTTCGGCCTGTGGCCAGACGGGCAATGCCGGCCAGCAGGCTTTCCCGTTCGCGCAGACGGGTTTCCAGTTCGGCGATGTGCGTATCCATGGCCGCCAGGGCGGGGTCCTCGCCATCGCCGCGCAAGGCGGCGAGGGTCTTTTCGAGATGGCGATGCTGGCTGGCCAGGGATTGTTCACTGGCCTGCAGGCGGTGCAGATGTACCTGGAAATACACGCCGATGGCGGCCAGCAACAGCAGGCAGGCAAGGCCGATCTGCAGCAAGGCCAGGGCCGAGAAGCGTTTGCGCTCCTTGCGAAACATCGGCTGATAGAGGTTGATCTGCTGCATGTAGTCCCTGTACGTCCTTGCGGGGGAGCCGGTCCGGCATCCCTGGCGGGGCCGTGCAAGCCTTGGCTTCCCGGGACCCCGATTGGTGGCTAAGCCATCGTTGTAGCGGTAAAAAACGCCACAGGTTTAATTAGACGGCCAGACGTCAAAAAGCTGACGAATTAACGCCTGCTGGATACTGACAGCAAGGATCGTTCCAGTTGGGAGGGGTCAGCCGCCGCAGGCGGGGGTGTGGCGGACGGGGGACTGGTTCAGGGACAGGCTGCCGGTGAGCTGGCCGACCTGGTCCAGGCCGTGGCGGTGGAGGTAGGCGAGGATGCCCTGGTTGATCTTCGGGCACACCAGGGGATCGTAGAACAGGGCGGTACCCACACCCACGGCGCTGGCGCCGGCGATGAGGAACTCCAGGGCATCCTCCGCCGTGGTGACGCCGCCCTGGCCGATGATGGGGATGCCGTGGGCCTTGCACACCTGGTGCACCTGGTGGACCTTGAGCAGGGCCACGGGCTTGATGGCCGGGCCGGACAGACCACCCTGATTGTTGCCGATCACCGGGGTGCGCGTCTCGATATCCACCGCCATGCCCATCAGGGTGTTGATGACGGCGAAGCCGTCGGTGCCGGCCTCGATGCAGCGCCGCGCGTTCTCGGCGATATCGGTCTGGTTGGGGGAGAGCTTGGTGATGAGGGGTTTGCGGGTCACGGCGCGGCAGGCCGCCACCACCCGTGCCGACATGTCCGGGTCGTTGCCGAAGGCCACGCCGCCTTCCTTCACGTTGGGGCAGGAGATGTTGATTTCGATGGCGTCGATGGGCGAGTCGTCGAAGCGGCGCGTGACGGCGATGTATTCCTCGATCGTGGAGCCGGAGACATTGGCGATGAAGCGCGTCTCGTCGAAATCCAGGGTTGGCAGGATGCCGTCCACCACCCGGTCCACGCCCGGGTTCTGCAGGCCGATGGCATTGAGCATGCCCATGGGGGTCTCGTACACCCGGTGGGCGGGGTTACCGAGGCGCGCGCTACCGGTGGTGCCCTTGAGGCACACGGCGCCCACGTCGCGGTTGGAAAAGCCGGCCACACGGGTGTATTCCTCGCCGAAGCCCACGCAGCCCGACAGCAGCACCAACGGGCTGTTGAATTTCATGCCGCAGAAATCGATGCGCAGTTTGTGGTTCTGGTCAGTGCTTGCCATTGTGCTCATGCCGGGTGTTCGTTTTCATGATGTTTTCACCGCAAAGGCGCAAAGTACTACACCCCCGCATGATAAGCGCACCGGAGGATGCAGGATAAACGGGATTTACCGAAACTTAACGGGGAGCCGTGGGGGAGAAAATGAAACACGGATTTCAAATCAAAGCGTCAATAAACAACCGCTCTAGCTCGCCACCAGGCCCCCATTTCAATTTTGCAATATCAGGGTTTATGCCATCACCAAGTCGTTTCGCTTTCTCAATGAGTTCGAGGAATTTGGGATCCTGCATTACCTCACTGCTTATACTGGAAGAGTGGGGGACGTGCTCAAGAGACCATACCCATTGGGCAGAGAGGATTGCATCGAGCTTGGCTAATGCTATTCGCATTTCTTCAGCCCAGCGCGCTTGATCTGGCTCTAAGCCGTAAGGAAGGAAGAAAGCCATAACCCGGTTGTAGATCACTGCCGCAAAATATCCGAAATCAACAGAATTCCGCCCCTTAAGTGGGCTGCTTTCATCGTCGAGACTTGCCAGCACCTGGCAGAAGAATTTCGTCTCAATTTTCTCTGCGTGTACCTGGTCGCCGCCGAAAAGCAGCCAATTTGCGTCGGTAATATCCGACAATTCACGGGCAATCAACGCAAAAACCTCTGTTGCGGGAGATAACTCTCCCCGCTCATAACGACCATACGTGTCCCGGGCCACACCGATCCGTGTGGCAAATTCAGCCTGATTCAACCCCATGATTTTTCTGGCCGCTTTCAGCCTGTCGCCAAATTCAGATCTAAACGCCGTATTTTCAATTGACATTACGATGTTTCCAGCTTATTTTAATCCGTAGTGCGTTTGGATGTGTTAAATCACTAAGCGAGTCTGAAGCGAGGGTCTATGGAAATCAACAACATCAAACCATCGGCGGACCTGTATTTGGAGGTTAGAGCCGGGTTCATCCGCAAGGGAACCACCTTCACCGCCTGGTGCCGTGCCCAGGGGTGGAACCCTACCAATGTAAAAGCTGCATTGATGGGGGCATGGAACGGCCCAGAGGGTCGAAAGGTGCGCAGTCAAGCTGTTCACGATGCTGGCGTGTCCAAAGTTTCGCTCTGTGCGTAATCGCGTCATGGCGCAACCGTACAACGCTGCCACCAGGACGTATACGGCAGGCGCCGACAATTTTTGGAATCGACCCCGATGAGTAGGCCGAAACCGCACGCCACCCCTCGCACGCAAGGCGACGCGATCCGCCTCTGCCTTGATCATGCCAGATTGAGGCACCGTCGCTCCGTCGCCCGTGTGGCCGATTTGGTCGGAACGACGGAATGGGCCATCTATAAGTGGCTGGCGAAAGGGTCTATGCCCAGCGAAAAAATCCGCGCGTTTGAGTTCGCATGCGGAACTCACTACCTCACAAACCATATAGCGCATAGCGCGCACAAGCTGCTCATCGACATTCCGGCCGGACGGCCAGTTGCTGACAACTCGCTCCTTGAGCTGCATACGGGATTCAGCGAGGCCGTGGAACTCCTCGCCTGCTTCTATCGTGGCGAAGCCGACAGCGGCGACACCCTCCAGGCCCTCAGTGGAGTGATGGCACAGATCGCCGGGCACCACGAAAACGTTATCAAGCTTAATAACCCCGAGCTCGATCTCTTCCAGGAGGATGCCTGATGGACAAAATCAACCTCCAACAACGAGCGGCTGCGATCACTGATAGCCTTTCCGACCTGTCCCCTACCTATGCCGTGCTGGTGCTCAATTGCGCGCTGAGGCGTGTTCTCTCGGCGTTACCTGAGGTGGAATGGAGTCGTTTGGCCATCTCCCCGGAGATTGATCCTGTCTCCTTGATTCGCGTGCCCGGGTTCCATTCCAAAATCGAACGAAACCCGGAAATCAAGAAATTCATTAACGAGCGCATCGCTATTCCCTATACCAAGTTGGCGGCGCTCTGTGTCGAGCGGTTTGGGGTAGAGGATTCCCCAACAAAAAGCTCGATTCACCGCTACGTTACGAGACTTCGCGCCCAGCTAGGGCTGCAAACCAAGCATCGGAAGGAGAAGCAGCGTGCATCGCACAAACGGTAAACACAATAAGCCGGGGCTCACCAAGTCCCTCCAGCGCGCCACCGAGGTATTCGAGGCGCTTTTCGAAGACGATTTTGCCGGTAGGACGGATGCGGAAATCGCAGAGTCCACCGGAATCCCTGTCACTACGGTGTGGCGTGCCCTTCATACCTGGTTGGCTTTGGGGTGGGTGGTGCAGATTCATGAGCCCGGGACCAAAGCAGTGCGCTGGCGGGTAAGTACCCGGCTTGCCCGGATCGCCACGGCCTATGAACAGCACGCGCTCCGGCGGATACACGAGGTCCGCAATGAGTATATGGCGGTCACTGGCAAGGAGTTGCGCGCATGAGCGGGAAAACGAGACAGCAAGCACAGGAGCTGCATCACCAGGTCGAGGCTGCTGACCTGGCTGCAAATCAGGCTGACCGGCAGCAACTCCTCCAGGCGGAAGAGGAGTACAGGGTCTCCGGCTACACCGAGAACCGCGATCTTGCCAATCAGCTGGTTGGACGCATTCAAATGGCTCAGGGGATTGCAAAACTGGCGACCGTCGCCAGTTTGTCGGATCTGGCCTACATCAAGGAAAATAAGCTTTATCAATCGCTTGCGGGGAAAAAGATAACTACACCGGATGGCGGGGAACTGGCGACGGTCGCCACTTGGGAAGGATTCTGCGAGGCCCTGGGATATTCCCGGCGCAAGATCGACGAGCAGCTACAGAACCTTCGCGAGTTTGGCGAGGAGGCCCTTGACGCCATGACTCGCGCCGGGATCGGCTACCGGTCGCTGCGGAAACTGCGGAAGCTGCCGGACGATGATCGGCAAATGGTCATCAACGGCGAAGCGGTCAGGCTGGGCGACAAAGAGGCGATCGAGGATCTGATCGAGAGACTAGATGAACGCCATGCACGTGAACGTCAGGCGCTCGAACGTCGGGCCGATGACCTGGCCGCTGACCTTGATGCCTCCCGAAAAGTCATCCAGAAACGGGCTGAAAAAATCGACGAGCTGGAAAGGCTGATACACAGGCGTGAATCCTTGGGTACGGATGACCTGGCACGGGATCTGTCCGAAAAACTCGATCAGGGTGTGCGTGACGCCATTCAGTCTCTGCATGTCCCAAGCCGCGTAATTGGCGAGGTGCTCGGCTGGGAGGATGCTCCCCGTGAGCTACGACACTCCTGTGCCCAAGGTGTTGCGCGAATCAGGATTGCCCTGGACCGCCTCCAGCAACAGTATTCCCTGCCCACGGTGGATCTGGATATCGATGATTCATGGATACAAAACGCCACAGGAGCTGAGGCGGAGTAATCATCCTATGGGGCGAAAGAAGCAAATCGACAAGGCATACCTGCACGATCTGGCGCTGCGGCTGGAATGCGTGCCGCATAGCGAGAAGGGAGCCCTGGTCGATACCGCCACCCGGTTGCTTGGTGTGTCACGGAATACGCTGTATTCACACCTGAAATCAGTGGGGTGGTCGTCGGGTCGGAAGCCCCGGTCAGATACTGGCAAATGCAAAGTTACATTCGAGGAAGCCCAGGCCGTGTCAGGGTTGCTAATCGGTTCATCGCGCGCCACGGGAAAGCAGCTCTTGTGCGTCGCAGATGCGATGGATATCGCGCGAGCAAATAAACTGATTTTTACGGATGCTTCGCCGTCCACAATGCTGCGCTCCCTGGAGGAGTATGGGCTACATCCCAAGCAGCTGAAACAGCCTTCGCCGCATATCTCCATGCGATCCTTGCACCCGAATCATGTATGGCAGTTCGATGCCTCGGTTTGCGTGTTGTATTACCTGGATAATGGCGGCCTCGCGGTCATGGATAAAGAGCGGTTCTATAAGAACAAGCCAAATAACTTTGCAAAGGTGTCGAATGACCGCGTAATGCGGTACGTGGTCACCGATCACTACAGCGGCGCGTTCTACGTGCGCTATTTCCTCCGCCCTGGCGAAGATAGGGAGACGATATTCGAATTCCTGGTTGATGCATTCGCTGGTCGCGATCATCCCCAGGAACCCTTGCGGGGGGTCCCTGAAATGCTCGTATGGGACGCAGGGAGCGCGAACCAAAGCCAGCTGATCAAGGGATTTCTAGGATTGCTGGGGGTCAAGCACTGGGCGCACATGCCTGGAAACCCCAGGGCAAAAGGCCAGGTCGAGGGTGCGCAAGACATCATCGAATGCGGCTTTGAAGGTCGCTTGTTTACGATGAAAGTCACCGACCTTGACCACCTGAACGAAGCGGCCAGGATATGGACACGCCATTATAACGCACAAAAGCCACATAGCCGTCATGGGTCGTCACGGTATGGGCTCTGGCAGACGATTTCGAAAGAACAGTTGCGACTATGCCCTCCGCGTGAGGTGTGCGAGCAGTTGCTGGCAGAGGGCATCGAAGACCGCACAGTCAGGCCGAACCTCATGGTCAGCTATGCGCTTAGAGGCCAGCGCTCACAAGCCTACTCAGTAAAACATATCCCTGGAGTCATGGTTGGCGACACTGTTCGTGTGAGCGTGAACCCCTATCGTTATCCGAATATCGATGTCCGATTCAATGATGCAGACCGGCGAGAAGTGATATACGAGTGCGTGCCGGAAGAAACCGATTCAGCCGGATTTTTCGTCAACGCGCCTGTCTTCGGCCAAGGCTACAAATCAAATCCCGACACCCGCGCAGACCGAAATCGAAAGGGCTTGCTGAAGGCGGCCTATAACGTAGATACCCAGAAAGAGGCAGATAAAAAGCGCGTCAAGCGAGAACCGGCATTTGATGGGCGCATTGATCCCATCGGTTATCTTGTCCCTGAGACGGCTGCCTATTTCATGAATCGCCCAGGCACCAAGCTAGACATGCCAGGGCAGTGCAGCGTTGAGCTGCGCCCACTGCCACTAATTGAAGCCATGAAGCGGCTTGTCTCAATGCTGGGCCGCCCACTCACGGCGGACGAAAATCAACGGATTCGCGAGCGCTACCCGGACGGTATTGCCGAGAGCGCAATCGAAGAGGTGATGGCTTGGCTGACCGGAGTTTCCGTGACACCAGGTCCATCAGTATTAATAGCGAACTAGGAGGGTATATGCATGTCACTCACGCAACGCAAGTCAACTACCTGGGAAGAGCGCCGGGGGCGGCCTCATACGCCGCTAAAGGCCAAGAAGCTTCTTGTCGTACTCCGGGTGCCGCAGGTCGCCCTGGCGCGAACGCTCGGACTGAACGAATCCGCCGTCACGCTGATGCTGACCCGGGATATCTGGCCCGCCCGTCAGGATACCTCGCAGCTGCGCGAAGCGTTCATATCGTTTCTACGGGAGAGAGGCGCATCTGAGGAGGATATAGAAGTGGCATTCGAGAAAGACGATGGCCCGTACCAACCGCGCACCTCCTGGCAGAGTCAGACGCGGACTGGTCGGGCCACCGCTCCGATCGATGACGTAATTCAACTACCGGAGAATGAGATGTTAACACAGAATGCAAGACGACATTTTACGCTGTTTCGCGACCCTTTTCAGGACGACGTGCAAGGGCCCGAGGATGTATTCCTGTCCGATGAGCATCGATATGTCAGGGAGGCCATGTTCACGACGGCAAAGCATGGCGGGTTTCTTGCGGTGATCGGCGAGTCAGGGGCAGGCAAGACCGTGCTGCGCCGCGACCTGATTGATCGCATACGGCGCGAAGAGCACCCCATCACCTGCATCCAGCCGCGCATCATCGACAAGGAGCGATTGACTGCGGGGTCTATCTGCGATGCGATCATTGCCGATCTCTCCCAGGAGCGGCCCCGGCGGTCGCTGGAGGCCAAGGCCCGTCAGATCGAGCAACTGCTCACAGGGTCCAGCCGGGCAGGCAATAACCATGTCCTGCTGATTGAGGAGGCTCATGACCTGGCCGTTCCCACATTGAAATACCTGAAGCGCTTCTACGAACTTGAAGATGGTTTCCGGAAGCTCCTGTCGATCATCCTGATTGGTCAGCCCGAGCTGAAGGGCAAACTGGACGAGCGGCAAAACTGGCAGGCACGGGAAGTAATCCGCCGCTGCGAGATTGCCGAGCTGCTGCCGCTGGGGGGTGATCTGGAGGGCTACCTGAAGCTGAAGCTGAACCGGCTGAATAAAGGGCTGGATGATGTCTTCGAAAAAGACGCCTTTGATGCGATCCGTGCCCGGCTGACGCACATGCGGGGTGCCAAGGAGGGGATCGGCATGCACTACCCCCTGGTCGTGAACAATATGGTGGTGAAGTGCCTCAACCTGGCCGCTGAGGTGGGATCGGCCCGGGTCAGCAGTGAAATCGTAAGGGGCGTCTGAACCATGCGGGCTGCCGAGATGAAATATACACAATTTCTGCCCGGGTATCGCTCAAGCTGGGGGGCTCCTGTGAGCCCCTCAGGGCTGTGCAGCACCAAAACCGCGCCTGCCCCCTCGGTGAGGGACAGAAAGTCACTCTACGGACGAGTTAAACGCCTTTGCAATGCGCCGGGCGTTCTGGAGGTGCGTGGTTGGATGGGTGGGGAGGGATTCGGGTCATTTTTGCCCCGGCAGTGCGCTGGTGGACAACCATCGCGTCTCGGTTGGATCGCCAGCCGATTGCACCAGGACCGATTCGACCTGTCATCGTGTGACGTGTAACCACCCGCATGCAGGAACAACGAAAAATTGCAACGAGGACTCATGAAATATGAAAGGTACAAGGGTAAAGAAGGTTGACGCGACTATGAAACGTCTCTCTCACTCAAGCGGAGTGGAAAAGGACCCCTGTCAACTATGGAGGCTCCTGATCGATGAGATTCACTGGGAGATGAGGTTGCTTATTTCCACGTTATGGGCTTTGGACATGCTGGCCGATGGCGGAGGTGATTTGACGATTGATGAGGACGAAGCGTGGGAGAGATTTCATAACCTGACCAATGTGGCGAAGGATCAGGCCGTGGATATCGGCGACTCCATCATGATGCAAGCTGGTTCAATTAGAGGTATGACCCTGAAAGGTGGGCTACACATACCACAGGATGAATCAGGACGCGTGCAGGAATGGGAGTATTTTGCCGACAAGATCTATATCAATGTGAAAGAAACCATGTCCATGATTTGGGCTGCCGACCAACTTGCCGAAGATCACGGCGATTTGCTTATAAGCGCACCAGAAGCGCGGGACCGTGTGCGACGACTAATATCGCTTGCGAGAGATGCTGTTGAAGATCTCGATTCAGCGATGCTGGCACGGTATGAAGAAATCTCCTCAAGTACTCCCGGAGGCGATGCGGAGGCTGCCTAATGTCTGAAGGTGTGTGATTTGACGGGGACATGATGCATGTCCCCGCCCCACACAACTCTTCGGCAGAGCCTCCCCCTAAATGTGTCCACCCTTGCGCGGAGATATGATAATGACCATATCGAAGGAAAAGCTGGGGCTCATCCATGTAGCGAAGCAACAGATGGGGCTCTCGGAATCTGAATATCGATCCATCCTTCATGAGGCGGCTGGGGTCGATAGCGCACGTCACTTGGATGAAGATGGGTTCGAAAGGGTTCTGGTTCGCTTCGAATCCTTAGGATTTCTTACGCTGCGCCAGCAGCGCAGCTATGGCCATCGATCTGGAATGGCAACCCCGGCGCAGATTGAGTACATCCGAGGGCTTTGGAAGCAGTATACCGACGGCCAGGATGAAGGACTCGAGCGATGGATCGAAAACAAGTTCAAAATATCATCGCTGCGGTTCTTGGATGCACGCGTGGCCGGGAACGTACTAACAGCGCTTAAGGCGATGGTCAACCGAAGAAACGCCATCTGACGGGAAGGGATGATTGAATTGGCAGGCATGCTTCGCCAGGTCTATTCCGCTGCTGTCAGGTCTACCCCGCACCCGCCCCGTACCCTGACACATGTCAGGATAACCGAGCCCCCTTTACACTGACATACTTCAGCGTATGAAACCGACCTTTGGAGCTTCCTCGAAGATAGAGGATGAGAGCCTGGTTGAGCTGCTGAGTCCACGCATGAAGCACCTCGCCACACTTATTGGATCAGAGGCGATTTTTTCGCTGATGCACCACTACGGTGGGACCAGGGTGTATGTTCCGACGCGACCGACGCCAAACAGCGCATTATCTACCTGTATTGGCGTTCAAGTAGCAAGTATTTTGTCGCGTGAAATGGGTGGGGAAGAGTTGGAGGTCCCGCGACTCATGAATCTTCACCGCCGACGTCGAAATGATCAAATCATGGAATGGGTCGGTCGCGGGTGGTCTATTGCGAGGATTGCTCGGAAGTGCGGACTCACGGAAAGGAGTGTTTACCGAATTCTGGAGATCATGAAACAAGCGCCCATGTGAACTGTCACGAGCACACCCAGTGAGGCAGAAATTGCCACCATTTTGAGAGGTCAATATGAGCATCATGAAAAGTGAAAAAACAAAGCAAGTGAAATCAGCCAAGGGCGAGGCCCAGGAACACCGTGAAGCTCTATCAAATCAAATGCTCGCTGAGCAGGAAGAAAAGCTTGGCGCGCTTGAAGCTGCGGATGATGCTGTCGCGGCTCAGGTAGGCGTATTGCGTCGCGCAAGAGAGGATGTCCTTGCTGTCCTTTCGCTAGGAAAAAACCGAGACGCCACCGTGGCTGCCCTTTCACTCGGAAAAAACCGAGACGCCGCCCTTGCGGGAATCGCCCGAAAGATCAATTGCTCGGGAATGCAGACTCACTGAAAGGAGTGTTTACCGAATTCTGGAGATCATGAAACAAGCGCCCATGTGAACTGTCACGAGCACATCCAGTGAGGCAGAAATTGCCACCATTTTGAGAGGCCAATATGAGCATTATGAGCGTCATGAAAAGAGGAAAAGAAAAGCAAGTAAAGTCGGCCAGGAGCGAGCTCCAGGAGCATCGTGAGGCGCTATCAAGCCAGCAGTTAGCAGTTTCCAAGCTCGTTCAAATGCTCGCTGAGCAGGAAGAAAAGCTTGGCGCACTTGAGTCTGCGGATGAGACTGTAGCAGCACAGGTCTGCACATTGCGTCGCGAAAGAGAGGATGCTCTGGCCGACCTTGCACTCGGAAATAAACGAGATGCCGACATTGCGGAAATCGATCGCAAGATCAGTAGCGCGATGGGTGGTTATACTGACGCACAAGGTGCGGGCGAAGCCAGCGATTATTTGCGTGCTGAGCAGGTGGTTGAAGGGCTGCGGCGCAGAAAGGCACAGGCCGAGCAAGAGCTGGAGCGCATGGAACAGTTGACGCCGGATATTGTCAGGCGGTTTGTAATTGATGAAGCGGCTGCGACGTACTCATCTTATCTGGATAACGCAAACAAGGTTATCGCCGACATGAAACGGATCGCAGCACTTGATGTGATATTCGGAGAAGTCACCGGAGATAACTCGTATCCATTTACCGCGTATCAATGGCGTCGCACATTGCTGCCGATGTTTAATTTACCGCATGACGGTGAGATCAATGCACACGATCCGGCCAGCGGTCGATTGTTCTGTTCAAATTCGTTATATGCATGTGGAATTGGTGGTTTGAACGAACTCGATCAAGCGGTCGAAGCTGAGCGGGAGCGGTTGCGGGATTCAGGGATATTTGACCTGAATTAGTCGATTATCCGAACCCGTTCCTGGCCTTGGACGCCTAGATGAAACACCCGGTTTGTGCGGTGGCGCTTATTAAACCCGAGCCGGGGGGCGCGGGGCCTGCTGGGGCGCCACCGCCTTTTTATACACAGTCTTTACTAGCCTTGGACACCTAGATGACCACTCAACAGGAAAAGGGAAGTACACCAACAGCCAAGCACGGCAGCGTGAAAAGCGTACTGGATCACCAGGCGCGCATGGATGTACTGCGACCCAGGGTGAATCGCTTGCGTGCTGCTTATGAAGGCCATAAAAAGCTCGTCAATAGCTCTCCGTCTTCCCTGACTCCGGCGGAGTTGAAGGAGGGTGAGGGGCTTGAACGATACTTGTCTGAGTTGGAATCTGAACTTGCTCATCTCCTGCTGGCATCTCCAGACGTAATGAAGGCGCTTCTCCTGTCAGAAATGGAGTTCGCGTGCGAACAGTACACGCGAGCGGCGTTAGAGGTTGCCAATAATTACAAACGGATTATTGCGCTAGAATCCATGTCTTGCAGTCTTGATCAGAAAAGGATTTCCAGTAAACGAGTTTCCAGCAAAATGGTCACGACGCGCGCAACGCCCGAGCTGCTAATACCAGCATTCCATTTACCGGCTTGCGAGAGTGTTCCGCAGCACGATAAGAAGCGAGGCGTACTGTTTTCCGCCAAGCGGGCTAGATCAAACCGCACGGACGGGAAGAATGAATTTGCTCAGCAAATTGATGCTGAAAGGCTCTTGTTCGAGCAATTGGGCATTTCACCTTCAATGATCCCATGATGACGTGCTCCTCAGAAATCGTGCCTTCACGGGTGGCTCTGTCTCGCAAGGTGGCCGGGATAGAGCCTGTAGTACAACGCCACCAGGGAGACTGCGGTAATCCCCTGCCAAACTCCTGTTGGCAGCCCCTATCCGTGGATTTTTGCGGCGGCATACTCGATGGGCCGAGTGCGCCGCCGCTTTTTTTATCCGAATTAATGGCGGAATTCAGTAGCACATTCCAACTATCTAATCATCATCAAAAGATGCACCCAACCCTAGACCGAGGGGCCCCATGAACAATACCGTTGAATTTACATTACGGCTACGTGCAGAGGAATTTCAGCGCTCCATAAAGGCGGGTGCAGCTGCTTACCGGGGCGAGATCCAGGGCCTGGAACGGGTGACTACCACCGGGTCTCGGCGCATCGGCGACGCCATGAAGCGATTGGGAATGCGCCCCTTCGGTGACCTCAATAGCGAGATCCGCCAACTCCGAACCGACTACCAGACTCTGGCCCGTTCGGGCCAGATCTCCGGCCGGGAACTCACCCGCGCCCATGTGCAGATGCAGGAAGGCGTGCGCAAGCTCACCCAGGAGAAAACCGGGTGGGTGCAAGTGATGGGACAAGCCAAGATCGGCATGCTGGCCCTCGCTGGCGCAGGTTATGGCGTGGTGCGCATGCTCACCGCAGCTGGTGGTGGGGCGAGCGAGTTCCAGACCCGCATGGCGGAGGTATTCACGCTCATTGATGTGAGCCCGGCGCGCTTCGCCGAGCTGACCCAGGAGGTGCGTGCGCTGGCGGTGGAGATGGGTGTGGTCGCGCCCGCCGCTGCCCAGGCGCTGTACGACATCATCTCTGCCGGGGTGCCCGAGGGCAACGCCATCGAGGTGCTGCGCCAATCGACCCGGGCCGCGGTGGCGGGCGTAACAGACACCCAGAGTGCCGCCCGCGTGGGCCTGGCCGTGGTCAACGCCTATGGCAAGGAAATCGATCAGCTTGGCCAGGTGTACGACGTGCTGTTCAACACGGTGAAGAACGGCGTCACTACCCTGCCGCAACTCTCCGCCAGTCTGGGGCAGGCGCTTCCGATCGCGGCCGCCGCCAAGGTACCCTTCGAGGAGCTGGCCGCGTCCATTGCCTCGATGACGCAGGCTGGCATCGATACGGCCGTGGCAACCACCTCCATTCGATCGGCCATCACCGCCCTGTCCACGCCCGTTCCCGAGGCCAAGAAGCAGATGGACGAGCTGGGCATCAGCTGGAACGGCCTGTTCGGCACCTTGGAGCAGATCGCCCGCCTGAACCTGGACCCCGAGACCCTGCGCCAGATCGTGCCGGACGTGACCGCTCGCACCGGCGTGCTGGCGTTGACGCGGGACATCGATGCGCTGGCGGGCTCCATCGAATCCATGCACCAGGCCGCTGGGGCTACCGACGAGGCGTACGCCAAGATGGCGGATACCCCCGAGCAGCGAATGCGCGAGTTCCGCGCCGCAATGGCAGAGCTGTCGTTGCAGATCGGTGACCTGGTGACCGCAGGCACGCCGCTGGTGGAGATCCTCACACGCGTGGCCCAGGGTCTGAACGAGCTGCCAACGCCCGTGAAGGGCCTCCTGCTGGGCATCACCGCCCTGGTCGCCGCCAAGGCGGCCTGGGTGGTTGGCCTGCGCCAGGTGTGGAACGCCCTGCGCCTGGCCAGTGGCGGCCTGGGTGCGCTCGCCAATACGGTGCCGCAAGCGATCACGCTGCTGGGCAAGGTGGGCACCGTGGCGCTGTCGTCGGGCCTGTGGATGTCCGGCTTGGCGGCGGCGATTCTGGCGGTGGTGGATGCGCACCTGAAGCTGAATAAGATCAAGGCAGAGATTGAAGAGCGCAAACGTACAGACCAGCAGCGGCTGCAAGAGATGATGGCGGAACAGCAAGAGTATGCTGACCTTCAGATACTCACTGCCGACGAAATGGATCGCCTCTCGGCACATGAATTGGCAGCCTATATGAAGCGCCTTCAGGCGGCGAGGGATTTCTATACAAAATTCAGAGACACGGCCAGCAGAGTGCATGCCGACCAAGAAGGCCCGACAGCAGAAATAAGCAAGGATCTTCTGGAGATTGCCAGTCAGGAGCGCACTTTCCGTGAAACCTTCGGTAAAGTGAAAAAGCTTCAAGAGCAGCGTGAAAAGTCAATGGCAGATCACCGAGATACGGTGGCTGACATCAAAAAAGACGAGACCGATAAAATCAAAAAGCAGCTTACTGAGCAGCTTAAATTATATGACGATGCAAACAAAAAGCTGCGGAAGGCACAGGAAATCCGCAAGCAACTTGAACAACGCGGGAAAGATTTTGAGGATGAATTTTCCCAGCCCAAGAAACAGGAAGAGACACCTACCGAGAATTCCGTAAATGTCTACAACCAGTTTATAAGGGCGAAGGATGCTCTGGGTGCTGGTGACTTTGGAACGGCAACTGAAGGCGCGGAGCTACTGGAAGAACGATTACGGCGCGCTCGTGAGGAGGGCACTCTAACTGCAACGGAAATGAAGCGCTTGGCAGGAGAGGTCCGGAAAATATGGGAAGGCATTGGTGAAGGGCAGGAAATTGAGGCCACTCAGGATCTCGAAGAAGCAAATATTCAAATACAAGAATTGGTTAATAAGGCCGGATTTCTTAAGGAACTGGAAATAGGATTCAATAAAGAAAGCGCTGACAAAAGCGCCGACGAATTGCGACAGCTGCTTCAGAATAAGCTGGAGAAGAACCCCATAATAATGCCGGTTGTGTTACAGGAGCCTGGAGCGCCGGATACTCGCGTAGAGAAATTATTAGAGAACGCACCACGCCGTGCCAGCGGCGGGCCCATCAACGGACCGGGCACCGAGACCTCGGACTCAATCCTCCTGTGGGGTTCCAAGAACGAGTACATGCTGCGGGCGAAGGCGGTGCGGCATTACGGCCTGCCGTTCATCGAGGGCATCAACCGCCTGCTGATACCGAAGTTCGCCAGCGGCGGCCTGGTGGGCGCAGCCGCTGGTGCAGTGGGCGCGCCCAGTATCATCAACAACCTACGCATACCCGATGTGCCGTCGGTCGCGGGTGGTGGCGGCAGTGATGGCACGCCCGTCAACTTGTACCTGGATGGTCAGCATTTCCCCGTCACTGCCTCCGCCAACACGGCGGAGGATATGAAGCGGGCGTTCGCGCGGGAGTCGCTGAAGCGCGGCGGGAGGGTGACACGATGATCCCAATGGCGAGGCTCGTTACTCTGTTACCTGAACTCTTCCTGAAAGGCGCGCCCGCGTTCTTCTAGCTCCTTGCGGCGCTCACGTGCGCGATCAAGGTCTTCCAGCGCCCTTTTGTAATTATGCTGCTGTTTCCAGAGTTCTACCTGGACCTTAGCAGACTCCGAAATTGTGGCGTCAGTCGCCTGGTCCAGCGGGAGGGGCTCGCCACCCACCCGGCTTGGTGCCTTGATTTGTTCGGCCTCTAGCGTAGGCGGACGATCTCCGAAATGCGTGTTGCCCTCTGAATCCACCCAGCGATAAACGCCAGATGCGATGGCTTGGCTGATGAAGACCAGGAACAGGGATAGGGTGATGATGGCACGCATGAAGCCTCTCCTTATTATGATTTTTCCAAGTCAGTATAGCAGGGAGGCGGTGGCATAAAGGTGCTCCGAGCCGCTACCCAACAGCGCGAGCTAGGTCAATATGCTGACATGGGGGCGGAAATAATGGAGTAATTATGGAATTTCGCTTCCATATGGTGGAAAATCCCACCATTCAATTATCTTGCATTTTTGGTCCGATTTATCTCGCGGCCGCTCAAAGTACGCAAAGAATTCATTCAGTAAGGTTTATAAAACCCATTATTCCGGTCTTGGTGGGTGCTTTGCGTACTTTGCGCCTTTGCGGTGAACACGGGGTTCGGGATAATGGTGGGTCACCTGCCTGAGCGTTCCGGTCATCATGTTTCACATCGTCCTGTATCAGCCGGAGATTCCGCCCAACACCGGCAATATCATACGCCTCTGCGCCAATACCGGCAGCCATTTGCACCTGGTCCGGCCGCTGGGTTTCGAGCTGGAGGACAGCAAGTTGCGCCGCGCCGGCCTCGACTACCGGGAATGGGCCGAGGTCCGGGTGCACGAGAACCTGGCGGACTTTCGCGCGACCATCCGGCCGGCGCGGGTGTGGGCCTGTTCCACCAAGGGCCGGCGACGCCATACGGAAGTGGCCTACCGGCCCGGCGATGCCCTGCTGTTCGGACCAGAGTCGCGCGGCCTGCCGGAGGACGTCCTGGCGCAATGTGGTGTCGATCAGATCCTGCGCCTGCCGATGGTGCCGGGATCGCGCAGCCTGAACCTGTCCAATGCCGTGGCCGTGTTCCTGTACGAGGCCTGGCGGCAGACGGATTTCGCGGGGGCGGTTTCGCAGTCCGGGTCGCAGCTCGAGCTGTAGGTCGGGCTTCAGTCCGACCTACAGCTCCGCCTTCAGCGAGCGCCCCAGCAGTTCATGGACCGCCTGTCGGGGATCATGATCCTCGAACAATACCCGGCACACCTGTTCACTGATGGGCATCTCCACGCCATGGCGGCGCGCCAGGGCCACCACTTCCCGCGCCGTGTGTACCCCTTCCACCGCCTGGCCGATGGTCGCGATGGCCCGGTCGCGCGGCTCGCCGCGACCCAGGGCCAGTCCCAGGCGCCGGTTGCGCGACTGGTCATCGGTGCAGGTGAGCACCAGGTCACCCACCCCGGCCAGGCCCATGAAGGTTTCCCGCTGGCCGCCCAGGGTCTCGCCCAGCCGCATGATCTCGTGCAGTCCGCGGGTGATGAGGGCGGCACGACTGTTGGCACCGAAGCCCAGGCCATCAGAGATACCGGCGGCGATGGCCATGACATTCTTCACCGCGCCACCCAGCTCCACGCCCTGCACATCGCCACTGGTGTAGGCGCGGAAATCCGGGCCACTGAGGTTCTGGGCCAGCTGGTCGGCAAAGACCTCGTCGGGACTGGCGACGGTGACGGCGGTGGGCAGACCCAGGGCCACCTCGCGCGCGAAGGTGGGACCGGAGATCAGGGCCGGGGCCATGGCCTCACCCAGGATATCCGCGAACACCTGGTGCAGGAAGCGGCCGGTGCCGGTCTCCAGGCCCTTGGTGGCCCAGGCGATGCGCTGGCCGGGGCGCAGTCGTGGCTGGAGGGCCGTCAGTACCGTGGCGAAGGCGTGGCTGGGCACGGCCACCAGGATGAGGGGTGCGCCCTCCAGGGCCGCGCCCAGGTCGGCGGTGCAGGCCAGGGATTCGGGAAAGGGGATGCCCGGCAGGTACTGTTCGTTGGCGCGGTCATGCGACAGGCGGTCGATGTCCGCCTGCAGGTGCCCCCAGAGGTGTACCGGGTGCCCCTGGCGGGCCAGCAGGATGGCCAGTGCCGTACCCCAGGAGCCGGCGCCCAGTACCGCGCAGGCTGCGCTGCTCCCGTTCATGGCTGGACGCCCTAGTGGGCGGCGCCTTCCGGTCCGCCGGTGGCCACCTGTGCCTGGGTTTCCTGCTGTTTCTGGGCGTACAGGGCATCGAAGTTGACCGGGGCCAGGTAGACCGGCGGGAAGCCGCCCTTGCCGATCAGGTCCGCCACCGCCTCGCGGGCGAAGGGATACAGGACGTTGGGGCAGAAGGCGCCCAGCATGGGACCCTGCTGGCCTGCGTCGAAACCGTTCACGGTGAAGATTCCGGCCTGCTGCACCTCCGCCAGGTAGGCGGTCTTGTCACTCAGCTTGGCGGTCACGGTGACCGACAGCACGACCTCGTAGACCCCTTCGGCCACTGGTTTGGCATCGCTGTTGAGCTGCAGGTTGATATCGGGCTTCCACTCCGAGGTGAAGATGGAGGGCGAATTCGGCGTCTCGAAGGACATATCCTTCATGTACAGCTTCTGGATGGCGAATTGCTGGGCCGGCTTGTCCTGGGCGGCCTGGGTGTTGTCGTCGGTCATGGAAATTCCCCCGTTATGTTATGGTTCCGGGCCGCTGTCCTGGCCGGATGGATTGCAAATTCAAGTGTGCAGCAGCGGGTCGAGCTGGCCGGCGCGGTCCAGTGCCATGAGGTCATCGCAACCACCGACGTGACGGTCGTCGATGAAGATCTGCGGTACCGTGCTGCGTTGGCTGCGCTGCTCCATTTCAGTGCGCAGGCCATCATCCCGGTCCACCTGGATCTTGTGGTAGGCCACACCCTTGCGGTCCAGCAATTGTAACGCCATGGTGCAGTAGATGCAGAAATTGCTGCAATAGATCTCGACCTTGGCCATGGCCGCTACTTCCGGGTGACGGGCAGGTTGGCGCTCTGCCAGGCCATGATGCCGCCGCCCAGGTTGTACACGGTTTCGAAGCCGAGTTTCTTCAGCTTGCCACCGGCGCTGGCGGATCGGTGGCCGGAACGGCAATAGGCGATCAGGGGCCGTGCCTTGTATTTGTTCAGTTCATCGGCGCGCCGCTCGAGATCTCCGAGCGGGATATGCAGGGCATCGACAATGTGGCCTTCCTTGTATTCGCCCTCGGTGCGGGTGTCGATGAACAGGGCGTTCTGCTGGTTCAACAGGCGGACGGCCTCCATGGGGCCGACATCCTGGATGCTGCGCAAGCGGCGCTGGATCTCGGAGCCCACCAGCATGACCAGGATGGCCACCAGGGCCAGGGTCAGGATGGGGTGGTTGCCGAAAAACTCGAAAAGTTGACTCATGGGAAAGGAAAACCTGCCGGGAAATGCTCTTGGAACGGTACCTTGGTGGAACGGGCCTCAGCGGCCCACGGAGCAGAATACTTCGCGCATCATGCTGATCAGTTGCAGGGTGCGGGCGTCGCCCACCCGGTAGTAGACCCGGTTGGCGTCCTTGCGCGAAGCCAGGATGCCCTTGTCACGCAGGATGGCCAGGTGTTGGGAGATGTTGCTCTGGGAGGTCCCGACGTGCTCGACGATGTCCTGCACGCTCACTTCATGGTCACCCAGGGTACACAGGATCTTCAGGCGCAGGGGATGAGACATGGCCTTGAGGGAACGGGAGGCCCGTTCGATGTCGTCGTCCTGGGTGATCAGCTCGTCGCTGGTCTCGATCATATTCAGTAGCCCCGCAAACAGCGTTTCATTGGAATCGTAACTACAATATGGACTCATTTTGGATAGTACTGCCAGACTGCCTTTTATAACCAAAACATTATACAATAATACACCTGTTGGAAAGGTGTTTCTTTTCCACTTGGGCCGGCAACCCGGCTGGCTGGTGAAATGAGTCCGTTGACGTTAGACTTGTTCTAAACCCTTTCTTTGAACCTGGCAACCCCCGAGAGACCCATGTCTGTAACCCCCAAGCCCATGGTCCTGCTGATTCTGGATGGATGGGGCTACCGTGAAGACCCCAGCTTCAACGCCATTGCCGCGGCACGCAAGCCCAACTGGGACCGCCTCTGGGCGCAGTATCCCCATACCCTGATCCGCACCTCGGGCGCCGCCGTCGGACTGCCCGGCGACCAGATGGGCAACTCGGAGGTGGGACATCTCAATCTGGGTTCCGGGCGCGTGGTCTACCAGGAGTTCACCCGCGTCAGCCGTTCCATCAAGACCGGCTCCTTCTTCAACAATGCCACCCTCACCGATGCCGTGGACCTGGCGGTGAACACCGGTCGTGCCGTGCATATCCTCGGCCTGCTGTCGCCCGGCGGCGTGCACAGCCACGAGGAGCATATCCACGCCATGGCGGAGCTGGCCGCCCGGCGGGGCGCGAAGAAGGTCTATATGCACGCCTTTCTCGATGGTCGCGACACCCCGCCACGCAGCGCCGCCGCCTCCCTGCGGCTCATGGAGGACAAGTTCCGGGAACTGGGCAGCGGCCGCATCGCCTCCATCATCGGCCGCTACTACGCCATGGACCGCGACCATCGCTGGCCCCGTATCCAGGCGGCCTATGACCTGATCACCCAGGGCAAGGCGGAATTCCAAGCGGAGAGCGCGCTCAAGGGCCTCGAGCAGGCCTACGGCCGGGACGAAGGGGATGAATTCGTCCAGGCCACCGCCATCGTGCCCGCCGGCGAACAGCCGGTGCGCATCGAGGATGGCGACGTCGTGGTGTTCATGAACTACCGCTCCGATCGTGCCCGGCAGATCACCCGTCCCTTCATCGAGCCGGATTTCGATGGTTTCGCGCGCGAGCACATCCCGGCGATCGCCAGCTTCGTCAGTCTCACCGAGTACAATTCCGAATTCGACATCCCGGTGGCTTTCCCTGCCGAACGTCTCACCAATGTCTTCGGTGAATACGCCGCCAGTCTCGGCCTGCGCCAGCTGCGCATCGCCGAGACGGAAAAATATGCCCACGTCACCTTCTTCTTCAATGGCGGCGTGGAAGACCCCTTCCCTGGCGAGGACCGGGTGCTGGTGCCCTCGCCCATGGTGGCCACCTACGACCTGCAGCCCGAGATGAGCGCCTTCGAACTGACCGACAAGCTGGTGGCGGCCATCGAGGAACAGCACTACGACGTAATCATCTGCAACTACGCCAATCCCGACATGGTGGGACACACGGGTCACTTCGATGCCGCCGTCAAGGCCATCGAGGCCCTGGACCTGTGCCTCGGCCGTATCGATACGGCCTTGCAGAAGGTCGGCGGCGAAATGCTCATCACCGCCGATCATGGCAATGCCGAGCAGATGCGCAACGAGGAAACGGGCCAGCCCCACACCGCCCACTCCATTTGTCCGGTACCGCTCATCTACGTGGGCCGGCCGGCGATCATGCACGAGAACGGCGGCTCCCTGTGCGATGTGGTGCCCACCATGCTGCACGCCATGAACCTGCCCAAGCCCAATGAAATGAGCGGCCGTCCACTGCTCGAATTCCCTGTGGCCAGCCAGGAACAGGCCGAGCCCTCCCTGGGGGTTCATGACGCCTGAGCCCGAAGCAGCCGCCCCGCGCCGGGCGTGGCGTCGCACCGCCCCGGGGTTGTTGCTGGGCCTGTGGCTTCTGGTCAGTCCCCTGTCCGCCAGCGACGACCCCGTCGCCACTGCACGCCAGTTGCAGGAATTGCGGCAGCGCATCGAGGTGCTGCGGCAGGAACTGGAGACGGAACGCGAGCGCCGCGACAAGCTGCAGCAATCCCTGCGTGCTGCGGAACGGGACATCGGGGAGGCGAACCGCGAGCTGCGCGCCCTGGCCGGCCAGCTGGAGCAGCAGGAGCGCCGCCTGGAGACCCTCGGCGTCGAGCGGGAGCGGGAGCGTGAGGGGCTGGACGGCTTGCGGCGGCAGCTGGAACGGGATGCCCGCGCCGCGTATGTCATGGGTCGCCAGGAACGGGTCAAGTTGCTGCTCAACCAGGAAGACCCGGTCAGTGTCGGGCGCATGCTCAGCTACTACCGATACTTTGCCGAGGCACGCAGCACGCGCATGGCGGCGGTGAGGCAGCGCCTGGAGGAAATCGCGCGCCTGGAGCAGGAGATCGCCGCCGAACGCACCGTGCTTTCCCGCCTGCATGACCAGCGCCAGGCCCACGCCCTGACGCTGACGCAGCGTCAGCAGGAACGCCAGCAACTGTTGGCCCGCCTGCAGGAGCAGATGCGCAGCAAGGGCACGGAGCTGGAGCAGCTCACCCGGGATGAACAGCGCCTGCAGGAACTGGTGCGTTCCCTGCGCGATCTGTTGTCCGACATTCCCGCCGCACCCGGGGATTCGCGCCCCTTCCCTTCGCGCAAGGGCAAGCTGGACTGGCCGGTGCAGGGAAGCCTGGTGGCCTCGTTCGGCAGTCGGCGCGCCGTGGGGGACCTTACCTGGCGCGGCATCCTGATCCGGGCCCCCCGCGGCGCCGAGGTTCGGGCCGTGTCCCATGGTAGGGTGGCCTTTGCCGACTGGCTGCGCGGATTCGGCCTGCTCATCATCGTGGACCACGGCGATGGCTACATGACCCTGTACGGGCACAACCAGGGCCTCTACAAGGAGGCCGGTGAATGGGTGGAGACCGGGGAGGTGATTGCCGGCGTGGGCGATGGGGGCGACCTGGGCGAGGCCGGGCTGTATTTCGAGGTGCGACAAGAGGGCCGGCCGGTGAATCCCGCATCCTGGATCGTCCGGCGCTGAGCCGGAACCATTCAACTAATTTCCCGTCAAATCAGGCCTATGGTATCGTCGACACCGGGCGATACCCCGGCAGGGCCCGGTAAGTCGGCATGACGAGACCAGCAGGTGGCCAGGCGCCACACGGAAGACAACCATGAAATTGAAAACCCAGAACCTTTTACTGATCCTTACCGGACTGTTGCTGGGCCTGACCATTTCCATCGGCCATGGCGTATTCGCGGAGCGCGAGCCCGCCGTGACCCTCCCCGTCGAGGAACTGCGCGCCTTCACCGATGTGTTCGGACGCATCAAGAATGACTATGTGGAGGACGTGAACGACCGCGATCTCCTGGAAAATGCCATCCGGGGCATGCTCACCGGTCTGGATCCCCACTCCGCCTATCTCGACCGTGAACAGTTCAAGGAACTGCAGGTGGGAACCTCGGGAGAATTCGGTGGCCTGGGCATCGAGGTGGGCATGGAGGATGGCTTCGTGAAGGTCATCGCCCCCATCGATGATACCCCGGCGCAGCGCGCCGGCGTCCAGGCGGGTGACCTGATCATCCGTCTGGACGATACACCGGTGAAGGGCATGGCCCTCAACGATGCCGTGAAGATCATGCGCGGCAAGCCCGGTACCAGCATCGTGCTCACCATCGTGCGCAGCGGCGTGGATGCTCCCCTCAAGATCACCGTGACCCGTGACATCATCACGGTCAAGAGCGTGCGCAGCCGCATGCTCGAGCCCGGTTACGGCTATGTGCGCATCTCCCAGTTCCAGGCCAAGACCGCGGATGGCCTGCTGCAGGCCGTGGCAGACCTCAAGAAGGAGAACGAGGGCCCCATCAAGGGTATGGTGCTGGATCTGCGCAACAACCCCGGCGGGGTGCTGAACGGTGCCGTGGCGGTATCCGATGCCTTTTTGCGCAAGGGCCTGATCGTCTACACCGAGGGCCGGGTGAATGATTCCCGGCTGCGTTTCAACGCCACTCCCGACGACGTATTGGATGATGCGCCACTGGTGGTACTGGTGAACCAGGGTTCGGCCTCGGCCTCGGAAATCGTCGCCGGCGCCCTGCAGGATCAGCGCCGCGCCATCATCATGGGCTCCCAGACCTTCGGCAAGGGTTCGGTACAGACGATCCTGCCGCTCAGCAGCGGCTCTGCCGTGAAGCTGACGACAGCACGCTATTACACCCCCTCGGGCCGCTCCATCCAGGCCGAGGGCATCGTGCCCGACATCAAGCTGGAGGACCTGAAGGTCTCGGCCCTGGAAACGGCCTTCGACCCCGTCAAGGAAGCCAACCTGACCCGGCACTTGTCCAATGGCAAGGAGGCGCCCGTGTTGCCGGAGCCGGTGGTCGTGCCGCCTGGCGAGGAAGAGGCGGAAGAGGAATCCCTGGCCCAGCGTGATTACCACCTCTACGAGGCGCTGAACATGCTGCGCGGCCTGGTCATCCAGCGGGAGATGGGTCGCTGATGCCCCGGCTTCAACGCTGTACGGCGTTGAAGTTCCGGCACGCCACGAGCCTGCGAGGCTGGTTGTTGCTGTGTTTGCTGTTGGCCAGCGGTTGCGCCGCGGCGCAGTTCCGGCCGGTGATCAGCATCATCATCGACGACCTGGGGCTGGACCGTGCCTCCGGCCAGCGTGTCGTGGACCTGCCGGTGCCCGTTGCCTGCGCCTTCCTGCCCCATGCCCCCCATACCCGCGAGCTGGCCATGCGTGCCCACGCGGTGCACAAGGAGGTCATCCTGCACCTGCCCATGGCCACGGTGGACCATCGCCCTCTCGACCCTGGCGGGGTCACCCTGGACATGACCCAGGCCCAGTTCCTGCGCACCCTGCAGGAGGACCTGGCGGCGGTGCCCCACGTGAGCGGTATCAACAATCACATGGGCAGCCTGCTGACCCGCCATCCCGGACACATGATGTGGTTGATGCACGAGATGCGTCGTCACGATCGTCTATTCTTTGTAGACAGTCGTACCACGGTGGATACCGTGGCGCGGCGGGTGGCGGACGAGCACGGTGTTCCGAGCGTGGACCGGGACGTGTTCCTGGACTCCGATCCGGACATCGAGGCGGTGCGCTTCCAGTTCCGCCGCCTGCTGGCGCTGGCCCGGCGCAATGGCTCCGCCACCGCCATTGGCCACCCCTATGCCAGCACCCTGCGGGTGCTGGAAGAGGAACTGCCCGCGCTGCGCGATGTGCGCGTGGTGCCGGTGGCGGACGTGATCCAGGTGCAACGAGGGAGGGAGTCCCAATGGCAACAGTCCTGGTACCGCTAGCCCAAGGCTGCGAGGAGCTCGAGGCCATCACCATCATCGACCTGCTGCGTCGTGCCGGCATCGAGGTGGTGACAGCGGGGCTCGATGACAAGCCGGTGCGCGCCTCGCGTGGCACGGTGCTGATCCCCGATGCCAGCCTCGCCCAGGTGCTCGCACACAGCTTCGACATGATCGTATTGCCCGGCGGCCTGCCCGGCGCCGATCACCTCAACGCCGATCCCCGTATTCACCAGCTGCTCACCAGCATGGCCGCCGAGCAGAAATACACCGCGGCCATCTGCGCCGCTCCCAAGGTGCTGGCCCGCGCCGGCCTGCTGCGCGGACGCCGCGCCACCAGCTTCCCCGGTGCCATCCCGGAGGCGGATCTCGCCGACGTACAGTACCTGGAACAGGCGGTGGTGGTGGACGACAAGATCATCACCTCGCGCGGCCCGGGCACGGCGATGGACTTCGCCCTGGAGCTGATCGAGAAACTGGCCGGGCGCGCGCGCCGCGATGAAGTCGAAAAGGGCCTGCAGCGACCGGCGGCCTGAGACAGGAACTCTGCTACATGAAAAAGGGCGGCACCTCGGTGCCGCCCTTTCGTTTTCAGGTCCGTCATGCCGACGCAGCCGGCATGACCTGTGCGCCTAGAAGTCCACCTTCACCCCTGCCATGAAGGTGCGCGGCATGCCGGGGCGGGCACCGGCGGGCCGGAAGCCGGCGTTGTAGACCTCGTCGGTGAGGTTCTGCACGCTGGCGAACAGGCTGGCGTTGCGTGTCACATCGTACTCGCCGGAAATGTCGAACAGGGTTCGACTGTCGACGCGCTGGCCTTCCGGAATCGCCCCCGTACCGGCCTGGGCCCGTGCCTCGTCCACGTAGTTCATGGTCAGGGTGGTGCGCCAGTCGTTGCCCTCCAGGCCGGCGCTCAGGGTCAGCTGATGCCTGGGCATGTAGGGCAGTTCATCCCCGGATTGGACATCGCCCCACTCCCCGAAGCTGCTGCTGAAGCTGTTGCGGAATTCGCCCTTCATATAGGTGTAGGTCGCGGCCAGGGGAACGGACAGGCCCCAGCCCAGCTGGCGTCCGGCGTCATGTCCCGCGACCAGCTCCAGGCCGTAGACCCGTGCCTCGCCGCCCTCGAACTGATCACCGATGGTGCAGCCGCCACCGGTGGAGGCGGTGCAGGTACCAACCAGATTGGAGTAGTCGTTGAAGAAGCCGATGGCCTCGAAATGCGTGCCCTGGTCGGCGAAGCGCACCCCGGCCTCGTAATTCCAGGACTTCTCGGGATCGGCGGTCGAGCCGGGGCCCGGGCTGGAGAAGCCGCGGTGCACACCGGCCACCAGTCGCCATCCCCCGTCGAGGTGGTACATGGCGCCGATGCCCGGGATCCAGACATCCACGGTATTTTCACGCACATTGGTGGGGCTGGTGCGGTTCGGGTCAGCACTGCCATAGTCGGTGCGCTTGAGGTCGATGGTTTCGTAGCGCAGGCCCGGCACCAGGGTCCAGCGTTCCCAATCGATGGTGTCGCGCACGAACAGGGCCCAGGCCTCGGCCTCGCCGATGCGGTTGGCCTGGCTGCCGGGCGCGCCGGCGCTGGTGAGCACCATGGTGCCGTTGACCATCTGGTAGGTGTCCTGATGCTGGAAGCGGTCCTCCTCGTCCTGGTGATAACGCACCGAGGCCTCCAGCTGGTGGGTTGCCGCACCGGTATCGAAGCCGATGCCCAGTACCGACTGGATACCATGGGAATAGTATTCACGGTTGTTGGCGCGTACGCGCAGGTCGCCCGGCGCGCTGTCCACCCCGGTCAGGGTCTGGTAGGCGGTCGCGAAGCTGGCCGGATCGGCCAGCACGGCACTGATGCCGCGATAGGATCCGCCGTCGCGTACATCGTTCAGCTTGTACCAGTTGCGCCGGGTATCGGTACGATAGGCGATGGTGGTGAGGTCGATGCGCTCGCCCAGTTCGATGTTATGGGTGAGCTGGTAGGTCTCGTGATCGACATTCATCTGGTCGACCTGGCTGCCGGCATAGCGGCGGAAGGGAGTGGCGCGGAAGTCGTCCAGGGTCAGGCCCAGGTAGGTTTCATCGGAGACCTCCTCGGAATTCTGCAGCTTGAATTCCAGCGACTGCTGCCGCGCGGCGTCAGGGGCGGAACGCAGGGCGAACTTGAACACATAGTCCTCGATGTCATAGCCGGTGGTGCCCCCGGAATCCAGCTGCTTGAAGCCGTCGGATTTCTCCTGCAGGGTTTCCAGCATCACGCCGTAATCGAAGGCCTGGCCGGTGGTGACATAGCCGCCCACCACGCCATGACCGCGGGTGGTGCCGAATTCGCCGGCGAACAGATCCAGCTTGCCACCGAAACCGCCATCGGCCGGTTCCGGGATGGGCGTGGAACTCAGGTTGACCGCGCCGCCGACGGTATGCGGACCGTACTTGATGGCCGCAGGGCCTTTCGATACCTCGACGCCGCTCATGCGAGGCATGCGCGGGAAGTAATAGGCCGCCGGCGCCGCATAGGGCGCGGGCGCGATCAGCACGCCGTCCTCCATCACCGTGATCTTGCTGTTGCGGTCTGTACCGGAACCGCGGATGCCGATGTTGGGGCGGATACCGAAGCCTTCCTCCTCGACGATGTTCAGGCCCGGCACCTGGCGCAGCACCCGGTTGACGTCGGAGTAGGCGTGCTGTTCCAGGGTCTCGGCGTCGATGACCTGCACCGAGCCGGCGGTCTCGGCGGCCTGTTCCGGCGAGGCGGTGACCAGGATGCGGTTCAGCGAGGTCTCGGATCTTGGAGTTGCGTTGGCACGGCTGGTGTCATCACTTGCCTGTGCCAGTACGGGGCCGGTCGCGAGGGCCAGGGCCATGGCGGCCGTCAGCGGGCCGGGGCGGAACGGATTGGTTTTGCGATGGTTCACAATAGGTCTCCCTTGTGGGTTACTTCAACATGGACTGGCTGGCTGAAGATCCGGCCGCCGTGGGGCGGAAGGGGACTTACTGGCTGGCTGTTTTGAATCTGGTTTGTTGGCTGGTGTCTGCGCTGGCATGACCTCCTGTCCCGTCGGCAGGACGCCGTGAATACATGCCCCAGGGCACCTTCTCGACCGCTACGCGGCCTCACCTTGTCCCTGTAGGCTTGACGGCCGCATCCCTGCGGCCGACACCTGCCGACGGGACAGGAAGTCATGCCAGTGTTCGCTCACGCTACTTCGTCAGGATGAGTTTCCCCTGCCGGGTGACGCGCAGCACATAGCGCTCACCCTGGTGTTCAATAAGGAGCTGTCCCTGTGCGCCCAGCAATTGTTCGCTGGGAATCATGCGCGGCGCCGGTCGCGCGCCGGTCGGGGTCCGTGGTGCCGTGAGGTCTTTCACCGGGCACCTCCTTCCGGCTCGGTGATGAAGCCGATGCGCAGCACGCCGGCGGCACGCGCCTGGGTCAGGATCCGGGCCAGGCGCTCGTACGGGGTGTGCTGGTCGGCGCGCAGGTGCAGTTCCAGTTCCGGTTGCTCCGCCACCGCCCGCTCCAGGCGGCTCTCCAGTGATTCCGCCGCCAGGGGCTCCTGATCCCAGTACAGGGCGCCGTCGGCATCCAGGCTCAGGGTCACCGCCTGCGGCGGCACCTCGTTGCGTTCGTGACTGACGCGGGGCAGGTCCACCTTCACCGAATGGGTGATCACCGGCGCGGTGATGATGAAGATCACCAGCAGTACCAGCATGATGTCAACCAGGGGAATGACGTTGATCTCCGCCATGTCTCCCCCGCCCTCCTGGCTGAAACCGCCGAAGGCCATCAGGCGGACTCCGCCGCGGGACGCCCGGCCGCGGCGACCGGCACGGTGTCGGACATGACCAGCTCCCCGGTGGTGAGGTAGGCGTGCAGGTCATGGGCAAAGGCGTCCATCTCCTGGGCCTGGGTGCGGTTGAAGCGGTTGACCGCGTTGTAGGCCAGCACGGCGGGAATGGCGGCCGCGAGTCCGGCGGCGGTGGCCACCAGGGCCTCGCCCAGGGGACCGGCCACCACGTCCAGGGAGGCGCTGCCGGTTGCGGCGATGTCCATGAGTGCGTGATAAATACCCCAAACGGTGCCGAACAGGCCGATAAAAGGTGCGATACTGCCAACAGAGGCCAGCACGGTCAGCCCCGACTGGTGGCGCGCCTGCTCCCGGTTGAGGGCATTGCGGATGGTGCGCACCAGGAATTCATCGGCGTTGCAGGCATCGCCCAGTCGTGCCGGGTCGCGGCTGCGATAATGGTTCAGGCCGCGGATGCCGGCCCGGGCAATGGCGGCCAGGGGGGACGCGGAGTGCTCGGCCAGCTCCAGGGCCTGGGCGTTGCCCCGGGCATCCCAGAAGGCCTGCTCGAACCAGCGACTGGCCTGGCGCATGCGCCAGGCCGCGACCGTCTTGTTGAGGATCAGCGCCCAGGTGGCCACCGACATGAGCAACAGGGTGAGGAACACCCCGATCAGGACCCAGTCGCCCTGCTGGAATACCAACGCAATATTCATTCAAGCCTCCAGTTTGAACAGGATGGGCACCCGGACCCAGGCCTCCACGGCCTGGCCGCCACGGCGGGCGGGTTCGAAGCGCCAGTCGCGTACCGCCCGCAGGGCGGCCTCGTCGAGCCGGCCCGAACCGCTGGAACGGGCCAGTTCCACGACCACGGGCTGGCCCGCCGGGTCCACGCGCACGCGCAATTCCACCTCGCCTTCCTCGCGCAGGCGCCGGGACAGGCGCGGATAGGAGGGCGGCGGGTTGCGGAGGTAGTCGGCCTCGTAGACCGGCGGGGTCACGGTCGCCTGGGGTGCTTCCACCTGTGCGACCCGGGCGGGCTCCGGCTCGGGTGGAGTGGGTTCCATCACCTCGGTCGGGACCTCGGGCGGCGCCTGTTCGACGATTTCGGGTTCCGGCTCAGGTTCGGGTTTTTTTTCCGGCAGTGGCTCGGGTTCCGGGCGCCCGTCGGGGGCCTTCACCGCGATAGGCGGGGGCGTTTCGTCGCGAACCGGCTCCGATGGGGCCACAGGTTGCGGCGGCGCCAAAGGTGGCGGGGCTTCCAGGATGGCCACCTGCACCAGGGGCGGGGAATCCACGGCCTCCGGCGCCGGCTCCTGCAGCATCCAGGCCACGGCCACCCCGTGCAGGAGCAGGCTTCCACCCAGCGCCAGGCGCAGGCCCGGACGCCTGGCCGCGGCCGACGGGGTGTGCAGCGATGCCGCTGTGGAGGCGTGTAATAACATAAACGCGATTATTAATGAGAATCATTATTATTGTCAATAGTGCCCCGGCCCTGGATTTCCTCTCCTGGTTCAGCGGGCGGGAACCAGGCGAATCAGGCTGGCGGGGTCTTCGTCCGGGAGGAGGTAGAGATAGCCGTCGGGGCCCGTGCGGACATCGTGGATCCGCCAGCCCTGTTCTTCCAGCAGCGGCTCCTGCTCCACCCGTTCACGGCCAGCGAAGCGCAGCCGTTGCAGGTGACGATGCGCCAGGGCCCCGACGAAGAGGTCCCCTTTCCAGTCGGGAAAGGCCTCGCCCTGGTAGAAGGCCATGCCCGAGGGGGCGATGGAGGGAGTCCAGTGATGGATGGGGGAGGCGAAGCCGGGCTGGGGTGGCGCGGGGCCGATCCTCGGCCCGTGGTATTCACGCCCGTGGGTGGTGACCGGCCAGCCGTAGTTGAGGCCCGCCTCGGGGAGGTTGATTTCGTCCCCGCCGCGGGGGCCGTGCTCGTGCAGCCACACCGCGCCGGTGTCCGGGTGCAGGGCGATGCCCTGGGGATTGCGGTGACCGTAGCTGTAGATCTCCGGCCGGGCACCTTCACGGCCCACGAAGGGGTTGTCGGTCGGGACGCGGCCGTCGTCGTGGAGCCGGATCAGTCCGCCCATGTGGCTGCCAAGGTCCTGGGCGCTGTCGCGCTCACCGTGGTCGCCGAGGGTGATGAACAGGTAGCCATCGCGGTCGAAGAGCAGGCGGGAACCGAAGTGCTGGCCGCTGCCCAGGCCGGGCTCGGCCTGGAACAGCGGCTCGAAATCCTCCAGGCGACCGTCGCGCAGACGGCCGCGCCCCACGTGGGTGGACAGGCCGCCGTCCTGGCGTGCCGCATAGCTCAGGTACACCCAGCCATTGCTGGCGAAGTCGGGGTGGAGGGCCACATCCAGCAGGCCGCCCTGGCTGCGGGCCACCACCTCGGGCGTACCCTGGACCTGCCGGCGCGAGCCGGTGCGAGGGTCGAGCAGCAACAGGCGTCCCGGCCGCTCGGTGACCAGCAGCCGGCCGTCAGGCAGGAAGGCCAGGGACCAGGGGTGTTCGAGTCCCTCGAACAGGACCTCGATGCGGTAGTCGTGATGCTGACTCAACTGGATGTCGGCCGCACCGGCCGGCAGGGCCAGGGGCCACAGGCTGCTCAGCACTAACATGCCCGCAAGCAGCGGGCCTGGTTGGTACATCAGCGGCATGGGATTACCGGCCGGTATTCATGCCACGCTGCCGAAATTCTTGTCTTCCGCGCCGAAGGGGGCTTCCAGGCCGGCAATTCGCGAGCCCTGGGCGATCGGGCCGCCCGGGAACAGGGTGTGGAGGTAGCGATTACCGCCCTTGTGGTGGAAATGTTCCTCCAGGGCGTCACGCAACTCGCGTAGCTGGATTTCATCGTCTTCGTGACGGTCATAGAATTCCTGCAGTGCCTTCACCAGTTCCCAGTGATCATTTCCCAATTCCAGGCCTTCTTCCTTCGCCTGGTCCTCGCCTGCCTGACGAGTCCAGCCCCGGGGTGCGTGGGGAAAGGCGGGATCCTGATTCTTGTCCTGTCCAGGGTGCAGGATGTCATCCATCGATGTGGCCATGTTGCTTTTCCTCCAGGCAAATCGTTTTCGGGAAGGTCGAGTCTATGGATGAAAGCATAGACCAAGCAGGCCAATATGAAAGGTGTCGGTTTTTCAGCGCTCGTCCCCGGGCCAGGCCCAGAGCAGGATGGCGACACCCACGACGCCGAGCAGCCAGCTCAACAGCGGCGCGCCACCCAGCATGGCGGGCGCATAACCGTCGAGACCGAAGATGATGGCGGCGGAGAGCAGGAGGCCGGTGCCGACGATGGCGGCGAAGTTGCGCTTGTGGTGCTGGCGCAGTTCACGGCGCAGTTTGACCAGTTCCTCCGACTGCCATTGCAGTTGCAGCTTGCCCTCGCTGGCGGCGCTCAAGGTCTTGTGCATCAGGGCCGGAATCTCCGGCAGGGTCTCGGCCCACTGGGGCGCGCTCTTGCGCAGGTTCTTCCACAGTGCGCGCGCCCCCACCTGCTCGCTCATCCAGCGTTCCAGGAAGGGTTTGGCGGTCTGCCACAGGTCCAGCTCGGGATAGAGCTGGCGGCCCAGCCCCTCGATGTTTAGCAGGGTCTTCTGCAGCAGCACCAGCTGCGGCTGCACCTCCATATTGAAGCGGCGCGCGGTCTGGAACAGGCGCAGCAGCAGGTGACCGAAGGAGATGTCCTTCAGCGGCCGTTCGAAAATGGGTTCGCAGACGGTGCGAATGGCGGCCTCGAATTCATCCACCCGGGTGCCCGCCGGCACCCATTCCGATTCCACGTGCAGTTCCGCCACGCGGCGATAGTCGCGGTGAAAGAAGGCCAGGAAGTTCTCAGCCAGGTAGTGCTGGTCCACCGGGCTCAGGGTGCCCATGATGCCGAAATCCACGGCGATGTAGCGATGATCGGCTCCGACGAAGATGTTGCCGGGATGCATGTCCGCATGGAAGAAGTTGTCGCGGAACACCTGGGTGAAGAAGATCTCCACGCCGCGCTCGGCCAATTCCTTGAAGTCAACGCCCTGGCGGCGCAGTTCTTCGATATTGCCGATGGGCGTGCCGTAGATGCGTTCCATGACCATCACGTTGCGCTGGCAGTGGGGCCAGTACACCTCGGGCACGTAGAGCAGCATCGAGGTGGAGAAGTTGCGGCGCAACTGGGAGGCGTTGGCCGCCTCGCGCAGCAGGTCCAGTTCGTCATAGAGGGTCTTCTGGAATTCCGCCACCACCTCGCATGGGCGCAGGCGCCGGCCTTCGCGCCAATAGCGCTCCGCCAGTTCGGCGATATAGAGCAACAGTGATACATCGCGGCGGATGACTTTCTCGATGCCGGGGCGCACCACCTTGACCACCACGTCGGTACCGTCCATGAGGGTGGCGGTATGCACCTGGGCGATGGAGGCGGAGGCCAGTGGCGTTTCCTCGAAACGCTGGAACACCTGCTCCAGTGGACAGCCGTAGGCCCGTTCCACCACCTGGCGTGCCAGGGCGCCGGGAAAGGGCGGCACGCGGTCCTGCAGCCGCGTGAGTTCGCTGGCGATGTCGTCGGGCAGCAGGTCCTTGCGGGTGGACAGGATCTGGCCGAACTTGACGAAGATGGGTCCCAGGTCCTCCAGGGCGCGGCGAATGCGCACGCCGGGCGGGTCGGGGTAGCGCCGGAACCAGTTCCAGGGCGCCAGGTAGAGCAGGAAGCGCACCGGCCGGAACAGGTGGGTGGCCAGCACGATCTCGTCCAGGCCGTGGCGGGCCAGTACCAGGCTGATGTGGGCCAGCCGGAAGAAGTGGGAAAAGCGGATCATGAAGCGGAGGGTTCGTGACGGGCGTGCGTTAGCAAACGCTGCACCCGGGCCTCCAGCCGGTCGGTATCCATGCGCAGCCGGTCGATGTCGGCCAGAAAGTTTTCCACCTGGATGCGTGCCGGCAGCAGACCGGATTCCTCGGTAAGGTATTCACCCAGGTCCTGGCGCAGGGTGTCCACGCTGTGTTGTGCATACTGCTGTCCCTGCCGGGCCAGCCGTGCCGCCTGGTGGGCGGGCAGGTCGCCGATGAGCCGCGCCAGATGCTCCTCCCAGTCGATGTCCATGGTTTCGAGGATCTGCTGGAAACGCTGGCCAGTGGCGCTGTCGCCACGGATCTCCACGGCACCGGAGAACAGCGCCCGTTCCCGGTCGCCGCCCAGGCCCAGTTCCGCCAGGGCCAGGGGACTGCCGCTCAGCAGGGTGTCCGGCTCACCTTCATAGTGGCTGAGCACCTGCACCCCGCCGGGGCCGGGTAGGAAGTACAGGGCCAGATCGGTACCGCGCCAATGCAGGCCGATCACCCGCCCCTCCAGTTTCGCCATGCGGGCCAGGGTATCGGGGTCCAGTGCCAGGTAGCGGTTGAGGGCAGCCTCCAGGGCGGCGGTGGCGACCGTGGGCAGCATCAGGCGGCCTCGCGCAGCAGCTGGGCCAGGGATTTCCCGGATTCGTCATCCTCGATCACCAGGGTGCGACTCAGCTTGTCATGAAAACCCTGCCTGCGCGGGTCGCGCAGGATCCAGAAAAAGCCCAGCGCAGCGGGCAGCAGGGACAGTCCGTAGCCGGCGAAGCGCACCAGGCCCTGTGCGAGACCAGGAGCCGTGCCGGAACGCACGGCGATGACCTGTATCCCGGCCAGCAGCTTGCCCGGCGTACCCGCGCAGCAGTTCCACAGCAGGGCACTGAGCAGCATGGCGGCGAGCAACAGCGCTGGCCAGGGGAGTGCGGCCGGCGCCGGGATGTCGCCGCCCCTGGCCAGGATCAGGGGGGGATCCAGCAGCAGGGGCAGAAAGTGGAACAGGCGCAGCAGGAACAACAGCAGCAGGGTATCGATCAGCAGTGCCAGCAGGCGACGGCCGGGGGTGGCGTATTGCATGGCGGGTGTCCCGGTCAAAAGCGGAACCCGCGATGCAGCGCCACGATGCCGCCGCTGAGATTGAAATAGCCGCAATCCTCGAAACCCGCCTGTTCCATCATGCCCTTAAGGCTTTCCTGGTCGGGATGCATGCGGATGGATTCGGCCAGGTAGCGGTAGCTGGCCTCGTCATTGGCGATGAGCCTGCCCATGCGCGGCAGGATCTGAAAGGAGTAGAAATCGTAGAGTGGTTTGAGCCCCGGCGTGGTCACCTTGGAGAATTCCAGCACCAGCAGCCGGCCGCCGGGCTTGAGGATGCGGAACATGGAGGCCAGCGCCGCCTGCTTGTCGGTGACATTGCGCAGCCCGAAGGCCATGGTGATGCAGTCGAAGTGCTGGTCGGGGAAGGGCAGGCATTCGGCATTGGCCTGTACATAGCGCACATTGCCGTTGATCCCCTGGTCCAGCAGCCGCGCACGGCCCTGGCGCAGCATGGCACCGTTGATGTCCGCCAGTACCACTTCGCCCTCCGTGCCCACCATGCGCGAAAAGCGCGCGGCCAGGTCGCCGGTACCGCCGGCCAGGTCCAGTACCCGCTGGCCGCTGCGCACGCCGCTCTGCTCGATGGTGAAACGCTTCCACAGGCGATGGATGCCCAGCGACATCACGTCGTTCATGACATCGTACTTGCCGGCCACGGAATCGAACACCGCGCCCACCTTGCGGACCTTTTCCTCCAGCGGTACCTGCTGGAAGCCGAAGTGGGTGGTCTTGTCTTCCGTGTTCATGTGGCTTACTTGCTACCCAGTTGACTGTGGGGGGCGCCGGCCGCCTTCAGGCGGTCGAGATAATCCTGCCAGTTCTTTTCCTGGTTCCTGCCCAGTTCGTACAGGGTATCCCAGGAATAGATGCCGGTGTCATGATCGTCATCAAAATACAGCTGGATGGCGTAGGTGCCCACCTGGGAGATATTGGTGATGTTCACGTCTTCCTTGTCCACCTGCAGCTTGCCCTGGCCGGGGCCGTGGCCCTGCACCTCGGCGGAAGGGGAGTAGACGCGCAGGTATTCGCAGGGCAGCTGGAAGGTCTCCCCGGTGTCGAAGGTGATCTCCAGCATGCGGGACTTCTGGTGCAGCTTGATGTCGGTCGGTTTTGGATTGTTGGACATTTGGTTCTCCGTAAAACCCGGGGGTATTCACCGCAAAGGCGCAAAGGGCGCAAAGTAAAATAAGGTTTGTAATTGATGATGGCACTTTTCGGCAACCTGCCACACCGGCCTGTTCATCACAGGCTTCATCATTACATCATTTTGCTTTTCTCTGCGCCCTTTGCGCCTTTGCGGTGGACCGGGTCTTAATCAAATTACAATATATAGCGACTCAAGTCCTCGTCACGGGACAACTCGGCAAGATGCGCGTCGACGTAGTCCTTGTCTACCGCGAGACTTGTGCCGGATTTGTCCGAGGCTTCGTAGGAAATGGTCTCCAGCAGTCGCTCCATGACGGTATGCAGGCGCCGGGCACCGATGTTCTCGGTGCGCTCGTTCACCTCCCAGGCGATCTCCGCAAGGCGGGCAATGCCGTCGGTGGTGAAGCTCAGGGTCACGCCCTCGGTGGCCAGCAGGGCACTGTACTGCTGGGTCAGGGAGGCGTCGGTCTCGGTGAGGATACGCACGAAATCGTCCACGCCCAGGGCGCCCAGTTCCACCCGGATGGGCAGGCGGCCCTGCAGTTCCGGGATCAGGTCCGAGGGCTTGGCCAGGTGGAAGGCGCCGGAGGCGATGAACAGGATGTGATCGGTCTTCACCATGCCGTGCTTGGTGGTGACGGTGCTGCCTTCCACCAGGGGCAGCAGGTCGCGCTGCACGCCCTCGCGCGATACCCCGGGGCCGGTGGTATCGGAGCGCTGGGTGACCTTGTCGATCTCGTCGAGAAACACGATACCGTTCTGCTCCACGCTCTGCAGGGCGCGCAGCTTGACGTTTTCCTCGTTCACCATCTTACCCGCCTCTTCCTCGGTCAGCACCTTGAGGGCTTCGGCCACGCGCAGCTTGCGGGTCTTGGTGCGGCCGCTGCCCATGTTGGCGAACAGGCTCTGCAGCTGGTTGGTCATGTCCTCCATGCCGGGCGGGGCCATGATCTCCACGCCGATGGGGTTGGCGGATACCTCCACTTCGATTTCCTTGTCGTCGAAACCGCCTTCGCGCAGACGCTTGCGCAGCTTCTGGCGGGTATCCGAATCGGCTTGTTCCGGGGTCTCCGGGCTGAAGCCGACGCCTGCGCGCGGACGCGGCAGCAGGATGTCGAGAATGCGCTCCTCGGCGGCATCCTCGGCGCGGTGCCGCACCTTGGCCATCTCTTCCTCGCGTGTCATCTTGAGGGCGATGTCCACCAGGTCGCGAATGATGGACTCCACGTCACGGCCCACATAGCCCACCTCGGTGAATTTGGTAGCCTCCACCTTGAGGAAGGGTGCGTTGGCCAGCCGTGCCAGGCGGCGCGCGATCTCGGTCTTGCCCACGCCGGTGGGGCCGATCATCAGAATGTTCTTGGGGGTGATTTCACCACGCAGGGGTTCCGCCACCTGCATACGCCGCCAGCGGTTGCGCAGGGCGATGGCCACGGAACGCTTGGCGGCGTCCTGGCCGATGATGTGCTTGTCCAGTTCCTGGACGATCTCGCGGGGGGTCATGTCGGACATGGGGTCTCTATCGCTCGGCGCTGAAATCGAGTTCTTCGATGGTGCGGTTGTGGTTGGTGTAGATGCAGATGTCCGCGGCGATGGACAGGCCTTTCTCGACGATGTCGCGGGCTTCCAGTTCCGTGTTCTCCAGCAGGGCACGCGCTGCGGCCTGGGCATAGGGACCGCCGGAGCCGATGGCGATCAGGCCTTCCTCCGGTTCGATCACGTCGCCGTTGCCGGTGATGATAAGCGAGGCATCCTTGTCCGCCACGGCCAGCAGGGCCTCCAGGCGGCGCAACATGCGGTCAGTGCGCCAGTCCTTGGCCAATTCCACGGCGGAACGGACCAGATTGCCCTGGTGTTTTTCCAGCTTGCCCTCGAAGCGCTCGAACAGGGTGAAGGCATCGGCGGTGCCGCCGGCGAAGCCGGCGATGATGCGATCATGGAACAGGCGACGCACCTTGCGGGCATTGCCCTTCATAATGGTATTGCCCAGGGACACCTGGCCATCGCCGCCGATGACGACCCGGCCGTTGCGCCGGATCGAGAGAATGGTGGTGCCGCGAAATTGTTCCACTGCGAGGATCCCTGGAAATGCGCTAAAAGGCCAGTGATTGTACACCAGAAGCCCGGCACGCAGCAGGCGGCGGCAAATCCCGGTCAGGCCTGGGGGCATACGGTCCGGCAATCTGTATACAATGCCGGCCATAAACGGGTGAATCCCCACCAGGAGGCCGCCTTGTCCGCCCAGCCCGCCACAACGTCCATCAGCCCCGCCCGGCGCCAGGAACTGATCCGCGCCCTGGGCGGAGTGCTGCCGCCCGCGGCCCTGCTGACGGAGGCCGAGGAGTTGCGCCCGTATGAGTGCGATGGCCTGTCGGCCTACCGTCACCTGCCCATGCTGGTGGTGCTGCCGGAAACGCTGGAGCAGGCACAGGCGGTGCTGCGCATCTGCCGCGAGCAGCAGGTGCCGGTGGTGACCCGGGGTGCCGGCACCGGCCTGTCCGGCGGTGCCCTGCCCCTCGCCCATGGCGTGCTCATGGGCATGGCCCGCTTCAATCGCATCCTCGGGATCGACCCGGACAACCGCTGTGCCCGGGTGCAGCCCGGGGTACGCAACCTGGCCATCTCCGAGGCCGCCGCCTCCCACGGCCTCTACTACGCGCCCGATCCCTCGTCCCAGATCGCCTGCTCCATCGGCGGCAACGTGGCGGAGAACTCCGGTGGCGTGCATTGCCTGAAATACGGCCTGACGGTACATAACGTGCTGGCGGTGGAACTGCTCACCATCGAGGGCGAACAGATCACCCTTGGCTCCCGGGCGCTGGATGCGCCGGGCTATGACCTGCTCGCTGTGATCAATGGCTCCGAGGGCATGTTGGGGGTGATCACCGAGGTGACGGTCAAGCTGTTGCCGCGCCCCGAGCGCGCCCAGGCGCTGCTGGCGGCCTTCGACGACATCGAGACCGCCGGCGCGGCGGTGGCACGCATCATCGGGGCCGGCATCATCCCCGCCGGCCTGGAAATGATGGACAACCCCGCCATCCGCGCCGCCGAGGCCTTCGTACACGCGGGCTATCCGGTGGAAGCCGCGGCCATCCTGTTGTGCGAACTGGACGGCACCAATGCCGAAGTGTCCGAGCAGGTCATGGTGGTACGCCGCCTGTTGCTGGACTGCGGCGCCCGCGAGGTGCGCACGGCGTCGGACGATGCGGAACGGGCCCGCTTCTGGGCCGGGCGCAAGGCGGCCTTCCCCGCCGTGGGGCGCATCTCGCCCGATTACTACTGCATGGACGGCACCATCCCGCGCCGTCACCTGGGCCCGGTGCTGCGGCGCATCGCCGAGATGGAGCAGGAGTATGGCCTGCGGGTGGCCAATGTGTTCCATGCGGGCGACGGCAATCTGCATCCTCTGATTCTCTTCGATGCCAACAACCC
The DNA here is from genome assembly GCA_026197075.1 of Gammaproteobacteria bacterium. Lineage (GTDB taxonomy): Bacteria > Pseudomonadota > Gammaproteobacteria > DSM-19610 > DSM-19610 > JAIVHA01. Next base: position 79,832 of record JAPHQV010000025.1, on the reverse strand, counting down.
CGGAGAGCTGGAACGGGCCGAGGCCTTCGGCGGCCGCATCCTGGAACTGTGCGTGGAGATGGGTGGTACGGTCACCGGCGAGCACGGCGTGGGCATCGAGAAGCTGGACCAGATGTGCGTGCAGTTCGCGCCCGCCGAGTTGCAACAGTTCCACGCCCTCAAGGCGGCCTTCGATCCCGATGGCCTGCTCAACCCCGGCAAGGCGGTTCCCACCCTACACCGCTGTGCCGAGTTCGGCGCCATGCATGTGCACGGTGGGCAGTTGCCCCATCCCGAATTGCCCAGGTTCTGACGCCTATGCACGAACAGGACCTGGGCGAGTCATTGACGGAACAGGTGCGCGCCGCGGCGGCAGCAGGTACGCCGCTGCGTATCGCGGGCGGCGACAGCAAGGCCTTCCATGGCCGCCAGGTGGACGCGGGCTGCACGTCCCTGTGTGTCGCCGGCCACACGGGCGTGGTGGCCTATGAGCCCACGGAACTGGCCATCACCCTGCGCGCGGGCACGCCCCTGGCGGAGGTGGAGGCGCTGCTGTCGGAACAGGGTCAGCAATTGCCCTTCGAGCCCCCCGCCTTCGGTCCCGGGGCCACCATCGGCGGTGCCGTGGCCAGTGGTCTGGCGGGCCCGCGCCGGCCCTTCGCCGGGGCGGTGCGGGACGCGGTGCTGGGTGTGCAGCTCATCAACGGGCGCGGCGAACGCCTCGATTTCGGCGGCCGGGTGATGAAGAACGTGGCCGGCTACGATGTGTCGCGCTTGATGGCCGGCGCCCAGGGCACCCTCGGGGTATTGCTGGAGGTGTCCCTCAAGGTGCTGCCCAGTCCACAGGGGGAGCTTACCCTGGTGCAGGAAGTCAGTGCGTCCCAGGCCCTGGAGCGCATGATCCGTTGGTCGCGCCAGGCCTTGCCCATCACCGGCCTGTGCCACACTGATGGCCGCCTGTACGTACGCCTGGGGGGCGGCGAGCAGACCCTGGCCGAGACTCGCCAGCAGCTGGGGGGGGAGGCGCTGGGGCCGGGGCCGTCCTTCTGGGCCGACCTCAAGGAACAGCGTCTGCCCTTTTTCGGACAGCCGGGCCCCCTGTGGCGCCTGTCCCTGCCACCGGCCACCCCCCTGCAGGACGAGTGCCTGTTGGACTGGGGCGGTGCCCAGCGCTGGGTGATCGGAGACCTTGCCGCGGACGAACTGCGGGAACGGGTGGCGCGGGCCGGCGGCCACGCCACCTTGTTCCGCCACCATGATGGCCGTGGCGAGGTCTTCCATCCCCTGCCCGCGCCCCTGCTGGCCCTGCATCGCCGGGTCAAGCAGGCCCTGGATCCCCAGCGCCTGTTCAACCCCGGCCGTCTGTACGCGGAACTGTGAACCATGCAAACCCGGCTGGCCGATTTCATCAAGGACACCCCGCAGGGCCAGGAGGCGGATGCCATCCTGCGCAGCTGCGTGCACTGTGGCTTCTGCAACGCCACCTGCCCCACCTACCAGCTGCTGGGCGATGAGCTCGACGGCCCGCGCGGCCGCATCTATCTCATGAAGCAGATGCTGGAAGGCGCGCAGGTGACCGACCTCACCCGCCGTCACCTGGACCGCTGCCTGACCTGCCGCAACTGCGAGACCACCTGCCCCTCCGGGGTACGGTACGGGCGGCTGGTGGACCTGGGCCGTGCCCTGATCGAACAGCGGGTGCCGCGCGCGCCCTGGTCGCGGCTGCAACGCTGGGCCCTGCGCAAGGGCCTGCAGACGCCCTGGCTGTTCACCCCGGCGCTGCGCGTCGGCCAGTGGCTGCGGCCCCTGATGCCGGCGGGACTGCGCCGCCGGGTGCCCGCGCCCTGCGCGGCGGGAACCCGGCCGAGCGCCAATCGCGCCCGCAAGATGCTGCTGCTGGAGGGCTGCGTGCAGCCGGCCCTGGCGCCGGACATCAATGCGGCCACGGCGCGGGTGCTGGATCGCCTGGGCATAGAGTTGATAGCCACGCCCGCTGCCGGCTGCTGCGGGGCTCTCGATGCCCACCTGGGTGCCACCGAGGCGGCGCACCGGGCAATGCGTCGCAACATCGATGCCTGGTGGCCCGCCGTGGAGGCCGGGGTCGAGGCCATCGTCATCACGGCCAGTGGTTGCGGCACCCTGGTAAAGGAATACGGCCACGAGCTGCGCCATGATGCCGCCTACGCGGACAAGGCGGCCCGCATCTCGGCCCTGGCCCGCGACCTGTGCGAGGTGCTGGCCCTGGAACCGCTGGAGGCCTTTGTCGCCTCGGACCCACGACGCATCGCCTTCCATCCGCCCTGCAGCCTGCAACATGGCCAGCAGCTCAAGGGCGTGGTGGAAGGCCTGCTGACGCGGCTGGGCCATGAGTTGGTGCCGGTGCGGGACAGCCACCTCTGCTGTGGCTCCGCCGGTACCTATTCCCTGCTGCAGCCGGAACTGTCCGCGCGCCTGCTGGAAAATCGCCTGCTCCACCTGCAGGAAGAACAGCCGGCCCTGATCGCCACCGCCAACATCGGCTGCCAGCTGCACCTGGCCCGCGCGGCCGGCGTGCCCGTGGTGCACTGGATCAGCCTGTTGGACCCGGCGGCGCGCTAGCACAGATTCCCGCTACCGCAAGCGGATGCCCGGCGCCGGATAATCCCCTCTTTTGCCCGTGGGCACTTTATGCCACAGTCATGGCCTATTCTTATCACGAGCCAGTGATTCATTCTTCACACGGGGAACCGCCATACATGGAACGCCAGGTGATCGAGAAGACCTATCGCCGCTATGCGAAGATTTACGATACCTGTTTCGGCCGCCTGTTCGAGCCGGGGCGGCGCATGGCCATCGACAAGCTCGATTGCCAGCCGGGCCAGCGCATTCTGGAGGTGGGGGTCGGCACGGGCCTGTCCCTGCCCTCCTACCCGGACAGCGTGCAGGTGGTGGGAATCGATATTTCCCAGGAGATGCTGAATGGGGCCCAGGCGCGCCTGCGCCGTGATGGCGCGGGCCGGCAGACCTGGCTGGCGCGCATGGATGCCGAACAGCTGGGCTTCGCCGACGACAGTTTCGACAAGGTGGTCGCCATGTACGTGGCGTCGGTGGTGCCCTCGCCGGCACGCCTGGTGGCGGAGATGCGCCGCGTCTGCCGTCCCGGTGGCGAGCTGTTCATCGTCAACCACTTCCGCAATACCCATCCCTTCATCGGCCGCGTCGAGCGCCTGCTGGCGCCCCTGTCGGACATGGTGGGCTTTCATCCCGATTTCTGCCTGGAAAAATTTTCCCGCGACACGGGGCTGGAGATCGACGAGCAGGTGCCGGTGAACGCCTTCGGCTACTGGACCTTGCTGCGGGTGTGCAACCGCAAGCCGGTGCCCGTGGAAGAGTACGCGCCCTGCACGGCCTGCGCGGGTTCGATGGCGGGTTTGTCGGGCTGAAGCCCGACAGGGTCCTATTCCTTCTTGCGTTTCGCGCGCGGATGCGCCTGGTCGTAGACCTGCGCCAGGTGCTGGAAATCCAGGTGGGTGTACACCTGGGTGGTGCTGATGTTGGCGTGGCCGAGCAGCTCCTGCACGGCGCGCAGGTCGCCGCTGGATTCCAGCAGGTGGCTGGCGAAGGAATGGCGCAGGGCATGGGGATGGGTCTTGGGCAGGCCCAGACGCCGGGTCCAGCGATCGAGGCGCTTTTCCACCGACTGACCGCTGAGGCGCGTGCCCCGGCGATTGACGAACAGGGCCGGTTCCCCGGGTTTGGCCAGGGCCATGCGTGTCGGCAGCCAGACCTCGAGGGCCGTCAGCGCCTTGCGGCCCACCGGCAGGGTGCGGGTGCGCGAACCCTTGCCGGTGACGGTCATATTGCCGGCCTGGCGGTCGATGTCGTGCAGATTCAGGGACACCAGTTCCGCCAGGCGCAGGCCCGAGGAATAGAGCAGCTCGAACATGGCGAGGTCGCGCACCTCGAGTGGCTCGTTGGCCTGGCCATTGAGTAACTGGCCGATGCGGTCCACGTCCATGGCATCGGGCAGGGTGCGCGGGCTTTTCGGGGCGCGGATGTCGGCGGCGGGGTTGGCGCGCGCCAGGCCTTCGCGGATGAGAAAACGGTACAGGCCGCGCAGGGCCGAGAGCCGGCGCTGCAGGCTGGCGCCCGCCAGGCCCTGGCGGAATCCCTCGGCGGCCAGGGCGCGTACCTGGTGAGCGTCGAGATCGGGCCAGCGGGCGATGCCCTGCCGGCCGCAATAGGCCATTACCTGTTCCAGGTCGCGCCGGTAATTGCGCAGGGTGTGTTGCGAGTAGCGGCGCTCATGGTCCAGGTGGCCGAGAAAGCGCGCCACCCAGTCATGGGCCTCCGGGTCCATGGGATCCTTCAGCCGGATGCCCGCGGCAGATGGGGTTCGAGCACGGCGCTGATCAACTCGCCGAGGTGGCTCAGGAACAGGGTGCCCATGCCCGGATGAAAGCGGTTGGCCTCGCTGCTGCCGATGGCGAGCATGCCCTGGCTGGCATCACGACCGATGGGTACCAGGGCGGCGGACCCCACCGCCGGGGCCTGGTCGCCGAACAGGAATTCCAGCTGGGCCTGCTTCAGGCGCCCGCACAGGGGGCGGCCGGACTTGTGAAAGCTGGCGAAATGTTCCAGGGCCGCGTCGTCGCGGGCGATGGGCAGGATGCCGCACTCGCGTGCCCGGTTCCGGTCCATGTCGTAGAGCAGCAGGCTGAGGGTGTCGGCCTTGAACTCGCCGCGCAGGTGATCGTTGAGGGTATCGATGACCTGCTCCAGGCTGCCGGCCTTGATCAGGTCCAGGATCAACTGGTGCATGCGTTCATTGAGGCGATCGTTGTCGCGCGCCACCTGCACCAGGTCCATGAGCTTGCGCTTGAGGTCGCGGTTCTGATCGCGCATCACCGTCACCTGGCGTTCCAGCAGGGAAATGGCGGGGCCGACGGGATGGGGGATGCGCAGCTCGGCAACCAGTTCTGTTTGTTCGTTGAAGAACTCGGGATGCTCGCGCAGGTATTCGGCCACCTGGGTGGCGGTGAGGATCATGACTGGCTTTTTCCCGGCTTCGGCGGATGTGGTCATAAGGCAATGCGTCCCTCGAATACGGTGGTGGCTGGCCCCGTCATCATCACGGGCTGGTCATCTGCGGCCCAGCTTACCACAAGATGCCCGCCCGGCAGCGTGACGTCCACCTCACGATCCAGCACACCCTGGTCGATGCCCACCGCCACGGCGGCGCAGGCGCCGGTGCCACAGGCCAAGGTTTCGCCGGCACCGCGCTCGAATACGCGCAGGCGGATGTGAGCGCGGTCCAGCACCTGCATGAATCCCACGTTGACGCGGTTTGGAAAGCGCGCATGGCTTTCGATCCAGGGGCCTAGTTCCTCCACGTGGGCATGGTCCAGTTCGGGCACCTGCAGCACGGCATGGGGGTTGCCCATGGATACGGCGCCGATGTCCAGCGACTTGCCGTTCAGGCCCAAGGCGTAGTGGGCGGCGCGTTGTGGGGCATCGAAAGGGATGTCGGCGGGTTCGAAGCGGGGTAGTCCCATGTTCACGCGCACCTGGCCGTCGGCCAGCAGGCGCAGCTCGATGAGCCCGGCACGGGTCTCCACCGGGATGATATCGAGATCGGTGAGGCCCTGGTCACGCACGAAGCGGGCAAAACAGCGCGCGCCGTTACCGCACTGTTCCACCTCACCGCCATCGGCGTTGAAGATGCGGTAGCGGAAGGCGGCCTGCGGATCCCGCGCCGGCTCCACCACCAGCACCTGGTCACAGCCGATGCCGAGGCGGCGGTCGGCCAGGAAGCGAACCTGCCCGGGATCCAGGTCGACGGACTGGCGCACGCCATCGATGACCACGAAGTCATTGCCCAGGCCGTGCATCTTGGTGAAGCGGAGTTCCATCGACACAGGGTACGGGTTCCCCAAGGCTTTGCAATAGCACGGACCGGGACGGTAGGAGCGGCCTTCGGCCGCGAATGGTTGGGCGATCCAGGCCCGTATCAAGCTTCACATCCGGGGGTGAACAGGTCAGCATTTTACCTAACGCCCCGCCTTCCCCAGCGCACGCATCTTCACCAGCCACCTCTCCCGCCTGTGCCCGTCACCCCCTTCGACCATGCCGATCAGGCTGCTGCGCACCGGCCCGATGCCGCAGAACTTCAGGACATTGCGCTCCAGGTTCTTCAGGCTGTGGGCGCGGTAGAACCAGCGGTAGGCGAAGGCCGGCATGCCCATGGTGACCACCACCCGGGCGCTGCGCCCGGTGAGCCGTTTCTTCGCCGGTTTGTCCGGAGCGGTTCGCGTGAAGGCGAAGCCCGGGCGCAACACCTGTTCCAGGAAGCCCTTGAGCAGGGCCGGCAGGGTGCCGAGCCACAGGGGATAGAGGATCACCAGGTGATCGGCCCACTCGATGGCCTCCTGGGCCGGGCGCACGGCCTCGGGAGGCTGACCCTGGTCGAAATCCTCCTGGCTGCGCAGCAACGGGAACTCCAGCTTGGCCACCTCGATCAGCCGCACCTCGTGACCGGCCGCCTCGGCGCCCTCCCGGTAGGCCTGCGCCAGCGCATGGCCGAAGTGCCTGGTCTCCGGGTCCGGGTGGCCCTGAATGATGACGATGCGTTTCACCGTTCTTCTCCCTCTGTACCCTTGTGCGCAGTAACGGAAGTATAGATGACGGCATGGCAGGGTCGCTGTGGGGTCGATGTCGGAGACGCCATTCACACTTCCGGGTCTGTTCGGCGCCTGGGGTCTGGGGTGCGCATAGAAGCAGGGCGTGCCCTGGAGTTCATTGTCACCTATTGGTCATCACCAATAAGCAGGATCAATGAATTCCTGAACGCAAGTGGGACGCTCATTGATAGTCGGAATGGGCTCTTCCAGTAAGGACTGGCCAAGCCAGCCTTCCGGCATTGAGAGCTTCAGCGGAGCCTGGATGACATTTTCTGACAGGGGTCGAAACCCTGTCCTGGAATAGAAAGATGGATCACCATATGTGACCACTACTGCCACAGATCGTCTTTTCAACTCATCAAGACCAAAATGGATCAGCGCTTGTCCGACGCCTTTCCCCTGATGGTTGGTGGCAACCGCGACAGGAGCCAGCATGTAAACCTGGATGCCTTCATTACATCGAAGACGAGTAAAAAAAGCCGCGCCAATGATTGATCCTTCATCATCTGTGCCGACACAGATTATTTCCTGATGGTCGATTCTTGAAGACAGTTTTGCGGCAAGATCGCCAATCAGCCTCCCCTCCTTCTCTCCCTCAGATGCGGTGAAAACCGACCGAAAAAGGTTCGTTACCTCGTCTCGACAGCAACTATCGAGGATCTTGTGTTTCATGTTCTGGTCCTTCGATTCGATCTCGCCCTTGTTATTCCGTTCTGGTCGTACGCGGGCAAGCCTGCTTCCACAGGGGGCGCGGGTCAGGGTTCGGCAGGGCCGGCAACGCGATTGGGGAACGACACCTCCAGCACCACGCAGCCGGTGTCGGTGTGGAACGGTCCGTGCAGTTCGCCCGGCGGCCGGCTCGCATAATGGCCGGCTTCCAGCCACAGGCCGAAGGCCTGGTCGTAGAGGCGGCCGCTGACGATGAAGACCTCTTCCGGGTAGGCATGGATGTTCCCTCCGGTGGAAGTGGTATCGGCGCCCGGCAGGAAGCGCGTCAGGCGGGTGTATTCCCCCGTGTCGGGGTCGAGGCTGAGGGTCAGCTGTTCGGCCATTCCCTCGAGTCCCTCGATGGGCGTCCAGCGCTCGCGGTTGTCCGGGGCCAGCGCATTCCAGTAGGTAGTGGTCGATTTGCTCATGGGCTGAGTCGGAGTGGATTCATGTGCAAATGGCGCGGGTCAATTCAGCTGCTTTACTCCGCCAGCACGCGCTCCCCGCGCATCAGGTCGTCCAGGCCTTCCCGCTCCCGCGCCACGTGCACGCGCTCACCATCCACCAGCAGCTCCACGGCGCGCGGCCGGGTGTTGTAGTTGGAGCTCATGGAAAAACCGTAGGCGCCGGCGGAGCGCACCGCCAGCAGGTCGCCAGGCTCCAGGGTCAGTTCGCGGTCCTTGCCCAGGAAATCGCCGGTCTCGCACACGGGGCCCACCACGTCATAGGTACGCTTGTTACCGCTGGTGCGCGGGGCCACCGGCACGATGTCCTGCCAGGCGCCGTACAGGGCGGGGCGCAGCAGGTCGTTCATGGCCGCGTCGACAATGGCGAAGTTCTTGTGCTCGCTGCATTTCAGGTAGGTGACGCGGGTCAGCAGTACACCGGCGTTGGCGATGATGGCGCGGCCCGGTTCGATGAGGATCTCGTAGGGACAATCGTCCAGCGCCTCCAGCAGTGGGCGCAGGTATTCCTGCGGCTGCGGCGGCTGTTCATCGCGGTAGCGCACACCCAGGCCGCCTCCCAGGTCCAGGTGCTCGAGCGCGATGCCGTCCTGTTCCAGGGCGCGGGCCAGGTCCAGCACGCGCGCCAGGGCGTCGACGAAGGGCCGGGTCTCGGTGAGCTGGGAGCCGATGTGGCAGTCCAGCCCGGTGATACGGATATTGGGCAGCTCGCGGGCGCGCCGGTACACGGCACGGGCGTCCTCCACGGCGATGCCGAACTTGTTTTCCTTCAGGCCGGTGGAGATATACGGATGGGTGCCGGCGTCCACGTCGGGGTTGACGCGCAGGGACACGGGGGCCTGCACGCCCAGTTCGGCGGCCACCCCTTGCAGGGCCTCCAGCTCCGGTGCCGATTCCACGTTGAAGCAGCGGATGCCCACCTCCAGGGCGCGGCGCAATTCCGCGGGTTGTTTGCCGACGCCGGAGAACACCACCTTGCCGGGGTCGCCACCGGCGCGCAACACCCGTTCCAGCTCGCCGCCGGAGACGATGTCGAAGCCCGAGCCCAGGCGCGCCAGCAGGTTCAGCACCGCCAGGTTGGAATTGGCCTTGACGGCATAGCAGACCAGGTGGGGGCGGGAGCCAAAGGCATCATCGAAGGCACGCCAGTGGCGTTCCAGGGTGGCACGGGAATAGACGTAGGCGGGTGTGCCATGCGCTTGCGCGACGTTCCCCAGGTCCACATCCTCGGCCCACAGGCGGCCGTCGCGGTACTCGAAATGGTCCATCAGTGTGTTTCCTGGCTGGCGTTGGAGTCGGCGTCGGGCAGGTATAACGGGCCCTTCTGGCCGCAGCCGGACAGGCAGAGCAGGAGCACCAGCAGCGGGAAGGGCTTGGACATGTCGGGGTTTTCCGGGGTGTGTGAAACAGGGGGCAGTATACGGCAAAGGCGATGTCTGGTTGAACCGGAGCAGGTCGTGCCTGGATACACATGGATGCCGGCATTCACCGGCATGACGTCGGTGGGGAAGGATGCAGGTACTCCCGGGTTGCTTTCGCCACCGCTTACCGGTGTACTGCGGGTCATGACTGACTACCTGCCCGCCATCGAGATCGATCCCCCCACGTCGGCCACCGCCAGTGTCATCTGGCTGCACGGCCTGGGCGCCAGCGGCCATGACTTCGAGGGGCTGGTGCCGGAGCTGGGACTGGTGGAGCAAGGCGTGCGCTTCGTATTGCCCCATGCGCCCGAACTGCCAGTGACCATCAACCAGGGCTATGTCATGCCCGCCTGGTACGATATCGTGGGCCTGGACCTGACGGCGAACCAGGACGCGGCGGGTATGCACCGCTCGGCGGGTCGTGTCGCGGACCTGGTGGTGCGCGAGGTCGAGCGCGGCGTGCCGGCCCGGCGTATCGTGCTGGCAGGCTTCTCCCAGGGCGGTGCCGTGGCCCTGCATGTGGCGCTGCGCTACCCGCAACGCCTGGCGGGAGTGCTTGCCCTGTCCACCTACCTCCCCCTGCTGGACACGGTGGCCGAGGAAATGGACGCGGTGCAGCAAGGTCTGCCGGTGTTCTTCGGCCACGGTGACCGCGACGAGGTGATCCCACTGCCGGTGGGGGCACGCAGCCGCGACCGGCTGGAAGACCTGGGCTGCGAGGTCGAATGGCACGGTTATCCCATGGCCCATTCCGTGTGCATGGAGGAGGTGGCGGATATCCGCGCCTGGCTGGCGCGCCGGCTGGCATGATCTATATCAATGATAGGTCGATCTCACATCGGATAGCCTGGGTACACGCTGGACCTTCCCGGGGCCGCTCCTACCGGTGGCAACCGGTTACACGACACACCCGCAGGAGCAGCGACCCGCTGTCAATCCTCTTGGAGCTACTGTGAAACGCAGTCTTGTATTCCTCGTCGCCCTGCTGGGCCTTGCCACGGTCCAGGCGGAACCCGACGGCAGCCGCCTCTATGCCCGCCACTGCGCGGCCTGTCATGGGGTGGAGGGCACCGGTGGCGTGGGCGTGCCCCTCGCACTGCCCGCCTTTCTGGCCGGTGCGCCCGATGCCTACCTGGAAAAGACCATTCGCCACGGCCGCCCCGGCCGGGTAATGCCCGCCTTCAGCGGGCTCTCCGACGCCGAGGTGGAGGCCATCGTTGCCCATATCCGCGGCTGGCATCCCCAGACACCGGATGCCATGGCCGCGCGCATCCCCGGTGACGTGCAGCGTGGCAAGACCCTGTTCGCCGAGCACTGCGCCGCCTGCCATGGCGCCGACGGCAAGGGCGGCCACGGTACCGGGGTCACCTTCTCCCGCCCCCGCGATCTGCCCATCATCGCGCCGGCCCTGAACAATGCCGGTTTCCTGGCCGCCGCCCCCGACGGCATGATCAAGCACACCCTGATGCACGGCCGCGAAGGCACACCCATGACCTCCTTCCTGGAGCAGGGCTTGAGCGAGGCGGATATCGATGCCGTGGTGGCCTATGTCCGTTCCTTCGAGGAACAGGTCGACATGCCACACAAGGCGGAGGACGACCCCCCCGTGTTCGTGCGGGTATCCCCCTACGGGATGAAGGAAACCATCGAAAGCGTGCAGCGCGCCGCCATCGGCTACAATTTCCGGCTCATCCGCGAGCAGTACCTGCAGGACGGCCTGGTGCCCGAGGGCGAGGAGGATCCACGCCAGGTCGTCATCTACTCCTGTAACTTCAAGTTGCTCGACGACGTGCTCAAGATCGATCCGCGCGTGGGCCTGTTCCTGCCCTGCCGGGTGACGGTGGTGGAGCAGGAGGGCGAGGTGCGGGTGATGACCATCAACCCGCGGCGCCTCAGCTACCTGTTCAACAACCGTGAACTGGACGAGGCCTGCGAGAAAATGGCGCGCATGTACGAGGCCATGCTCGAGGAGGCCACGCTGTGAAGGCGATTTCTACACCGCAAAGACGCAAAGGACGCGAAGAAAAATCGGGATTCATGTCCAGGATCATCATCTCCAGGCATGGGCAGTCCGGAAAGGGCATGTACCGATTCTGTAAATCCTTGGCGTCCTTTGCGTCTTTGCGGTGGAAAACCGGTATGAAACAGGCCGTGTGCCTGTTGGCACTGCTCGCCTGGCTGCTGCCGGTCCAGGCCGAGGGTCTGCTCATGGTGCGCTCGGCACAGAGCTTTCCCGAAGCCATGCTCACCCTGCAGGGGGCCATCGAGTTGCAGGGCTACACCTTGTCGCGGGTGCAGCGCGTGGACATCGGCCTGACCGCCTCCGGGTTCACCACGGACCTGTACCGGGTGGTGTTTCTCGGCAAGATCGAGGAACTGCGCGAGGTGACGGAAAAATACCCGCTGTTGATCCCCTACCTGCCACTGAAGATCGCCGTGTTCGCGGAGGGCAACGAGACCCTGCTGGTCAGCTACGACCCGGCCGAGTTCAGCCGCCTGTATCCGCAACCGGAACTGCAGCCCTATTTCGAGCGCTGGGCACGGGATCTGCGGGAATTGCTGGAGGTGGTGCGGGAGGCGGAATAGGCTACCTCACCCATTGTCCTACAAGCGCGCCATCACCTCATTGAGGTGTTGTTCGATGCGCTTCTTGTAGTTGAGGAAATGCACCGTCTGCAGGCCGCTGCCGGCCTCGGCGCCGAGCAGGTTGCGCGACAGGTCGATGTCGGTGATGTAGATGGGATAGACGGCGCCGCTGGCGCGCTGGCTGACCACGTGGCGCGCCACTTCCTCGAACAGCCGTTCGCCATGCTCCAGGGTGGAGAATTCCCGTTCACCACAGTACATGGTGAACAGGGTGCGGTTGTTTTCCAGCAGGTCGCCCAGCACCTGGATGCCGAAGTAGTTGCGTGATTGCCGGTAGGGATTGATGGTCTGCTCGTCCAGGTGGTAATCCCCCAGGGAGTCGCGCGACACCTGGTAGTACTCCACCATGCATTCGCTGGCGCTGTGGCCGGGTTCCTCCAGCTGGCTGTCGCGGCGGTAATGCACCGACTCGAAGAAGCGCTGGAACTGGGTAAGCAAGGTCAGGCCGTCGTGGAAGGCCACTTTCTGGGTGAACAGGGAACCCTTCTCATCCAGCACGTGGACCTGGGCGCGGCTGCCCTGCACCTGGTAGAACAGCTGCACCACTCCGGGGCGATTGACGCTGTACAACTTCGGCAGCGGGGTATCGGTGAGCAGCCAGCTGTCCAGGCGCACGGGGCTGAACTGTTCCTGGGGGCGTGACAGGTGCTGGATCAGGGCGCCATAACTGTCCAGGCGCTCATAGCGCGGTACATCGTTTTCCGCCTGCAGTACGTAGAAATGCTGCCCCACCCGTACCGCGTAGCGGGCGGTTTCCTTCCATTCCTCCTCGTAGAAACAGCGGATCACGCTGTTGAAGACCTCTTCCACGCGTCGGGCGATGAAGGGTCCACGGGTGGAGGAAAAGCTGGAGCAGTCCACATGGGCCGGAACGGTGCCACTGGAGATGGGATGCCAGGCCAGGTATTCGGTCAGGCAGTCCATGAGCCCGGTCTCGCCGGCATGGCGGAAGGTCAACACCTCGTGCCAGCTGCTGACCAGGATCTGGTCGAAGGTCACGGCCAGGCTTTCGGCCGCGGCCCCGAAGCTGAGCGGGTCGATGCGCTCGCTGACCAGCTGTTTACCCTGGCGGGTGAGATGGCCCATGGGGTCGCGCGCCAGGTTGACGATCAGGGCGGCGCGCTTGGTGAGCGCCGGTTTGCCCAGGGCCTCCATGTTGTTCTCGCGCAGCAGGCCACGCGGGAAGCTCTGCTGCAGGACGTCGATCACGCAACCCAGCTCCCAGGAATTCAGGTCCCCATTGGGTGGGAACGCGCTCACCAGGGTGCCATTGGGATTGATGAGACCATTGAAATAGGCCCAGGCCAGCAGGTCGACGAGGTTGTGGCTGCGTTTGAGGGGCTTGCCGGTCATCTCCTCTTCGCTGGCCCCCTGGTACAGGCTCCACACGGTCTGGTCCTGCGCCTTGCCCTGGAAGATGGCCAGGCGCTCCTCGGTCAGGTCGCGGGAGATCCCCGGGTTGACGAATTCCACCTTGCCGGCCTTGCGCTCGAAGGCCACGTACAGCTTGCGGCCGAGCAGGTTCATGTCCGCGGGGTCGATCACCATCTCGTCCTGGTGCTCGCGCCCGAAGCGCGACAAGGCGCGGTAGCTGCAGGTGAGTTCCTCCACCAGGGTGCGCCGTTCCTCGTTGACCTTGTGGTACTTCCAGGATTCCCGGACGTCCAGTTCGACGAGCCTGGCTGGCGACCAGCCCCAGGCTTCGACCATTTCGCGCATGGCTTCGCGGCGCCAGGTCATGGTGAGCGGCCGATCCTTCTCGCTCATGGGTTCGTTGACCTTGATATAGAAACAACGGCGCGCCAGTTCCAGGCGCTCGTGTTCCGCGCGATCGAGCAGGTATTCCTCCACGCCGTTGAGCATCAGCACGTAGGGATCGAGGCGATCCAGGCTGGGCGCATCCCGGTGGATTTCCTGCTTGAAACGTACGCAGAGGAAATTCACATTGGGATACTCGCTGGCATAGGACTCCATGAGCAGGATCTTGAGTATCGACTTGTAGGGGGAATCCACGGCCTTGTAGAGCTGCCACAGGGTGGCGCCGAAGAATTCCCCGGCGGGCAGTTCCGCCACACCACCGAAGTCCAGCACATCGTCGGGGCGTACGAAGCGCCGCGTCAGGAGTTTGCTCACATAGGCGTCGTACTGTTTCTCGTATTCCGGCGGCACCAGCCACCAGACCGGAAAGCGGCCGCACACCAGCAGGCCGGTGCGGTAGAACTCGTCGAGCAGCAGGGTGTGCTGGGAACTGCCGCTGCTTTCCGTGGACAGGTCGTCATGGCGCCGCTCCCGGAAACTGGCGTCGTCCATGATGAAGAAGTGCACTTCCAGACCCAGGGATTCGGCCCAGGACTCGATGCCGTCGGCCTTGGCGCGCAGGGCCTCGCGGCCGGCGCTGTCCAGCTCCGGGCGATGACAGATCCAGATGTCGAAGTCACTCTTTTCCGAATAGGCAATGGTGCCGCTGCTGCCCATCAGGTAGATGGCGAGGACGTCATAGCGCGGCAGGGCGCGACGCTGGTAGCTGAAGCTTTGCGCCAGGCGTCGGCCGGCGTCGATGCTGCGCTTGCTCGGCGTGTAGTCGGAGATGCCGCAGGGCGTGCTGGTGGAGATGAAGCCCGGCAGCATGGGGTGATTGATGTGGTAGAGCAGGGGCAGCAGTTCGAGGAAATCCCGCTGCCGCTCGCGCATGGCCTCCTGCACGCGCCGCATCCGGTCCTGGTTGAGGGCGAGGAAGCGGCGCTTGACGGCCCGGATCTCGAGGGCGTCGATAGGCAGGTTGTCCTCGCTGGGAGGCAGGGTGGCCGGGGCGCTGTCGGTTTTGGGCGATGCCATGCGTGGGTCGATGCTGCTTTTCCGATGGCCGGTACCACCCGGCGTTATGGTTACAGGGCCACGGCCATGCCCTGTTGTGCGTCGCGTGCCTGTTGCAGGGCCGATGCGGCGCGCTGCAGCAAGGTGGTGGCGCTGTCGCTTTTGCGCCACTCGGTCACCCCGTAGCAGGGCCACAGTTCGGGGACGGAGTCCCCGTCGGGTCCGCGCAGGTGCGCCGAGAGCTTGTCCGCCAGCTTGAGGGCGTCATCGCGACTGGTTTCGGGCAGGACCAGGATGAATTCACCCTGCTCGCTACAGCCGATGATATCGGCCCAGCGCAGCTGATCCTTGAGCAGACGTGCCACCACCCGCTGGGTTTCGGCGGAGGCCGGCTCCGCGCCGGCTTCCATCATGATGACCGCCATGGGGCTGCTGTAGCGCCGCGAGCGCGCCACCTGGGGTTCCAGGGCCAGGGTCACGCCACGGGTGTTGAACAGGCCCGTGTGCGCATCGGTGAGGGACTGGGCGCGCAATTCCTCGCGCAGCCCCTGCGATTCGCTGAGATCCTGGATCCAGAGCGTCTCGCCACCACCCTCCAGCGGGCTGTGCAGGACCCGCAGGTGCAGGTCCTGGCCATCGGGGCGGGTCCACAGCGCGTCACCGTCCAGGGTGCGCAGCGTGGCGAGCGTGGGGTCCGCCAGGTCGCTGGCGGACAGGCCGGTCAGGGCCAGCAGGGCCGGGTTGTGGGCCTGGACATGCCCCTGGGCATCCACCACCAGCAGGGCGGTGGGGCAGGTGGCGAGAATGGCGGCGGTATCCTTCATCGGATGGGTCTCCCGGGTCGCTGGGGGCATCGCAAGGGATGCGGGCAGGCGGCACCGTCGCCACCTGGAATGCCCGGGTTAGCGGTTGCGGCCAGGGAAACTTTAGGCGGGAAAAGGGGGACTTGGCGCGGGGATATCAGCTTTCGTCAAACTTTTGACGGGAAGGGGCCTCGCTGCCTCGGGAGGCGAGGCCGCGCACCTGTGCCGCCGGGAAGCGCTGCTCGTTGATGGCGATCTTGTCGCGGGCCGCGGCGATCAGGTCGATGTCGAGGCGATCCGCGGTGCGCACCAGGTAGATGAGGATGTCGGCCAGCTCCAGCCGTACCGCCGCGAGCTGGTCCGCGTCGAGCTGGAGACTCTGGGATTCCGTGAGCCACTGGAAGTGTTCCACCAGCTCGGCGGCCTCGGCGATCAGGGCCATGGACAGATTCTTGGGAGAATGGAATTGTTCCCAGTCGCGCTGGCGCGCAAACTCGGCGAGGCGCTGGCGCAGGTCTTCCAGGCTGTCGGAGGGATGGTTCATCGGGGCTCCCGCGGCTTCAGGTTTCCGGGCCACGCGCCGCTAGCGTGAGGTGTAAACCCCAAGGGTACCGAAAGCGGACGTCATGTGCACGGCGGGAATAAGGGAACTGACATGGGGCTGCCTGGCAGGAATGCTGCTGGCGGCCTCTGCTGGTCATGCGGCCGAGATGGTGGGTGTGGTGCACCTGCGCCAGACCGGGTTGTTCCAGGATTCTGCCGTGGCACCCACGGGCGGCATCAGTGTGAGCCTGCAACCCCTGGAGGGGCAGCCACTGCCGCCGCGCGGCCCCGCGCGACAGCACCGTTTGCTGCTGAAGGACGGCCAGATGCGTCCGGCCTTTCTTACCCTGCAGGTCGGCGACAGCCTGCAGATCCTCAATCAGGATGAGGTCCACCATGAAATCTTCGCCCTTTCCGCCACCCAGCCCATCGAGGCCGTGTTGGACAAGCACAGCACCGGTGCCGCGGCCCAGGCCGAGTTCCGGCTTGCCAGCGAGGGCGTCTGGCACCTGTTCTGTCGTATCCACAGCCGCAGCTTCGCGCGTGTGGATGCGGTCACCACCCCCCTGCTCCGCATGGTGGAGCCCGGCTCGATGTTTCGCTTCGAGGGGCTGGCGGCGGGACAATGGCAGTTGCGGGCAGCGGCCCTGGGCGCCGAGACCCGGCTGCTCAAGACCGTGGCCATGACAGAGCCTCCACCCTTGCGGATCGAGCTGGATACCCGCGGTGGCGGCGCGGCAGGCCAGCAGCGCCAGGCCGCGCCCATGGAGGGACGGATCGATGCACTGTTTCCCAGGGATTGAGGAGCGGCCATGAACCTGGAGGCCCGGAACACGCTATTTGTCACCCTGCTGGTGGTGGCGGTGCTGTGCAGCGTAAGCCTGCTCGGCTATTTCCTGCTTGACGACCATGTACACCAGGCCAGCGCCACCGACCTGGAACGCGCCCATGAAATCTACGTGGAATCGGAGAAGAGCGCCTTTGGCCGTTTGTTGACCACCGCGCGCGGCATGCGCGGCGAGCCCAGCCTGGTGGCCGCGACCCTGACCGGCGACTTGCACACGGTGCGCAGCATGCTCGAAGACCTGCATGGCCGGCCCGGCGTGGACATGATGGCCATTTACCTGGACGACGGCGCAGGCGGTGCCGTCGGACAGGGGCGCAAACCCCACTTTACCTCACCGCAAGTGTTGTCCTCGAAGGTCTTGCAGGACCTGGTACAGCAACTGACCAGCGGCGGCGTCGAGGCGGCCTTCGGCAATGGCATGGTGTACGACAACCTGCTGCGCCTGGTGGCCATTCCCATCGAACATCCCCTGGGCGGACACCTGGGGGTCATGTTGGTGGGCGAGGAATTCGCCCAGCGGGACGTGGAACGCATTCATTCGCTGGTACAGGCCGAGGTGGTGGTATTCCGTGACGACCTGGTGCTGGGCAGCAGCCAGCCCGGCCTGGCGGATATCGCGCGGCGCATGCCTGCCGACGGCAACAGCGCGGTATTGCGCTTCGACGTGGAGGGCAAGGCCCATGTGGGCCGCCTGCATCGGATCCTGGCTACCGCGGGTGGCGGTGGCACGGCGGCCCAGCTGCTGCTGGCCCGACCCCTGTCCGCCTATTGGGGGCCCTACCAGGAACTGGTGCGCAGCGCCCTGATCGCCTCCGCCCTGATCCTGTTGCTGGCAGCCCTGGTGGGGATCGGCATCAGCCGCCGCACCCTGACCCGTCCCATCCAGTCCCTGGTGAAGGCCACCCGCGCCATCGCCGAGGGCAATTTCGACCAGCGTATCGCCATCCAGCGCAACGACGAACTGGGCGAGCTGGCCACCTCCTTCAAGGGCATGATCGCCAGCCTGTCCTCCTCCCGCGAGGAGGTGGAGCGCTCGCGCCGGCGCTTCCGCGATTTTGCCGGCAGCTCTTCCGACTGGCTCTGGGAGACCGACCGCAACGGCCGTTTCCTGTTCGTGTCCGAGACAGTACGCGACAACCTCGGCTTCGGTGCCGAGCAATTGCTCGGACGCACCTTTGCCGACGTGTTCCCGGGCAACAACCTGGTGGAACTGATGTCCCTGCTGCGCCCCGGACAGCACGAGATGCGCAACTTCAAGGATGTGGAATGCTGGGTCAGTGACAACGAGGGGGAGCGCCACTGCCTGCGCCTCAATGCCATGGCGGTGCGCGAAGGTGATCAACACAAGGGCTACCGCGGCACGGCGCGGGACATCACCAAGTCCAAGCAGGATGAGCAGAACATGATGGTGCTGGCCAACCAGGATCATCTCACCGGTCTCAGCAATCGCAGCCGCTTTCTCAAGGACCTGGAGCACGAGGTGCGTCGTGTCGAGCGCGTGAGCCAGTCCGGCGCCCTGATGCTGGTGGACCTGGATCACCTGAAGCTGATCAACGATACCTCCGGGCATTTTGCCGGCGATGAAATGATCGTGCAGGTGGCCGGTCTGCTCAAGCGCCTGTCACGCGACGAGGATCTCATCGCCCGCCTGAGTGGCGATGAATTCGCCCTTGCCTTCCCGGCCATGGACGAGACCCACGCCATGGAAAAGGCCCGCCAGCTGCTGGATCGCATCCAGGAACTCAAGCCCCGGCTCGGCGATCGTACCGTCAATCTCTCCGCCAGCATCGGGGTGGCACTGTTCCCGCAGCATGGCAATGCACCGGTGGAACTGCTGGCCAAGGCCGATACCGCAATGTATGCGGCCAAGGATGCCGGACGCAACCGCGCCTTGTTGTTCGATGAGGCGGCCATGGCCCAGGAGCGCATGAATTCGCAGCTGGCCTGGAAGGATCGCCTGGTGGAGGCCATCGAGCAGGACCTGTTCGTGCTTGCCTTCCAGCCCATCGTCAGCGTGACCAGCGGGCGGGTGCATCATTACGAAGTGCTGGTGCGCATGAAAGCGCCGGGCGACACCCTGTTCCCGCCCGGCAAGTTCATACCCACCGCCGAGCAGTTCGGTCTCATCCACCAGGTGGACCGTATCATCGTCACCAAGGCCATCCGCTATCTGGCGGAGCACCGGGACGAGAATCCCGATGCCGGTTTCTCCATCAATCTGTCTGGCATGTCGGTGGGCAACGAGGAGATGTTCGAGCTCATCGCCCGTGAGATCCGCGCATCGGGCGTGGCGCCGGAACGCTTTACCTTCGAGGTCACGGAGACGGCTGCCTGCGAGAAGCTCAACGATGCCATCGATTTCATCGCCAAGGTACGCAAGCTCGGCTGCCACATCTCCCTGGATGATTTCGGCGTGGGCTTTTCGTCCTTCTCCTACCTGAAGCACCTGCGGGTCGATACCCTGAAGATCGACGGCAGTTTCATTCGCGAGATCCACGAGAACAATGCCGACCAGTTGTTTGTGAAGGCGCTGGTGGACGTGGCGCGAGGCATGGGCATCAAGACCATCGCCGAGTTCGTGGAGAACGAAGCGGTATACCGGCTCGTGAGTCGGCTGGGTGTGGATTATGTGCAGGGGTATTACCTGGGCAAGCCGCGCCACAACCTGGAGCTGCGGCTGCCTCCGCCCGACAAAGTTTCCACCCAGGTGCTGGTGGGCTGAGAGGACCGGAATCGTCGGGTTGTAACCGCTCCGCAGGTCAGGCTTCAGCCCGACACTGCTCCCGAAATCATGCCTTCAGCCGTGTGCGTGCGCGTGCGATGGCGGCACGCACCTGCTCCGGTGCCGTACCGCCGATGTGATTGCGCGCGGCCACCGAGCCTTCCAGCGTCAATACCGCGAACACATCCTCCTCGATCCGCTCCGAGAACCCGCGCAGTTCCGCCAGGCTCATGTCCGCCAGGTCACGGCCCTGCTCCACCCCGTGGCGCACCGCGCGGCCCACCACCTCGTGGGCGTCGCGGAACGGCAGGCCCTTGCGCACCAGGTAGTCGGCCAGATCGGTGGCGGTGGAGAAGCCGCTGCGCGCCGCCGCCAGCATGGCGGCGGGCTTGACCCGCAGGGCCGGCATCATGTCGGCGAACACCCGCAGTGAACCCTTCAGGGTATCCACGGTGTCGAACAGGGGTTCCTTGTCTTCCTGGTTGTCCTTGTTGTAGGCCAGCGGCTGGCCCTTCATCAGGGTGAGCAGGCCCATCAGGTGACCGAACACGCGCCCGGTCTTGCCGCGCACCAGCTCCGGCACATCCGGGTTCTTCTTCTGCGGCATGATGCTGGAGCCGGTGCAGAAGCGGTCGGGCAGGTCGACGAAACCGAATTGCGCCGAGGACCAGAGGATCAGTTCCTCGGAGAAGCGCGACAGGTGGGTCATCACCAGTGCCGCGCAGGCATTGAACTCGATGACGAAATCGCGATCGCTGACCGCGTCCAGGGAGTTCTCCGCCGGGGCATCGAAACCCAGCAGTTCGGCGGTGTAGGCACGGTCGATGGGATAGCTGGTGCCGGCCAGGGCGGCGGCGCCCAGGGGCATGATGTTGACGCGCGTGCGGCAATCGGCCAGGCGCTGGCGATCGCGCTCCAGCATCTCGAACCAGGCCAGCATGTGGTGGCCGAAGGTCACCGGCTGGGCCACCTGCAGGTGGGTGAAGCCGGGCAGGATGGTGTCGGCCTCGCGCTCGGCCAGCTCCAGCAGGCCCTGCTGCAGGCGCAGCAGCTCGGCACGCACGGCATCGATCTCGTCGCGCAGGTAGAGGCGCAGGTCGGTGGCCACCTGGTCATTGCGCGAACGGCCGGTGTGCAGCTTCTTGCCGGCCTCGCCGATGGCGGCAGTGAGGCGCGCCTCGATGTTCATGTGCACGTCTTCTAGGGCCACCGACCATTCGAAGCGACCTGCCTCGATGTCCGCCTGGATGCTGTCCAGGCCCTTCAGGATCTGGTCGCACTCGGCTTCGGTCAGGATGCCGGCGCGGGCCAGCATGCGCGCATGGGCCCTGGAGCCGGCGATGTCGTAGCGATACAGCCGACGGTCGAAGCCGACCGAGGCGGTGAAGGCCTCCACGAAGGCATCGGTGGATTCGGTGAAACGCCCACCCCAGGGCTTGTCGCTGCTGTGCTCGCTCATGGTGACCGCTGACTCGCTTGGCAAAGGGCGCCAGTATAAACCAAAACCCCGCTCCCGCCTTGCGCCCCGCCCCCCGGGAGCCCGATGCTTGCGCGCCACCCGTTTCCGTCGGACACTGCCGTCATGAAAACCATAAGCCGGCAGGGTGCCCCCTCCAGTGCCCGGGACGATACCCTGTTCCTGCCCGACTTCTGCAATATACGCCTGGTGTTCGGGGTGGTGGTCATCGCCGAGCTGCTGGCCTTCGTGCTGGTGCTGGTGGACCTGCCCGACGCCAATTTCTGGCACCGTCTCGGCCTGGTCTCCCTGTTCATCCAGTGGGTGGGGCTGACCAGCGCCGCCTTTCTGTGCGGCCTGCGCCCCCTGTTTGCCCGCATGGGCAACACCGCCACCGCCACCGCCAGTTACCTGTTGCTGTTGCTGATCACGGCGGTACTGAGCGAGTTCGCCTTCCGCATCCTGCTCCTGCAGGATCTGCAGGCGGAGCTGCGCGGCCTGGGCCATGGCGAGTTCCTGCTGCGCAACCTGGCCATCGGGGTCATCGTTCATGCCCTGGTGCTGCGCTATCTCTATGTGCAACACCAGTGGCGCCGCCAGGTGGAGGCCGAGGCCCTGGCGCGCCTGCAGGCCCTGCAGGCGCGCATTCGGCCCCATTTCCTGTTCAACAGCCTCAACACCATCGCCGCCCTCACCCGCAGCAGGCCGGCGGTGGCCGAGGAAGCGGTGCAGGACCTGGCGGATCTGTTTCGCGCCACCCTGGGCGATGCCCGCGATCGTGTCAGCCTCGCCGAGGAGATCGCCATCACCCGCCAGTACGTGCAGCTGGAGACCCTGCGCCTGGGCGAGCGCCTGGACGTGGACTGGGAACTGATCGATCTGCCCGAGCACCTGCAAGTGCCCTCCCTGATGCTGCAACCGCTCGTGGAGAACGCCATCTACCATGGCATCGAGCCCCTGGCCGAAGGCGGCGTGATCCGCGTGTGGGCGCGCGCCGACGAGCACCAGGTGATCATCCGGGTGAGCAATCCCACCGCGGGCGAACCGAGCGGTAAGGGGCACGATGGCAATCGCATCGCTCAGGACAATATCCGCCAGCGCCTGGCGCTGGCCTACGGGGAGCGGGGCAGCCTGCGGGCCGGGCAGAAGGATGATCGTTACGAGGTGGAGCTGCGTCTGCCGCGCGAGGTGACCCCATGAGGTGTGTCATCGTCGATGACGAGGCGCTGGCGCGGGAACGGTTGCGTTCCCTGGTGGAGGAGGTGGCGGGCCTGGAGGTCTGTGGCGAGGCGGCCAACGGTCGCGATGCCCTGCTGCAGTGCGAGACCCTGCAGCCCGACCTGGTGTTCCTGGATATTCGCATGCCGGTCATGGATGGTCTGGAGGCGGCGCGCCACCTGGCCAGCGCGGAACGGCCGCCGGCGGTGATCTTCACGACCGCCTACGGGGAGCATGCCCTGGAGGCCTTCGAGACCCATGCCCTCGATTACCTGCTGAAGCCGGTGCGCCGCGAACGTCTGGTACAGGCCCTGGAGCGGGTGCGACGCATCACCCAGGGGTCGTCCGTGGCCCTCGCCGGGCTGCCGGAATCACAGGTCCGCTCCCATATCTGTGCCCGGGTGCGCGGCACCCTCCAGGTGATGCCCGTGGCGGGTATCCGCTATTTCCAGGCCGACAGCAAGTACGTCATCGCCCGGGACGCGGACCAGTCCCTGCTGATCGAAGACCCCCTCAAGGCCCTGGAGGAGGAGTTCGCCGACCGTTTCCTGCGTATCCACCGCAATGCCCTGGTGGCGAGTGCCTATGTGAAGGCCCTGGAGAAGGATGCCGAGGGGCGCTGCCTGGTGGTGCTGGAGGGGGTGGAGGAGAAACTGGAGGTCAGCCGGCGTCATGCGCCGGAGCTGCGGCGCTGGTTGCGTGGCGGGGTGTCGGGCTGAAGCCCGATCTACAGGGTTTCCCGACCCGCGGCCTGGGCGTGCCGTGGCTGTGCCAGCTTGCGGCGCGCCTCCTGGATGGCGGCATCGAGATAGCCACCGTACATCTCCACCGTGTTGATGCCCACCAGGCGCGGGGCCAGTTCATTGCCCTGGGCGTCCACGAACAGCACGGTCGGCGTGACATGAACCTGGTAACGGCTGGACAGGGCGGAGGGGGTGCGCCGCTGGCCATCGAAGTCACGGATCGGCAGTGCATTGTCCAGCATCAGCTTGCGCATGATGATCTGGTCGTCGTAATAGCCGCTGATGATGTTGGGGCGCAGGATGTTCGCCTCCAGCAGTTCGCAGTAGCTGCAGTTGCGGGCCGAGAAGACCAGCACGATGGGGCGGTCATTGCGCGCCGACTGGCGACCGTCCGCCTGCAGGTTCTCGCCCAGGGGCACTTCCACCGCGGTATTCGCCGCCAGGCTGGCGCTGAACAGCACCAGAGCCAGGGCTCGGAAGGCCAGATTCCACTTGCCAGTACTCTTCACGACTCGCTATGCTCCAACTGCTGAATCCTGCACCATTTTACCACTTTGCCGCCGCAGGATCCCGTGGCGCGCGGTAACCCTGACAGAATACCCGATCATCATGGCTGAGAATATCCTGCGTATTGCAACGCGAAAGAGCCCCCTTGCCCTGTGGCAGGCCGAACACGTGCGCGCGGGCCTGCAGGCCCATCACCCCGGCCTGGAGGTGGAACTGGTCACCATGACCACCCAGGGCGACAAGATCCTCGATACCCCGCTGGCCAAGGTGGGCGGCAAGGGCCTGTTCGTCAAGGAGCTCGAACAGGGCATGCTGGAAGGACGTGCCGACATCGCCGTTCATTCCATGAAGGACGTGCCCGTGGACCTGCCCCCGGGCCTGATCCTGGGCGCCATCCTCCGACGTGAGGACCCCCGCGATGCCTTCGTGTCCAACCGCTACAAGACCCTAGATGAACTGCCCCAGGGCGCGCGGGTCGGTTCCTCCAGCCTGCGCCGCCAGTGCCAGCTGCGGGTGCTGCGCCCGGACCTGCGGGTGTTCGACCTGCGCGGCAATGTGAATACCCGCTTGCAGAAGCTCGATGACGACGAGTACGACGCCATCCTGCTGGCCTGCGCCGGTCTGCGTCGCCTGGGCATGGAAGAGCGCATCGCCACTCCCCTGACGCCGGAGAATTTCGTACCCGCCATCGGGCAGGGCGCCATCGGCATCGAATGCCGCGCCGACGATGTGCGGGTACAGAACCTGATCCAGCCATTGCATGATCACAAGACCTTCGTGCGGGTGCAGGCGGAGCGTTCCCTGAACGAGCGCTTGCAGGGCGGTTGCCAGGTTCCCATCGGCGGCTATGCTGATTTTGACCATGGTGTCATCGTGCTGCGCGCCATCGTCGGCCGGCCCGATGGCAGCGAACTGGTACAGGGTGTGATCAGCGGCCGGCCCGAGGATGGCGAGGAACTGGGTCAGGTGCTGGCCGATGACCTGCTGTCACGGGGCGCCCGGGAGATCCTTGCGGCCGTCTACGCCGATGCGGATGGCCAGTGAGGCGCCCCTGCAGGGCCTGCAGGTCCTGGTGACCCGCCCGGCCCATCAGGCGGAGGCATTCTGTTCCGCACTGGAGCACGCCGGTGCCCGCGCCATTCGTTTTCCCGCCATTGCGATCGGACCGCCGCCCGATGCGCGGGCGGTGGCCGAAGTCGCCGCCGGACTGGCGGACTTCCACCTGGCCATCTTCATCAGCGCCAATGCCGTACAGCGCGGCCTGCCGCAGCTATGTCCCGACGGGAACTGGCCGGCCGGTACCGCCATCGCCGCCATCGGCAGCCGCACGGCCGAAGAGCTGGCGGCGTGGGGCTTGCGGGTGGATTGGGTGCCCGCCAGGGATCACAACAGCGAGGCCCTGCTGGCCCTGCCCGGGCTGGACGACCTGCAGGGGAGACGGGTGCTGATCGTGCGCGGCGACGGTGGCCGTGAGACCCTGGCCGCCACCCTGCGCGAGCGGGGGGCCGAGGTGGTCTACGCAGAGGTCTACCGGCGCGAACTGCCGCGCGCGGATGTGGCGTCACTGTTGCGAACCTGGGGCGAGCATGGCCTGGACCTGGTGACCGTGACCAGTGGCCAGACTTTGCGTAACCTGTGGCGACTGCTGGGCCCGGAAGGCCAGCCCCTGTTACAGTCGACCCCGTTGCTGCTGGCCAGTGAAGCGGTGCGTCGGGTGGCCCTGGAGCTGGGTTGCCGGGGCCCGCTGCAAGTCGCGGACGACGCCACCGACGCCGCCATGCTGGCGGCCCTGCGGCGCTGGCGCCGATCAGAGGAAGGAAGCAAGCCATGAGCGAGCCGGAACAAAAAGCCCCTGCACCCGACGAAAAACCGAAGCCCAAGGGCGGCTCCGGAGGCAAGGGCGGCGGTGGTCCTGGGCGCCCTCCTCAGCCGGGGGGCGCGGGAAACAAGGCATCGCAGCGCGAGCCCGGGTCGCCCGGCCGGGCCCCGTTGCTCCTGGCGCTGGCGGCCCTGGTGCTCGCCATCGCCCTGGCGGTGGCGGGTTTCTTCATCTGGCACGATCTCGACCGGCTGGCGGGCGCCCGGCTGCAGGACCAGCAGCAGGTGGAGGCCCGTGCCACCGGGCTGGAGGGTCGGTTGGACGACATGGCGCGGCGCATGGATGGCATCCAGGGCGAGGTGGAACGCCAGTTGGATGCGGCACGGCGCGAACAGCAGGCGGCCCTGGAACGCCTGCAGCAGACCCAGCAGGCGGTGGAGCGCTCCGTGTCCCAGCTGCGCGCCCAGCTCGGTCGCGGCCAGGACGGCTGGCTGCTGGCGGAAGTGGAATACCTGCTGCGCATCGCCAACCAGCGCCTGCAACTGCAACGGGATGTGGGCACCGCCCTGGCGGCCCTGCGGGCCGCCGATGCCCGGCTCCACGACCTTTCCGATCCCGGTTACCTGGCGGTACGCGAGGCCCTGGCCCGGGAGATGACCGAATTGCAGGCCGTGCCCGTCCCGGATACGGGCGGCCTGGCCCTGAAGCTGGCCAGCCTGGAGGGGCGGGTCGACGAGTTGCGGCCGGCGGGGGCGCGTTACCTGTCCGCCGAAGAACGTGCCGGTGAGGCGCGTGATCCCCTGACCGCCCGGGATTGGCGCGAGATTCCGGGCATCGTCTGGCAGGCGGTGCGCCGCCTGCTGGTGGTGCGTTCCCACCAGGAACCAGCCACCCCCATGCTGCCACCGGAGCAGGAATACTTTTTGGTGCAGAACCTGCGCCTGGCGCTGGAGACGGCACGGTTGGCCCTGTTGCAGGCTGAAGCGCAGCAGTATCGCACCAGCCTCGAGATGGCGCGGGATTGGCTGGAGCGGCATTTCGATGCCGATCACCCGGCCACCGCCAGCATGGCCAACGAGCTGCATCACCTCCTGCGCCAGGAGATCCGGCCCGAGTTGCCCGATATCTCGACCTCCCTGCGCCTGCTGCGCCAGCGCCTGCCGGACCCGGCCGGTCCGGCAGTGGATGAGCCGGTCGCCCCCGGGGCGACCGTGGACGAGTCCGCCACCCCGGTGGAAGCGCAGCCATGAGGTACCTGGTCTACGCCATGATCGCCCTGCTGGTGGCCGTCGGGGTGGCTCTGCTGACGCTTCCCGATCCCGGCTATGTGCTCATTGGCTACGGGGACTGGAGCCTGGAGACCACCCTCCTGGTGCTGTTGGCGGTGCTGGCGGGCCTGTACCTGGTGGTGCGTTTTCTGGCGGGTCTGCGCCGCTTGCCGGGCCGGTTGTTGCACTGGCGGCGCCTGCGCCGGGAACGGCGCGCCCGCTCGGCCCTCAACCGTGGTCTCATCGAATTGGCGGAGGGGCAATGGGCGGCGGCGGAAAAACGCCTGGTGCGCCACGCCGCCACCAGCGACAACGCCCTGATCACCTATCTGGCCGCCGCCCGCGCCGCCCAGCAGCAGGGTGCGCATGATCGGCGTGACCATTATCTGCGCCTGGCCCACGGCAGCATGCCCGAGGCCGATGTGGCGGTGGGGCTCAGCCAGGCGGAGTTGCAGATGGCCCATGGCCAGCTGGAGCAGGCACTGGCTACCCTGCGTCACCTGCGCCAGATCGCCCCGCGCCACGCCTACGTACTGAAAATGTTGATGAAGCTCTACCAGCGCCTGCAGGATTGGCAGAGCCTGCGCGACCTGCTGCCGGAGCTGCGACGGCGCAAGGTGGTGGGCGAGGAGGAGCTGAAGCGGCTCAGCCTGGAGATCCACCGTGCCCTGCTGGAACTGGCGGCGCGGCGCGGTGATCTGGAGGCCTTGCGCGAGGCCTGGGGCTGGTTGCCGCGCGCACTGGCCCAGGACGAGTCCCTGCTGGTCATCCAGGCCACCCAGCTGCAGCGCCATGGCCTGGTGGACGAGGCCCAGGAACTGCTGCGTTCCGCCATCCGCCGCCACTGGAGCCAGCGACTGGTATACCTGTTCGGCCAGCTGGAAGGGGGCGACGCGGGGCGCCGGCTCGACGAGGCGGAGGCCTGGCTGCGGGATCACGACAAGGATCCGGTGCTGCTGCTGACCCTGGGGCGTCTGTGCCTGGCCAACCGCCTGTGGGGCAAGGCCCGTGCCTACCTGGAGGCCAGTGTTCAGCTGGCCCCCACGGTGGAGACCTGCCAGGTGCTGGGTACCCTGCTGGAAAAACTGGGGGAGACCGACAAGGCCATGGCCTGTTACCGTCAGGGCATGGGCCTGGCGGTGGGCGTCCCCACCCTGGGCAAGCGCGGCTCCGATGTGCTGGGCCGCGCCACGCCAACACTCCCGATGGCGCATGCCGCGGTGGAGACCGAGCCTTCATCGGAGGCGCGGGAGGAAAAGCCGTCTGGATCCCTCTAGGTAACGCTGAAATGCACCAGGCCGGCCTGGTGCATTGTTATTTCGAATCGACCACCGGGTTGTCGGCGGCATATTCGAAGGCGTCGGAGAACATGCGCTCCTCCGGCAGACCCTGCTCCCGGAAGGCGTCGCGGGCGGCTTCGCACATGGCGGGGGGGCCGGCGATATAGGCATCGAAACCGCTGAGGTCGGGATAGCGGCGCAGTACCGCTTCCACCACCGTGCCTGTCTCCCCCGCCCAGGCGTCCTCGGGACGGGGTTCGGAGAGAACGGGGGTGTACTGGAAGTCATCGTGCTCCGCTGCCCAGCGCGTGGGCAGTTCATCCATGTACAGGTCGCGGCGTGCGCGTACCCCCCAGAACAGATGCATGGGCCGCTTCAGGCCCACATGGAAGGCATGTTCGATCATGCTCTTCAGGGGTGCCAGACCGGTGCCGCCGCCGATCAGCAGCATGGGCCGGTCGGACTCCTCGCGCAGGAAGAAGTTGCCGAAGGGACCCTCGATGCGCAGCAGGGTGCGCGCCTTCATGTCCGCAAACACATGGTCGGTGAAGGTTCCGCCTTCCACATGGCGGATGTGCAGTTCGATCCTGGCATCCTCGTGGGGCGGGTTGGCGATGGAAAAGGCGCGCCGGCGTCCGTCCTTGAGCAGGATCTCCAGGTACTGGCCGGCCAGGAACTGCATGCGCTCCGCGGCCGGCAGCTTGAGCTGGATGACCATGACGTCATGGGCCGCCTGGCGCAATTCTTCCGCCCGGCAGGGCAGGATCTTGACCTGGAGGTCACCGACACGGTGGATTTCGCGTGCTTCGATACTCATATCGCTCCCGGGTATTGCCTGGCAGAACAGGGCGAGACCCTTGGCCTCTTCCTGGGCGTCGAGACCAGGCGGGCGTTCTCCGCCGCTATACTGGAACTGCCCGGTGAGCACGCGTCCCTTGCAACTGCCGCAGCTGCCGTTACGGCAGCCATAGGGCAATGCCAGGCCCTGGCGCAGGGCGGCATCCAGCAGGGTTTCACCCGTGCGCACCTCGAACTGGTGGCCGCTCGGCTGAATCTGTACCCGGTAGGCCATGTCGCCCATTCCCCGATCCG
The DNA here is from genome assembly GCA_026197075.1 of Gammaproteobacteria bacterium. Classification (GTDB taxonomy): domain Bacteria; phylum Pseudomonadota; class Gammaproteobacteria; order DSM-19610; family DSM-19610; genus JAIVHA01. Next base: position 50,843 of record JAPHQV010000025.1, on the reverse strand, counting down.
ACAAAAGTCGTCCAGTCTGGCTGATTTGTGAAGTGAGGTAAACCGATGAACGCTGTGCTAATCCTGGGCTGTGGTGATGTCGGCCGGCGCGTGGCCCGGTCCTGCCAGGCGTCCGGTGCCGCGGTCACGGGTCTGGTGCGCTCGCCGCCGAGCGCGGCGCAACTGCGGGACCTGGGCATCGAGGCACTGGTGGCGGACCTGGACCTGCCCTTGCCGTCACTGGCCTCCGCGGGTACCGAACTCTATTATTTCGCCCCGCCACCGCCCAGTGGAGACCGCGATCCGCGCATGTCCGCGGTGCTGGCCGCCCTGGAGCGGGACGGCTTGCCGCGGCGCATCGTCTACATCAGCACCAGTGCCGTGTACGGTGACTGCGCTGGCGCCTGGATCGACGAGGACGCGCCCCTGCGGCCGGACACCACGCGCGGTCTGCGTCGTCTCGATGCAGAACGCCAGCTGCAGGCCTGGTCGGAACGCACCGGGATCCCCGTGGTGATCCTGCGCGTACCCGGTATCTACGGACCCGGACGCCTGCCCCTGGAGCGTTTGCGCAAGGGTCTGCCGCTGTTGCGCGAGGACCAGTGTCCCTACACCAATCGCATTCACGCGGACGACCTGGCCGCGATTTGCCGTGCCGCCATGGCGCGTGGTGTACCCGGCACGGCCTACAACGTCAGCGATGGCCATCCTTCCAACATGGTCGACTACTTCAACCGCATCGCCGATCGTGCCGGCCTGCCGCGTCCTCCCACGCTGGATCGAGCGGAAGCGGAACAGCAGCTCACCCCGGGTATGCTGGGATATATGCGGGAATCGAAGCGGCTCAGGAACGAGCGCATGCTGAAGGAACTGGGTATCGAGCTGCGATTCCCGCACCTGGAAGCGGGGCTGGACAGCTGTTTCCTTGATCCATAGCAAAGCACGTATCCTGGACTACACTCAACGAATGCAGGGGTAAACTGCATTTTTCATATTCTTTTCCGCGCGCCTGCGGATACATTCTTTCTTGTTGTTTTACATAATAAAAATTACTCCTGGTCAATCTGCACTTCAGGTGGTGTGTCGATGGGCGCCGGTATATGGCCTGCCGCACCACCTGCTTTGCCCTGACCGAGTGGGTCACACAATACAGGAGGCTGATGCATGGAGACGCGAAGTCTGGTCTATCTGAACCTGAAAGAGGAACCTGCCTGCCGGCCATTGATTCAGGCCATGCGTGCCGACGGCTGGCAAATCCAGGTAGCCGACAGCATCGAGCTGGCCGCGCAGGCCGTGCAACAGAAAGGCGTGGGGTTGGGCATCATTCATTTCGGGGAGACGCTGGACCCGGATATCCCGCTAGGCCTGGAACGGCTCATGCAACTCACGCCCACGGCCGCGTGGATCGGCATCATCCCGCCCGAGCGCCTGATCAGGCTGATCGACGTCGGCCTGATTCCCGGCTACTTCCACGACTACCATACGGAACCGGTGGACCCGCTGCGCTTGTCCCAGTGCCTTGGTCATGCCTATGGGATGGCCCATGCCAGCAAGCACGCCAATCGTGTGCAACACCGCGATCCATCCAGCGCCGGCATGATCGGGGTCAGCGAGCAAATGCAGCAGGTGTTCAAGCAGATCGGGAAGATCGCCAGTGTCGATGCCTCGGTCATGATCAGCGGCAGTAGCGGTACCGGCAAGGAACTGGCCGCGCGGTCCATCCATAATCGTTCCGCGCGTGGCAAGGGACCGTTCGTGGCCATCAACTGCGGCGCCATATCGCCCGCCCTGATTCATTCGGAACTGTTCGGTCATGAACGGGGCGCCTTCACAGGCGCGCATCGGCGCAAGATCGGGCGCCTGGAGGCGGCGGATGGAGGCACCATTTTTCTCGACGAAATCGCCGATCTCCCCTTGGATCAGCAGGTCAACCTGCTGCGTTTCCTGCAGGAGCGGACCATTGAGCGCGTGGGAGGCATGGACCCGATCCCGATCGATGTGCGGGTGATCACGGCCAGCCATGTGGATCTGCATGATGCCGTGGCAAAAGGGGAATTCCGCGAGGACCTGTTCTACCGGCTCAACGTGGTTCAGCTCAGGATGCCGGACCTGCGCGAACGAGTGGAAGATATCGAGCCGCTGGCACGATATTTCTTTTCCATATTCGCCAAGGAGCGCAATCACAATGTCTCCGGCTTCAGCCAGCAGGCGCTGCAGGCCATGCGTGACTACAGCTGGCCAGGCAATGTGCGGGAACTCATCAACCGGGTGCGTCGTGCGACCATCATGTGTGAACACCGGCTGATCACACCGCAGGAACTGGAGCTGTTTCATGCGGAACCGGAACTTGCAACCGAAACCCTGGCCCAGGTGCGGATCGATGCCGAACGCCAGGCGATCCTTGCTGGCTTGCGCCAGTCCAGCAACAATGTTTCCGAAGCCGCCCGTCGCCTGGGTGTGGCCCGTATGACGCTGTATCGGCTGATGCAGAAGCACCGTATCAATGCGGGCGAAGGTGGGCAAGGCGATGTCGACGTAAGTGCGAGTTTCGGTGAGAGAAACCATCCACATCCCATGTCGATTATCGCCCGGTCTGGAGATTCGAGATGAACAAAAAAAATGATTACTCCCTTTCATTCGTTTTGGTGACGACCATAATGTTTCCTGCCGCGGCCTGGGCGGATGTCCCGCCACCGGACCAGCCCGTTGGCCAGGCGCCGCCTGAACCCACGGTCGAGACGCGACCGGAGATACAGGCGATCGCCAATATCGGCGGCGTCCTGACGCCGAAGGGAACATGGGTCATCGAGCCTTCCCTGCAATTCTCCAATTCCCAGATCAACCGCCTGTCGTTCCTGGGCGTCGAGATCCTGGAAACCTTTCTGATCGGTATACTGGAAGCCGAGGATGCCGACCGCAACCTGATCTCACCAGCGCTTACCTTGCGCTATGGGATAACACCCAGGCTGGAAATAGAAGGCAGGCTGCCCTATATCTGGCGTGACGATACTTTGCGGGCCACCATTCCCTCCGTCGTCAGCGAACCACAAGTCACCCGTGACCTGGAAGGTGATGGCATCGGAGATATGGAGCTGGCCCTGCACTACCAGATGAATGCCGGAAGGAATGGCTGGCCGATCTTCATTGGAAACTTGCGCTACAAGTCCACCACGGGTGAGGGTCCCTATGATGTGTCACGCAACAGCGCGGGGATACAGACCAGCCTGCCCACCGGATCCGGTTTCCATGCGGTGGAGCCCAGCGTGACGGCGCTGTACCCATCCGATCCCGCGGTGTTCTATGCAAACCTTGGGTATCTGTATAATTTCGACGAGGACGTCAACAAGACCTTCGTGGTTGAGGGGAGCGATGACCAGACCATTGGCAATGTGGATCCGGGTGACGTGGTCCGCTTCAGTTTCGGTATGGCCTATTCGATCAATTCACGCGCCTCGTTCTCGCTCGGGTACAAGCACGATTTCATCCGCTCGAGTAGCACCACGATCAACGGTGTGAACCTGTCGAGTTCCAGTCTGGACGTGGGCTCCTTGCTGCTGGGTTTCAGTCACCGCATTAGTGATCGACTCAATGCCAATGTGAACCTGGAGCTGGGGATAACCGCGGACGCCCCAGACGTGGGGATCACCCTGCGTCTGCCCTATGCGATATGAGGGCGCGCAGGATGATCGAGGGCGTAGCCCCGGGTTCAGCGTAGTCGTGAAGATTCGAGGCGGTTGTTCAGCAGGCTCTGGCGCACGTCCTGGTGAAACTGTCGGAAGTTCTCCACATTGACCCTGACCTCGAGTTCCTGACGCAAATCACGGTGATTTGCGGTATTGATGAGGGTGCTGGTGATGCGCTGACGGGTCGCTTCGTGCAGGGCGGCGGTGAAACCCTTGTGGTCATTTACGCTCACGCCAAGGGCATTATCGAGCCCGGAAAGATCCACGTTGGATGGTGCGTTCGTGATGGTGGACTTGGGAGTGGATGTCCCCGGCTGCGGCGCGACGCTCGTGACCTGGGTGGTATCTGGCATGTTGTCCGGCAGTGAGACGGCCTGGTGCTGAATGGTCCCCTCTTGCGTGATGGTGATGATGCTTTCCAGGACCAGGCGGTTATCGATAAAGGAACGTATATTGGCGCCGAACTCGAAGTTGAGACCGGCGAATGAAAAACCGCCTCGTTGCGCCTCGAGCTCAAGCTGGGACAGCACTGAACAGCTGGTACAGGCAAACCCGCCGGAAGCAGCAGGTGACGCAATGGCAGTCACGCTGCATGACAGCCAGGTGAGTGTCGCCAGTGAACCCAGACGGCAGTAATCCATATACGATTGTGACGGATTGTCCATGGCCTATCTCCCTAATTCGTTGCGTCCTGGCAACGATAATACGAACATGCCCAAGCCGGATCGATCCATGCCCCGGGTGATGGGCGCGCTAGGCCAGGGCTCCCAGTCACGGATGCTGTTGAAATGATTTCTGGCCACCTGAAGGTTTGCGCGGGCAGCCAGGACGGTCCCATCCCAGATCGCTTCGAACTGGGCGCGTGGGACGGTAATCGAGCCGATGGCCGGATCGGCGAGGAGTATGGTCCCATCACGCATGCCTCTCAGTACCACGAAGTGCCGGTATCCCTGGGTATTGACCAGGACGATGCCGGGAACGCCTATTTTGAGTAGCTGGTCGAGCGTCATGCGGAAGCCATCGGATTGAAGTCCCTGGCTGTCCAGGAAGCGTTTCATGTCGAGCATGGAAAAGCCTTCGGCGCGGATCTTGGCCTGGTCGCCGGCCTTGAACATGGCCTGGAAAACCTCCGCCTCATCGATCTTCATCCCGTAGTGGTGACTCAGCAAGGTGGCGACCGCCGCCGAGCCGCAACTGAAATCATATTGCTGTCGGATTACCCTGTCCCAGCGCGCTTCCTTGAGACTTTTTACCGGCACCGAAAAGGATCCGGGGAAACCCTGAATCAATACCTGGCCGCCAAGGGCGTGGTTGGCCTGTCCGGCAATCAGCAGGAATGTGAACAAGCAACAGACCCGCAATGACAAATGTACGGTTTGCATGTTTCGGTTATTGCATGTTGAAAGTGACACCGATGGCCGAGTCCACCGCGTTATTGTTCCCGGTCACCACATTGAAAAGGCCGATACCGCTGAAATTTTCCAGGGCATTCTCGGCAAAGGTGACCGAGCCCCCGGTGATCGTGCCCGCCGTGAAACTGCTGCCGGTCACGCTGGCATTCAATTGCTGATTGGTTTCCACCCGAATGCGCGTGTCGCCATTCATGCCGCGCAACGCGTCGAGCTCGATGGAATTGGCCACGTTCAGGGAATCCAGGTCACTGGCATGATCATCAGCCAGTAGGTTGCTGCTTGCCGTCGTCAGGAGTGCGGCCAGGATCTTGGCAGGCAATCTTTCACACGCTTGTTCCCAGCATTTCGTTTTCATCGTGCTTTACCTCTTGTTTGCCGAGCTAGCTACCATGAAAAAACTGGCGGGCCGGGGATGGCCCGCCAGAAACAGGAAACATCGCGCGGGTCAGTTTCCGATGCTGACACCGGAGTGTGCCGCCACGGCTACACCGCCAAGTGTCGAGTTGTAGAGACCCGATGAGATGTTGAGGTTGTTGATGCCGCCGAAGGTGCCAGCACCCACGTTGACGCTGACCGCGCCGGTGGTCAGGGCACCGCCAACGGCATCGCCGCTGTCGCCGCCGGCACCGCCGTTGCCGCCATTGCCACCATTGCCGCCAGCCGCACCGTTTCCGGCCATGGCCGTGTTATTGCCATTGGCGGTGGAGCCGCCAGCACCACCATCACCGCCGTCACCGGTGGATGCGGTGTTGCCGCCATTGGAGGTTGCGCCGCCAGCACCACTGTTACCGGATGTGGCTGTGTTGGATCCATTGGTGCTGGATCCACCTGCACCACCATTTCCACCCATGGCCGTGTTAGTGCCATTGGCGGTTGCGCCACCGCTTGCGCCGGCACCTCCGCCGCCACCGCTTGCGGTATTGGCTCCGTTGCTGGTGGATCCTCCGGCACCACCGGCTGCGCCAGCCGCGCCATTGGCCTGGTTGTTGTCGTTGCCTGCGCGGTCGTCGCCCGCGGTGTCCACTGCATCGTCATTGGCGTTGTTGTCGGTACCTGTACCGGCATTTCCGCCACTGCCACCACTGCCACCCATGGCGCCATCCGCGTCACCGTCTCCATAGGCATCAGCATAGCCGCCCTCGCCACCGCTGCCGCCATAGCCACCGTCACCATGGCCCGCGGCATCAGCATTGCCATTGTTGTTGCTGTCTCCGCCGTCACCGTCGCCGTAGGAATCGGCATTCCCGGTCATGCCGCTGTAGCCGCCATCACCATCGCCCCAGGCGGTTGCGCTGTCGGTATCACCGCCGGCATCGCCGTCCCCGGCATCTCCGTAGCTGTAGGAGTCGGCATCACCTCCATAGCCACCATCACCGGCATTACCGGCATTACCACCGTTACCTCCCATGCCACCATTACCGGAAACACCACCGTGGATGGTGATGGGTGCCCCCGTGACATTGGAGTGCATTTCCTGGTAGGCGATTACCTCGATGTCGGTGTTGAAGGACTCGGCATAGGCTTCCGCGGTCCCTCCCGCACCACCATAGGAGTTGCCACCGACTCCGCCGGTGGAATTCCCGGCGGTTCCACCGGCGCCGCCACCGCCGCCGGAACCCGCGGTGCCGGCGGTATTGGTGCTTGCACCCCCGGCGCCACCGGTACCTGAGTTGGTGGTATTGTTGTCGTTGGTCGTCGATTCGTCCGACTGGGCCTGGCTGGCGCTGTTGTTGCTGTCTCCGCCGTCGCCACCAGTGCTGTCGCTGGCATTGGCGGTGCCGCCATAGCCTCCTTCGCCGCCATCCCCGCCGTAGACGTCACCACTACTTCCGCCATCTGCGACACCGCCCTGTCCACCGTCGGCGCTCGCATTTGCAGTGGCTGTCACGGCCAGGTCGTTGTTGTCACCGAACTTGGCCTTTGGATTTGCAGTTGCCGTGGCGGTCAGTACCGCCATGGCAACGGCTGATAATCCCGCAACGAGATATTGATGTTTGATCATTGGAATTCTCCTGTTCCTTGAGGTTGCCGTTCTGTATGGATCATTCTCAGGCGCGCTATGCAACCGAGAAGTAAGCAGCCAGCAAGCATCGTGCCATTGACAGGTTTCGTAGCGAAGCTTCTGTATTTCAAGGTGATTGATTGGTGGCCACGGTACAGTGGCTATTGAGGATTCCGATGAACGATCCCGAATTGCGACAAGTGGAACGGGCTGAAATCTGTGCTATCAGCGCCATCGCGATAAAGGCGTGGTCGCCTGTGGTGCATCAAAGCGATGAATAATCAGTTTCTTACCGTGCCTTGCATGATTGACGTGCAGGCATCATGACAAGGAAGGTATTTGCCGGTACGCATACGCTGTTGTCACTGACGTGTGACATAAAACTCAATCCATGCTGAAGCATTGGCCCGGAAAAGACTGATTATCAATGCGCTGACTGCGTGCATCCATTTGTCACAGGTTTGATGCATGAGTGAAATGTCGCTGCGATGTTCGTTGATCATGCGTTCAGATCGACGATCGTCCCGACTAAGGTGAACGCTTGCATTTGATGCGAAGTGTGCAAGGCTAGGAATCGGGGTGAAATCATTCACCACGACAGGAGGTCTGCAATGAAACACCGATATTGCACCGCCATTTCCGCAGTACTTTACCATTCCATGCTTCTTGCCTTCCCCGCGAACACCAGTGCAGCGACTGTCGGCTACGACGTCAGACAAGTCTGCAAAAGTGTGCATGCCATTCGCGATGATCGGTTTGGTGCCGGCATCATCGCAGCCACCTGTGTGGTGGATATACGCCTGGATGACATGAAGGAGATCTTGAAGGAGCGCATACTTTCCGGTGAGCAGAACGCGACTTTATTGCCGATGCTGCGTGGGAGTGCGAGTTCACTGCTCGTGCTGTCTCCAAACCTGCCTTGGTCATCGAATGATGGAGGACAGGCGGAGGACGATTCCTTCACGCGCGATCTTCAGCAACAGCTTGCGCAACCTTTCGTGTCACTGACCGATGCGATGGTGGCGTTCACCGGCGACCAGGGCATGAGCCTGGAGCTTGGCCACCCCCCGCCCTGGTCGGGGCTTCCCGAATTGACGGAAGACCGTGGCCTGGTGCTTCACTCATCGATCAATGTCCAGAGCGTGAACGGGACACCGCAGGCTCTCGTGCCTCTGCCCCCCGCCGCTGGATTGCTGCTGGCAGGTGTGGCCATGTTGGGCGGTGTCCGATACGTCAGTCGATACCGAGCTCGTTCCAGAGGCTATCCACGCGCTGTTTAACCGCCTCGTCCATGACGATGGGACGGCCCCACTCGCGGCTGGTTTCCCCGGGCAGTTTGTTGGTGGCGTCGAAGCCGATCTTTCCACCCAGGCCGGATACCGGCGAGGCGAAATCGAGATAGTCGATGGGGGTGTTCTCCACCAGCAGGGTGTCGCGTACCGGGTCCATGCGCGTGGTCATGGCCCAGATCACGTCCTGCCAGTCGCGCACGTTGACATCGTCGTCGGTGACGATGACGAACTTGGTGTACATGAACTGGCGCAGGAAGGACCAGACGCCGAACATCACCCGTTTGGCGTGGCCGGGGTACTGTTTCTTCATGCTCACCACCGCCATGCGGTAGGAACAGCCCTCAGGCGGCAGGTAGAAATCGGTGATCTCCGGGAACTGCTTTTGCAGCAGGGGCACGAACACCTCGTTCAGTGCCACGCCCAACACCGCCGGCTCGTCGGGGGGGCGGCCGGTGTAGGTGCTGTGGTAGATGGGATCGCGGCGGTGGGTGATGCGCTCGATGGTGAACACCGGGAAGCGGTCCACCTCGTTGTAGTAGCCCGTGTGATCGCCGAAGGGTCCCTCGTCGGCCTCGACGCCCGGTTCCAGGTAGCCTTCCAGCACGAACTCGGCGCTGGCCGGTACCTGCAGTTCGCTGCCCAGACACTGTACCAGTTCGGTTTTCGAGCCGCGCAACAGGCCGGCGAAGGCGTACTCCGACAGGCTGTCGGGCACTGGCGTGACGGCACCGAGGATGGTGGCAGGATCGGCACCCAGGGCCACGGCCACGGGGAAGCGTTCACCGGGGTGGGCCTCCTGCCAGTCACGGTAGTCCAGCGCGCCGCCACGGTGCGCCAGCCAGCGCATGATGACCCGGTTGCGACCGATGACCTGCTGGCGGTAGATGCCCAGGTTCTGCCGCTCCTTGTACGGTCCCCGGGTGACCACCAGCGCCCAGGTGATGAGCGGGCCGGCATCACCGGGCCAGCAGGTCTGGATGGGCAGGCGGGACAGATCCACCGCCTCGGCTTCCAGCACCACCTCCTGGCAGGGGGCCTTCTTCACCACCTTCGGTGCCATGTCGAGCACCTTCTTGTAGCGGGGCAGCTTGTCCAGGGCATCGCGCCAGCCCTTGGGCGGTTCCGGTTCCTTGAGGAAGGCAAGCAGCCGGCCCACCTCGCGCAGCGCGTCGACCGATTCCTCGCCCATGCCCAGTGCAACCCGTTCCGGCGTGCCGAACAGGTTACCGAGCACCGGGACCGAATGCCCCTTGGCATTCTCGAACAGCAGCGCGGGTCCGCCGGCGCGCAGGGTGCGGTCGCAGATCTCGGTCATCTCCAGGCAGGGATCCACCTCGGCCTGGATGCGTTTGAGCAGGCCGCGGCTTTCCAGCTGGGCAATGAAGTCGCGCAGGTCACGGTATTGCATGGCGTTTCCAGGGCAGGGTCCGGTGGGACATTGTAGGGAAAGACGGCCGGGTTGTCCCCGTGTGGCGCGCGACAATGAACGAGCAGGAAAATACCACAAAATTTCTTGATACGTGTAAGGACTCTCTGATGTAACCCTGTCCGCGTCACCTTAGGGAGCCCGCAGGATCTGCTATGGTTAGTCTGGAATGGATATGATGATCATGACGTATCGCTGACCAAACCTTTGGGAGATCAAGATGAACCGACTGACATGGAAATGGATGCTCGCCGCCGGGTTGCTGGCATTGTTGCTGAGCGGCTGTGAACGGCAGGAAGGCCCCATGGAGGAGGCCGGACGTAACATCGATGAGACCGTGGAAGAGGCCGGCGACAAGGCCGAAGAGGCGATGGAGGAGGCCGGCGACGCCATTGAGGATGCCACGGACAAGCCCTGATATCGCGCAGGTGCCGTAATGGCCGGGCACCGGTGCGGCGTCCGGCCATTACGGCACCTGTTTTTCCCGTCACAAAGGAGGTGTGCTCATGTTGAGCTGGGCCATCGCATTCTTCGTCATCGCCCTGATCGCGGCGGTACTCGGTTTTGGCGGCATTGCCGGCGCCGCGGCCGGGATCGCGCAGATTCTCTTCTTTATCTTCCTGGTGCTGTTCGTGCTGGCATTGATCTTCGGGCGCCGGCGTCCGCCCGCGCCCTGAGCCTGCGTACAAGTCCTCTATAGCGGTTCTGGGTACCGGAAATCGGATTCAGGCCGCCAGCCCGCTGTGACGCAGCAATGCGTCGATGCTGGGCTCGCGTCCACGGAACTCGATGAACAGCTCCATGGGTTCGCGCGAACCGCCCTGCTCCAGCACGCTGGCGAGGAAGCGCAGGCCGGTCTCGCGATCGAAGATGCCGGTTTCCTCGAAGGCGGAGAAGGCATCGGCACTCAGTACCTCGGCCCACTTGTAGCTGTAGTAGCCCGCCGCGTAGCCGCCGGCGAAGATGTGCGAGAAGCTGTGCGGAAAACGGTTGAAGGAAGGCGGTTGCATGACCGCCACCTGCCGGCGCACCTCGTCGAGGATGTCGTAGACGCGACCACCGCGAGCCGGATCGTATTCATGGTGGATGCGGAAGTCGAAGATGGAGAACTCCAGCTGCCGCACCATTTGCATGGCAGACTGGAAGTTGCGCGCTTCCATCATGCGTTGATAGAGGTTATCCGGCAGTTTGGCGCCGGTCTCGAAATGGCCGGCGATGAGGTCCAGGGCCTCGCGCTCCCAGCACCAGTTCTCCATGAACTGGCTGGGCAGTTCCACCGCGTCCCAGGGCACGCCGCTGATGCCGGCCACCGGCAGGTAATCGATGCGGGTGAGCATGTGGTGCAGGCCGTGGCCGAACTCGTGGAACAGGGTGGTCACCTCGTCGTGGGTGAGCAGGGCCGGCTGCGCACCGATGGGTGGCGAGAAATTGCAGGTCAGGTAGGCCACCGGGGTCTGCACCTGCTCGTCGCGCACCCGGCGTGAGATGCATTCATCCATCCAGGCGCCGCCGCGCTTGTTGGGGCGGGCGAAGAGGTCAAGGTAGAACTGGCCGCGCAGTCGTCCGTCGGCATCCTCGATCTCGTAGAAGTGCACGTCCGGGTGCCAGACATCGACGCCACCGCGTTCCTGGATGCGGATGCCGTACAGGCGTTCCACCACGGCGAACATGCCGCTCAGCACGCGGGTGACGGGGAAATAGGGTTTCAGCTCCTCCTGGGAGATGGCATAGCGGGCCTGGCGCAGCTTTTCCGAATAGTAGGGTACGTCCCAGGCCTCCAGCTCGTTCACGCCGAATTCGTCCGCGGCGAAGGCGCGCACCGCCTCCAGGTCCTCGCGCGCCGCCGGCAGGGAACGATCCGCGAGATCCTGCAGGAAACCCAGCACCTGGTCGGTGGTCTCCGCCATGCGTGTGGCCAGGGCGCGCTCGGCATAGTTGTCGTAGCCAAGCAGCCGTGCCACTTCATGGCGCAGCGCGAGGATCCTCTCCATCAGCGGGCCGTTGTCCCAGCGCCCGGCATGGGGGCCGGAGTCCGAGGCACGGGTCACGTAGGCGGTATAGAGTTCCTCACGCAGGTGGCGGTTGTCGGCATAGGTGAGCACAGGGTAATAGGACGGGAATTCCAGGGTGAACACCCAGCCTTCCATGTCGCGCTGTTCGGCCGTCTGGTGCGCGAGGGCCTTGGCGCTGTCGGGAAGGCCGGCCAGCTCGCTCTCGTCGAGCACCTGCCGGGTCCAGGCCTGGGTGGCGTCGAGCAGATTCTCGGAGAATTTCGATTGCAGCGCCGAAAGCTCCTGCTGGATGACCTTGTAGCGTTCCCGTTGGGCAGGCTCCAGCTCGATGCCGGACAGGCGGAAGTCACGCAGGGCGTTGTCGATGACGCGGCGCTGGGCCGCGTCGAGGCGTGTGTACTCCTCCCCCTCGGCGATCTGCCGGTAGGCACGGAACAGCCCCTCGTGCTGGCCCAACTCGGTGCCGTAGGCGCTCAGCTTGGGCAGGCAGGCATTGTAGGCGGCGCGCAGGGCGTCGCTGTTCATGACGGCGTTTAGGTGGCCGACCGGCGACCAGGCGCGGTTGAGGCGGTCCTCGATGTCCTCCAGGGGACGTACCAGGTTGTCCCAGCTATAGGTCTCGTTGGCCGCCAGCAGGACCTCGATGGCCTGGCGCGCTTCGGTCAGCAGCTGGTCGATGGCCGGTTCCACCTGTTCGGGGCGGATACGGCTGAAAGGTGGCAGGTCCTGGAGGTCGAGCAGGGGGTTGTCCATGGCGGTTGTCCGATATTGGGCTTGCGATGCAGGCTACTGTAGCAATTCCCGGCCCGGAAACCACCACAAGGACCACGGGCAAAAAAGATGGCCCGGCAAGCGGGCCATCAGGGCTTCAGGTGGGATCCTGTATCCGCCCGTTGCGGGTCGGCTGAAGCGAGGAGACGGGGAATCCCTTCCCCGGGAGGTCGTCCTGATCAGTTGCCGACCACGCCACCATCATCCTTGGTGATGATCACCGTGGCGGAGCGGGCGCGGGCATTGCCGCCATCGGGCCAGTGGGAGGCGACTTGCGGGTAGACCTCGCCGCTCTCGCCGGGGTGCTGGATGTTGACGAACATGGTGCGGCTGTCCGGCGTGGTGATGACGCCGGTGGTCTCCTGCCCCAGGGGGCCGACGAAGAAGCGCCGCATCTCACCGGTGTAGGGATTCGCCGCCAGCATCTGGTTGTTGCCGAAGCGGCCCTGTTCGGCACGCTGCTGGCTGCCGCCCATGTCCGTCTGGATCCACAGCACGCCCTGGTGGTCGAACCACAGGCCATCGGGGCTGGCCACGATGTTGGTGTCGTCCAGCGGCTCGCCATCCAGCTTGCGGCTGTCGTCCGCAGGTCCCGCCAGCAGGAAGATGTCCCAGTTGAACTGCAGGGCCCAGGGACGGTTGCCCCGTTCGCGCCAGCGGATGATGTGGCCGAAGGCGCTGTTGGCGCGGGGATTGGCGGCATCCACCGGGTTGCTCGCGCCGCCACGGCTGGAGTTGTTGGTCAGTGCGAAGTAGACCTCGTTGGTCTGGGGATGCACCGCGCCCCATTCCGGGCGGTCCATCTTGGTGGCCCCAATCACGTCGGCCGCCAGGCGGGTGTTCACCAGTACATCGGCCTGGTCCTTGAACTCGACGCCGGCGGAGGCGGCCGCGGCACGAAAGCGCGGGTCACGGAGATCCAGGGCGCGCCATTCACCACTGCCGTCGTCGTGGAACACGGCCACGTACAGGGTGCCCTTGTCCAGGATGTCACCACTGGTGCGGCCGGGCTGGTAACGCCCCTCGGTGACGAACTTGTAGATGTATTCGTTCTGGGCATCGTCACCGGAGTAGAAGGCCAGCGGTTGGCCGGCCTTCGCCGGTGCGAATACCACACCCTCGTGAGCGAAACGGCCCATGCTGGTGCGCTTGATCGGGGTGCTGGCAGGATCGAAGGGATCGATCTCCACGATCCAGCCCTGACCGTTGGGTTCGTTGCGATAGTCTTCCACGGCGCTGTTGCCAAGGGCGGAGGCATCGAAACGGGCGTACTCGTCGATGTGGGAGACGCTATCCCAGCCGTAGCGGGTGGAACCGGTGCGCACGCCGTAGCGGCTGTGCTCACGCGGGCGTCCGGTCTTGTTGGTGAAGTAGCCGGCCCAGTTTTCCTCGCAGGTGAGGTAGGTGCCCCAGGGGGTATAGCCATGGGCGCAGTTGTTGATGGTGCCGCGGGTCATGGTGCCCTTGGGGCTGTACTGGGTCTTGACCAGGTCGGAACCACGCACGGGGCCGCGGATCTCCATGGGGGTGCCAGCGGTGATGCGGCGGTTGTACTGGCCCTTGACCACTTCCCAGTTGCCATGGGCGACTTCGCGCACTTCCACCACGGACACGCCATGGGCGGCGATTTCCTTGCGTACCTCGTCCTCGACCACGCGCACACCGTTGACCACCGTGGGGCCGTTGGGGTGCAGCTTGGGCTGGTCGATGTATTCGTGGTTCATGCAGATGAGACCATGGCGGCTTGCCTTGTCACCACGGCCCATGGGGAAGTAGTGGATGCCGTCGTGGTTCATCCCGATCTGGCATTCCTGATCGGCACCACTGTTCAGACCACCCTCAAGGTACGCAGGATAATGGCCACAGATGGGTGTACCCCAGGGCAGGAAGGGTTTGGCGCTATAGCCAGCGGGCACGACGGTGGTGTCTGCGATGGACACGGGCACCGGGGTGAAGCCCAGTTCACCCTTGAGGCCGAAGGGCGGACGACCCTTGGCCTGGGGTGGCAGGAAGCCGGGCCGGGCAAGGGCGGTTCCGGCGCCGCTGGCGGCGAATACGCCAGCCACGGCGGCGGCCAGACTGCCGCGCATTATGTCACGGCGCGACATGCGTTTTTCCAGGACGGAGGCGAAATCGGGGTTGCCGGAATGGTTACTCAGTTCCTCGTCGCCATTGTCGGCGAGCATCAGATCACGGCTGTTGTCTTTCACGATGTGACTCCCTGCGGCATGAAGGTTGGGAAGAGCTGGAATCTGGAACTCTAGTCAGTCATTGCGACTGGACCATTAAAGAGTCATTACAATGGGATGACATGGTCGTTGAGCACCCGCGGGTATTACCCAATCCAGTGAGCCCCTGTCGCTGGTGCGGTGCAGCCAGTAGAATGCGGTTTTCGGTACCCGGAATGCGAAGGCCTCTATATGCCCAATCACTATGATCTCATCGCCATCGGTGCCGGCAGCGGCGGCCTGTCCGTGGCCGAGCGCGCCGCCAAACATGGTGCGAAATGCGCCGTCATCGAGAAGGGTCCGCTCGGTGGCACCTGCGTCAACGTCGGCTGCGTGCCCAAGAAGGTGATGTGGTTCGGGGCCTCCATCGCCCATACCCTGCAGGACGCCGCCGGCTACGGATTCCGTTTCGATACCCCCAGCTTCGACTGGGCGACACTGAAACAGGCCCGCGACGGCTACGTGCAGGGCATCAACGGCTGGTACCACACCTACCTCGCCGACTCCGATATTGATGAGATCCCCGGCCAGGCCCGCTTCGTCGATGCCCATACCCTGGAGGTGGAGGGGCAGCGCTACACCGCCGATCACATCGTTATCGCCGTGGGTGGTACCCCTGCCCTGCCCGACATCCCCGGTGCCGAACTGGGCATCACCTCCGATGGCTTCTTCGACCTGGAGGCCCTGCCACGCCGCGTGGCGGTGGTGGGCGCCGGCTACATCGCCGTGGAGCTGGCCGGCGTCCTCAACGCCCTGGGCTCCGACGTCACCATGCTGCTGCGCAAGGAACACCTGCTGCGCAACTTCGACGCCATGCTGCGCGAAAGCCTGATGGAAGAGATGCTCAACGACGGCATCGGCATCCTGGCGGGCAGCCAGGTGGCGGCGGTGACGAAACAGGACGATGGCAGCCTGTGCATCGAGACCACCAACGGCCAGCGCCTGGAAGGCTTCGACCAGATCGTCTGGGCCATCGGTCGCAACCCGCTCACGGCCGATCTGGACCTCGCCGCAGCGGGTGTGGCGATGACGGAGGACGGCTTCGTGCCCTCCGATGACTTCGAGAACACCAATGTGCCGGGTATCTACGCGGTGGGTGACGTCACCGGCAAGCCGGCCCTCACCCCGGTGGCCATCGCCGCCGGGCGCCGCCTTGGCGACCGCCTGTTCGGTGGCATGAAGGAGCGGCGCCTGGTCTACGAACACATCTCCACCGTGGTGTTCAGCCACCCGCCCATCGGCACGGTGGGGCTGACCGAGGACGAGGCGCGCGCCACCCATGGCGACGCCGTGAAGATCTACCAGACCCGTTTCACCCCCATGTACTACGCGCCGGTGGAGCACAAGCGCCAGACCGCCATGAAACTGGTGACCGTGGGTGCCCAGGAGAAGGTGGTGGGCTGCCACATCATCGGCGACGGCGCCGACGAGATGCTGCAGGGTTTCGCCGTGGCCATCCGCATGGGCGCCACCAAGCAGGACCTCGACGACACCGTGGCCATCCATCCCACCAGCGCCGAGGAACTGGTGACCATGCGCTAGCCGGGCTCAGCCCGCCGCGCGATACCCGGACGAGGGGGCGCCATAGCCCGCGAGGCGCAGGCCGCGCAGGTGTGCGGTTTTCTTGCATTGGTGCTCCTGCATGCGACGCAGGATGTCGTCCAGGGTGTGAACCGCCTGGAGGATATAGGGCCCCTTGTTGAGCATGACGCAATCGGCGCGCCCGGACATGGCGGCGTCGGTGAGTTCCGGGCGACTGACGATACCCTTCTTGGCCAGGCTCTCGAGTACCTGGGTGGCCCAGATCACGGGAACATGGGCGGCTTCGCACAGCCACAGGATTTCTTCCTGCACTTCAGCCAGGCGCTCGCCGCCCATCTCCACCGCCAGATCGCCGCGTGCGATCATGATACCCAGGCGCTGATCGCCCAGGCTGCCGAGCAGGATCTCGGGCAGGTGCTCGAAGGCGCGGCGGGTCTCGATCTTGGCCACGATGCCCAGCTTCGTGGCGCCCCGCTCCGCCAACGCCTGTTGCAGGGCCAGCATGTCCGCGTGGCTTTCCACGAAGGAGAAGCCCACCAGGTCGGCATGGCTGGCGATGAAATCCAGGTCGTCGAGGTCCTGGCGACTGAGGGGGGGTAGGCCCAGGTCGGCGCCGGGAAAATTCAGACCCTTGTCCTCCAGCAGGCGCACGCCTCGTGGCCGGCAATGGGTAATGATGAGCTGCGCACCGGCCTCGTCGATACGGTCGATGATGCCGCCCAGCATGCCGTCATCGAGCCAGACCGCCTGCCCGGGCTGCAGGCGATCCAGCACCTCCGGTGTGGTGCAGCCCACATGGGCCGGGCGGGTCACCCGCCCGTCGGTGTCCAGGCGCGCCGGTTCGCCCGGCAGGTTGTTACGGGCAAGCAGGAGCCGGTCGCCCTTGAACAGACGTATCTCCACCGTTTCCCGCGAGAAGCCGCCCAGGTACAGGCCCTCCGCGATCCGCAGCCACTGTTGCTTGCCCTGGGGACGCTCCACGGCCAGGGTGGTCTCGGGTGTGATGTAGCATCCGCCATGGCATTCCGCCAGCAGTCCGTGGTTCATGCGCATGGTGATGTACAGGCTGCGCGTCTTGCCACGGGCGTCCCGCAAGGACAGCCGATCGCCGGGTCGCAGTGCCAACAACTGTTCGTATTTCAGGGTGAGGCGCGCGTGCCCCGGCGCGGGCAGTGGCGCGTCGGCCTCGTTCTCGGGCAGCAGTTCGATGCGGGCCGGTTCCACCACGCGCCCGAGGGCATCGCGCCGGGGCTTGAGGTGTACCACGGCGGGTTCCAGGGCCAGAGACCCGGTGCGCAGCTTGTGGCCTGCCAGGTCCATCTGGAGGCGGCATTGGCGGCCCAGCGCCTGCTCCGCCTGACGCAGGTGGCGAATCATTCGCTCCCAGGCCCGGGCGTCGTCGTGGGCGCAGTTGATGCGGGCGCAATCCATGCCCGCCTCCAGCAGCCGCTGCACCAGTTCCGGTTGATCGGCGGCTTCGCTGGGGAGGGTGACCATGATCTGTGCGTCGCGGCCTTGCCGTGGCGCGCCGAACAGGGCCGCACTGTTGTGGGCCAACTCCGACGCCCCGGGATTTGCGGTATCACCTTCCACCGACTCGGGTTCACGGCTGGTAATGCGTTGCAGGGCATGAATGACGCGGTTGAGCCCCGTCAGCACCTGTGCCTCGGTGCGGCCCAGAGAAGACAGGCCCTGGCGCGCCAGGGCCGCCTGCAGGGGACGGAGGTCGATGGCCCGCAGGGTCAGGTAGTGGGCGAGATTGGTGGCCCCGGAACTGAAGGAATCCGGATAACGGTCGGCAAAAGGGGCCAGCCAACGCTGCGCCCCCTGGCGCACCTGCTCACGCAGTGCCAGCAGGCGGTCTAGGAGTTGTTCCGGCGACAGGTCGGGATGAGCAGGGTACGGCATACCTTGCTGGATACCAGCTTTGCATGACAAATTGGTTACAGCCCAGCCACCGATGGTCAGGAAACGGGCGCTAGGTTACTGTCCCGATCGGGGTCTACAGCCGTTTGCCGGCCAGCGTCGGTGGCTTGTCGGTACGTGTTTCCAGCTTCAGGTAACTGACCAGCCTGATGGTGCCGCCCTCGTGCAGGGTCTCGTGCACCTGGGCGACAGCGGCCAGGATATCGCCCAGCTCACCCTCGATGTTCGTGCCCGAGGCATGGGTTTCGACCAGGAAGTCATGCATTTTCAGCAATTCCACGACACGCAGAATCTCGTTGCGCACGGACACGCCGTCGCCAATGGGTACGACCTGGAATTCCGCGGTGGCGCGCATCTGTATCTCCCGGATTGTGGATCTGGCGGTCTCTGTCCCTCAGAGGATAGCAGGTTCCGGTGACACGCCGTGAAGGGTGTCAGTCAGGCCAAGCGCTTGTATGCGCAAAGGATCAGCGGCCATTGGACGCGTCGCCCACGCAGGCCCCGCCGGCTTGCCCGTACCGGCCCGATCGACTAGACTTGCGCGCCTCATGAGTGCCACGCCACCATAGCAATCCCCCGGATTCTTGATGCCGTCCCGCGCATGCCGGAATGACGGCTGGAACCGGCCTTCCACTGGCCTCTTCTCCGCCGGCGGCTGCCCCACCACCTGGTCCGCAACCTGCCGTAGTGCATCCCCGGGAATCGGCCCTGATTATCACCACCCATTGGCCGCTTCGTGAAATTGTCTTGAATTTATGTGCCGTCCCCGGTGGTGGCACCGGTATGTGATGGTCATATGATTCGTTCCGTTCGAACCCACTGGTTCTCCAATCTCCGCGGCGACCTGCTCGCCGGCCTCGTGGTGGCCCTGGCCCTGATCCCCGAGGCCATCGCCTTCTCCGTTATCGCCGGCGTCGATCCCAAGGTGGGGCTCTATGCCTCCTTCTGCATCGCCGTGGTGATTTCCTTCACCGGCGGACGGCCCGGCATGATTTCCGCCGCCACCGGCGCCATGGCCTTGCTCATGGTCACTCTGGTGAAGGACCATGGCCTCGAATACCTGCTCGCGGCCACCCTGCTGACCGGGGTGCTGCAGATCATCGCGGGTTACCTGCAACTGGGCTCGCTGATGCGCTTCGTATCGCGTGCGGTGGTCACCGGCTTCGTGAATGCCCTGGCGATCCTCATCTTCCTGGCCCAGTTGCCGGAGCTGACGAATGTCACCTGGCACGTCTATGCCATGACCGCCGCCGGGCTCGGCATCATCTACCTGTTTCCCTACATCACCAAAGCGGTGCCCTCGCCGCTGGTGACCATCGTGGTGCTGACCGCCATCGCCATGGTGCTGCAGCTGGACATCCGCACCGTGGGCGACATGGGTGAGCTGCCCGATACCCTGCCGGTGTTCCTCTGGCCCGAGGTGCCGCTGAACCTGGAGACCCTGTTCATCATCCTGCCCTACTCCCTGTCTCTGGCCATCGTCGGCCTGCTGGAATCCCTGATGACGGCCACCATCATCGATGACCTGACCGACACCGGCAGCGACAAGAACCGCGAGTGCAAGGGCCAGGGCATGGCCAACATCGCCTCCGGCCTGGTGGGCGGCATGGCCGGCTGCGCCATGATCGGCCAGTCCATCATCAACGTGAAATCCGGTGGTCGTACGCGCCTGTCGACCCTGTCGGCGGGGGTGTTCCTGTTGCTGATGGTGGTGTTCCTGGGCGACTGGGTAGGTCGGATCCCCATGGCCGCCCTGGTGGCGGTGATGATCATGGTGGCCATCGGCACCTTCAGCTGGGAGTCGCTGCGCAACCTGCGCAAGCACCCGCCCAGCTCCAGTATCGTCATGGCCAGCACCGTGGTGGTGGTGGTGCTGACCCATAACCTGGCCTTTGGCGTGTTCGTGGGGGTGTTGACGGCGGCTTTGTTCTTCGCCAACAAGGTGGCCCAGTTCCAGTATGTGAAATCGGCACTGAGCGAGGACGGCAACGAGCGTACCTACCGGGTGGTGGGTCAGGTATTCTTCGCCTCTGGGGACCAGTTCGTGGCAGCCTTCGATTTCAAGGAGGCCATCGACCGGGTGGTAATCGACCTGTGCCAGGCCCACTTCTGGGATATCACCGCCGTCAGCGCCCTGGACAAGGTGGTGCTAAAGTTCCGTCGCGAGGGCACGCAGGTGGAGATTGTCGGTCTCAATGAAGCCAGTGCCACCATCGTCGATCGCTTCTGCATCCATGACAAGCCGGATGCCGTGGATAAGCTGCTCGACCACTGACAGGAGAATCAAGATGAGCAAGGTATTGGCCTGTATCGACGGCACCGGCGTCTCACCGGCGGTGTGCGACTACGCCGCCTGGGTCAGCCTGCGCCTGGAGGCGCCGCTGCTGTTCCTGCATGTGCTGGACAAGTCGGAATACCCCATCGAGCGTAACCTGAGCGGCAATATCGGCATGGGCAGCCGCGAGGCGCTGCTGGAGGAACTCGCCACCCTGGATGAACAGCGCGGCCGTTTGGCCCTGGAGCAGGGCCGCCTGTTGCTGGAGGCCGCCCGGGAAAGGGCCGTGGCCGATGGGGTCGGTGATTCCACGGTACTGCAGCGGCACGGCAACCTGGTGGAGACCCTCGAGGAACTGGAACCCGAGACCCGACTGCTGGTCATGGGCAAGCACGATGAAAACCTCGGCGAGCACATCGGCAGTCGCCTGGAGAACGTGGTGCGCACCCTGCACCGGCCCATCCTGGTCACCACACATGAATACCGGCCACCGACGCGGGTGATGCTGGCCTTCGACGGCAGTGCCACCACCCGCAAGGGCGTGGAAATGGTGGCTGGCAGTCCCTTGTTTCGCGGTCTGCCCTGCCACCTGGTGATGGTGGGCAGTGACAACGAGGAATCCCGTGCCCAGCTGGATTGGGCACGCGGCACCCTGGAGACCGCCGGCTTCGAGGCCCCCGCAGTGCTGCGCCAGGGCGAGGTGGAGCGGGTGTTGTGCGGCTATCGCCAGGAACAGGACATCGACCTGCTCATCATGGGCGCCTACGGCCACTCGGTGATCCGTCGTTTCCTGGTGGGCAGTACCACCACCAACGTGATTCGTAACGCCTCGGTGCCGGTATTGCTATTGCGCTGAGCGCGGTTTGCGGTCCGTCACGGCGGGAAACCTCCAGGCGGGTGCCTGGATCTGGATGTTCTCATTCATTCGGGAGGAAGAGCGGCCATGACCGTGCAGACCTTCGAGGGGCGGATGCCCCGGCTTCACCCCACGGCCTATGTGGCGGACAGCGCCCTGGTGCTGGGAGACGTGGACATCGGCGCCGACAGTTCCCTCTGGCCCATGACGGTCGCGCGCGGGGATATCCATCGCATCCGCATCGGCGCGCGCAGCAATATCCAGGATGGCTCGGTGCTGCATGTCACCCATGACGGCGAGCATGCGCCTGGTGGTTTCGCCCTGCAGGTGGGTAACGACGTGACCGTGGGCCACCGGGTCATCCTGCACGGTTGCATCCTGGAGGATCGCTGCCTGATCGGCATGGGCGCCATCGTCATGGATGGTGCACGGGTGTGCCGCGGCGCCATGGTCGGTGCCGGCACGCTGGTATCCCCGGGGAAGGTGCTGGAAGGCGGGTATCTGTGGCTGGGATCCCCCGCGCGGCGGGTACGCCCGCTCTCGGCGCGCGAACAGCAGTACCTGGACTATTCCGCCAACTATTACGTGGCCCTGGCCAGGCGCCATGCCAGTCGGGAAAGCCCGGAATAAAATTCATATAATCATGTAGTTATGCGCTGTTCGGTAGTCTGGTGGATTCTGGAGTATACTTTTTCCGAACCACCAACCAAACAGGTATGCCGCCATGGTCATATTCATCGGAAATCTGCCCCCGCTGGCCACCGAGTCGGACCTGTGTGGACTGGCGCGACTGCCGACCGGTGCGCACCTGCGCATCATCAAGAAGAAAACACGCGAAGGTGAGCTGGTCCGTTTCGCCCTGTTGAAGACCTCGGACGCCAAACAGGCCCAGAAGCTGGTAGGTCGACTGGCGGGCAAGCGCTTCCTGGACGCCCGGCTGGTGGCGCGGGAATATCAGTCGCGTGTCGCCGGCAATGAGCGTCGCCGGCTCGACTGGCGCCAGTTGGACTGGCCAGGCGAGGAACGTCGCCAGGACGAGCGACGCTCCATGCTGAGCCATCCGGAGTCGATCCTACACACCGTCGCCGCGTAGACGGGCAATCACCGGCACGGTTCCGGGGCGCACCCCGCGCCATAGAAAGAAGGACTCCGCGGCCTGCTCCACCAGCATGCCGAGGCCGTCCGCGGTCCGCCCGGCCCCCTGCTCCCGACACCAGCGCACAAAGGCCGTGGGCTCCGTGCCGTACATCATGTCGTAGCCGCAGCCCCCCCTTTTCAGCACCGTGCCGGGTATCGCCGGCACCTCGTCCTGCAAGCCGGCCGCCGTGCCATTGATCACCAGGTCGAAGTCCTGTCCGGCCAGGTCATCGAAACCACAGCCTTCCACCGCGCCCAGGGTGCGATAGTCCGCCGCCAGGGTCGCGGCCCGCTCCGCCGTACGGTTGGCGATCAACAGACGGCGTGGTCCCTGCGCCAGCAGGGGTTCCAGTACCCCGCGCACCGCGCCCCCGGCGCCCAGCAGCAGGATGTCCATGCCGGCGAGGTTCAGACCCAGGTTGACGGTGAGGTCGCGCAACAGGCCCACGCCATCGGTGGTATCGCCATACAGGGAGTCATTTTCACCGATCACCAGGGTGTTCACCGCGCCCGCCCGTTGCGCGCGCGGGCTGCGCGTGTTGGCCAGTTTCCAGGCTTCCTGTTTGAAGGGCACGGTGATATTGAGCCCCTTGCCACCCTCTTCCCGGAACGCCGCGACGGCGTTGGCAAAGCCGTCCACTGCCACCAGGCGCGCCTCGTAACGCAGGTCCTGCCCAGTCTGCTGCGCGAACCAGTCATGGATGCGCGGCGACAGGCTGTGGGCGATGGGGTTGCCCATGACCGCGTAGAGATCGGTCATGGCTCAGCCGAAGATGGCCATGAGGATGTAGAAGAAGAAAATGGACATGAGTGCGCCGGCGGGCAGGGTCACGATCCAGGACAGGAAGATGGTGCGTACCACGTTCAGGTCCAGGGCCGCGATGCCGCGTGCCAGGCCTACCCCGAGCACGCCGCCCACCAGGGTGTGGGTGGTGGACACGGGCAGGCCGGTGCCCGAGGCCAGCACCACGGTGGTGGCGGCGGCCAGGGTGGCGGCGAAGCCACGGCTCGGGGTCAGGGCGGTGATGTTGCTGCCGATGGTGGCGATGACCTTGCGGCCGAAGGTGATCAGCCCCACCACGATACCCACGGCGCCCAGCAGCAGGATCCAGGGGGGGATGGCGCTCTTGCTGGCCACCTCACCGGTTTGGACGATGCTGACCACTGCCGCCAAGGGTCCGATGGCGTTGGCCACGTCGTTGGAGCCGTGGGCGAAGGCCATGGCGCAGGCGGTCACCATCATCAGCACCGCGAACACCTTTTCCACGTTGGTGAAATGGAAGTCGCGGTCGGCACTGGGGTCGAAGCGCAGGCGGCGGATGAAGACCCGTCCCAGCAACATGGTGGCCACGCCGATGGCGAAGGCCAGGAGATAGCTCTCGTGGGCCTGCAGTTCCAGGCCCACATGCTTGAGGCCCTTGAACAGGGTCACCAGGGAGATGATGAAGCCCACCAGGAACATGTAGTAGGGCACATAGCGCTTGGCGGCCTCCAGTGGCTGGTCCGCGTTGAGGATCAGCCGCTGCACGCTGACGAACAGCCAGTAGGAGATGATGCCGGCCAGGGCCGGCGAGATCACCCAGCTCATGGCGATGGTGCCCACCTTGTTCCACTGCACCGCGCCCAGGCCGATGCCCACGGCGCCGAAGCCGACGATGGCGCCGACGATGGTATGGGTGGTGGAGACCGGCCAGCCGTGATGCGAGGCCACCAGCAGCCAGATACCCGCCGCCAGCAGGGAGGCCAGCATGCCATAGACGAGCAGCTCGGGAGTCTGGGACAGCACCCCGGTGTCGATCATGCCGCTGCGAATGGTCTGGGTGACCTGGCCGCCGGCCAGGTAGGCGCCGGCGAACTCGAAGATGGCCGCGATGATGACGGCCTGGCGGATGGTGACGGCCCCGGAGCCTACCGAGGTGCCCATGGCATTGGCGACATCGTTGGCGCCCACGCCCCAGGCCATGAACAGGCCGAAGATCACGGCCAGCGTGATGAGGATCATGCCGTATTCGAATTCCATGCCGACCCCCTCAGCGTGCCAGCATCAGTTCGAGACGGCTGCCGACCCGCTGTGCGTAGTCGGCCAGTTTCCCCACCGTGTCGATCACCTTGTAGAGGAAGACCACGTCCACCGGGTGCAGCGACTTCTCGACACTGAGCAGCCCGGCACGAATGCGCACCTCGATTTCGTCGGCATCGCCCTCGATCTCGTCCAGGGTCTTGATCATGGACTCCACCAGCTTGACCTCGTTGCCGTGGAAGCCGGTCTCCACCAGTTCATCGAGTTCGTTGATGGCGGTCTGGGCCTGTCGGGAGGCGTCGATGCCGCGCTTCACGAAGCCCAGGAAATCCGCGCCGATATGCTCTGGGATCTCCATCCTGCGGCCGAGCATGAGGCCGGCCACGTCCTTGGCGGTGTTGGCGATGTAGTCCTGCATGCGCAGCACTTCCAGCAGATCGCGGCGTGATACCGGCATGAACAGGCTGCGCGGCAGGTTCAGGCGCAATTCCCGCTTCAGGGTATCGGCCTGTTGCTCCAGGCGGGAGATACGGCCCTGCTGCTCCCGGGCGCGGTCCCAATCCTTCTCCAGCACCGCTTCGATGAAGGGGACCAGTTCATTGACGCAGATCTGCACCGCTTCCATGTGCTGCTGCAGGGGTTTGACCGGCGAGGTACCGAACAGGCTGGTGATCGTGGTGCGGGGCATGGGGATCCTTGTACCTGGGATGTGTAACGGGATTGTAATGAAAAAGGGGGAAAAGGGGACAGACCCCGGTTTCCCGTCATTCCGACGCATGCCGGAATCCAATGTAAGTAAGGACGGGAAACCGGGGTCTGTCCCCGCTTACTCCTCCCGCAGCCAGCGCGCGGCGGCCTTGGCGAAATAGGTGAGGATACCGTCGGCGCCGGCGCGCTTGCAGGCCAGCAGGGACTCCAGCACCACGGACCGCTCATCCAGCCAGCCGTTCTGGGCGGCGGCCTTGAGCATGGCGTATTCGCCGCTCACCTGGTACACGAAGGTGGGGGCACCGAAACTGTCCTTCACCCGACGCACGATGTCCAGGTAGGGCATGCCGGGCTTGATCATCACCATGTCGGCGCCCTCCTCCAGGTCCAGGGACACCTCCCACAGGGCTTCGTCGCTGTTGGCCGGGTCCATCTGGTAGCTGTACTTGTTACCGCCGCCCAGGTTGGCGGCGGAGCCCACGGCGTCGCGGAAGGGGCCGTAGAAGCTGGAGGCGTACTTGGCGGCATAGGCAAGGATGCGGGTGTTGCGGTGGCCGGCCGCCTCCAAGGCCTGGCGCACGGCGCCGATACGGCCGTCCATCATGTCCGAGGGGGCCACCACGTCGGCACCGGCGGCGGCATGGGACAGGGCCTGCTGGACCAGCACCGCCACGGTCTCGTCGTTGAGCACGTAACCGGACGCATCGATGAGTCCGTCCTGGCCATGGGTGGTAAAGGGGTCCAGGGCCACGTCGGTGATGACACCGAGATCGGGGAATTCCGTCTTTAGGGCGCGCACCGCACGCTGGGCCAGGCCCTCGGGGTTGAAGGCCTCGCGGGCGTCCTCGGTTTTTTTCTCCGTCGGGGTGACCGGGAACAGGGCCACCGCCGGCACGCCCAGTGCCACCAGTTCGGCGGCTTCCTTCAGCAGTTCGTCGATACTGACCCGCTCGACACCGGGCATGGAGGCCACCGCCTCGCGCTGGCCCTCGCCCTCGAGGATGAACAGCGGCTGGATGAGGTCGTCGGCGCTGAGGCGTTGTTCCCGCATCAGGCGGCGGGAGAAGTCATCTCGACGCATGCGCCGCATGCGTACCTGGGGGAAGCGGCCATGGCGGGGATCGATGGCGGACAAGGCGGACTCTCCTGCTTACGTTGCGAACAGGGCCGGAGTGTACCGCGAACCGGCGGCTGAGGGCACGGCCGCCGCATGCCGCGTACGTTGGGGATATGGCTGACAACGGCCGCATCCGGATAGGATGTCAGCATGGATGCGGATGCCTTCATCATCGATATCGCCCACTGGCCGGAGTCGGAGCTGCCACTGGCCGGCTGGTACGGGCAGCCCATGACACAGGCGCAGGCTGAAGCACTGGACCGGCAGGCACGGGAATGCCTGCACCGGCGTTTCCCGGGCGGCCCGCCCCTGCGTTGCCGGTTGCAGTGGCTGATCGCCCGTTTCTGGCGGGGCCGGGAGGTGGCGGCCGAGGTCGAGAACCTGCTGGCCGTGGCCGACGACCCGTCTGCTCGCGCCCTGGTATTGCTGGTCCATGGTCAATTGCTGGCGGCCGTGCGGCGCCAGGGGGCCCTGGCGCGCCTCGATGCCGGTTTCGCCCTGGCCTCGAGTCTCTTGAATCCCGAGGCCTATTTCCAGGTGCTCAAGCGCCACGCGGTCCTGCGCGATCTGACCTGGCATGCCCTGCCCGCCAGCCCCCAGGATCTGGCAAGCCTGCTGCGGGAGGCCGCCGTGATCCGGCGGCTGCGGGGGCCCGGTGAACCGCGGCCCCGGGGTACCGAGGGTTCCCACCTGGATACCCTGGATTGAAGACCGGCCATTTACTGACGGGAACTGACGCTTTCTGGTGCAAATTGCGCCAGATATCCGGCTACCGTGCATTTTTGCTCCGGATCCTGCCGCGTGAGGTCAGGGCGGGGATACGCTAACTATCTGGTTTCAATGAGGTAGTTTACAAATGGAATAAACTGGCACTCTATTTGCTCTTACTGGATAACAGGGAGGAAAAGGATCGGCGCAGGTGCGCTACAGTTACGAGAAGGATGGCCGATAACCTCTGCATGGAGTCGGCTTCGGAATGTCCCCGCCAGTTCCCGGGCGCATCCCGAAATCGAAATTCCTGTGCAAGGTGTAGTGTCAACGACTCCTCCGACGCTGAAAAGCGTTTTTCGCCCCACCCACAAGGTGGGGCTTTTTTTTGGGCATTGTCGGGCTGAAGCCCGACCTACCAGGCGCGGCTAGGCCGCGTCCGCCCGCCCGGACGCCGCCAGCACCGCGGGCAGCCGTTTGGTCAGGGCCTGCTTCTCGGCCACCCGCGACCCGGTCAGGGCAAAGCCCAGCAGCGCGCCGTCCGCTGACTCGAAGAACCCTGCCGTGCCTTCGGCATCCACCTCCGTGCGCCAGTTTCCCTCACTTCCCATGGGCGGCGGTGACACCACCACCGGGTGGGCCGGGGTCTTCACCACCACGGGCATGGCCGGGTACACCAGCTCCGTGGGCGTCCCGGTCAGGGTCCGGGCCAGGGCGCGGGCCCCGTTCATGATGGGCATCACGTAGGGCAGCACCAGGCCTTCCACCTCCAGGCAATCGCCGAGGGCGTGGATATGGGGATCGGAACTGCGTAGCAGCCGGTCCGTGACGATGCCCCGTTCCACCTTGAGCCCCGCGTCCCGGGCCAGGGTGGTACGCGGCCGCAGGCCGATGGCCGACAGCACCCGATCCGCCTCCACGGTCTCGCCGTTGGCGAGGGTGGCGCGGTAGCCGTCGCCGGCCCGGTCGATGCGTGTGGCGCCGGTGCCCAAGTGCCACTCCACCCTGGCCTTCGCCAGGGCATCGCGCAGGGCGGCACCGGATTCCGGGGGCAGCAGGCGCCCCAGGGGCTGGTCGGCCAGGTCGGCCACCGCCACCCGGTAGCCGGCCTGGCAGAGATCGTTGGCGAACTCGCAGCCGATCAGGCCGGCACCGAGGATCATCACCTTCCGGGCGCCTTCCAGTCGTGCCCGGAAACGGGCGTAGTCGGCGAGATCGTTCACCGACAGCACCTCATCGGCGCCATCACCCGCGAAAGGGATGCGGATGGGGTCGGCCCCCAGGGCCAGCACCAGTCGGTCGTAGGCGAGGCGCTCGCCGTCTGCCAGCTCCACTTCGCGGTGGGCGGGGTGGAGGGCCTGAACCGGGCAATGGCTGCGGATTTCGGCCTGCAGCTGCTCCGCCATCTCTGCGGCACTGGCGGTGGCCAGCGCGTCGGCCTCCTTGCCCTTGGCCAGGGCGTTGGACAGCAGCGGCTTGGAATAGAAGCGTCCGTCGTCGGCGCTGAGCAGCACCAGGGGTCGTTCTGCGTCCAGCTTGCGCAGTTCCTTGGCCAGGCTGTAGCCGGCCAGGCCGGTGCCAATGATCACTAGGGGGTCCATGGTGGGCTCCAGTCGGGAAAAAGGCGGGGGCGAGTACGCCCCCGGAGACATCTAGCCTGGACGATTCATGAACGACCTACTGCGGCCGCCGATATACCTGGAAAGCGCGCGCGTGCTCCCTCCAGGTGCTCGACATACTGTCGAGTATGCCTGCGCGCCTTCCGGTCCGCGCCACGCGCTCTTTCCAGGCATCTCGACGCCCTCGCTACGGCAGCTCATGAATCGTCCAGGCTAGGATCAGGCCACTTCCACCATTTCGAAGTCGGCCTTGGAGACGCCGCAATCGGGGCATTCCCAGTCCTCGGGGATATCCGCCCAGGCCGTGCCCGGCGCGATGCCTTCGTCCGGCAGGCCCTCGGCTTCGTCATAGATGAAACCACATACAATACATTCCCACTTTTTCATTACGGTTTACCTCAGTTTAATGACATTTGTCGGATTTTAGCGGTATTCGGTTCAGGCTGAAATGCGCTGCAGGGCTTCCTGGTAGTGGTTCGCGTGGCGTTCCTCCACCTTGGCCAGGGCGGCGAAGCGCTTGGCGGCCTTCTCCAGCACGGCCTGGAACATGTCCGCGTGTTCCTTCGATTCCGCGA
Source organism: Gammaproteobacteria bacterium (assembly GCA_026197075.1). Classification (GTDB taxonomy): domain Bacteria; phylum Pseudomonadota; class Gammaproteobacteria; order DSM-19610; family DSM-19610; genus JAIVHA01. The sequence goes on along the minus strand of JAPHQV010000025.1, from coordinate 21,555 downwards.
TCTGTTCATCAAACTCGGCGACGGCGTCGTGGCGCTGCTCTTCCACGGCCAGGTGGCGGAAACTCGGGTACATCTCGGTGTACTCGTAGGTCTCGCCCTCGATGGCCAGCTCCAGGCACTTGGCCGGGTCGAGCTGTTCCTTTGGGTACAGCAGATCCATGTGACCGAAGGCGTGCTGCACCTCCTGCGCGGCGGTGGCCTCGAACACCTCGGCGCTGGCGATATCGCCCGCGGCGCGGCAGATGCGTGCGAAATAGAGGTACTTGATGTGGGCCATGGACTCGCCGGCCAGCGCGGCCTCGAGGTTCTGCACGGTCACGGATTCGGGGTTCTGCATACTCATGATGTCGCTCCTGTTTGCTTCAATGGATCGGGTTGGGTCCGGCACCGCGGGTCGTGCGGCTTGGAGGACATACTAGGGGTTGGAGATTGATATATCTAATGGATTGTTATTATTACTTTGATAGTTAAATACTATCCTTAATCGGGGTCACGCAGCTCAGCTCGCAGTCCCGTACCGCCTCTGTCAGCGCCGCCAGGGCGCGCGGGCGCGGGAAATGGCGGCGCCAGGCCAGGGCCACGGTACGGCTGGGGACTGGCGGGGCGAAGCGGCGGATGCTCAGCAGGCGCTGGGAGTAGCGGTCCGCACCGGCGGCGCTGCAGGGCAGCACGGTGATGCCCATGCCCGATGCCACCATATGGCGGATGGTCTCCAGGGAGCCGCCTTCCAGGTTCTTCTGCAGTTGCCGGGTGCCGTGCTGGCAGGCCGGGCAGGCCTCCAGCACCTGTTCGCGGAAGCAGTGGCCGGCGCCCAGCATGAGCAGGGTCTCGTCCTCGGCACCGAGGTCGGCGGCGGCGATCTGCTTCCGTGCTGTCCAGGGATGGGAGGCGGGCAGCACCACCACGAAGGGCTCTTCGTAGAGGGCACGGGTGACGATACCGGCCTCTTCGAAGGGCAGGGCAATGAGAATGGCGTCGAGCTCGCCCTGCTTGAGTTTCTCGCCGAGGCGGGCCGTGTAATTCTCCTCGATCACCAGCGGCATTTGCGGCAGGCGCTCATGCAATAGGGGAATTAGGTGAGGAAACAGGTAGGGCCCGATGGTGTAGATCGCGCCCAGCCGCAACGGGCCTGTCAGTTCGTCCTGGGCACCCTGTGCCAGTTCCTTGATCACGCCGGCCTCGTCCAGTGCCCGCTGCGCCTGTTCCACGATGCGCTCGCCGACGGGAGTGAGACTGATGTCCGTCTTGCTGCGTTCGAACAGGACCACCCCCAGTTCGTCCTCCAGTTTCTTCACACCCACGCTCAGGGTCGGTTGGCTGACATGGCAGGACTCGGCCGCGCGTCCGAAATGCCGTTCCCGGGCCAGGGCGACGATGTAGCGCAGCTCGGTGAGCGTCATGCGGATTCGTCCGCCAGCCAATCGCGTGGGGTGAGAAACACTTCGTAGAGGCGCGCCTCTTCCGTGCCCGGCTCCGGCTGCCAGTCGTATTTCCAGCTCACCAGCGGCGGCAGCGACATGAGGATGGACTCGGTACGCCCCCCCGACTGCAGGCCGAACAGGGTGCCGCGGTCGTAGACCAGGTTGAATTCCACGTAGCGGCCGCGCCGGTAGAGCTGGAAGTCACGTTCCCGTTCGCCATAGTTGATGCCGCGGCGGCGCTCGACGATGGGCACATAGGCCGGCAGGTAGTGATCGCCCACGCTGCGCAGGAAGGCGAAGCAATGTTCGAAACCGCCTTCATTGAGATCATCGAAGAACAGGCCACCCACGCCGCGCGGTTCATTGCGATGCCTGAGAAAGAAATATTCGTCGCACCAGCGTTTATAGCGGGCATGTACGTCGGCTCCAAAGGGCGCACAGGCCTCGCGGGCGATACGGTGCCAGTGCTCGGCATCCTGCTCGAAACCGTAGTAGGGCGTGAGGTCGAAGCCGCCCCCGAACCACCAGACCGGCTCCGCGTCAGGCTTTTCCGCCAGGAAGAAGCGCACGTTGGCATGGGAAGTGGGCACATAGGGATTGCGCGGATGGATGACCAGGGACACGCCCATGGCCTCGAAACCACGTCCCGCCAGTTCCGGGCGCGCGGCGGTGGCGGATGGTGGCAGTTGCGTCCCGTGTACATGGGAGAAATTGATGCCGGCCTTTTCGAACAGGCCACCGTCCTCCAGTACCCGCGAGCGACCACCTCCACCTTCGGGACGCTCCCAGCGGTCCTCGCGAAAGGTCTTGACGCCATCGAGGCGCGCCAGCTCGGTACAGATGCGGTCCTGCAGGTCGAGCAGGTAGGCCTTGACGGCGGCGAGATCGGGCTGGGACATGCGGGCTCCAAGGGGTTCGACAGCGGGCATTGTAAAGGCGAATCCGCAGCCATTGCCATTGGGAGCAAGGCCTGCCACGACCTTCGCGGCCAGAGGCCGCTCCTACAGGGTGGATCATCAAGCGTCGCGCAGGATTTTACCGGTCACGCCATCGCGAATGGTGGTGGGTGTGGCGAGGCCACCAAGGGCACCGGGCAGCAGGTAATCGATTTCGTCACCGAACTGCTGGCGCACCCGCAGCGGGCTGCGCGCGGGGGGCAGTCCGCTGCGATTGGCGCTGGTGGAGACCAGTGCACCGCCCCATGCATCGCACAGGGCGGCGGCGAGCGGGTGGGCGGTGATGCGAACCGCCAGGCTGTCATGGTTGCCGCGCAGCCATTGGGGTACCTCGGGACGGCAGGGCAGGACCCAGGTATGGGGACCCGGCCAGGTGGCGAACAGGCGTTGCTGGCGGGCGGGCGTCAATGGCAACAGGAAAGGCTGCAATTGCGTCCAGTCGCTGGCGATGAGGATCAGGCCCTTCTCCATGGGCCGTTGCTTGAGTGCCAGCAACCGCTGCACTGCCTCGCCCCGCAACGGATCGCAGCCCAGGCCGTACACGGCTTCAGTGGGGTAGGCGACGATGCCGCCGGCACGCAGTACCCGCACCACCTGGTGCAGGTGCCAGCGCGGGATGTGGCCACGGGGCTCAGGCGTCGGACTCATCCTTCTCGGCTTCCGCTTCCCAGGGCTCGGCGAACCCGCAGTCCTTTTGCGGACAGACGCGCTCGGTGCCCTTGCTCTTGGTGGTCTTGACGGTGAGGATGGGCCAGTTGCAGTCCGGGCAAGGGCCTGACACGGGCTCGTTCCACACCGCATAGTCGCAATCCGGATAGGTGGAGCAGGAGTAGAAGATCTTGCCGCGTCGCGACTTGCGTTTGAGCATGGTGCCCTTGTGGCACTGCGGGCATTCCACACCGGTGTCCGTCGGCTTCTCCAGCGGCTCGATGTACTTGCAGTCGGGATAGCTGCTGCAGCCGATGAACTTGCCGTAGCGGCCGGTACGGATGATGAGGTTGGATTCGCACTTGGGACACTGGCGTCCTTCGACCACCTCGGGTTCGCTGCTCTCGCCTTCCTCGCCCACGTTGCGGGTGTAGTCGCATTCCGGGTAGGCGGTACAGCCGATGAAGCGCCCGCGGCGACCCAGGCGCAGGGACAGGGGCTGACCGCACTTGGGGCAGGCCTCGTCCAGTTCCTCGGTGGTGACGTCCTTGCGTGACACGCTGGCATCCTTGTCTTTCACCAGTTCGGTGAAGGGCTCCCAGAAGGCCTTCATCAGGGGCACCCACTCCTTCTCGCCGCGCGCCACCGCATCGAGTTCATCCTCGAGGCGCGCCGTGAAGTCGTAGTCCACGTACTGGGTGAAATGATTGGTCAGGAATTTGCTCACCACCCGGCCCACGTCGGTGGGATAGAAGCGCCGCTTGTCCAGGGTGACGTACTCGCGCGCCTGCAGGGTGGAAATGATGGAGGCATAGGTGGAGGGACGGCCGATGCCATGCTCTTCCAGGGCGCGCACCAGGCTGGCCTCGCTGAAGCGCGGCGGCGGTTCGGTGAAATGCTGTTCGGGGCGGATCTTGTGGAGCTGCACCCGGTCGCCTTCCTCCATGGGCGGCAGCAGCTTCTCGTCGCTGTCCGCCTCGCGGTCGTCCTGGCCTTCCTGGTAGACGGCGATGAAGCCCGGGTCCACCACCGTGGAGCCGGTGGCACGCAGCACATTGCCTTCGCCACAGGCGAAGTCCACGCCCACGGTGTTGATGGTGGCGTGGATCATCTGGCAGGCCACGGTGCGCTTCCAGACCAGCTCGTAGAGCTTCATCTGTTCGGCGTTGAGGTGGGCCTTCATGGCTTCCGGACTGTGCTCTACCGAGGTGGGGCGGATGGCCTCGTGGGCCTCCTGGGCGTTCTTGGCCTTGGTCTTGAACAGGCGCGGACTGGCGGGCAGGTTGTGCTTGCCGTAGCGCTCGGTGATGAGGGCGCGGATCTCGTCCAGCGCCTCCTGGGCCAGGTTCACCGAGTCGGTACGCATGTAGGTGATCAGGCCGACGGTCTCGCCGCCGATGTCCAGGCCCTCATAGAGCTGCTGCGCCACGCGCATGGTGCGGCTGGCGGTGAAGCCCAGCTTGCGTGAGGCCTCCTGCTGCAAAGTGGAGGTGGTGAAGGGCGCCGCCGGGTTGCGCTTGCGCTGTTTCTTCTCCACCGCCTGCACCACCAGCTCGCCCTGGGCGGCGGCGGTCAGTTCCTGCTCGACCTCACCGGCCTTCTGCCCATCGGTGATGCTGAACTGGCTGAGTTTCTTGCCATGCAGTTGGGTGAGCTTGGCGCCGAAGGCCTGCTGATCCTTCTCCAGGTCGGCCTCGATGCTCCAGTACTCGCGTGGCTTGAAGGCCTCGATCTCGTCCTCGCGCTCGACGATCATGCGCAGGGCGGGGCTCTGCACGCGGCCTGCGGACAGGCCGCGGCGCACCTTCTTCCACAACAGCGGCGAGAGGTTGAAGCCCACCAGGTAATCCAGGGCGCGGCGCGCCTGCTGGGCATTGATCAGGTGGTAGGACAGGTCGCGGGCATGTTCCATGGCCTCCTGGATGGCGCGCTTGGTGATCTCGTGGAACACCACCCGCTGCACGGTCTTGTCCTTGAGCTTGCCGCGTTCCTGCAACAGCTCGTAGAGGTGCCAGGAGATGGCTTCTCCCTCGCGGTCCGGGTCAGTGGCCAGGTAGAGGGTGTCGGCCTTTTTGAGGGCCTTGACGATGGCGTCCACGTGCTTGGCGTTCTTGTCGATCACCTGGTACTTCATGGCGAAGTCGTGGTCCGGATCCACGGCCCCTTCCTTGGGCACCAGGTCGCGCACGTGGCCATAGGAGGCCAGTACCTCGAACCCTTTGCCCAGGTATTTCTTGATGGTCTTCGCCTTGGCCGGCGATTCAACGATTACCAGGTTGCTCATAATCAGGTGTGGTGATTCAGGGTCGCGGACGGGATGCCCCGGGGTCCCGGGGGGAAGGCGCGGGAGGCGGGGCTCAGTGCAGGCTGCCGGTCATGCTGTCCAGCACCAGGTCTTCCATCCAGGCATAGGCGGCTTCTTCCCCCGGCTGGTTGAACAGCACCATCAATACCACCCACTTCAATTGTTCCAGGTCGAGGTCGTCGGTGCCCAGTGCCATCACCCGGTCCACCACCAGTTCGCGGCTGACGGGTGTGAGGATGCCCATTTGTTCGAGAAACAGCAGAAAACCACGGCATTCCGTGTCCAGACGCTCCAGTTCAGGGCCATGATAGACCCGCATGGCATGTCGGGTCTGGTGCCCCGTGTTCGGGGTAACCGACTGGGTGGACAGGCCGTCCAGCCAGTCGAAGGCCTGATTCACCTGGTGGATGGGAAAGCCGGCTTCGTTCAGTTCCAGTTGCAGGGACTCGCGGTCGGTGCCCGGCATATGTTCTTCATCCATATAGTAATTCTCGAACAAGTAGATGAGGACATCGAACAGGTTCTCTTTCATTTCAGGCTCTCTTTTCGGTGCGGACATAACGTCCGCCGGCGCCGGGGACCACGTGGCCCTGTAGCTCTAGGAGCAGGAGCATGGAGGAAAGCGCCTGCGCCGTCAATCCACTCCGGTCCGCCAGCTCGTCCACGCTGACGGGATCATAACCCATCAAATCAAGCAGTTGTCGATAATCCTCGGCCATTTCCCCGGCCTCGGGCGAGGTCTCTTCGGGTCCGGCTGTGGCGCAGGCGCCGCACAGGGCACCCAGTTCCTCGGCGATATCCCGGGCGGTCTCCACCAGCTTGGCGCCCTGGCGGATCAGGGCATGGCAACCCTTGGCCAGGGGGTTGTGGATGGAGCCGGGAATGGCGAATACCTCGCGGCCCTGTTCCAGGGCGAAGCGGGCGGTGATCAGGGAGCCGGAGCGCAGCGCCGCCTCCACCACCAGGGTGCCGACGCTGAGGCCGCTGATCAGGCGATTGCGGCGCGGGAAATGATCGGGCAGCGGTGGGGTGCCGGTGGGGAACTCGGTCACCAGGGCGCCCCGTTCCACGATGGCATGGGCCAGGTCCCGGTGGCGGGCCGGGTAGATGCGGTCAGGACCCGTGCCCATGACGGCCAGGGTCACACCGCCGGCCTCCAGTGCCCCCTGGTGCGCGGCGCCGTCGATGCCCAGGGCCAGGCCGCTGGTGATGGCCAGGCCGGCCCGCGCCAGGTGGGCGGCGAAGTCCCGGGCGCTGCGCTGGCCCGTGGGCGTGGGGTTGCGACTGCCCACCAGGGCCAGCTGCGGCAGGGACAGCAGGCCAGGGTCGCCATGCACGAACAGCAGGGGCGGGGGGTCGGGGATCTCCGCCAGCAGGGGCGGGTAGTCTTCGTCCCCGAGCAGAACCAGGTGGTGGTCCGCGGCGTCCAGCCAGCACAGATCGGCCTCGGCCCCGGCCCAGTCGGGCTGACGCACGCCGGCGGCGGCCGCCGGGGACAGGCCCAGGGACTGCAGCCGGTCCGGACTGGCGGCCAGGGCCCGGGCGGGATCGGGGAAGGCGGTGCGCAGGCAGCGGAATCCCGCCGGGCCCAGGGCCGGGGCACGGTACAGCGCCAGCCAGTGACGCAGGATTTCAGGGTTGGCGGGAGCCTGGCTCATCGCGGCCGTTCCCTGGCCGCGCCTGACCCGTGGACGGGAACCGTCCCGTGGGTCAAGGATTGCGCACGTGATCCAGGACGTGCAACGAGCGGGTGGCCTTCATGACCAGGCCGAAACTGACCTTGTCGAAGACCCGGAAGATCATCAGCTCGCCACCGTGTTCATCGGGCAGTTGCACCAGCTCGCGGCCATTGTCGCTGACGGGATCCCGCACCATGGCGCCGGCCTGGTACACGGCCAGCACATGACCCGGTTCCATGCCCTCGCGGGCGCCACGGTTGATGGCCACCACCTGGTACTGGCCGATCTGGCTGACACCATCCACCACGTCGATGATACGGCCCTCGATGAGGCTGGACGGGGCGCGCGGGGTGAAGTGGGTATGCACCTCGTCCTGCGACACCGGCTTCAGGCGGTCACCGGTACGCGCCTCGCGGTTGGTGCGCACCAGGGTCATGGTGCTCACCTCGGCAAAGCGATTGAGGCGGGCATCGCCGATGTACTGGGCCTTGTATCCCAGGACCTCATTCGTATCGGGGTCCTGGTACTGGCCGCCGGTACGGTACAGGCTGAAGTTGCTCGCGCTTTCGTCTTCTACCCCGCGTACGTAGATGCGGTCCCCGGCGCCGGCGATCACATGCTCGTCGGCGGCGGTGAGCAGATAGGGGGCGGTGCGCAGCTCGTCCTCGTCCACCACCAGCGGTTGGGTCAGGAACTGACGAATCGCATCGATGGGGATGGTGTGGATGGCCTGGTCGATGCGCTCCTCGCGTACCGTGGGAGAGAGCTTGACGGTGGAATGACCCCGCTCCATGCGCAGCTGGGGCTTGCCATCCACATAGACCAGGGTGATGACATCACCGGGATAGATGAGATGGGGGTTCTCGATCTGGGGATTGACGTACCAGACCTCGGGCCACAGCCAGGGCTGCTGCAGAAAACGACCGGAAATATCCCAGAGGGTATCGCCCTTCACCACCACGTAACGGTCCGGGTGGTCCGGCGCGAGGGCGATCTGGTCGGCGTACAGGCTGGCGGCAAAGAGCATGGCCGTCGCCAGACCCAGGAGTTTCTTGATGGCCATAGGGCGTCCCTTTCAGTCGTTCGTTGTTCGTGACGCGGCCAGTGGCTCCGCGCCCCACGTACCGGTTTCCGCAACGCTGTGGGTACCGGTAACTCTTTGTAATTCTGCGTCCTGGGTGGCGAGTGTAGCGGAAAAACCGTACCGTACAAAGTATGGAAATGCCCTGTCGAAACCCAGTATGATCATTGTGTTGCAGTCTATAATGTACGACCGTCCCGAATCGTGATGATGTTCACATGGCTATTCTGAATATTTTGCACTTTCCAGACCCCCGCCTGCGCAACATGGCCAAGCCCGTGGCGCAGGTGGACGACGAGATCCGTGGCTTGCTGGATGACATGCTGGAAACCATGTACCAGGCCCCCGGGATCGGTCTCGCGGCCACCCAGGTGAATATCGCCAAGCGCCTCGTCGTCATTGATATATCGGAGGGAAAGGACCAACCTTTATTTTTGGTGAATCCGGAGATCGTCGCCCGGGATGGTATCGAGGAAATGGAGGAGGGCTGCCTGTCGGTGCCGGGCTTCTTCGAGAAGGTGACCCGCGCCGATTCCGTCAAGGTGCGCGCCCTGGGCCGCGATGGCCAGCCCTTCGAGCTGGATGCCGAGGGCCTGCTGGCGGTCTGCATCCAGCACGAGATCGACCACCTGGACGGCAAGCTGTTCGTGGACTACCTGTCCGGCCTCAAGCGCCAGCGCATTCGCAAGAAACTGGAAAAACAGCAGCGCGAGCACACGCCACCCGCCCCGGCCCGTGAGGCCGATAAGGTGATCTGAGCATTCCAAGGGACATACCGGTCACGGAAGCACGCAGAAAAATCTCTGAATTTCATACACATCAGTGGGCCCCGGGTCCAAGCCGGCATGCGCCGGAATGACGAACCCGGACCCCAGGCAGGAATACCCATGAAGATCGTGTTCGCCGGCACGCCCGATTTTTCCGTGCCCGTGCTGCAGGTGCTGCTGGACGGTCCCCATGAGGTGGTGGCCGTCTACACCCAGCCGGACCGGCCGGCGGGACGCGGTCGTCAACTGCGTGCCAGTCCGGTGAAGGCGTTGGCGCAGGCGCAGGGCATTGCCGTGTTGCAGCCCGCCAGCCTCAAGGGGGTGGAGGAGCAGCAGGTCCTGGCAGCGCTGCGCCCCGACCTGCTGGTGGTGGTGGCCTATGGCCTGCTGCTGCCGCAGGCGGTACTGGATATCCCGGCCCGTGGCTGTGTCAATGTCCATGCCTCCCTGTTGCCGCGCTGGCGCGGGGCGGCTCCCATCCAGCGCGCCATCCTGGCCGGGGACGCGGAAACCGGCGTCACCCTCATGCGCATGGAGGCTGGCCTGGATACGGGTCCCATGCTGGCCAAGGCGGCCTGCCCCATCGGGGACGAGGATACCGGCAGCCGCCTGCACGATCGCCTGTCACAGATGGGGGCGGAGCTGCTGGCGCAACACCTGGAGGCCATCCTCGCCGGTGAACTCGAGGGGCAGCCCCAGGACGATGCCCAGGCCACCTATGCCCGCAAGCTCGACAAGCGCGAGGCGGAGCTGGACTGGGGGCGCGATGCCGGGGAGCTGGATCGCCAGGTGCGCGCCTTCAATGCCTGGCCCGTGGCCCAGACGCGCTATGGGGGCCAGGTGCTGCGGGTATGGCGCAGCCGGCCCGAGGCGGATGATCAGGATGCGCCACCCGGCACGGTGCTGGACGCCGACCGCGCGGGTATCCGCGTGTCCTGTGGCAGCGGGGTGCTGCGCCTGCTGGAGGTGCAGATGCCGGGCAAACGGCCCATGGCGGTGGCGGATTTCCTCAACGCCCACTCGGTGGCCGGGGTGCGTCTTGGCGAATAGCCGCTCGTCGTCACCCCCATCCTCATGGCCGTGAAGTTCAATGCCCGGGCCCTGGCGGCGCTGGCCGTGGCCGAGGTGGTGGGCCAGGGCCGCTCCTTGAACGCCGTGTTGCCGGCCCTGCTGGACCAGGCCCCGGTGCGGGATCGGGCCCTGGTGCAGGAACTGGCCTTCGGCGCCCTGCGCTGGTATCCGCGCCTGGAGATCATGCTGGCCAGCCTGCTGCAGAAGCCGCTCAAGGAAAAGGAGCGGGAGCTGCGGGCCTTGTTGCTGGTAGGCCTGTACCAGCTGGGCTGGCTGTCCCTGGCACCCCATGGCGTGGTGCATGACAGCGTGGAGGCGGCCCGCCAGCTGGGCAAGGACTGGGCCGGCAAGCTGGTCAATGCCGTGTTACGCAATTTCCAGCGTCAGCGCGAGCCGATCGAGGCCCGTGCCGATGCCAGCGAGGCGGGCCGCCATGCCCACCCGGACTGGCTGCTGCGGGAGTGGCGGCGGGACTGGCCGCAACACTGGCAAGACATCGCCGCGGCGGGCAACCAGCGCCCGCCCATGAGCCTGCGGGTCAATGCGAGACGCCAGACCCGCGCCGAGTACCTGGAACGCCTGGCCGTCCTGGACCCTGGCGCGGCAGCGATCAGCGACACCGAACAGGGCATACGCCTGAGCGTCCCTCTGGCCGTGGAGGCCTTGCCTGGCTTTGCGGATGGCCTGGTGTCGGTGCAGGACGGCGCCGCCCAGCTGGCGGTCCAGTTGCTGGAGGTGCGGCCGGGCATGCGTGTGTTGGATGCCTGCGCCGCCCCCGGCGGCAAGACCGGTCATATCCTGGAGCGCTTTCCGGAGCTGGCGGAACTGGTGGCCCTGGACCAGGATGCCGAACGCCTGCGGAGGGTGCGGGAGAACCTGGACCGGCTCGGCTTGCGGGCAGAACTCGTCGCCGCCGATGCCGCGGCCGTTGAGCGCTGGTGGGACGGCCGTCCATTCGAACGCATCCTGCTCGATGCTCCCTGCAGTGGCAGCGGCGTGATCCGCCGTCACCCGGACATCAAGGTCCTGCGCCGGAGCGACGACGTGGCCGGCCTGGTGATGCAACAGCGGCGACTATTGGAGGCCCTGTGGCCCTTGCTGGTGCCAGGCGGTATGCTCGAGTACTGTACCTGTTCGGTACTGCGCGCGGAAAACACTGAACAGCTCCAGGCCTTTTTGCAGGATCACCCCGAGGCGGAGGAACAGCCTATCCGCGCGGACTGGGGACATGCCTGTGCCGTGGGGCGACAACGCCTGCCGGGTGAGCAGGATATGGATGGCTTCTATTACGCTTGTATTCAAAAACAGGTCTAGTCGTGTCCCGGTGCGGGGCTGGCTGCTGTGCATGTGTTGCCTGCTGCTGTGTCCTGCCATGGTTGCCATGGCGGCCGATCAGGCGGTGCGGGACAGCAGCTTTACCGTACACGAGGCACGCAGCCTGCTGGTCAACGGGGTCTACCGGATCAGCGCCCAGGTGGATTACCAGCTGGGTGACCAGGCGCTGGAGGCCCTGGAGCACGGCGTGCCCCTGGTGCTGGAGATCAAGATCCAGGTCTATCGCCAGCGGGAATGGCTGTGGAGCGAGCAGGTGGCACAGCTGCGCCAGCGCTATCAGCTCCGTTACCACGCCTTGAGCCGACGCTACCTGGTGCATAGCTTCAATACCGGGGTACAGCACAGTTTCCAGTATCTCGAGGACGCGCTGCAGGCCATCGGTACCCTGTATGACCTGCCCCTGCTCGATGCCCGCCTGCTGGAGCCCGAAGGCGAGTATGAATTGCGCTTGCGCGCGGACCTCGATATCGAGGAATTACCCACCCCGATCCGCCTCTGGGCCTACCTGTCCTCGGGCTGGGGTGTGAAAAGCGACTGGTACACATGGCCACTGGAGCCCTGAGTCGGCGCCTGGGCATTTGGCCCATGCTGGGACTGTTCCTGCTGCTGCTGGTCTCCCTCAGCTTCATGAGCAGCGCCACCCATAATTCCGAACGCTTTGGCCAGCTCTACACCTGGTTGCTGCTCATCAATGCCCTGGGCCTGGTGGTGCTGGTCACCCTGATCGGCACCAATCTCTACTGGTTGTTTGCCCAATCACGACGGCGTGCGCCGGGGGTGCGTCTCACCCGGCGCCTGGTGGTGATGTTCATGGTGCTGGCGGTGGCGCCGGTCAGTATCGTCTATTACTTTTCCCTGCAGTTTCTGCACCGTGGCCTGGACAGCTGGTTCGACGTGCGCATCGAACATGCCCTGGAGAGTGCCCTGGAACTGAGTCGTTCGGCACTGGATGCGCGCCTGCGGGAACAACTGCGCATCACCGAACGGCTGGCCGTGGAATTGAGCGGCCAGCAGCCGGCGCTGATCCCCATGGGCCTGTATGACCTGCGGGTACGCAGTGGCGCCGTGGAACTGTCCGTGACCCGTGGCGATGGGCGCATCATCGCCAGCAGCAGCATCGACCCCACCGCGATCCTGCCACTCCACCCTACCGCGGAGCTGCATATGCCACTGGATACCCGGCAGTCCTATGTGAGCCTGGACCCCATCGACGATGTCATCTATGTGCGTGCCGTGGTGCCCTTGCGTATCGGCCGGCCCGACGAGGAGCGCTATGTGCTGCAGGCGCTGTACAGTATCCCCGAGCGCCTGAGCGATCTTGCCGAGACGGTGCAGAATGAGTTTTCCCGTTACAAGGAGCTGGCCTACCTGCGCCAGCCCCTCAAGTACAGCTACACCCTGACCCTGTCCCTGGTGCTCATGCTCAGCCTGCTGTCCGCGGTCTGGGCCGCCTTCCATTCGGCGCGGCGGCTGGTGGCGCCCATCGCCGATCTGGCGGAAGGTACTCGCGCTGTGGCGGAGGGTGACTATGGCAAGCGCCTGCCGGTGGCCGGCGAGGACGAGCTCGGCTTCCTGGTGCAGTCCTTCAACGACATGACCCGGCGGATCGCCAAGGCCCGCGATCAGGCGGGCCGCAGTCAACGTCTCGTCGAGGGGCAGCGCGCCTACCTGGAGACGGTGTTGGGCAGCCTGTCTTCCGGGGTGATGAGCCTGAGCGTCGAGCAGCGGGTGCGCACGGTGAATGATTCGGCGGCCCAGATATTCGGTGTCGACCTGACGGCCTACCAGGGGAACACCCTGGAGGAAGTGGTGGCGGAGCATGAGTTCCTGCAGCCCTTCCTGGATGTGGTGCGGCAACATACCCCTTTGTTGCCCCGGGAGTGGCAGGAGCAGGTCACCCTGATGGGGCAGGGCGGACGTCGCGTGCTGATGTGCCGTGGCACCGGCTTGCCCGATGGTGAAGGACATGTGATCGTGTTCGATGATGTCACCGCCTTGCTGCAGGCGCAGCGCGATGCCGCCTGGGGCGAGGTGGCGCGTCGCCTTGCCCACGAGATCAAGAATCCGCTTACCCCAATCCAGCTTTCGGCCGAACGCCTGCGCCGGCGCTATCTCCACACCCTGCAGGGCGAGGATGCCGAGATACTGGACCGTGCCACCCACACCATCGTCCAGCAGGTGGAAACCATGAAGGAGATGGTCAATGCCTTCACCGAGTACGCGCGCGCCCCGCGCATGCGTCCAGTGCGGCTGGAATTGAACCTCCTGGTGCAGGAGGTGCTGGACCTGTACCGCGGCATGACCACCGGGGTGGAGCTGGAATTCGACGGGGCCGCCGCGGGGGTGCTCGTGGAGGTGGATGCCGGGCGCATGCGCCAGGTATTACACAATCTCATCAAGAATGCGCTGGAGGCCTGCGCCCAGGTGGCGTCGCCACGGGTACGGATCAGCACCGAGCAGGTACTGCAGCCGGATCTGGTCTACGTGGACCTGGTGGTGGAGGATAATGGCCCGGGATTTTCCGCCGAGGTGATGGAGCACCTGTTCGAACCTTATGTCACCACCAAACCGCGCGGTACCGGCCTTGGGCTGGCCATTGTGAAGAAGATCGTCGAGGAGCACGGTGGCGTCATCCAGGCGGAATCCGGCGAGGGAGGAGGTGCCCGGATGCGCGTCCGCCTGCAGACCGTTGCCGCCATCGCAGGTGATGCCGGGCTCGACGAGGTTGGCAGCTAGGGCGGCTGGGCTATAATGCGCGCAATGCGGGCTTGCATGTTCGCAGCAATTCCGACAGGCTCCCTGCAGTCATCATCACAACGAGGCGTATCGGCATCATGACGGCCAGCCACATCCTGGTGGTGGACGACGAACCGGACATCCGCAGCACGGTCCAGGAGATCCTCCAGGACGAGGGCTACGAGGTGGCCGTCGCCGAAAGTGGCGAGCGTGCCCGCGAGGCGCGCCGACAGCGCCGGCCCGATCTCATCCTGCTCGACATCTGGATGGAGGACATCGACGGCATCTCCCTGCTGCGCGAATGGTCCGAGGGCGGCAGCCTGCCCTGTCCGGTGATCATCATGTCCGGCCATGGCACGGTGGAGACCGCCGTGGAGGCTACCCGCCTCGGCGCCTACGATTTCATCGAAAAGCCGATTTCCCTGGCCAAGCTGCTGTTGACCGTGGAGCGGGCCCTGGAAAGCGATCGCCTGGCGCGGGAAAACGTCGGCCTGCGTCGTCGCATACAGCCTCTGGCGGAGCCCGTTGGCAAGAGCGCGGTCATGCAGCAGCTGCGCCAGCAGGCGTTGCGCATCGCTCAGCACGACAGCTGGGTTCTGATCAGTGGCGAGCCCGGTGTCGGCAAGAAGGTGTTCGCACGCTATATCCACGAGCACAGCCAGCGGCGCGGCGGTCCCTTCATCGAGGCGGCAGTGGGTTCCCTGTCCCGGGAGAACTCCACCGTGGAGCTGTTCGGCAGCGAGGAAGGGGACGAGTTGCATTACGGGCGTTTCGAGCAGGCCAACGCCGGCACCCTGTACATCGGCGACATCGCCGATATGGATGCCCAGACCCAGTCGCGCCTGCTGAGCGTGCTGCAAAGCCGGTCTTTCCTGCGGGTGGGCGGCACCGTGCCGGTCCAGGTGGACCTGCGCATCGTCGCCAGCACCCACCGCAATCTCGAGGAAGAGGTGCGCGCCGGGCGTTTTCGCGAGGACCTCTATTACCATCTCAATGTGGTGCCCCTGCACATCAAGCCCCTGCGCGAGCACTGCGAGGACGTGCCGGAGCTGCTCAATTTCTACACCGATTATTATGTGACCCATGAAAACCTGCCCTACCGGCAGTTCAGCGTGGCGGCCCAGAACCGCCTGCGTCACTACAGCTGGCCGGGGAACATCCGCGAACTGCGTAACCTGGTGCAGCGGCTGCTGATTCTCGGCAGCAGCGACATGGTGGAAGCCGAGGAGGTGGACATGGCGGTGAGCAGCCAGCTGCTCCGCGGCGAAACCGTCACGGTGGAAAGCCTGGCCTACGACATGCCGTTGCGGGAAGCGCGCGAGCAGTTCGAGAAACAATACCTGGCCCACCAGCTGCAGGAGGTGGGCGGCAGTGTCGGCAAGCTCGCCAAGCGAGTGGGCATGGAACGCACCCACCTGTACCGCAAGCTGCGCGGGCTCGGTATCGATTTCAAGAAGGGGGGCGACTGAGTGGGTCGACCCTTCCGGTAATCATCTATGAAAATCATCATTCTGGGCGCCGGCCAGGTCGGTTCCTCCGTGGCTCATAACCTGGCCAGCGAGGCCAATGACATCACCCTGGTGGATACCAATCGGACCCTGCTGCTGGACTTGCAGGACCGGCTGGATATTCGCACCGTGGTGGGGGCTGCCTCTTATCCCGAGGTATTGAGTCGTGCCGGGGGGGAGGATGCGGACATGATCATCGCCGTGACCAACAGCGATGAAACCAACATGATCGCTTGCCAGGTGGCCTACACCCTGTTCCATACCCCCATCAAGATCGCCCGGGTGCGGGCCCTGGAATATTTGAATCACGCCAAACTGTTCAACCAGGAAGCCCTGCCCATCGATGTGCTCATCAGCCCCGAGCAGCTGGTGACCGATTATATCCAGCGCCTGATCCAGCATCCCGGCGCCCTGCAGGTGCTGGATTTCGCTGACGGCCGGGTGCAGCTGGTGGCGGTACGCGCCGTGTACGGTGGCCCGCTGGTGGGCCATGAGCTACAGGAGCTGGGCAAGCACATGCCCGGCATCGAGGCGCGGGTGGCGGCTATTTTCCGCCGCGGCAGCCCCATCATCCCCGAAGGCAAGACCGTCATCGAGGCCGATGACGAGGTGTTCTTCATCGCCGCGCGCAAGAATATCCGGGCCGTGATGGGTGAACTGCGCAAGCTGGACAAGCCGGTCAAACGCATCATCATCGCCGGTGGCGGCAATATCGGACTGCGCCTGGCCGAGGCCATCGAATCCCGTCACCAGGTGAAGATCATCGACTGCAGCCCGGAGACCACCCGGCGCCTGTCGGAGCGACTGGGGCGCACCATCGTGCTGCTCGGTGACGCCGCCGACGAGGAATTGTTGTTGGAAGAGAATATCGAGAATACCGATATCTTCTGCGCGCTCACCAACGACGAGGAGGCAAACATCCTCTCCGCCATGCTGGCCAAGCGCCTCGGTGCCCGCAAGGTCATGTCGCTCATCAACCGGGCCGCCTACGTGGATCTGGTGCAGAGTGATGTCATCGATATCGCCATCTCGCCCCAGCAGGCCACCATTGGCAGTCTGCTGGCCCATGTGCGCCGTGGCGACGTGGTCAATGTGCACTCCCTGCGCCGTGGCGCCGCCGAGGCCATCGAGGCGGTGGCCCATGGCGACCGTGGTAACTCGAAGGTGGTGGGTCGCGCCGTGGCCGAGATCAAGCTGCCACCGGGTACCACCATCGGTGCCGTGGTGCGGGGCGAGGAGGTCATCATCGCCCACCACGATACGGTCATCCAGACCGAGGATCACGTCATCCTGTTCCTGGTGGACAAGCGCTACATCCCCGACGTGGAACGATTGTTCCAGGTGGGCGTGACCTTCTTCTGACCCGGCATGCACTTCACCTCCATTCAACGCATCCTCGGCCTGCTCATGATGGTGTTCAGCACCACCATGCTGCCGCCCGTGCTGGTTTCCTGGTGGTATGCGGACGGTGCCATGACGCCCTTCCTGACAGGGTTCGCGCTGGTCCTGGTGACGGGCTTCCTGTTCTGGCTGCCGGTGCGCGGCATGCGCCGCGAGCTGCGCGTGCGCGACGGCTTCGTGGTGGTGGTGATGTTCTGGTCGGTGCTCGGCCTGGTGGGGGCGCTGCCATTTTACCTGTCCGAGCAACCGCTGATGAGCTTTACCGATGCGGTGTTCGAATCCATGTCCGGGCTGACCACCACCGGTGCCACCGTCCTTGTCGGCCTCGATCACCTGCCGCCCTCCATCCTGTTCTACCGCCAGGAACTGCAATGGCTGGGCGGCATGGGCATCGTGGTGTTGGCGGTGGCGGTCATGCCCATGCTCGGCGTCGGTGGCATGCAGCTGTTTCGCGCCGAGACGCCCGGGCCCATGAAGGACAACAAGCTCACCCCGCGCATCACCGAAACGGCCAAGGCGCTCTGGTATATCTACCTGTCCCTGACCATCGCCTGTGCCGGGGCCTATTGGCTGGCGGGTATGAGCGGTTTCGACGCCATCGCCCACAGCTTTTCCACCGTCGCCATCGGCGGCTTTTCCACCCACGACGCCAGCATGGGCTATTTCGGGAGTGCCCTGATCGAGATGATCGCCGTGGTGTTCATGGTGTTGGCGGGAATGAACTTCGCCCTGCATTTCATGGCCTGGCGCTCCCTGAGTCTGCGCCCCTACCTCGCCGACTCGGAGGTGAAGACCTATCTCATCATACTGCTGCTGGTGTCGGTGATCACGGTGGGCTATCTCTACCTCACCCAGACCTTCGCCACCGGTTACGAGGCCTTGCATCACGGCCTGTTCCAGGCCGTGTCCATCGGCACCACCACCGGCTTCACCACCGTCGCGTATTCCGCCTGGCCGGGTTTCCTGCCGGTGCTGCTGTTGTTCGCCAGCTTCATTGGCGCCTGCGCCAATTCCACCGGCGGTGGCATGAAGGTGATCCGCTTCCTGCTGCTGCTCAAACAGGGCCTGCGCGAGATCACGCGCCTGGTGCACCCCAATGCCCAGATCCCCGTCAAGGTCGGCAACAAGGCCGTACCGGACCGGGTGGTGGAATCGGTGTGGGGTTTCTTCGCCGCCTATGTGGCCAGCTTCGCGGTCATGATGCTGATCCTCATGGCCAGCGGCCTGGACCAGATCACGGCCTTTTCCGCCGTGGCGGCCTGTATCAACAACCTGGGCCCCGGCCTGGGTGAGGTGGGGGCGCACTACGGCAGCATCAATGACCTGGCCAAGTGGGTGCTCTGCTTCGCCATGCTGCTGGGGCGCCTGGAGATCTTCACGGCCCTGGTGCTGTTGACCCCGGCCTTCTGGCGGCGCTAGGGTGCCAGCCATGGGGATGATCGAGAACTTCGAAAAAATGCTGGCCTCCGGCCAGGATAACGCGCTGCTGCGTTACAGCCTGGGCAACGAGTATTTCAAGAAGGGCGATGCCCTCATGGCCGTGGAGCACCTGGCCCGTGCCGTGCAGCTGGACAAGGGCTATTCCGCCGCCTGGAAGCTCTACGGTAAGGTGCTCACCGAACTGGGCCGCGATGCCCAGGCGATGGCGGTATACGAAAAAGGCATCGAGGCCGCCGAAACCCGGGGCGACAAACAGGCGGTCAAGGAAATGCAGGTGTTCCTGAAGCGTCTGCGCAAGCAACTCGGGAGCGCTTGAGGCGTTTGCCCCCGTCCTGCGTCACCCTGTAGGAGCGGCCTGCGGCCGCGAATGTTCGTTTCCGCGAAGTACCCTGTAGGAGCGGGCTATGCCCGCGAATGTTCGCGGCCGAAGGCCGCTCCTACAGGGTGGTTTCGCTATTACTTCCGTGCCGCGATGTCCCCGGGGCGTGTCTTGAAACGCTTGTAGCTCCATTGGTACTGCTCGGGCAGCGCGCGCACGCATTGTTCCACCATCTGGTTTACCGTGGCGAGGGATTCCGGCAGGGCGCCGTGGATGGTGGCGGGGGTGGGGAGAAAGTGCAGGATGTAACCGCGGCCCCGCGGCAGGCGTTCACAGTAGGCGAACACCACTGGGGCCTGGGTCTTGCGCGCCAGCCGGGACAGGAAGGTCATGGTGTAGGCGGGCATGCCGAAGAATGGGGCGAACTCGCCACCGCTGTCGCGGGGATCCTGGTCCGGCAGCATGCCCACCACCCGGTTCTCCGCCAGCGCCTGGTAGAGGGCGCGCACCCCGCTGGCGTCGGCCGCCACATAGCGCGCGCCCATGCGCTCCCGCGCCGCGCGCACCAGCTGATCGAGCTCGCCCATGCGCGGCCGGCGGTACAGGGTGGTCATGGGCAGGTTTGCCGCGCCCCATAGTCCGGCCAGTTCCCATGCTCCCAGGTGAGGGGTGGCCAGGATCAGGCCGCGCCCCTTCTCCAGGGCCGCATCGACCCATTCCCGGCCGCGCACCTCCCGCATCAACGCCAGGGCCCGTTCCCCGGGCCAGCACCAGAGGGGTCCGGTCTCGGTGATGGTCTTGCCCGTTTCCATCAGGCTGCGCCGCGCCAGGCGGCGCCGCTGACGCGGATCCAGGTCCGGGAAGCAGCGTTGCAGATTGTCCCGCGTGGTGCCACGCAGGTCGTTGGGAAGGAGGGCCAGCAGCCAGCCAAGGCTGGCGCCCAGGGCGTGGTTCAAGGGCAGGGGCAGGGCGGCGAACAGGCGCAGGCCGGCCCGGATCAGTCGCGCGCGCATGGACCGGGTGCCGGGCTGTGCGCTGGCAAGCTCATCCACCTGTCGGCGGGTGTCGGCCGCAGGGATGCGGCCGTCAAGCCCACAGGGATGTGTTTACGGCGTCCCGCCGACAGGTGGATGAGTTTGCCTTTTGGGAGGGGCGAAGTAGGGAAAATGTTCAATAAAAAACCCTTTACTGTGAAAATACGGTAATAATCGTACAAAATTAACCACTTCGTCATTAATAAAATAAAAGTGGAGTTTTTATATCGTTTTCGGGTCTTGTTCCACCATGAGTGGGCGCATACTGGCCAGCAAGCTCTTGAAGAGCAGCCGGTTCTGCGTCTCTTCCCGGGCCAGCAGTTCTTTCATGTGCTGACGCTGGGTGGGCATGCGGAAGCAGGCCGGGCAGTTATCGCCGATCACCGGCAGGGCCGCGGACCGGGCAAATTCGCGGGTCTGGCGTTCACGCACATAGACGAGGGGGCGGATGATGCGCAGATCGCCCGCATCGTTGCGGTAGTGGGCCTTCATGGTGCGCAGCTGGCCACCATGGAAGGAGGACATGAGAAAGCTTTCCGCCAGGTCGTCCAGGTGCTGGGCCAGGGCGAGGCAGTTGTACCCTTCGCGGCGCGCCGTGGCATACATGGTTCCCCGTTTCATGCGGGCGCACCAGCTGCAGTAGGAGTCGCCGCTCATATGGCTGCGGGCCCGTTCCAGGATGGGTTCCCGGACCCGGAAGTAGGGTACCCCCAGATCGGCCATATAGGCCTCGAGAGGTGTCAGGTCGAAACCGTCGACCATGGGATCGACGCTGATAACACCAAGATCAAAGCGGATCGGTGCGCGTTGCTGCAAGTGCAGCAGGATGTGCAGCAGTGCCAGGGAGTCCTTGCCGCCCGATACGCCCAGCAGGACGCGATCGCCGGCGCGGATCATGTCATAGTCGGCTATGGCGCGACCGACCGGGCGTAGCAGGGCCTTGGGAGGGGGTGCGTGCATGGGGACGAAAGGTACGTGGCGGACAGAAGGCTGGCAAGTGCCGCTATACTGCAGGCAAGGGGGCTCGGGAGCAGGCGATGAAGCAGAACATACCGGAAGTGAAGGATATCGGGCCGCGCGAGGCCTGGGAATTGCTGCAGAGGGACCCGCGCGCCCTGTTAGTGGATATTCGCTCCAATATCGAGTTCCTGTTCGTGGGGCACCCGATCGGTGCCGTGCATATTCCCTGGATCGACGAGCCGGACTGGGACATCAATCCCCACTTCGTCACCGATATACGCAAGCTCATCCTGGGGGGGTTGAGTCACGATGAACCCCGGGCCAGTGCCCCCATCATCCTCATCTGTCGCAGTGGCAAGCGTTCCCTGGAGGCGGGCCGCGTCCTGCTGGCGGCCGGCTTCCAGGAGATCTATCACGTCGACGAGGGTTTTGAGGGTGATCTGGACGAGCATCATCACCGCAGCAGTCGTGGCGGCTGGCGTTATCACGGTCTGCCCTGGGAGCAGTGCTAGACGGGCCCGGGGGCCGGACTGGCAATCCGGGGGGATTGTGGGCAGAATTGACCGTCCGACTGATCGCCCATAGAATCGAACCCGGTCGCGCCAATTGCACCAGCCCCAAGCTCCCGGCTGTGGCGGATGTATCCAGAGGCGATGGTTGAATGCGTGACACAGGTGAGCACCCACAATGGGCATCCTCGCTATATAACATGACAGTACCAATTACACGGCTAGGAGGAGGACATTTATGTCAACAACAGCTGAAGAAATGAAGGGAAGTGCTCAGATGGACGCATGGCTCAACCAGAAGCTGGACGAGCTGCTGCCCACCAAGCTGAAGGAAATCGACGAGGCGCGCACGCCTTCCATGTCCATCATCGCCACCAAGGGCACC